>CANLRN010000046.1 GCA_947493495.1 uncultured Aquimarina sp.
TTTAACTATTATTGCAAGATCTCTCTAAGTGGCACCATTTGACCGAAATGGGTGGCACGGTCAATCCGAAATAGCCAGTCGATTAAAGTTGATAAGTTCAGTACACTTAAACTTGCGAAAAAAATGGGTCTTCAAATTCCAATTTCGATGTTATCAAATTCTCGAAAAAAAGTTTTAGATTTTTATAAAAATCACGGAGAAATTATAACAAAACCATTGTATGAAACAGTCTATTTTCGTGATAGGTTTTCTGCTGTATTCCTAAAAACAGGAAAAATATCAGAAGATAGTTTGAAATCACTTCCTTCAACCTTTTTTCCTTCCTTGTTTCAAGTTTATGTGGAAAAAGATGTTGAATTAAGAGTTTTTTATTTAGAAGAAAAGTTTTACACAATGGCAATTTTTTCACAATTAGACAAACAAACTAAAATTGATTTCAGAAATTATAATGATGAAAACCCGAATAGAAATGTACCATATTTGCTTCCAAAGGAAATTAAGAAAAAATTGAAAAAACTAATGAAGAAGTTGAATCTTAATACAGGATCAATAGATTTAATCAAAACACCTAATAAAAAATATGTTTTTCTTGAAGTTAATCCTACAGGTCAATTTGGATTTGTATCCAAACCATGTAATTATTATTTGGAAGATGAAATAGCAAAAAAACTTATAGAAAATGACCAATAAGAAAGAAGTGTTTTTTAGAAATTATTTGAATAAACTCCCATTATTTCTTAGAATTTATCAAGTGAAGGATTTAAAAATTTCTAAGAATAGTAAAAAGGTTTTTTCTGATCAAATGCAAATATATCATTCTGAATTTGTAGAATGTAAATTACCACTAAAACCCATTTCAAGACTATTAACATTCGATGAACAAAAAAAGTTTTAAATTATTTGCTAATTGTATCATTGTTAAAGGAGCTTCTTTAGCAACAATTTGCGATCTTCACCGAGGGAAAGTATATTCTATTCCCCTTCCTCTTGCAGAATTTCTTGAAGAAACAAAAAATAGTGATACGCTAGAAGATATTGATTCGTTTTCTAAGGAAGATAAAGATACTATTCAAGAGTATATAGAATATCTTGAAAAGATTGAACTTGGGTTTTGGACAGATGAATCAGAAAGGTTTCCTGATCTGAATCTACAATGGAAATCACCCGAACATATCAATAATGTCATTATCGAAATGGAGCAACTGGGTTATGATGATTTGAATAAAATAACTATAGCTCTAACAAATTTACTATGCAAATTTGTAGAATTACGATTTTATAAAACAGTAGATTTGGATAAATTAGCATTTTTTGCGGAGAATTGCTCAGAATCCGTTATAAGAAGCATTACTGTTTTTTTACCTTTCACTCATAAATTAAATGTTGAAGAAGTCGAGAGACTAACAATTAAATATCCAAGAATTGTTCTTTTTATAATACACTCTACAAAAGAAAAAATTACTATGTTGGATACTAATAATCCTAAAATCCAGATAATTTCTCGTGTTATAGATAATCGAAATCATTGTGGTATCATTGACCCAAAACTATTTACTATTAAAATCCCTGTTTTTACAGAATCTTTAAAATTCAATTCTTGTCTTAACAAAAAACTAAGCATTGATATAAATGGGAATATCAAAAATTGCCCGTCAATGCCTCAAAGTTTTGGAAATATAAAGAATAATGATATTGAAAAAATTGTACACTCAAAAGAATTTCAAAGAACTTGGAAGATTCATAAAGATTTAGTTGATACCTGTAAAGATTGCGAATATAGAAGAGTGTGTACTGATTGTAGAGCTTATATTGAAAACTCAGAAGATGAATATTCGAAACCTTTAAAATGTGGATATAATCCTTACACTAATGAATGGCAAGAATGGAGTACAAACCCATTAAAACAAAAAGCAATAAAGTATTATGGATTTCAAGAGTTCTTAAAAGGTTAATGATTTTACAAAAATAATCAAATGGGAAACCAAAGCATGGGGCGAAATTCCAGCAGATTTTGGGAGGAAATAAGTTTTCTCAAATAATTATGATTAGACCCTAAAGGTTTTAGAAATCTTTGGGGTCTGGTCGCTCTATATAATTGGTTTTTCGGGAAGAGACCAGATGACAAAATCTTGAAAATAGTATCCTAACAAGTTTTAGAAAAGGAAATACTCTACAGATGATATAAAGCTTCTAAAATCAGTTATATTTGCAGATTAAATGATTAGGGTGCTCGTAGGTATTAAATTTTTCGGGCAGGGATAGCAGTGACATCCTTTTTTGTGCTTGTAGGATAAAGCGGCGGAAAACAAAAAAGATATAACGAATAGCCCGGTTCAGCCCGCATAAAAACAGTTGAGTTAATTCACCAAAAGTGAGATAAACCCACTATAAAAGATTAGAATGAAGCAGATAAGAAATTTTTGTATAATAGCGCATATCGACCACGGTAAGAGCACATTGGCGGATCGATTATTGGATTTTACAGGGTCAGTAACGGCTCGCGAGGCGCAAGCGCAGCTATTAGATAGTATGGATCTGGAACGTGAACGTGGAATTACTATTAAGAGTCACGCCATCCAAATGGAGTATACGTATAAGGAAGAAGAATATATCTTGAACCTAATTGATACTCCTGGACACGTAGATTTTTCTTATGAAGTTTCTCGCTCAATTGCTGCTTGCGAAGGAGCTTTGTTGGTGGTTGATGCAGCACAGAGTATACAGGCACAAACGATTTCTAATTTGTATCTGGCATTAGAAAATGATTTGGAGATTATTCCAGTATTAAATAAAGTAGATCTACCTAGTGCGAATCCAGAAGAGGTAACCGATGATATTGTAGATTTATTAGGATGTGAGGCAGAAGAGGTCATCCCAGCAAGTGCAAAAACAGGTATCGGAATTGAAGAAATCCTAGAAGCAATCATACAGCGAGTACCACCCCCAACTGGGAATCCTGAGGAACCGTTACAAGCCTTGATTTTTGATTCGGTTTATAATTCTTTTAGAGGAGTAGAGACCTATTTTAAGGTAGTAAATGGTGAAATTAAAAAAGGGCAGCAAATTAAATTTGTCGCTACCGGAAAAGACTATTCTGCGGATGAAGTAGGGACGTTAAAGTTAAATCAAGTTCCTAAACAGACGATAAAAACTGGGGATGTTGGCTATTTGATTACGGGTATTAAAGATGCTCGTGAGGTAAAGGTTGGAGATACCATTACAGATGCTAAAACGCCTACGCAGAATGCTATTGAAGGATTTGAGGATGTAAAACCTATGGTTTTTGCAGGGATTTACCCAGTAGATACCGAGGATTATGAGGAACTTCGTTCTTCAATGGAAAAACTACAGCTTAATGATGCTTCTTTGGTTTTTATTCCTGAGAGTTCTGCAGCATTAGGTTTTGGTTTCCGTTGTGGATTCTTAGGGATGTTACACATGGAAATCATCCAAGAACGTCTAGAACGTGAGTTTAATATGACGGTAATTACTACGGTGCCAAACGTGTCGTATCATGCCTTTACTAATAAAAACCCAGATGATATTATCATTGTAAACAACCCTACTGATCTACCAGATCCATCCTCGATGAATCGAGTAGAAGAACCCTATATAAAGGCTACTATTATTACCAAGTCTGATTTTGTAGGATCTGTAATGTCTCTCTGTATCGAAAAACGTGGAGAAATTACAAATCAGACCTATCTAACCACAGAGCGTGTAGAGTTAAGTTTTGATATGCCACTGGCAGAAATTGTTTTTGATTTTTATGATAGACTTAAAACAGTTTCAAAAGGATATGCTTCTTTTGATTATACGCCTATTGGTATGCGCCCATCAAAACTAGTCAAAGTAGACATGTTGCTTAATGGAAATATAGTGGATGCCTTATCTGCTTTATTGCATAAGGATAATGCTTATGGAATAGGCAAAAAAATCTGCGAAAAATTAAAAGAACTGATTCCTCGTCAGCAATTTGATATTCCGATACAGGCAGCTATTGGAGCTAAGTTTATTGCTCGCGAAACGGTAAAAGCATTGCGTAAAGATGTAACGGCCAAGTGTTATGGTGGCGATATCTCTCGTAAGCGTAAATTGTTAGAGAAACAGAAAAAAGGAAAGAAACGAATGCGCCAGGTAGGAAATGTAGAAATCCCGCAAGAAGCATTTATGGCGGTTCTTAAGTTGAATGATTAGGCTATCCTAATATTTATTGCTTTATAGCAGTTTTTTCTTAGCATTTATCATTTTGGCTAACATATATTCTACACCGTTTTCATCATTGCTTTTAGTGGTAAAGTTTGCAACTGCTTTTACATTAGAATGCGCATTTTCCATGGCAAAACTATAGGTAGCCTGAGACATCATTTCTAGATCATTATTATAATCCCCAAATACCATCGTTTGTTCTGGTAAAATACCTAGTGATTGCTGTAATTGAGATAATGCATACCCCTTGTTTGCATCTCTATGAGATAGATCTAACCATATTTCTCCAGATACTTTTACTTTAAGACGATGTTCTAAGTGTTTTAATGCTGGATATAAGTATTTCTCTGCTCCTCTTAAGTTACAAATGGCAATTTTTAGATATTGATCCTCTGTTACCTGGGCTAGATTTTCTACCACCTCGTACCGATCATAGTATTCGGTAAACATATCTATAAAATCTTGTCCATAATCTAGGATGTACCCTTTTTTTCGACCACATAAAATTACTTGTGAACCCTCTAGTTTTTCAGTAATGGCCAGTAGTTCTAAATAGGTGTTTCGATCAATTTCTGTAGTCTGTAGTTCTTTGTCTTGATGCATTGTTAATGCTCCATTTTCTGCGATTACATAGATATCATCTTTAATTGATCGTAGTTTATCTATAATACTATAATATTGTCTTCCACTAGCGGCAACAAAAGTAACACCTAGTTTTTGTAATGCCTCGAACTGATCAAAAAATAGCTGACTCACCTCTCCTTTGGTATTTAATAAAGTGCCATCCATATCGGAGACAATGAGTTTTATCTGGGATAGATCCATAATATGTATTTTAACTCGATGTATGCATCAGAAAATCTCATCGCGAGGTTCTTAAACAGAAAGTGAGTTTTATAATAGTAAAAGTATTGAGATAAAAACAATAATAAGAGTAGTTCGTGTAAATTTTGTATTAATTTAGTTTACAAATTTTATACCAATGAAATTTTTTCAAAAAGCGATACAACTACCTCCTTATTCTAGGGGTTTTCACTTGATTACAGATCGTATTATTTCTGCGATTCCTGAAATAAAAGAGCTCTCCATTGGACAACTGCAAGTATTTATTAAACATACTTCTGCCAGTTTAACTATTAATGAGAATGCAGATCCAACAGTACGACAAGATTTTGAGAGTCATATGAATGCCATGGTACCTGAAAATGCTCCTTATTATGTGCATACCTATGAAGGACCAGACGATATGCCCGCACATATTAAAGCTTCTTTAATGGGGACTTCTGTTCTGATACCTATTACCAATGGGCAGTTAAATCTAGGTACCTGGCAAGGAATCTACCTATGTGAACATAGGAATAATGGAGGTGCTAGAAAATTAGTAGTAACTGCTTTTGGTTCTTAAAACCAATTTGCCCAAGGGATTCTAGATAGCATCAAAATCCAAGCTATAGTATAAAAAATAGCTAACATCTTAAATTTTGGTGTAGAAGTTAATTTCTTTTTATGTTTTGAATATCCTATTGTTATAAAAACTATCATAAGAATCATCATCATAGGATGTTCTACATTATACAAACGCAATACTGGATCGCCCATAATATCTTTTACAGGGACATCCTTAAACCACATAATAGTAGGGGATACAAAAAATATGATGATCCCGATTAGCAATTGTAAATGTGTTACGATTAAAGCAAATAAGGATACTCTAAAATCTTTTGGGCGGTATTCTTTTTTTCCAAAAAATCCAATTAATGCATTGATAGTAGCGAGTGTAGCTACAAGAACAACAAGATATGCCCAGTAAGAGTGAACAATTTGTATAGCTTCGTACATGATAATGTGTTTTAGTACTCAAAGGTACATATAATTGTGTAAAAAACCCTCGCTCAAGTAGAGTGAGGGCTTGAAAATTTATAATAGTTATTGATTAGTTAAAATTATACCGTATCCCTAGTTGCATTTGCCATCTAGAGGATTGATTACCAAAATCATCTACTTGCTCTACATCATCAATCACATTTTGGTTTAGGTCGAAAGTAGGAATGTTATCTCCATCAATATCGATTACATCCAATAAGTTTACCTCATTAGCTATAAAATTTCTTACTCCCCACTCTTTATTTAACAAATTCCCGAAGTTGAGAATATCTGCAGTAAATTGTAAACCGTGTTTCTTATCACCGATTTTCATAGAGAAATCCTGAACAAACTTAAGATCAAATATATGATTCCAAGGACCTCTATCACCATTTCTTTCTGCATATTGTCCTCTTCTTTCACTTAAATAATCATCATTCTGTATATAATTGTTAAACGTTTCCCACTGAGCAGCTTGTTCTTCGGCAGTACCAGAGAAACGAATCTCACTTGCATTACTAGGCACATAGATTAGTGCCCCATCATCAAAATCATCTCTTAAAATCAATTCATTATTTTCATTTCCATAAGTATATGAGAATGGTGCAGATTGAGACCCTTCATAGACTAATCCAATTGTGGTTTTGATATTATCATTCCATTTTAATTCATAAGAAATATTACTAATAATTCTATGACCCGCAGAGAAATTAGACCGAGCTAATGGGATTCTTGCATTTTTACCATTTACAGTAACTTGATTATTCCATTGAGAACTGTTTTGTGAAGAAGTAGCATCGAAAATATTTTTTGAGTCACCATAGGAATAAGATAAACTACCTTGGAAACCATTCTGAAAAGGTTTTGTAATAGTAACTGATGCATTATAAGAATATCCTTCTCCTGTATTAGAAGCAAGATAGATCCCAGAACCATAGGTGTTATCGATTCTATCGAATAAGTTATAACGTGGTCTGTTATCAGGTCCGTTATCCAAAAATTCGTCTGAATCTTTTATATTCAAGTTTTCATATTGTAATTGGGTAATATTATCCTGGTATAATAAATCTGCAGACACAATTAATCCCCACCAAGGTAATTTTTGATCAACAGCTATATTATATTTCATAATCTGAGGCAGTTTAGTATCTGGTGCAAACAAGTCAATTTGTCCACCAAAATTACCTGGGCCAGATTCTATATGTCTTTGTTGTGTATTAACATCAGGGTTAAAAAATATAGGATCTGTAAAATCTCTGGCATCACTAACTCCTTGCGTAACTCCATTATTGTTATAAGTTCCACCAGCCCATACTAAAGGGACTCTAGATGTAAATATACCTAATCCACCTCTTATCTGCGTAGTGTTATCTCCTTTTACATCCCAGTTAAAACCAATTCTTGGGGCTATATGCGCTCTGGATTGTATTCTCTTACCAACTCTAGCACCTTGAAGATCTTTACCATTTGCTTCTAAAAGGGCTACGGTTCTAGTATTAAAATCTTCGTTAACTAAACCATCTTCCCAGAAAGGGATATCTACTCTTAAACCAGCTGTAATTTTTAGATTATCTGTAGCCTGAACTTCGTCCTGTACGTAGAACCCTAATACAAAACGCTGAAATTCTGCAGCACCTGTTGATTCATCACCAATTCCTCCACCTGGAATTAATGAATAATTATAGTCGTATCTGCTTACAGCTTCGTTGTTTAAAAAACTTGTTACTCCACTTTGAATAAAATCATCCTCTCCATCATTATCTATATCGTCAAAAACATCAAAATACCTATAGCGACCAAAGTTATTTCTGAAAAATAAATTTTTGGTTTTTGCAAACTCATTTTGTGTCCCTATTGTTACTGTATGTCTTCCAGAATAGATGCTAAAATTATCGGCAAATGTAAATACATCTTGATCTAAAAGATTGGCTGTACTAAAACGCTCTGCACCAAAGTTGATACCACCATCTCCGTCATCTAAGAATACTGTAGGGAAAGGGCTTCCTGCGGGATCTCTATCATCTCTTACTATTGAATACCCTAAAATTAGATTGTTAGAAAATTTGTTCCCTATTGATGAGTTCCACTCTAATGTAGTCGTATTAGATATACTTTCGAATAATTCCGAACCATTGCTAAAATTAATGGTTCCATTGCTAGATCCTCTACCTTCTAGATTCTCTGATTTCACATAGTTGTTTTTGATAAAAATTTGATTGTTATCATTGATATTCCAGTCTAATCTTACTGTAAAGGTATTTCCTAATAAAGTAGAAGCATTGTCTTCATAACCGCCTACATCATAATTATACCTATCCAATATAGTTTGTCTTAAATTATTAAGATCTTGAGCAGAAGAATTACCTCTGTAATTCGAAATATTAAAAGGAGCAGGTGTTTCATTATCTATCCTTTCATAATTTGCAAAGAAGAATAATTTATCTTTGATTATAGGCCCACCAACTCTAACACCATAAGTTAAAGCTGTAAATTCGTCTGTTTTTTCTCTTTCTTCTCCTTCATCGACCAAATCAACTGGGGTTTTTCCAACAAAATCTTGGTTTTTGAAAAAAGTATATGCAGACCCTTCCCAATTATTAGATCCAGAGCGAGTAATTGCATTAATCGCACCACCTGCAAATCCTGATTGTCGTACATCAAAAGGAGCAATATTAACCTGAAACGATTCGATCGCATCAATTGAAAAAGGATTAATTCCTGTTTGTCCTCCATTAGTACCTGATCCAGCTAGACCAAATACATCATTATTTACAGCTCCATCAATATATATACCATTAAATCGATTATTTTGACCTGCAATAGAAATAGAGAATCCATCATTACCTTCTGTTAATTGCGCTTGTGGAGTTACTCTCACAAACTCTGCTACTGATCTCGATGTATTAGGTAACGAGTTAATACTTCTTTGAGATATTTTTGTCCCCGCACCTGTTTTGTTAGAATCAAAAATACCATTCCCCGTTGCAGTTATTACAACTTCTTCCAGCTCGCTAGTTGCTTCTTCAAGTTGCACACTAATTCTTTCAGATTCACCTAATTGAAGATATAAGCCATCCTTTATATATCCATTAAAACCTACATAGGTAATAGTTACTCTATAAGGCCCTCCTACACGCATATTTTGTACGCGATAAAAACCGTCAAAATCAGTTGTGGTAGCATACTTAGTACCTGTAGGACCATGAACGGCTAGTACAGTAGCTCCAGGTAATGCTCCTTTTTTATTATCGGTGACTTTACCATTAATCGATGAAGTTGTTACCCCCTGAGCAAAAGCTTCTCCTACCAGTATTATGAGGACTACAACAAATAAAAATGTAATTTTTTTCATTATAATAAATTGAGTTAATTGTTTAGCGCAAATGAACAAATCATAGCGCAATCTAAGTTTATCTAAACGTTAAAAAATTATGTAAAAATTCGACATCAAAGTACTACATATTTCTATCTCTTGGATTACCATACAATTAAAATAATTCAAAACTTATGAACCGATAAAAAGGTAAATTTCCGTTTTCTTATAGCTATTGAAACATCCCTCTGAATCTCCTTTCCAAGGAAGATGAGCTGGGGATGAATATTTTTGCAATAAGATCAATTAAATGTATAATTACGGGGATTTATCGTGTATCTGTATAGTGCTAATTCAAATATTTTTTTAAGAGTGTTTTTGTTGAGGAATCGTGGGCAGATAGCTGAGAAGTATTGATTTCATCCAGAATTCTTGTAGCCAATTGCTTGCCTAATTCTACACCCCATTGATCATAACTAAATATATTCCAAACAACACCTTGTACAAAAATTCTTTGCTCATACATAGATACCAATGCACCAAGGCTTTTTGGAGTTAATTTATTTATTAATACAGTAGTTGTGGGTTTATTTCCCGTAAAAATTTTGAAAGGAAATAACTGTTTTTGTTTATCTTCAGAAAGGTTTTTGGACTTCAATTCTTCTAACACTTCATCTTCTGTTTTTCCATTCATTAGGGCTTCTGTCTGTGCAAAGAAATTAGCCATCAGTTTATCCTGATGGTCTTTATCTTCAAACAAGGAATGTTTAAAACCTATAAATTCTGCCGGAATCAGTTTGGTGCCTTGATGTATTAACTGAAAGAATGCATGCTGTGAATTAGTACCTGGTTCCCCCCATATAATGGTTCCTGTTTGGTAATCAACAGGCTTTCCATTACGATCTACACTTTTTCCATTGCTTTCCATAATTCCTTGTTGTAGATAGGCGGGTAATCTATGCAAATATTGAGAGTATGGAATAATAGCTTCGCTCTCCGCCTCAAAGAAATTGTTATACCAGATACTTAGCATTCCTAAAATAACAGGAATGTTCTCTTCGAAACTAGTGGTTCTAAAATGTTCATCCATCTCATGAGCACCTTCTAACAAGGCTTCAAAATTTTTATACCCTACAGATAAACTTATGGATAACCCTACCGCACTCCACAATGAAAAACGGCCACCAACCCAATCCCACAAAGGAAAAATATTGGATGAATCAATACCAAATTTAGTAACATTAGGAATGTTACTGGATACAGCCACAAAATGCTTGCTTACTGCTTCAGAAGAGACTTGGTTTATAAACCAAGTTCTAGCCGTAGTCGCATTAGATAATGTTTCTTGCGTAGAAAATGTTTTTGAAACTACTACAAATAAAGTGGTTTCTGGATTAAGACCTTTAAGGTTTTGATGCATATGATCTCCATCTACATTGGATATAAAATGTACTTTTAAGTGATTCTTGTAATATTCTAGAGATTCAGTGATCATAGCAGGTCCTAGATCAGAACCGCCAATACCAATATTAACAATATCTGTAAAAGGCTTATTTGTATGTCCTTTTAGTTCTCCACTGATGACTTTATCACAAAAGGTTTTGATCTTATCTTTTACCGCAGTGACTTCTGGAACTATATTCTTGCCAGCTACCTTAACACTTTGGTTTGATGGTAGTCTTAATGCGGTATGTAGTACAGCTCTATCCTCTGTTTCATTTATAATTTCACCACCAAAATAGCTTTGTATGGCTTTGTCTAATTGTACTTCTTTTGCAAGATCGATTAATAGTTTTTTGGTTGTTTGATCTATCCGGTTTTTAGAATAATCTATATAGAAATCATTCCATTCGATAGAAAACGAATCTGCACGATCTGGAGATTGTGCAAAAAGATCTTTTAGATGTTTGTCTTTTATATGCTCATAATGATCTTGTAATGCTTTCCATGCTTTTGTGCTAGTCGGATTGATAGTTGGTAATGTCATGTGGTTATAATATTTCTTGTTTTGGTTTAGATAAGATACTATCTAATTTTGTTTTAAGGGGTTCTATATGTCTATAAAAAGCTGGGCGCATACTATCTCTCAGAGGTTTTGATGAGGGTAATTCTTCTCTAAATGGGTCTACTTCTCTACCATTTTTCCAAAAGCGATAACACACATGAGGACCACTGGTATTACCAGTCATTCCGATATATCCAATCACATCTCCTTGCTTTACATATTCACCAACTTTTACAGCTCTTTTGCTCATATGGAGATATTGAGTGTCATAGGTAGCATTATGTCTTATTTTTACATATTTACCATTGCCTCCTCTACGTTCGGACTTGATTACAGTACCGTCTGCGGTTGCTAAAATTGGAGTACCTACTGGTGCGGCAAAGTCTGTGCCTCGATGTGGTCTTATTTTGTTACCATAATATTTTATTCTTCTTTTTAGGTTATACCTAGAAGAGATCCTACTGAATTGCACCGGAGCTCTAAGAAATGCTCTGCGCAAATTATTTGCTTCTTCATCAAAGTAATCGGATGTTTTATTGATAGTATCATCCTGAAAACGAAAGGCGTAAATGGGCTTACTTTTATGCTCGAAATAGGTAGCTTTGATTTCTCCAATTCCGGCAGGAATCGTATCATTGATATATTTCTCTGTATAAATGACTTTAAACTGATCCCCAACTTGGAGTCTCGTAAAATCTATCGTCCAGGCATAAATATCCGACATCTTATAGGCCACCAAAAAACTAAGATTCATATCATCAAAAGTTTGAGACAGATTGCTTTCGATAACTCCTGAAGCTACTCTTTCTACTAGTGTAACAGGCCTAGAGTTTTTTCTGGCAATTATACTATCTCTAAAATCTACTACCGTATAATCAATAAGGTCATTTTGATACACAAAAATCTGTGCTTTTTCGGCAGTATCCTTGGATTTAAGTAATGTATATGCCTTACCTGCTCGTATCCTTGCTACATTAAAAGTGTCTTTAATTTTTGTAGAAATCTCGAAAACTCTTGCTCTAGCGATTCCGTGACTATCTAGTATAGCACCAAAACTATCACCACGACGAATTGTATCTCTTATTACTTTAAAATCATTAAGATTAAACCCAAATTCTTTAATAACTGGTATAGGTTTTATCTCTTCTACTACTGTAGTAACAGTATCTTTTACTTCTTCTGTTTTATCCTTCTGACATGAAATTAATACCACTACCAATAGTAGTATGCAACTTAGATTCTTCAACTGATCTTATTTTGTAGTATTAAATTGATGAGTTACCCATTGTTGTCCCCACGTTTCTTTTTCTTCTGGACTCCATAGATTAGGAAAAAAATGTATCCTCTGAAAACTTGGAGGTAAAAAGCTTTTCCAGTTAGTACCTCCTGTTGCCAATACTTGTCCTTTATCTCTATTAAGATATCTAAAAGCGGCACCCATATGCATTAATAACCAATTAATATTTACATTGGTATCAAAAGTACGTAATGCTTTGATAAGGTTGTTATTATTTTTTTCTTTTTCGGGTAAATCCAGATATTTATGATAGATGGTGCTTTGCTGTACTTGCTGTGCAATCCTCATCATTCTTGGGGTATACCTATATTCGAATTGTTTTAATGTAACTGTTTTTTCTCCTGTTTTGATGTCGGTAGCGCCAGATTTCCAATATAAGTGTTCATATACTTCTTCGAGCGGCGTTTTTTCTGAGAATTGCGCTCTTTTTTTACTATTTACCAAATTGACTAATGGAGTTGCATAAATTTCGATCATTCTGTATTGCACGGATTGAAATCCACTAGCAGGTAATAAAGACATTCGATATTTTAGAAATTGTTCTTTATCCATTCCCTTAATCATCACATCAAAAGAATTGATTAAAACTCTAAAATATCTATTCACTCGATCTAATTTAGTGATAAAAAATGTAGCTGTTTGTAATTTATCATCGATAATCTGTTTGAGCTCATGTATAATCAGCTTAAAATACAACTCTGTGATTTGATGATACATAATGAAAATCTCTTCATCAGGAAAATGCGTTCTAGGAATCTGTAAACTGAGCAGCGTATCTAGGTGTATATAATCCCAATAGGTAAGATACTTATCGTGTAGTAAACCATCTAAGTAGGATCCTAAATCTTGACCCGAATTTTTAAACTTTTTTTCTAGTTGCCTTATTTTTTCGGCAATTTCTGGTTTTATGGATTCGTCCATCAATCTACAACAATTTTAAAAGGGTGTTTTAATCCTTTGAATGCATCCAAATCTGCTTGTATAGAGCCAACAAGAATATCAGCTTTGATTTTTACAGGCATTCTATTATCATCATCACTCACCCATACTGTTAAGCTTTCCTCTTCTTTAAATACTCTATCTGCTTGTACAATAGGACGAAATTTTAAACATCGAATTTTACCTATTTTTGTCTTAATAGTTTCTCGTCCTAAAAAACGCAATTTAAAAAGATAGTTTTCATTGTCAAAAAACATATTGACATATTGTTCATCTCCTTTATGAAGCGAAGATACATTAATATTGTTTCTTAAGTAGTAAAAGGAGGACATCATGTCCTGAATATCTGCCTTCGTGGTAAATGTTTTTTTCGTTTTATGTTTTTTATCTATAACTAACGCCTGCTTATTTTGGTGGTCAAAATTAATTTCTATGTTTTTTGTATGGCCACCTTCATTGATCTTACGGATAAAACGATATGGTTTTACTTCTTCTTTATCAATATAAGTTTCATAATAGTCTTCTACCTTGAAAAATGCACTTAAAAGACCCGAAGATTTACCAATACCAACAATATGATGCACAGGCATCCCATTAAGTGTTTCATCTTTGACTTCAATAGTAGCATAACTAGCAGTAAACCATCCGTAATGGATTCTAAATTTAAACCACTCACCAGTATCAAAGGAACTATGCCTTTCTTGTGCTTTAGATACTACAGTACTACTTATTATTAATACTAAAAGAATTAACTTTTTCATCTATTTTTAATATTTCATGATAGCAAAATAAGTTTTCTAATTGATATATTATTTTTTAATTTACTTAAAGACTATTATCAACATATGGTAACCCAGTATAGTATAGGTTTACAATATCTATTCCAAAAGTACATTACAATATAAACAGATAAAAGCAGAGCGTATTATTAAATTTAAAAAAAAATCAATAAAAAAGAGAGCCACCACAGCTCTCTTTTACTTTTATTAACCAACTAAAAACTTAAATTATGAGAATAATTATTGTTTTTGGTATAAGTGGTAACCACTCCACTTACGATGTAAAAATACACTTTTTTTTGAATAATAATCAAACGAAAACGTTTTTTTATTGCGATTTTTAACAAAAAATTAGTGAAATCACTCTATTTTTTGATTTTTTCTGAACAAACAATGGATTGATCATTGCTTTTTGCTAAATTAGAGGACTAATGAAATACTATCTTTTGAGGAAATAAATGTTGTATAGTTAGTAACACACAGGAGGCTTTTTTGTTATAATGTTCCTCGTTTTTTCTGTTCTCTTTCTATGGCTTCAAACAGTGCTTTAAAATTTCCTTTCCCAAAAGATTGCGCTCCTTTTCTCTGTATGATTTCAAAAAACATGGTCGGACGATCTAAAACAGGTTTCGTAAAAATCTGTAAAAGATAGCCTTCATCATCTCTATCAATCAGTATTCCTAAATCCTTTAATGGCTTCAGATCTTCATCAATTTCTCCAACTCTATTTAATACAGTTTCGTAATACGATGCTGGTACTTTAAGAAATTCGACTCCTCGTTTTTGTAATGCTGCAACAGTCTCTATAATATTGTCTGTTGCTAGTGCCATATGTTGTACTCCTGCTCCATTATAAAAATCAATATACTCTTCTATCTGCGATTTTTTTCTTCCTTCTGCAGGTTCATTAATCGGAAATTTTATCCGGCCATTTCCATTACTCATCACCTTGCTCATCAATGCAGTATATTCTGTAGAGATGTCTTTATCATCAAAAGATACCAGCTGGGCAAATCCCATGACTTTTCTGTAGAACTCACACCATTTATTCATCTCATCCCAGCCTACATTACCTACCATGTGATCTATATATTTAAGACCTGTAGGTTGTGTTGTATAAGATTTGTTAATTGGAATATAACCTGGCAAAAACACACCATTGTAGTTTTTTCTCTCTACAAATAAGTGTACCGTTTCTCCATAGGTATGAATTCCTGAGAGTACTACAGTTCCATTCCCATCTTCCTTTGTAATAGGTTCCATATAGGATTCTGCACCTCTTTTTATTGTTTCTTCATAACTTTTAGTAGCATCGTCTACCCAAAGCGCCACAACTTTTACACCATCTCCATGTGCATTGATGTGCCTGTTTATATCTCCATCAGGTTGCAAAGGGGAAGTAAGCACTAACGTTATTTTATCTTGTTGTAATACATAGGATACCTGGTCTTTGATGCCTGTTTCTAAGCCTGCATATGCAATAGGTTGAAATCCCCATGCAGTCTGATAATAATAGGCTGCCTGTTTTGCATTCCCGACATATAGTTCTACATAATCTGTGCCTAATAAAGGGAGGAAATCTTCTGCTTGTGGCACGATTTTTTTTAAATTTTGTGGTGTTATATTTGTGGACATTTTCTGAATTTATAATTTTAATAAAATACGTTAAACCCGCTTTATAATTGTCAGTCTGAGCTTGTCGAAGACCATCCTAACCTTCGTTTTGATTCCACTTCGATAGGCTCAGTGTGACAAAATAGCTGTTTTTTGAGCTTAACTTATAACGACATTGATAAATCGGGTTAAAGTGAACTTATCTTGAGTGGCGGTTTTCAACCAAAATGTAAATTTTTTAGGTCAAAGCATTACTCAAGATGAGTTCAGTATAAATAAAAGCTTACTAGCTTTTATATAGTACTTACCACATCGCTCTCAAATGTGCCGTAATATCTTTTCTATAGGCTAACATTAGTATTCAATTTTAGAATCCATCCCATATTAAGAATTATTCTAACCAGGATGTATGATATGTTTCATCTGCTATTTTCATGGCTTCTTTGGTTACCATAAGAGGTTTAAAAGTATCTACCATTACTGCTAATTCATCTGTTTTGGTCTTGCCAATACTTCTTTCTACTGCTCCTGGGTGCGGTCCATGCGGAATCCCAGCAGGGTGTAAAGAGATATGTCCTGCAGCAATATCATTTCTACTCATAAAATCTCCGTCTACATAATACAATACCTCATCACTATCGATATTACTATGGTTATATGGTGCAGGAATACTATCTGGATGATAATCATACAATCTAGGAACGAATGAACATACAACAAATGCATCTGTCTCGAATGTTTGATGGACTGGTGGAGGTTGATGAATTCTACCTGTTATAGGCTCAAAATCGTGAATCGAAAAGGCATACGGAAAATTAAAGCCATCATAGCCCACTACATCAAAAGGGTGTGCTGCATAGATCATATCAAAAATCTCATCTTGCTTTTTTACCTTTATAAGAAAATCTCCTTTTTCGTCGTGAGATTCTAACTCATTTGGAGCTCTAAAATCACGTTCACAGTACGGAGAATGTTCTAATAATTGTCCAAACCAATTTCGATACCTCTTGGGGGTATAGATTGGCCTTCTGGATTCAACGATAAATAATCGATTGTCAGAAGTATCGAAATCGAGCTTATAAATTGTTCCTCTTGGGATTAGAATATAATCGCCGTATTTAAAATCTAAGTTTCCTAAATGACTTCTAAACTTTCCTGTTCCGCGATGAATAAAGATAAGTTCATCGGCATCTGTATTTTTATAAAAATAATCTTCTGTCGATTCTTGTGGAGCCGATAATAATATACTTACATCACTATTCGTAAGCACATTTTTTCTGCTATGCAAGTAATCTTTTTCGGGTGTAATTTTAAAACCGTGCAATCGATATGATTTAATATTATTATGGATTGCAATTTCTGGAGCTACGTTGTAACTCCCTTTTATTTCTTTTACCTGTGTTGGTCTATGATGATGATACAAATTAGTGGACATCCCATCAAAACCGATGGTGCCAAATAATTGTTCGTAATATAAACTACCATCAGGTTTTCTGAAAATCGTATGTCGCTTAGGAGGTATAGAACCTAATGAATGATAGAAAGGCATGAGTTTACTATTAAAAGGGTACTAAATTGTGTTTTATAAATCAAAGATAGTTGCACGTACCTATTCTGGATTTCTCTTAATTAGGTAGTGTAGTAGTTGCAATAAATCTTTCCAAAACAAACTCATAATACTACAAATATCGGAATTTTTTCTTTGATTATACCAAATCAAACGAAGGATTAATTTTTATGAACAAAAATTTAAAACCAAAAACCTAAACTAAAAAACCATTCTCCTTTTTTGATTTCTGGAGAGTATGAGTACTTTACCTGCACAGGTCCTACAAATGTTTCTAATCCATATCCTATTGCATATCCGGTATATTCTGGAGATTGTAACCATTCTCCTGTATCAAATAATTGGTTGTCTATATTAGCAAAGTTTGCAGATAGATTTAGATGATTTTTTTTAAATATCTCATAATCAATAGTAAAATCAGCTTTTATATAACTATCGCCTACAATATTTAAAAAATCATATCCATAAAAAGGGACATTATTATTTATTGTTTTGGCGCCGAATCCACCAACAAAGAAATTAAGGCTACGCAGGTTTTTTTCTCCAAACCTACCTCCAGCACTAAGGCCAAGATTAATAGAAGTTTTATTAAAAGCTTTAAAAGCATACCCAAATTCTGCTTTGGCTATTACAAAATTACTGTCAGTACTATTGGGATTATTATCATAGAGATAATAATTTGCATTTCCATCAAAGAAAAATCCAGAAGACGGGAAATATGTATTGTCATAGTTATCTAATCTTAGGTAAGAGAATAAACTCCAATAATTACTATTGTCAAACACGACTCTTGGAAGTTGATCTTTGTCTTCGCCAATGGTTTCTGAAATAAGTCTAAATCTTCTATATTCTGTTCCAATACCCAGAGAAAATGTTTGATTTAATAATGTTTCTAGATAAAATTGAGTTTTAAAATCCAAATAATCCAAATTGATTTTATTTACATCTATATCTGGTAGAATAAAATCTTCTCGGATCAAATCGTAATCTATATTCTTATCAAAACGATTATAGCTATTTTTTATACCTAGACTCCAGTAATATCCCTTGTCTATATAATAATCAAAATCATATCTAATATTATCTCCTAATCCCACATCTAATGAAAGTACATCATTATTAAACAGCAAGCTTTTCTTAGTAAAATTTATCAACGCAGCTGTCTTATATAAATCATCATAATGCATGGCAAATCGCAATAATGTTGTGTTATTAGATTCTTTAAGGTTAAGTATTACATCATTTCCTTGCTTCTTTTTTAGTAATCGATGACTTACTCTATCAAAATTACCAGTTGCTGATAAATTATTGATCCCTTCATAGAGTTTATCATAGGTTGTTATCTTTGGAGTTTTTAATTTCAATTTTAATTTTCCTTTGATATAAGAGCGGGTATATCTGTTATTCCCAAAAAGGACTAAGTTGTTTATTTGTAATGTGTCTGATACTTTTGGGACTTTTGCTATGTTTCTAGAAGATTTTTGTCTCATCCGTATAGCTTTAAGTTTTTCATAATTAGCAAAAGCTGCTTTTTCTCCATTAGTAATAATTTTATCGGCTTGGTCAAAGGAGATTAAAGAAAATTCGCTAATAGCAGGTTTTATGTATACATCTGTATCTTCTTTTTTAGCCTTCATCGCATCAATAGTCCTAAAATTACTAATCTGGAGCATGATATTAGTCACAGAATTCAGTTGCTCTTTAGGTAATAAACTATCTTGTACATCAATACCTATTACGACTTCTGCCCCTCGCTCTTTTATTTCTTTTACAGGATAATTATTTGCTACTCCCCCATCAGTTAATAATCTACCATTTAATTCTATTGGGCTAAAAACAGATGGTAATGCACCACTTGCAGAAACGGCTTCGGGTAAGTATCCTTTATCTAATATGACTTGCTCTCCAGTACTAATATCGGTTGCGATACAAAAAAACGGGATGGGTAATTGGCTAAAATCATTAATATGATTTACGTGACCTGATAGTCTCGAGTATTCGTTGTAAAAATTTTGTCCTTTAGAAAGTCCTTTGGGTAATCCAATTTTAAAATTATCAAAAGGAAGTGTTAGGGCATATTTTTCTGAGTCTTCACGCTCATAGAATGTTTTGACACTTCTAGGAAGATCGTCTTGGATTAATTTATCAAAATCAACGGCTCTAAAGATTTGATCTAGTTGATCTGCTGTATATCCAGATGCATATAGCGAACCTACGATAGCGCCAATGCTTGTCCCAGCTATATAATCTATTCGCACACCAGCTTCTTCAATAATTTTTAAGGCACCAATATGCGCCAGCCCTTTGGCACCACCACCACTTAGCACAAGTCCTACTTTTACATCTTCTCCCCCTTGAAGGCTATCAATAACCTGCTCTTGAGACACTATTATTCCTGTTACAAAAAGCAACAAATAATACAGTATATTTTTTGTGTCAAGAGCCATAAAATAATTATTCCTTTTTAGAAAGATAGTAGTTATAGATTTTGGTTGCGCGCGAATTCCCAACTATTTCAGAAAGTTCTTTAATAGTCGCTTCTTTTATTCTTTTTACAGATCTAAACTGTTTTAATAATTCAATTACTGTTTTTTCTCCTATTCCTGGAATTGTATCTAATTCTGTATCCAAAGCAGCTTTACTTCGTTTCTGTCTATGAAAGGTGATCCCAAAGCGATGAGCCTCGTTTCTAAGGTGTTGAATTATTTTTAAGGATTCAGACTTTTTATCCAAGTATAATGGGATAGAATCACCAGGATAATAGATTTCTTCTAGTCTTTTGGCAATACCTATAATTGTAATCTTACCTCTAAGGCCTAAATCATCCAATGCTTTTAAGCCAGATGACAATTGTCCTTTACCTCCATCTACAATTACTAGCTGAGGCAGGGGTTGTTTTTCATCTAATAACCGTTTATAACGTCTGTAGACAACCTCTTCCATAGAAGCAAAATCATTAGGTCCTTCAACTGTTTTTATATTAAATTTTCTGTACTCTTTTTTACTAGGTTTTCCATTTTTGAAAACTACACAGGCAGCAACAGGATTGGTTCCTTGTATATTAGAATTATCAAAACATTCTATATGTTTGGGCTCTTCGGGGAGCCTGAGGTCTTTTTGCATCTGAGCCATTAATCTTTTTATATGGCGATCGGGATCAATAATCTTAATCTGTTTAAATCGTTCTTGTCGATAATACTTAGCATTACGTATCGATAAGTCTACGATTTTTTTCTTATCCCCTAATTGTGGGATTGTTACTTTAATCCTTTCCCCTACATCAACTGCAATAGGTACATATAGTTCTTTAGAGATAGAACCAAAACGTTGTCGTAGTTCTATGATAGCAAACTCTAATAATTCTTTATCTGTTTCTTTTAATTTCTTTTTAATTTCTGTAGTATGAGATCGTATGATAGAACCATAAGAGAGCTGCAAGAAATTAATGTATCCATAGGATTCATCAGAGATAATAGAGAACACATCTACATTACTAATCTTAGGATTGACTACTGTAGATCTGGATTGATAATTTTCTAATACCTGTATTTTTTCTTTGATTTGTTGTGCATCTTCGAACTCCATTTTTTGGGCATGATTCATCATTTGTTCTCTAAACTGATGCAGTGAATCCTTGAAATTTCCTTTTAAAATCTGTCGGATAGAATTGATGTTTTTTTGATAGGTATCTTTATCTTGAAACCCTTCACAGGCGCCTTTACAATTTCCTATGTGATACTCTAAACATACTTTGTATTTATTCGCCTGTATTTTTTCTGGTGATAGATCATATGTACAGGTACGTAATTGATACAATCCTTTAATTAAATCTAATAAGGTATTAACCGTTTTAAAATTAGTATAGGGGCCAAAATATTCAGAACCATCTTTTACTAATTTTCTAGTCGGAAAAATTCTTGGGAAACGTTCTTTTTTTATACAAATCCAAGGATATGTCTTATCATCCTTGAGCATGATATTAAATCGAGGCTGATGTTTTTTTATCAAATTATTTTCCAGTAATAAGGCATCTGTTTCTGTTTCTACTACTATATGCCTGACCTCAGCTATTTTTGTGACTAACACTTTTGTTTTATAATTTTCGTGTTTTTTATTGAAATACGAGCTTACTCTTTTTTTTAGATTTTTAGCCTTACCAATGTATAATAAGTTATCATCTTTATCATAATATTGATAAACTCCAGGGCTTGTAGGTAATGTTTTAACTTGTATCTCTAATGAAGGATTCTGCATATGTATACTGTAAATTTAATGCATTCCCTCAATTATCACATATAGATTAGCTGTTTATTATGTTAAAAACGTGTTATATCAGTCGTATATAAAATAGTAGTAAGTAGCATCCATCTTATACAGTCTTGTTTATGCTTTTTTTTAGTACTTTAGTATGATTAGAATTATTTTTGTGGAAAATCAAAAAACAACAATTGGGAGAACAGATAAAGTGAACTTTTCACTTTTATTTTTAAAAGATATTACATTCGAGAAATATAATATTATTACTGTAAAAAGGAAGAATAAACAACTAGAAATCCGAATAAAAATTACGCTTTTTAATAAAGCATTGGCCATCATTCTTACCGTATTGATCACGGATAATATGAGGCTTGCTGTGTTAATAGAGCGTAAACTATTGAGTAGTATATTTCTAATATATCCACAAATAGAAAACCAACCATACAACTTTAAAACCTAATGAATATAAAGATATTATCGCGTAGTGCGAACTTGTATTCTACTGATGCCTTAGTACAGGCAGCAGTAAAACGAAGACATAATGTACAAGTAATAGATCCCTTAAGCTGCGATATTGTGATTGAAAAGCAAAAACCTGAGATCTATTATCGAGGAAAAAAATTAGACCATGTAGATGCAGTGATCCCTAGAATAGGCTCTTCTATTACTTTTTATGGGACAGCCGTGGTAAGACAATTCGAGATGATGAATGTGTTTACTACATTAAAATCCCAGGCTTTAGTTCAATGCAGAGATAAGCTAAGGAGTTTACAGATTTTATCAAAAGCTGGTTTAGGGTTACCTAAAACGGTGTTTACGAATTACTCTAAGGATATAGCGGGAGTAATTTCTCACGTTGGAGGAGCTCCATTAATCATAAAATTATTAGAAGGTACTCAGGGACTAGGGGTGGTATTAGCAGACACTAATAATGCCGCTGAATCTGTAATCGAAGCCTTTAATGGCCTACAAGCACGAGTCATTGTACAAGAGTTTATTAAAGAAGCTAAAGGAGCAGATATTAGAGCTTTTGTGGTAGACGGAGAAGTAGTAGGCGCTATGAAAAGACAAGCAAAAGAAGGAGAGTTTAGATCTAATTTACATCGTGGGGGTACAGCGACAATAATTCAATTAACTGACGAAGAAGAGAAAGCGGCAATTATGGCCGCAAAATCATTAAAAATTGCAGTTGCTGGAGTTGATATGCTACAAAGCGAGAGAGGACCCTTAATTCTAGAAGTAAATACTTCTCCAGGTTTAGAAGGTATACAAAGAGCAACAGGAAAAGATATCGCAAAAACGATCATCAAATATATAGAAAGAAGCGCATAAGTAGATATGAACAAAAAGAGCAAAGAACATACGCTAAATATCTTAGGAGAAGAGATACCATTAGGAGCTAGTAGAACTATAAATTTTAATATCGCAAAACTATATACATCTACCAAAGTAGAAATCCCTATCATTATAGAGCGATCTAAAAAACCAGGACCAATACTTTTAATTACTGCGGGGATTCATGGAGATGAAGTCAATGGAGTAGAAGTTGTTCGACAAATCATAGCCAAAAAAATAAACAAGCCAAAAAGGGGAAGCATCATCTGTATTCCTGTTCTTAATGTTTTTGGTTTTTTGCACATGGATCGATTTTTCCCAGATGGGCGTGACCTCAACAGGGTTTTTCCTGGAAAGAAAAATGGATCTCTAGCAAGTCGTTTTGCATATCAATTTGTAAACCAGATTTTACCAATTGCTGATTTTTGTTTGGATTTTCATACAGGAGGCGGGGATCGATTTAATGCTCCCCATATCCGAGTAGATCCTAAAAATGAAACCCTTGTCAATTTTGCAAAAATATTTAATGCCCCTTTTACACTACTTTCTAAAAATCTAGAGGGTTCTTATCGCACGACTTGCTCTAAAAAACAAATAAATATTTTACTCTTCGAAGGCGGAAAATCACAATATAGCAGTCGAGATATTGCTGTAGAAGGAGTAGAAGGCACAATGCGAATCTTACATCATTTTCAAATGCTTAATCCAATTTTTGAAACCCCTCATAAAACCAATGATAGTATTGTTGTGAAAAAAAGTCTATGGATGCGTGCTAAATATAGTGGATTATTACACTTAAAAATTCCATATGGAAAACAGGTTAAAAAAGGAGATATTCTAGCTACCATTACAGATCCCTATGGTACCAGAAGGCATGTAGTTAAGGCTCCTAATGAGGGATATATTATCAATGTAAACGAATCTGCTATCGTATACAAAGGGGATGCTATTTTTAGGTTAACCACACTATTAGAACCATCCAATGAATAAAGACACTATCAGAAAAAAATACAAAAATCTAAGAGCTAAGCTAAATCAAACACAGATCGATACTTTTAGCCTGGATATTGCTAATCAACTTTTGCAATTACCTGTATGGGAATATTCATTCTATCATTTATTTTTATCTATTGAGAAACAAAAAGAAATCAACACTGACTATATACTTCATATCCTGCAAGGTAAAGATAAAAATGTAGTACTATCTATAAGCAATTTTGAAGATACTTCCTTAACTAATGTATTACTTACAGATACCACTAAACTTGTTTTAAATTCATGGGGTATTCCTGAGCCAGTAGATGGTATTGCTATCCCTGAAGAAAAAATACAGGTAGTATTTGTACCCTTACTAGCATACGACTTACTAGGGAATAGAGTAGGTTATGGCAAAGGTTTTTATGATACATTTTTAGCCCGATGTAGTAGTGAAACAATTAAAATAGGAGTATCCTTCTTTGATCCCGAAAATAAAATTGATGATGTATCACCTAGAGATATTTCATTAGATTATTGCATAACACCAACTAAAATGTATACTTTTAAGGTATAAACTAACAATCGTATACCATATGTCCCAAACAATCGATAGCGTATGTATCATTGATGACGATACTATTTATGTCAATTTAGTCAGCAAAATTATTGAATTAAAGAAACTCTCTGATAGGGTTTTAGTATTTAATAATGGTAAAGAAGCCTTAGATTTTTTTCTGGATGCGATGACTAATATGACTTCAAAGAATAAAGAAGTCCCTCAGGTTATATTCCTTGATCTTAATATGCCTATTATGGATGGATGGGAATTTTTACAGCATTTTCAGGCTATAAAATCAAAACTTGACACAAATATCAACTTATATGTAGTTAGCTCTTCTATAGACTCTAGAGATATTGACCGTGCCAGAGCTATTGAGATTGTATCTGATTATCTAACCAAGCCTATTAATATAGATGATTTTGAAAGAATTTTTACAGAAAATAAATAAAATAAAGCTTAAGAGTTATCTAAGAAATATCTTTCTTAGGGAAAGCTTTTTTATTAAAAACCATTAATAAAAACACACCAATACTAATTGCCGAATCTGCTATATTAAAAACAGGATCAAAGAAAGAGAAATGTTCTCCACCCCAGAAAGGAATCCAATCTGGTAAGATATCATCATAAAAAGTAAATTGGATCATATCTACTACTTTTCCATAAAAAACACCCTCATATCCTCCAGCATCGGGTAAGAATTGCGCCACCTGATATTGTGTACTTTCATTAAATAATATCCCATAAAAAATAGAATCAATAATATTACCAAATGCCCCTGCAAAGATAAGTGCAATACAGAATGTAAGGATAGCGGCACTTTTTTTACGAACAGAATCATATAACCAATATCCAATCCCTGTGATCGCTACTAATCTAAATAAGGTGAGGATGAGCTTGCCATAATTACCTGGTAGCTCAAAACCCCATGCCATTCCTTTATTTTCTACAAAAATAATACGAAACCAACTAAAAACAGGTAGTTCTTCGTGCAGGGCAAAATTGGTTTTTATATATATTTTGGAAATTTGATCTATTAGCAGAACCAAGATGATAACCAAAATAGATTTCTTAAGAGACATAAATTTCTTTGATTTCAGAATTGTGACGGACAAAAATAGTGTTTTATTTTGTTTTGTAAACACTTATATTTCCACTTATAGATTTTAATTGAACTTGATGTGGTCCATAGGTTTTTTCAATGGTTACAATCCCAGATTTAGAATTTGCAACAACAGTAGCGTGATTTGTATGCATGCTAATGCTTCCACTAAAGGTATTAATAATGGCATCACCTATAAAAGAATCAATGAGACAATCACCCGCTTGCAGTTCTACAAAAAGAGATGAAAAACTCGCATCCATATGCAAAGATGCCAATCGGGATCGCAAGGTAACTTTTAGATCTTTGGGTATGGATACTTTTGTTTTTAGTGCAATAACTTTATGGGCACTTAATTTATCATTATAATTCTTTGAAAAAGGTTGAATATCATCAGCTATAGTAATAGTATCCTCATCCTGTATCACTTTTAATAGTACACTATCTTTATATTCTCCTTCGGATTGAGCGCTTATACTAATTTTATCATCAGTAGTATTAGAAAGCTCTACCAGAAAAGTATGATCAAGAATAAGAACAACCTCATTATACGAAGACACATCAATACTCTTATCTATAGTGGATTGTGACTGTATAGATAATGACAACATAGTTATAATAGACAAGAGTATGTATTTCATAATTATACCAACTTAATCATGGACAAGAAAATAAATACGTTTATATGCGTCATTTTATGGTTTAAAAGGTATTAGAAGTAAAGGTAGGTCTTTTGATCTTTTTTAAGCCGAGCAATCTCCTTCAAATAGAGATTTTTTATCCTTATTTTAAGGAACAAGTAATGGATTCCCCCTTTGAGAGGGGTTAGGGGTGTGTTTTTCTAAAATAGAAAACAAAACTTTTCCATAGCAGATAAGCACTTATCAATACTATGCATATGGCCCATAACCAATAGGTGCCTATTGTGTTTTGGGCAATGGCTTGAGTATCCGAAATCTGTATCACTCCATTTCTTTCGAATTCTTTAGTAAATAAATAATCCAATTGTAAATAAGTACTTATTATAGATTGTAATCCCAAAAAAAGAATAGTAACGACTTCTAATTTCCTGTTTTTAAAAAGGCTTATAATAGCTAAGAAAACTACGAATGAAGATAAAACTATAATTCCCCATACTGATCGAATCCAAATACATAGAGAGAGTAGCATAATAGCAATCAAAAGTCTTAAAACAATCTTGGCTGTTCTTGCAGATTTTGCCGATGCTATTAATAGTGCTCCAGTAATGGCAGGTCCTAATAGTCCACCTGCGGCAACCAATGCATCCCCTAGATGAGATGGCAGATAACTACCTACCAAATTGTAGTAGGCTACTCCCCCGCCATTTTCATAGATCTCTAAATGTTCAAAATCTCCTCCAACCAATAAAGCTGTAAGCCCATGTCCCATTTCATGAAACCAAGTACCTAGTAATCGAAATGGATACTGAAACCATCCAAAATATGGAAGTTGCCACAATACAATAACAGCAGTAGCAACAATAATAAGAGTATAATCAAATCGTTTTGAAATAGTTTCGTTTTTTAGGAATCTTTATCAGTAATCGCTTGTTTAGAAAAAGAAATACCGCTCCACCCTGTCTTCATAAAATTACGAATGTTCTGATGATCATTTCCATTAGGAGTTTCTAGTACATCTTTATAGTATTGCCCAAAACAATGAAGTGTTTCTTCTGTATCCAAATCATTAAGTTTTGCAAAAGAAAACAATTTACAGGAGCCTGAATTTTCTCCAGCTTTATTTTCTTGATCTCCATTGGTAAACCTTGTTGGTTCGAAGGTATAATTATCCTCTATTATATTCATTGTATCCTGAAATTTGATATCATCAGGAGTGGTCTTTAATTTTTCTATAAATTCTGTAAGTGTCATAGTATTATTTTTTTCCACCTAAAACGATAACGATCTCACCTTTAGGGGGTTTATTTTCGAAATGAGTTAGTACTTCTTTTACAGTCCCTCGTACTGTTTCTTCGTGGAGTTTACTTAATTCTCTAGAAACAGAAACCAATCGATCTTCTCCAAAATATTCTGCGAAATTGCCTAAGGTTTTTAGGAGCTTATGCGGAGATTCATAAAAAATCATAGTTCTGCTTTCTTCTGTTAATATTTTCAGTCTGGTTTGCCTTCCTTTTTTTACAGGTAGAAAACCTTCAAAAACAAACTTATCATTAGGCAATCCACTATTTACTAATGCAGGGACAAAAGCCGTAGCTCCAGGCAAGCATTCTACTTGGATATTATTTTCTATACAAGCTCTAGTCAGTAAAAATCCTGGATCGCTAATCGCTGGTGTACCTGCATCGCTAATTAAAGCGATAGTCTCTCCACTTTGTAATCGTCGTACAATAGTGTTTACAGTTTTATGTTCATTATGCATGTGATGACTTTGCATAGGAATGGTAATCTGATAATGCTTCAATAATTTTCCACTAGTACGTGTATCTTCTGCTAAAATAAGATCCACTTCTTTTAATACGCTAATGGCACGAAAAGTCATATCTTCTAAATTACCAATAGGCGTAGGCACTAAAAATAGTTTAGACATGGATTAAGGTCTTACTTTTTTTCCTGTAGCATAGGATATTACCAAAAATAACAACCCTAATCCAGAGAACAACCACCCTCCATCTGCTTTTACTTGATGTGCTGTAAAAGCCAATACCATATCAAAAAAGAACCCTGCATATGCCCATTCTCTTAACCATTTTATTTTATTGGAAAGAATCATAATAACTCCTAAAACCTTTGCTATTGCTAATGGGATTACAAAATAGGTTGGATAGTCTAAGTTTTCAAAAAAACCTCTTACTATTTCTGTATTTCTAAAATACATTTGCGCAGAGAATATCATAATTCCGCACATAGCTATTGTAGCTATCCAATATATAATCCTCATAGTTGTTTATTTAAAATGTAACGAACTTAAAATTCGAATTTATTAATTACTATCTGCATAAAACGCTCTTCATATTCTTCTTTTCCTTCCCAATTATTATAATCTGGTTTCACCATATTTTTAACAAATTGGATAGCTCCGCTTTTACTACGCAAGGTGTTTAATTGCGAAAGCACTCGATTATAATCTGTAGCACTACCACCAAAAAGATGTTTAATAAAAGCTAGGCGATCATTAAGGCCTATAGTAATGCTTTTTTTTAATTGATCATTTAATGAGATCGGTTTTTCGTCAATATCATTGACTTTATCTATCATCGGCATACTCTGTGATATAGATCCTATATCTTCTTTATCATTTTTTTCAAATTCTGGTTCTGATACTAATATATCTTCCTCTCTAATATTTGTTGCAGGAATAAATAAATCCTCTGATACTTTCTCATTTATCTTTTCGATAATAATCTCTGGTTTAGCCTCAGTAGTAGGATCATTAGACATTTCGATAGTCGTATCGTGCATAGTATTGATCTCTTTTTTATCTTCTGCGTGTTGCTCAGATGTAGTAGTAAGATCGATTGCTGGTTTTGGTGTAGTGGGTGTGTTTTCTTCTTTTGTAATGCCACTTGTTATTCCTTCTACTCTATCCTGTGATTGAGATCGAGTATAGTTTAGAATTGTCAACTTTTCATACAGATTCTTTGCTTCTTCTTGTAAATCAGCTATGTTAGACGTATCCTTAAGTTGTAATATTCTAAGAGCAATACTTGTAAGTTCTTCTTCCAATTTCTTCTTCATAACTTTCTTATTCGTTTTGGATATGCTTTTTGTTTTTTAATAAATTTATCTCATCTTTAGCTATTGCCAAATGAAAAGGTGAATATGAGTAGTATACCCATTTATTTTCATTCGGAATTCTTAAGGAATAAGAGTTTCTTTTAATTGATGCTGAAAAATACAAAATGTTTCTCGAAAATACGGTAAATCATAAAGAGCAATTTGGTTGGATAGAAGTTATCTGTGGTTCTATGTTTTCGGGTAAAACCGAAGAATTAATCCGTAGATTGAAGCGTGCACAATTTGCCAAGCAAAAAGTTGAAATTTTTAAACCCGCTATTGATGTGCGTTATGATGATGAAATGGTCATATCACACGATGCCAATGAAATTAGATCTACTCCAGTACCTGCTGCAGCCAATATTAGAATCCTGGCAAATACTTGTGATGTGATTGGGATAGATGAAGCTCAGTTTTTTGATGATGAGATCATAAACGTTTGTAATGATCTCGCTAATCAGGGCATACGAGTAATAATTGCAGGATTAGATATGGATTTTAAAGGAAATCCTTTTGGTCCGATGCCCGCATTGATGGCAACAGCAGAATATGTAACCAAAGTACATGCGGTATGTACCAGAACGGGAAACCTAGCACAATATAGCTATAGAAAATCAAAAAAAGACGACTTAGTATTACTAGGAGAAACTGAAGAATATGAACCCTTAAGCCGTGCAGCATATTATAAAGCTACTTTAAAAGAAAAAGTGAAAAAAATAGAGGTCAAAGCTCCTGAAGAATTATCCGAAAATTCTAAAAAAACAAAATGAGTAAGGCAAAAGAAACCATTCTAGAAATTAATTTAGCACACCTCACTCATAATTATAAATTTCTAAGAAGTAAACTACAATCAGAAGTAAAACTATTAGCAGTAGTTAAAGCTGCTGGGTATGGAAGTGATGCTGTAGTCATTGCCAAACATCTAGAAAAAATAGGGACGGATTATTTTGCGGTAGCTTATGTTTCTGAAGGAATTACTCTTAGAAAAGCTGGCATAAAAACCCCCATATTAGTGTTGCATCCGCAGCCCATTAATTTTTCTGATTTAATTGAATATCAATTAGAACCAAGTATATATAGTCTAAGAATTCTGAGAGAATTTATTGCTATAGCCGCCTCGAAAAATCTAAAAGGCTATCCTACACATATTAAATTTAACACAGGTCTAAACAGATTAGGTTTCTGGGAAAAGGACATAGAACTTATTATTGAAAGTGTACAAGCTACTGAGACAGTTAAGATAACCTCTATCTTTTCTCATTTAGCAGCCAGTGAAGATCATAGCGAAAGAGAATTTACGCTAGCTCAAATTAATAGATTCAAGAAAATAACTTCAGAAATAATTAGAAACCTAACATACACGCCAATACTACATCAATGTAACACCTCAGGGATATTGAATTATCCCGAAGCCCATTTCGATATGGTTCGCACAGGAATAGGATTATATGGATATGCTAATGATACTGAATATGATAAGGATGTACTCCCTGTAGCCTCGTTAAAATCTGTTATATCCCAAATTCATCAATTAGAACCTGGAGAAACCTTAGGTTATAATCGAGCTTTTATAGCTGACGGCTATATAAAAACAGCGACTATCCCTATTGGACATGCTGACGGGATCGGTAGGATGTATGGAAATAAAAATGGGTTTGTAGTCATCAATGGGCATAAATCATTTATTGTAGGCAATGTATGTATGGATATGATTATGGTAGATATTACAGATATCGAATGCAAAGAAGGAGATGAAGTACTTATTTTTGATCACACCGCTACGGCAGCAAATATTGCAGAGAAAGCAGGTACAATCTCTTATGAATTGCTCACAGCAATTTCTCCACGTGTAAAACGAATTATTATCGATAAAGCTTGACTTTTATCGGATACTTTTCTCCTTTTCTTTAACATTATTTTTATTTACAAAGATATTTTTGCTAATTTGGTAACTAAATCACTAACTAAATAAAAATATCATGCTTAAAGAGTTTAAGAATTTTATTATGACTGGTAACGTAATTGATTTTGCGGTAGCAGTAATTATGGCAGGAGCAATAGGTCTTGTTATAAATGGATTTGTATCAGATATTATAATGCCTGTTGTAGGTCATTTTGCTGGAGGTCTTGATTTTAAAGAGATGAAAATTGTCTTAGATGCTGCAATTCCTGCATCAGAAGGAGTTGAAGCTAAACCAGAAAATGCAATTATGTATGGTAAATGGATCAATGCAATTATCAATTTACTTATTGTTGGTTTTGTAATGTTCATAATGGTTAAAGCATATAACAAAACTAAGAAACCGCCAGAAGAAGCTGCACCAGCAGGACCATCTGATAATGATCTATTAACAGAAATTAGAGATTTACTGAAAAAATAATTCTTCAATAATCAAAAATGAATTATCTATAGCTACCGCTATACTATATATTCTAACTATTTAAACCGCTCTTTTACGAGCGGTTTTTCTTTTTGATTGTTTAATATTTAACAAATAGTTATAATTGATATAATTTGTTTAAAATGGCTGTAATTAAAAAAATAATTCTCAAATTTGTTGAAAATTAAAAAACAGATGGTTTTTGTGTATACAAAAATCATCGAAATATCAAGAGCAAATGAAAGTAGCTGTAGTAGGTGCCACAGGATTAGTAGGTACTGTTATGTTAAAAGTACTCGAAGAACGTAATTTTCCGGTAACGGAATTGATACCTGTCGCATCAGAAAGATCCGTAGGCAAAAAACTTACTTATAAAAACAAACAATATGAGGTAGTTGGTTTAGCTACAGCGATAGAAATGAAACCAGATGTTGCATTATTTTCTGCGGGAGGAGATACCTCTCTAGAATGGGCTCCAAAATTTGCTGAAGCCGGAATTACAGTTATTGATAATTCTTCTGCTTGGCGTATGGACCCCTCAAAAAAATTAGTAGTCCCAGAGATTAATGCTAAACAATTAACTAGCAATGATAAGATTATTGCTAATCCTAATTGCTCTACGATACAATTAGTTATGGCTTTGGGACCATTACACGAGAAATACAAAATTAAAAGAGCTGTCATTTCTACCTATCAATCCATTACAGGTACTGGAGTAAAAGCAGTACAGCAATTAGAAAATGAGTATGCAGGAGAAAAGGGAGAGATGGCATATCCTTATCCAATTCATCGTAATGCGATACCTCACTGTGATGTGTTTCAGGAAAATGGATATACCAAAGAAGAGATGAAACTGGTTAATGAAACTCAGAAAATTTTAGATGACCGAACCATAGCAGTTACGGCAACCGCAATTCGGATTCCTGTCGTTGGAGGTCATAGCGAAAGTGTAAATCTAGAGCTCGAAAACGATTTTGACGAAAATGATATTCGCAAGATTCTAAATGAAACTTCTGGTGTAACTGTACAAGATAATCCAGATACAAATACGTATCCAATGCCTATTTATGCAGAAGGGAAAAATGATGTTTTTGTTGGCAGAATCAGAAGAGATCATTCTAGAGAAAATGCACTAAATATGTGGATTGTAGCAGATAACCTACGTAAAGGAGCTGCTACGAATGCAGTACAGATTGGCGAGTATCTTATAGAAAATAATTTGGTAGGTTAGTCTTATCAGATTAACGGATCAAAACCCCCTCTTGTTTTTATAGTAAAACAAGAGGAGGTTTTTAGTAAATAACGCTTGGTCTAAACCTTTCAAATTATGAAAATTGCCTATTCTCGACCAGATAATAAATAGAATTTTTAAACTTTAGGCAGACTGACACGATTTATAAACACCATTAAGGCGTCTACAAACAAAAGTGCCTGGAGGCGCTGGTAACCAAAAATTTCTGCAGTCTGCATCCGTATTACACTGAAATATATACCCCCCACTAATCGTTTTTTGCTGTTCTCGTGTAAGAGGCTTTCCTAGTTTTGTTACATTTTTAATCATAATCATAATTTTTAAGTTAATAAATTTTCGAAATGAAATTAAGGAAATATCAAGTGTCATAATTACCTTGTATGTTGATATTTATAAATCTAAGCAGATACAATCTAAATCAAAAAACCTAGCACGTTATACCTCAAAAAGTAACAATAGAAAAAAAACGATACTAACAATATGATGAATTGTCTAGTTTTTTTCTATGCGGAAAAATCACTACTACATAATATTATTTCCCCTTTTTCAGAACAAATTAATTATACGATTTACGGATGAGAATTTCGTAAAAATAATGGCAAGGATTTTTCGCTAGATTGATGAATCAAATTAAA
>CANLRN010000047.1 GCA_947493495.1 uncultured Aquimarina sp.
GAAAGGTTATAATCAAAATATTTTAACCTATGAATTTTGAAATTATTTTTCAAAAACACAAAATTCTGGATAAACTCAGTTCAACTATCTGATTTGAAGGCATTGCTATGCAACTTTTCAAATCAGAGTTTCACTAATAAAATTTTGAACTAATTATACAAGTTCAAACATTTTGCCTGGTAGTGGCCTTATTACTCCTTTTAACTCCATAGTAAGTAAAATGGAAGCTACTTGAAAAGTAGGCATCCCGCATTGCACAGCGATACTATCTAGAAGTACTTTCCCATTTGTATCTAGTAGCGTATAGATTTTCTTTTCTGATTCATCTAATTCTACAAAAAGCTTTTTTTGTATTGTTTGCTTCTTCTTTTTTTCTTCTAACTCCCAATTGAGTATATATATAAGATCTGCTGCATTAGTAATCATATGTGCCCGTTGTGTTTTGATCAGCATATTACATCCTTTGCTTACTGGATCGCCTACTCTACCTGGCACAGCAAAAACCTCTCGGTTATATGAATTTGCGATTTCTGCAGTTACTAGTGATCCTCCTTTTTCTGCACTTTCGATAACTACCGTTGCCTCACTTAGTCCAGCTATGATCCTATTTCTTCCTAGAAAATTTTTTCGGTCAAATGTGTCCGTACTCCAAAAATCAGTAAAAAAACCTCCGTTCTTCTCTACCTGTCTCATATATTTTTTATGTACTTTAGGGTATATCTGATTTAGTCCATGTGCTAGACAAGCTACTGTAGCAAGTCCATTTTTAATAGCAGCCTTATGAGCAGTAATATCTACTCCATACGCAAATCCAGAAACAATAACAGGATTTAACGGAACGATTGTTTCAATTAATTCTTCACAGAATCGGACTCCATAACTAGTTACTTTTCTAGTTCCAACAATACTTATAATTTTTTTATTTTCCAGATCAATAGCTCCTCGGCTAAACAATACGATTGGCCCATCCAAGCAATATTTTAATTTATTTGGATAATCTTCCTCATCATATGCGCTATATTGTATGTTGTTTTCGGTAATAAAGCTAAGTTCTTCTTCTGCTGCCTTTTTATGTGCGGATTTGTATAATTCTTTTATTTTAATGGTTCCTATACCATCTATCTTAAGAAGGTTTTGTGGTTTTTCTTGTAAAACTCCTTCTGCAGATCCTACTTCTCTTATTAATTTTTTTATAGAACTATCACCTAAGTTTGGTGCTTTTTTTAGTGTAAGCAATGCAATTAATTTTTCAATAGTCATTCATTATAAATCTTAGTTATTACAAGAAACAAAAAAATCATGACTGTTGATAAAATCAGCGCTTTTAATTAGAACCAATCTTATTTTTTTTTAAATTTACTCACGAATAAGATTAATAAAATATTGTAGATGTTTGTAATGATCTAAAATTCGCTATTATTAGTGTTTTATCTATTAAATTTTAAAAGAGAAATTATACTATTACTATAATTCAATGAATACTACTGGCAGATATATTGGAGATTTATTATACAGGTATGAATGTGTGATTCTTCCTGGTTTTGGTGCTTTTTTAACTAAAAGACAAGGGGCTTCTGTTCAGGAATCTACTCATGCATTTTTTCCTCCTCAAAAATCGATCTCTTTTAATAGCCAATTACAAAATAACGATGGTTTATTGGCTAATTATATTGCAGCAGTAGAACATATATCCTACACGGATGCAGTAGCAAAAATACAACGATATGTCCTCTCATTACACAATAAAATGGCACTGGGGCAACAGGTTATAATTGATAATATTGGTTCTTTTTATACCTCTGTAGAAGATACGCTACAGTTTGAGTCTACCCAAGAGGTGAATTACCTTACTGAAGCTTTTGGGCTTAGTTCATTTATTTCTCCTTCGATTATTAGAGAGACTTCAATACAAGAGCCTCAAGTTATGGTCGAAAAAACACATCGAGAAACATATAAGGAACAAGTAGTCACCTTAGAAGAAAAAACTCCTATCGCTTTTACGCCAGAAAAAAGAAAAGAACGTCCTTATCTAAAGTATGCTGCAATTGCAATCATTGGATTAGGAATTGCTGGTTTCTTAGGACTACAACAAATCAATACGCAGACGGGGCTACATAATGAAAGTGTATCACATAAGGTAGATCAACAGTTACATTCTAAAATCCAAGAAGCTACTTTTGAAATTACAAGTCCATTACCTGCGATTAATATTACTACTGTAAAAAAAGTAGCAGCTAATGATAATATCTATAGCACAGCCTCTACTAACAAAAAATATCATATTGTAGCAGGTGCTTTTAGAATTAAGTCTAATGCTAATAAAAAGGTGAAAAAATTAATTGCAACTGGTTATGATGCTCGTCTTATCAAAGCAAATAAATATGGTCTTCATCAAGTTGTATTTGTTAGCCATACTAATCGAACAGCTGCATTGCAATCCCTGAAAGAGATCAAAAAACAAGGAAACCCACGTGCTTGGTTGTTGATTGAAAAATAACCATCTTCAATTTTATTAGAAACTACATCCTTTTTGTTTTTTCTACGTCTATTTTAGACTTCTTTGCCGCAATTTAATCTTAGCTGATTATCTTTGCTAAAAAATAATCCATCTTATGGAATCCAAATATCCTTCAGAATCCCAAACGATTCTCACTGATTTAGTACTTACAGCAGAAACCAATGCATTAAATAACCTTTTTGGTGGTGAATTGTTAGCGCGAATGGATCGTGCCGCAAGTATTTCTGCAAGTAGACATTCTAGAAGAATCGTAGTCACAGCTTCTGTAAATCACGTTGCTTTTAATAAAGCAATCCCGCTAGGAAGTGTCGTTACTGTCGAGGCAAAGGTATCACGTGCATTTACTTCTTCTATGGAGGTTTTTATAGATGTCTGGATAGAAGATCGGCAAAGTGGTGAAAAAATGAAGGCAAATGAAGCTATTTATACTTTTGTAGCGATGAATGAGAATGGAAACCCTGTTCCCGTTCCTTCAATTACACCAGAAACGAAGTTAGAAAAAGAACGCTATGATGCAGCATTACGACGCAAACAACTAAGCCTTGTGCTTGCTGGGAGAATGAAACCTAATGATGCTACAGAACTTAAAGCATTGTTTGCCTAGAGATATTATACCTATCATAAAACATAAACATAATAAGATGACTAAACTAGTATTACAATTTCTGTTTTTTATCATATTTCTGCAGTCCAAACATATTGTGGCTCAGAAAAGCAGTATAACTGAAGGATATAAGAACGGAACACTAATTGTAATTGGGGGAGGGAAAGTTAGCACTGATATTATGAAAGAATTTAGAAATCATGCTGGAGGAGATTCTGCTAAAATTGTTGTAATTCCTACTGCAAATGTTATAAATAACAAAATAGATTCTTTACGTCTTAAAGCGAGTTTTGAAAAACATGGTTTTACAGACATTACCATTTTACACACTAGTGATCCTTCTGTGGCAGATAAAGATGATTTTATTAAACCTATTAGAGAAGCTACAGGGATTTTTTTTACGGGAGGTAGACAATGGCGAATTGCTGATGGTTTTTTAAGTACCAAAGCACACGATGAAATGTTTAAGTTGTTAGATAGAGGAGGCGTGATTGCTGGTTCCTCTGCAGGAGCAACAATTCAAGGCTCATATCTAGCTAGAGGAGATTCAACAAACAATCAAATTATGATGGGAGATCACGAAGTTGGATTAGGGTTCATTTCTAACATAGCCATTGACCAACATGTTATCGCTAGAAATAGACAATTTGATATGTTTACAATTCTCAAGAAAAAACCAGAACTTCTTGGTATTGGAATTGACGAAAGCACTGCTATTGTTGTTAAAGGAGGTGTTTTTGAAGTTATAGGAAAAAGCTATGTTATTATTTATGACAACTCGTTTTGGTCTCGAGAGGGTTCTAAATTAAAGCAATTACCAAATAAAAATGAACTATTTTATTATCTTCAACGTGGTGATAAATATAATTTAAGAGAAAGAAAAGTAATAGAATAGTCACTAAACTCATTTCGGAATTATCACCCTTTCCTTTTTACCCAAACATTTAATAACATTCCTAATACCACCAATGTCATTCCCATCAATGGCCAAAATCCATACTGCTCATCAAACAAGAAGAAGCCAAACAACAATGCATAAACAAGTTCCATGTACTTTATTGGGGCAACAATGTTAGTTTCTGCCAGTTGGAAAGAACGTGTAAGGAATACCTGCCCTATGAGTCCTAATACTCCTATACTGCACACCCATATCCACTCTTGTCCAATTGGCATGCGCCAGCGGTGTATAAAAAATAAGCTCCCTAGAATAGAAAACACCATAAAATAATTGATAATAGTAAGGAAATGCTCGCGAGATCCTAAATATCGTATAATGGTAAAAACTCCACCTACGAGAAGTGAAGAACCCATGATCAGTATAAAACTTAAGGTGTCTATCCTATAATCAACTCCTTTCATCACAAAAGCTCCGGCAATTGAGAGTAACAGGCTAAACCATTGCCAGATTTTTACTTTTTCTTTTAAAAAGAAATAGGCCAATATAACACTAAAAATAGGTGCTGTATAGCGGAGTGCAACAGTAGATCCTAGAGGGATTCGTTGTATCACTATAAAAAATAATGCTAGTGATACAAAACTGAGCAACCCTCTACTACTCAACCAGAATATATGTGTCCCAATAACAGGAACCTTCTTATATATCATATAAGGAAAAATAAATACAAAGGTTCCAAAAGCTCTGAAGAACACAACTTGTAATGGATGAAAACTATTGAGGTATTTTGCTAGGAGATTCATTCCTGCAAAGGCAAACGCTGCAATAAGCATATACACAATTCCTTTACCCACAAACAGATTTTTATCTAACGAAAGTACAATAAATTGCATCAATAAATGAGGAGGAGAGAGGCTATTTATAGCTTTTACATCTTATAAATCCAAGATTGTGGATTTTGCTTGCTGGTATTTTTATAGATCAAAAATTTCATGATTGCTCTCCCATTAGTTGGATTTACTCTTACCTCTCCAATGATTTCTTTTGTAGACACTTTTTGACCTTCTTTGACAGTGATTTTATCTAAATTGTAATACACTGTCATATAATTCCCATGCCTAATCTGAACTAGCTTAGCTGCTCCTTTTAATTTTTGTACAGCCATGACTTCACCATCAAAAATGGCTCTTGACTTTTCACCTGGTCGAGTTTCTAATTCTACTCCACTACTATTGATTTGGATATTAGGTAATGTCGGATGTGGTTGTTTTCCAAATTTTTTAATCAATTTTCCAGTCCCTACTGGCCAGGGTAGCTTTCCTTTGTTAGCCGTAAATCCATCTGCTAGTTTTTTATCTTCTGGTGTCATCGCAAAACTAGTAGCAGAGCCTTTTTTAGCAACTTTAGTACCTGCTTTCTTATTAGCTTTAGCAATTGCTTCTCTTATTAATTTCTCAATCGCTCTATCAATAGCACTTGCTTGTTCTTGTTTCTTCTTTATTTCTTTTTTATAGGTTCCTTCCTTTTTTTGGATAGTAGCCATCAAGCTTTGTTGCTGTTGTTTCTCTTCTTTAAGACGTTGTTGTGCTTCTCTATTCTCCTGGACTAATGTTTCTTTTTCTTTTTTACGCGTTGCTAATTTTTTATTTAGAGACTGTAACTCTTCTGCTCTTGATTGTATTTGATTTGCTTGTTCTTTTCGATATTCGTTATATTGTTTTATATATTGTAAACGCTTATATGCTTGTGCAAAATCTGTAGATGATAATAAAAACATTATTTTACTTTGCTGCGAATTACTTTTATAGGATTTTACCACCATTCTGGCATATTCTTCTTTTAATACTTTTAGCTCTTCTCTATAGGATTGCATTTTTTTGAGATTGACATTCATCTCTCGTGTAAGCAAATTAGCTTGTTGGTTTGTAATCTTTATCAGGTTTTGGCGTGTGCTTATCTGCGAGCTTATGGTTTCTACTTCATCCAATACCGAGCGTTCTTTGAGCTTGGTATCTGCTAATAATGCCCTCATTTGTTCGATCTGAGCTTTGAGCTGACGGCGTTGCTCTTCTAACTGCTGTTGCTTGGTGCTTTGAGAAAATGTCGAAACGCAAATAAATAGCATTCCTATAAAATATGGTATTCTTCTTACCTTCATTGTATTGTTACTTGCTCGTATCCTGATGGTATTTTAAACGGAAAAGTCACTTTTGCATTGTAATCTACTGTGCGATATTCAATTTTTATCACTGTTTTTTCATCTGCATCAAGAGCTTCTACATATATGTTTTTTGGAAAATCTTGATTTCCTATTTTTTGATAGCTCAGATAATTAATCGTTAGGTTCCTATTTTTTGAAGGTTGTTTTAGTTGCTGAGTAAACATTTTATAATTATCTGTATGCATAAGAAATAAGCGTTCGAATAGTGCCAATTGCTTTTTGGGAGTCAATTGATATTTTTGTGAGATAATTGATGATTCATAGGCATCTTCTCTTAAGTCAAAGAGTGCTTGCCCTATTAATAAATGCTGCACCTTATCAAAATCTAATGCTGTCCCTAACCATTCACTTAATAGCTCGAAATCACCTTCGAAATAGGTGTTGTTCATTTTTTCGTAATAACTAACTTTTTCTGGTGTAATAAGTGCCTTAGCCACGGTAATGCCCAAAAATTTAGCACTTACCCATATTTTTTTGTCTTTTTCCATACGAAGGGTCACCGTAGGACTAAAAGATTGTGTAGCATCTTCGTATTTTACTTTGAGGCGAGCATTAAGGGTTGTATATGTAAATGTATTTTTATAGTGATTGGCTATAATTTTTTCTGCCTTTGCTTTTTTTATAGTATTGGCAGTCACTGCTTTTGTGCCTTTACAGGAATATAAAAATAGTACTGTAAAAAAAAGTAAATACCCTATTCGATTCATTTGTTTATATACGTTGATCTCCGACATATGCTTTGACATATTCTGAATGTATCTATTTTATGATTTTTTCTTTAACTGATGAGATCTTTCTTTATATTCTGCTGCTTTTACTTGATCCCCAGTTTTTGCATATGCATTCGATATCTGTTCATAAAAATCCGATTCCATTTTATGATCATCAATAATATAATCCATGCCAATGGTAAGAATTTCAATAGCTTCAGATCCATTATCGAGATTAATCAATGCTTCACCATTCATTAAATATAGTGTTGGTTGCGAAGGATACATCTCGATCGCCAGTTCACTACCTATTTTGGCTTTTTCGTATCTTTTTAGCTCTAGTTGCAATCGCACTATTTTTTTTAGCGTATTAAAATCGTTACTATTGTCTTTGATTCCTCTTTCATAAAAATTAAGCGCCAATTCTTTTTTATTTTTCTCATAAAAATAGTTCCCAATTTCTGTAAATACCTTGCTATCGGATACATCAGTCGATAGTGCTTTTGTTACTTCTATCAATTGAGGTTCATAACTTGGGTTTTCATTCACAAAACTTAAAAAATCGTTGATCACCTTATATTTTGCATCTGCATCTAACTTATCGGTAGCCAGAACAATCTTCATAGAAGAAATTGCATCCTCTACTTTCGTATCATCCAAATAAAATTTGTATAAAGCAAGATGAACTAGTTCAGATTTTGGTTTCTTGTCCAAAAGTTGTTTTGCTGTTTGATATGCTTCTTTCTTTTGGTTATTCTGACTGTATAAATAAATAAGATTTAGATAATTCTGTTCTTCTTCGGGTTGTTTTTTTATTTTTTCTTCGAGTCTACTAATCTGAGAATTAGGATTACTGACTTTAAGCAGAATTTTCTTCTTCAATTGTTCTCGGTATCGATCTGTTCCTAGTTCTTCTATCAATTCATCTACAGCCACTAATGCATCATCATATCGTTGTTCTATAAAATAGAGATTGGCTAATTGTTCTTTATATACCTCATCAAAAGTAGCTAGTTTTTCTACTATTGTTATAGACTCTGCATATTTACGTTGTGCAAAATATACTTCGAACAACAATTCTAAAGTATATCTCTCATTAGGTTTTTCTTGTAAAACTTTAGTAAAGTTTGTTGCTGCTTTATCGTACTGTTTTAACTCGAGATAGTTTTTACCTAATTCTTCGTATAAGAATAAGTGAGTATCATCGATGGCAATGCATTTTTCTAATGCTTCTATCGCTTTTTCGTAATTAGTAATGGCTTTTTGTTTCAATGCCTCAAAAAAATTCTCCTGAAAATCATCAGAAACATTCCCGAGATCATCGATATTAATTTCTTGTTTGGGTTCTATATCTTGGGAAAAACTACTCGCTAGGTTTCCTCCTAGAAGAATCAAACAAAATCCTATATGTTGCCAATATCTTATCATATCATCATTTTCAAACGAATTACAACCAGAAATTATTCTAATGTAGAATAGTCTCCAATACTGATGGTGGTATATTTCCCATCATAGCGAACGTGATTTCCTATCATCGCATTGTCTAAGGTAGCATTTTTTATAACAGTTTGGTTCTGTATCAGGCTATTTTTGATTGCTGCATCCTCTAGTACACATCCATTACCTATAGAAACATTAGGGCCTATAGAGGTGTTTTTAAGGGTTACTCCCTCTCCTATATAACAGGGTGGAATAATGGTAGCATTTTCTTGTGTTACTGTCTCACTTATTAATTTTTCGCCATCTTTTTCTAAAAAACCTAGCATTCTGGTATTGGTTTCTACCGTAACATTTTTATTACCACAATCCATCCATTCATCAACCTGTCCAGTAACAAAAACTTTACCATTAGCCATCATTCTTTTGATGCCGTCATTTATTTGATATTCTCCTCCATGAATAATATTATTATCTAGAACATATTGTAATTCGTCCCTTAAAACTGCAACATCTTTAAAATAATAAATTCCTATCACTGCCTGATCTGACACAAATTCTTTTGGTTTTTCTACCAGTTCTACTATTTCTTTCTGTGCATTAAGTTTTACGACTCCATAGGCTTCTGGTTTATCTACCTGTTTTACCCAAATTACAGCATCAGCTTCTTTATCGAGATTAAAATCTGCTCTGATTAGGGTATCTGCATAGGCTATGACTGCTGGGCCAGATAATGAGGCTTTGGCACACATAATCGCATGCCCTGTTCCTAAGGGTTGGTCTTGTCTGTAAATAGAGGCTTTTGCCTTCAATCTTTTGGCCAATTCTGTCAAACTCACTACCACATCTTCTCCAAAAAATGCAGGATCTCCTAAGACAAAAGCTATTTCGTCTACTGGTTCTCCTAACACTTTTACTATATCCATAACTAAACGATGTACTATCGGTTTTCCTGCTACAGGTATTAATGGTTTAGGAACAGTCAATGTATGAGGTCTTAATCGAGATCCTCTTCCTGCCATTGGTACTATAATTTTCATTCTATATCGTTTTGATTAGTGCAATATATATCTCAATTCTTTACTAAAGATGAGATTTGCTTTTATTTACATTGTATTATGTTATACTTAGTAACTATTATGGGGCTAAATCTTAAATCCTCTTCACTAACTACTTCACTCCTGTACTTCCAAACCCTCCAGCTCCTCTTACTGTTTCAGAAAGTTCGATTACCTCATTCCATTCTGCTCTTTCGTGTTTAGCGATTATTAATTGAGCAACTCGTTCTCCATTATCTATCGTAAAATCTTCATTAGATAAATTCACCAAAATGACACCTATCTCCCCCCTATAATCGGCATCTATAGTTCCTGGAGCATTTAATACAGTAATCCCTTTTTTTGCAGCCAATCCACTTCTGGGTCGAACCTGTGCTTCATATCCAATTGGTAATTCTATGAACAATCCTGTTTTTACGATGGTTCTTTCTAAAGGTTTTAGAACTATTGGTTCTTGTATGTTTGCTCTAAGATCCATCCCTGCAGAGGCTGTTGTCTCGTAATGTGGTAGCTCATGTGAGGATCTATTGATAATATTTATTTGCATATGTGTATTAAAAAGCACTCTAATAAGCGCATATTATTTTTTTAAAATCTGTTTTAATTCCTTGTTCTCAGAGATGTACAAAATTACTAAAAACACCACCAATAATGGGATCGAAATCATATAATTACTATCGAAAACATAAAAAGAAAGGATCGAAATCCCTATAGAGAGTGTCATATACATTCCTATTTTTTTTAGGTCATAAGGGATTGGATAATATTGGCGGCCGTAATACCAAGATAATAACATCATTATACTATACGCTGCCAAAGTAGCAATCGCAGAACCGAGGTATGTATATTTTGGAATTAATATAATATTAAGGGCTAATGTAATGATAGCTCCAACTACAGAGATATAGGCGCCAAACTTAGTTTTATCTGTAACCTTATACCAAACTGATAGGTTATGATAAATTCCTAAACAAAAATTAGCTAGTAATATGATCGGAACTATCATCAGTGCCTCCCAATAAGATTCATCTCTAAGAATATACTTAAGTATGTGTATAAAAACAACAACAAATACTAAAATAAAAGAACCTAGTATTACAAAATATTTTGTAATCCTCGCATAGGTTTCGGGAGCATTTTTATCTTCGGCATGACTGAAAAAAAAAGGCTCGATCCCTAATCGAAAAGCCGTTGCAAATAAAGTCATAAATAAAGCAAGTTTATAACAAGCCGAATATACTCCTACCATATGATCTGCTATATTTTCTGGTAATAATTTATCTAATAAAATTCGATCAAAGGTCTCATTTATCGAATAAGCAGCTCCTGCTATCAAAACAGGTAGCGCATATTTCATCATTCTTTTCCAGAGCTCTTTATCAAAAGTATAGTGAATCTTTGTATAAAAAGAGAATAACAGTAGCAATGTTAATCCACTGGCAATTACATTAGAAATAAAAATATAGTTGATTTCGTAACCATCTCTACATATACTATCAAAACTTGAAAAATTAAACGTAACATCGTGAAGGTATACTAATAAGAAAAAATTTAACCCAAAATTTACAGCAACATTAAGGATTTTGATTACAGCATATTTTATAGGCCGCTCATTTGCCCTAAGCCAAGCAAATGGAATAATGACTAGCGTATCGAGCAATAAAATCCAAATCACAAGGTGGATATGTGCTATCTGTATGCCTGTAAGTGCAGCTATCTGTTCTTTAAAAAATAGTGCCGCTATTAAAAAAAATAATGTAGATAGTAGTAGAGAAATAGTCGCCGTACTTACTACTTTATTTTTATCGGTTTCTTTATTAAAGAATCGGAAAAAAGCAGTCTCCATTCCATAAGCTAATATCACATTAAATAAAACGAAATATGAGAATATGATGGATACTTTTCCATATTCTTCTGTTGGGAGTTGATCTGTATATAGTGGGACAAGTATAAATGACAACATGCGTGGTAGTACAGTTGCCAACCCATAAATAAAGGTTTGTTTAAAGAGTTTCTGAAAAATTCCCAATTATAAAAATGATTGTGACACTAAATGTACAATTTTTATTGTCTAATATTTATCGTGGAATGCCTTGAACTGGTTTTTCTGGTAAGTTCTTTATCCTAAAATGTCCTTTTTCACCATCTTTGGTATAAGTAATCACACATTCATTGGCACTAAGTGCAAAAGGTATTTTCTTTTCGATCACAGGAACTTTGTTCTTAAACTCTTCTTTAGGGTCACTACTCATCACCAATTCTATTTTTTCTATAGAATTAGGATCGGTATATTTACCCATATATATGTCTCCTCCTTTATTTTTTCTCAACGGTATTTTTTTTCCTCTAAAATAGGCTTCTTCCAGCTTTACAGTATCATCGCTCTCTATAGGGATATATATTATAAAACCAGCACCTCCTTCTCTAATCCCCGATACCCATTTCTCGAAATAAGGTGATTTAAGCGTAACGGGAGCATCCGTATCTATCTTTTTTTCCATTTTCTGACTACTTGCACACTGTGCGAATATTGCAATAATACTCACAAGGCTAATTTTTAGTACACTATTTACTATTCTTTTTCTTCCCATTTCTTTTTTAATTTTTCTCGATGTTTATCTTTTATTTTCTTGATGTCTTTTATATTAAAAACAATATGTATACCAAGATTAACTCCAAGTCCAGAGAATAGTCTCGTATCCTCTCCATTAGTTATATTAAGGCCATACATGTATGGCAGTCCGAATTCTAGTTCTGCACATTTTGCAAATTTATAATGTATTCCTGCCCCAGCAGTAAGCAATAACATTCCTCCACTATTTTCTTCTACTCCAATATCACTTGGATCATCTGCTTCATATCTGATAGCACCAATTCCCACTCCTGACTCTAAATAAAAACTAAATTTACCACTATTAATTGCATGTAATCTCCAAGAGGGTAAAAATCCATATGCTTGTACTTCTATATCTCTACCATTTCTTGTTCTACATCTTGAGTAATCATCACAAAAGCGGATGTACTAATCGCTAATCGATCTGACACATAAAACGATACACTGGGTCTTGCTAAAATACCACTATAACCGTTATCTAAATCCAAGAGAGGTACTGCAGCTATTCCTATTTTAATATCGCCTGCTTCGTATAGATCTTCTGATTCTTGAGCATTGAGATGATATCCTAACATTGCTATACAAAGTAGTATAAAAAGTTTAAGTATCTTCATTTTTTTAAGGACTAAGATAGAAAAATGAAGTTATGCCTTTCTTAAAAAAAACAAAAGGTAGCAAATTGAATTTGCTACCTTGGGATATCAATTATCCATTCCGTTTAATGTCTAATAACAAATTGAGTGTTTTGAGTGTTTTTGTTTTGGAAATTAATAGATAAAATATAGATTCCTGTTGTAATATCAGAAACGTCTATTGAATTATCATCACTTTCATTCAACACATTTTTATTGAGCTCTTTAATAACCTTACCCTGAAGACTATAAATTCTAATGCTTCGTATTTCTTCTGATGAACTATTTCTTTTCAAAATCAGATTGTCATCTGCTGGGTTTGGATAAAAATTGATTTTATCATCTCGTATTTCATTTAATTCTTTGTTGTTATTACTACATCTGACTTTACCTACTTTTTCATTATCATATCGATTATCCCAGTTACCATTCACTGGACTGATATAAGTCTGCCAATAATAATTGTTCCCTAATTTCGCATCTTTATCTACTGTGATTTTTAGAGTTGCGGTTCCTTTTCCGGTTCCATTTATAGAAACTTTTGCAGATCCTTCTGATTTCCATCCATCATCTTTGTTCTGTAAAGAAGTTCTTATGTAAGCAGCTCCTCTTCCTATATATGGAACCTTAATCGTATATGACCTTCCAGGAACTACAGCAGAAGGAGCAGAATAATTCTGTATATCATATCGTACACAATTAATAGGTTTGATAACTCTATGATCAATACGATTATTCCAGTTACCATTGCGAGTAGTAACAACAGAAAGCCATTGATATGTGTTTCCTTGTGGAGCAACAGTATTAATTCTGATATTCTTAGTATATGTTCTGGTTCCCTTTTCTATATTAAAATTAAGGGAAGCATAGCTTTTAAAATTTTTATCCTTATTCTGAAGTCGCAATTGTACTGTTCGTTTACTTCTAGATCTTATTCTTACTGAAACAGGATAAGTTTCGCCAACTACTACATTTTTTGGAGCATTAAAACTAAGAATTTCATCCTTGGGAAATCCACTCCATAACTCTATATCATCATACCAAATTTTTGAAGTTCTAGCACCATTATGCCACTCTCTACTTCGATAGTTTTTTAATGGAGAAAAGAAATCAGTATGCTGCGGATTCGTAGGATGTTGTGTTTGACCCACAAAATCAAATATTACTTTTCCATTAATCTTAAGAAATAATCGCCCTTTACTATCATGTTTTTTCCAAAAAATCTCTACGTCCATCCACTTATCAATAGGAACAGGGATTTTTTCATTTTTAAGTATAAATAGTTTATCACTTTGCACATTATGTCTGGTAAAAACCCACATTGGTTTAGCATCTGAAGCTTTTTTTTCTAGCGTAAGATAAAATCTATAATTTCTATTAGGATACGTACCTTGTTTGACTTCAAAAAAATTAATCCAATGGCTTGGCCAAGTAGCGTTATTCAGATTTTTATCTAACTTCATCTTATAACGAATAAACCCTTGTGTAGAAAAAACACCATTATTCTGATAATCTGGATACATCCAAAACTCTACACGTGTTTGTTGATTATCTGATGGGTCATCTTTTTTGGTTTCTAATACGATTCCTTTAGAGTTCTTATACCCTATACCATTGGATATTTTAGCTTCAGCAAATTCTTTATGAGCTTTATTTTTACCTGTCAAATAAAAAAATTCTGCTTTTTCTACTTGATTTGATAAATTCTGCCAATTATAATTTCCATCAACACCTGTCATAATCTGTCTTTTAATACTCGTAGGGTGTGGGGATACCCGAGAGCTTCCTTCGAACCCTGACTTAAATACAAGCGAACCATACTCTGTAGTATCTGTAATTTCTTGTGCAAAAGAATTAGTTACAAAAAAGAATAGTACACAGGAAAATACTACAGAAAAATAGTTCTGATATCTTGTGTGGTTGGTTGAGAATAGGGTGGTTAATATTTTCATAGTATAATGAGTTTGTGTTATTACATAAAAATGCTATTGTTATTTTTAAAAAGTTGTACTACTATGTATTCGTACTAAGGTATTTTTCTTAATAGTTTTAGGTTAGTGTTAATTTGTATTTAGAATACAAATGCCTAATTATAAATGTTTTAAATATACTTTTTTTTAACGTACTATTCTTTATGTAGTTTATAACCCAAATATTTGGGTTTATAACTAGTTTATTTCACTTTATAATTGAATATCTAAACACTCGTTTATCTAAAAAGTAATTTTTAGCTGTGTAAAAGTATAAAGCGCTATATGCATCAGAAAATCTATTCGGCCATGAAACTACTTCAAAACCTATCGCTATGTAGAAGTTTTGTATATAAAAAACCTCATTCGTAGTATGAATGAGGTAGCTATACACTATAAATATTTCTAGTTATTCAACGCTTCTGCACCACCAACGATCTCCAGGATCTCATTGGTAATCGAAGCTTGTCTTGCTTTGTTGTATTGTAGTTTTAGAGAGTCTCTTAATTCTGTAGCATTATCCGTTGCTTTATGCATGGCAGTCATACGGGCTCCGTGTTCTGATGCAAAAGAATCTCTGATCGCCTTATATAACTGTGTCTTTAGCGACTTAGGGATCAATTGCGCTACTATTTCTTCTTTAGAAGGTTCGAAAATATAGTCTACGTTACTATTATTTTCTCCTTCTATAGGTTTAATCGGCAAAAATTGCTCTATAGTTACCTCTTGAGTGGCTGCATTTTTAAACTTATTATATACCACTTCAATTTTATCATAAGAACCATTGGTAAATAACTCCATCAATTCTTCTGCTATCGCAGCAACATTAGCAAAACTAAGATCATCAAACACTTCACTTTTATTAGCGATTACAGTATGTGTTTTAGAAACAATATCATTTACTTTTTTTCCTATGGTAACAAAATCAACCTGTTTACCAACATATACATTTTCATATAAGTTTTTAGACCCTTTAATGATATTAGAATTAAAAGCACCTGCCAAACCACGATTAGAAGCAATTGCCACTACTAAGACTTTGTTCACTTCGCGCAGTTCAGAAAACGAACTCGCACTATCACCATCGAGTGAAGCGCTTAAGCTTTGAAGCAATTCAGTAAGCTTATCTGCATAAGGACGCATCGCTGTAATCGCCATCTGTGCTTTATTTAGCTTAGCAGCTGATACCATTTTCATGGCACTGGTGATTTGCATCGTGGAGGATACAGAGGTGATTCTACTACGTAATTCTTTTAAATTTGCCATTTTTCTTAGTATTGAGTATTAAGTAATAAGTCATGAGACAATTTATTAATCAATACCTTGCTAATTTTTACTTTGTAAAGTACAAAATAGTAAGAGAAATCTAATTTCTCACTACTTTGTACTCAATACTATTTACTTATACTTCGCTGAAATCTCTTTACAGGCAGAAAGCAATACATCTGTTACTTCGTCTGTTAATTTTCCAGCTTTTAAAGTGTCTAGTGTATCTCTATGCTTGGCATTTAGATATTCTATAAAGTCACTTTCGAATTCTTTTATTTTATTTACAGGAACATCTCTTAATAAGTTTTTAGATCCTGCATAGATAATCGCAATCTGATCTTCTACTGTATAAGGATCATTTTGTGCTTGCTTTAAGATCTCTACATTACGTTTTCCTTTTTCGATCACATTTAAGGTAGCTGCATCCAGGTCAGAACCAAATTTGGCAAAGGCTTCTAATTCTCGGAACTGTGCTTGATCCAATTTAAGTGTTCCTGCTACTTTCTTCATCGATTTAATCTGAGCCGAACCTCCCACACGAGATACAGAGATCCCTACATTAATCGCTGGACGTACACCAGAGTTAAATAAATCTGATGTTAAGAATATCTGTCCATCTGTAATCGAAATTACATTGGTAGGGATATATGCAGATACATCGCCTGCCTGCGTTTCGATAATTGGCAAAGCTGTTAGAGATCCACCACCTTTTACTTTAGATTTTAAAGCATCTGGCAGGTCATTCATGTCCTTAGCAATACTATCATCTGCGATAACTTTTGCAGCACGCTCTAATAATCTAGAATGCAAATAGAATACATCTCCAGGATAAGCTTCACGTCCTGGTGGACGACGTAATAATAGTGATACCTCACGATAGGCTACCGCCTGCTTCGATAAATCATCATATATAATTAGTGCTGGACGACCTGTATCTCGGAAGTACTCCCCGATAGCAGCACCTGCAAATGGAGCATATACCTGCATTGGAGCAGGGTCAGAAGCGTTAGCAGCTACAATAGTAGTATAAGCTAGTGCTCCTTTTTCTTCTAATACTTTAGCAATTAATGCAACAGTAGATGCTTTTTGTCCGATAGCAACATATATACAGTATACTGGCTCACCAGCATCATAAAATTCTTTTTGGTTCAGGATGGTATCGATACACACTGTCGTTTTACCTGTCTGACGGTCACCAATTACCAGCTCACGCTGTCCTCTTCCAATTGGTACCATTGCATCGATAGATTTAATCCCAGTCTGTAATGGCTCTGTTACTGGTTGACGAAAAACCACACCTGGTGCTTTACGTTCTAATGGCATTTCATACGTTTCTCCATCGATCGCACCTTTACCATCGATAGGATTTCCTAGAGTATCTACTACTCGACCTACGATTCCTTCTCCAACATTGATCGAAGCAATTCTTTGGGTACGTTTTACCGTTACACCTTCTTTTACTTCTATTGAAGAACCTAAAAGTACGACTCCAACATTATCTTCTTCGAGATTCAGTACGATTCCTTCTAATCCAGATTCGAATTCTACTAATTCTCCATACTGTACATTAGACAATCCGTATACTCTGGCGATACCATCACCTACTTGTAACACGGTTCCTACCTCTTCTAATGAAGCTGATGCTTCAAATCCAGATAACTGTTGTTTTAATATTGCTGATACTTCAGCAGGATTCACCTCTGCCATTTTATAATAGTTTATAAGAATGAGTATACCTACTAATTCTCTTATTATTAAATTATACTATATAAAGTAATTTTTTAATTACTCAATTCTCTTTTTAAACTTGTAAGCTTATTTAATATACTTGCATTGTACTGCAAATCTCCTACTCTTAGAATAAATCCACCGATGATATTCTCATCGATTACATTTTCTATAGTAGCTTTATTTCCTGTTAATTCTTTTACCTTATCCAGTACCTTTATTTCTAAGTCTTTACTTAATGGAACTGCTGTGGTTACTGTTGCTACTTGAGTAGCATTTGATTGATCAAACAACACTATATACTGTTTTGCAACATCGTCTAATAAATCAATTCTTTTATTGATAATTAAGGTGTCGAAAAGTTTCTGAGTTTGATCACCGCTACTTTTAAATATCTCGCGTAAAGAAGCCAGTTTTACTTCACTTTTGATCAAAGGGCTATTTAATACCATTTTAAGATCAGCACTACTGTCTATAGTAGCAATAATGTGCTGCATATCCTTCTGAATATTTTCTGCTACATTATTCTCCTGAGCTAAACTCAAAACTGCTTTTGCATATCGTATTGCTGCTCTACTCATTATATCATTAGTTTAAGGTAACATCGCCCAACATCGCATCCACCAATTCTAACTGCTTGTCTTTATCAGCCAATTCTTTTCTTACTACTTTTTCTGCTATCTCTACAGAGAGTTCGGCTACGTGACTTTTAAGATCTGCTATTGCAGCTTTCTTTTCGCTATCGATAGTGGCTTGTGCTTGTGCAACAATCTTATCAGCTTCTGTCTGTGCTTCGGCTTTGGCATCTGCAATCATACTTTCTTTAAGCTGTCTTGCTTCTTTAAGCATACCATCTCTCTCTGCACGTGCTTCATTAAGAATACGCTCATTATCTGCTTGCAGGTTTTGCATTTCTTTTTTTGCTTCTTCTGCTGATTGTAAAGCATTTTTAATACCTTCTTCTCTATCATTAACAGCTTTGAGAATAGGACCCCAAGCATATTTTTTAAGTAAGAAAATTAATCCTACAAAAATTATAATCTGCCAGAAAAAAAGTCCAAATGAAAAATCATTAATCAACTTCTCCATAATTAATTATGTGTTTTAAATTTTGTTTAATTCTTAAATAATAGCTGCAACCAACCGTTACAGCTATTATTAGACTTTACGCTGCAAATAATGCAGCAAAACCAATACCTTCAATTAGAGCGGCTGCAATAAGCATTGCTGTTTGGATTTTACCAGTAGCTTCTGGTTGACGTGCAATAGCTTCCATTGCTGATCCACCTATTTTACCAATACCAATACCAACACCGATTACAATTAAACCTGCTCCTACAATACCTGGGATATTCATAATTATATAATTAAAAAATTAAACATTCAAAATTTAATGATGTGCTTCTTCATTGGCCATACCAAAATACAGCGCCGCTAACATCGTAAATATATACGCTTGTAATGCTGCTACTAACAATTCTAAAATAGAAAGTACAAATGCCAATCCAAACGATAATGGACCTCCGATCCAACTCTTAAACAAAAATATCAATCCAATGATACTCATAATTACTACGTGACCCGCAGTCATGTTAGCATATAATCGAATCATTAGTGAAAATGGCTTGATAAATATCCCGAGCAACTCAATAGGGGCTAATATAAATTTCATAAAAACTGGCACTCCTGGCATCCAGAAAATATGCCCCCAATAGTTTTTATTAGCTGACAAATTAGTAATTAGAAATACTAATAAGGCTAAAGCAAAAGTAACTGCAATATTACCAGTAACGTTTACGCCCAGTGGAGTCATTCCTAATAAGTTTAAAAACCATATAAAAAAGAAGATCGTTAATAAGAAACTCATAAATTTTTTATATTTCTTCTCTCCTATATTGGGTATAGCGATATCATCTCTAATAAATAATACTAAAGGCTCCATCAAGCGTCCTAAGCCCGTAGGCATTCCATTATTTTTCTTGTATGATTTCGCAAGACCTGCAAATAGTAAAAACATCAATATACAGACTAAAAGAATCGTCACTACATTTTTGGTAATCGAGAAATCTAGTGGTTTTGCATTGGTAGCATGGTGATCCTCATCATAAGTAATGACTCCTGATGCATCTGTTTTGTATATTTTTCCGTGATCTATTTTGTAGTAACTACCGCCAACTTCTGCAACAGTTTTTCCGTGATGAAATTTAGAGGAAGAAAAAACCTTGAGCCCATTATCCCATAAAATTACGGGTAATGGAAATCCATAATGCTTGCCTGCTTCTTTGTCTGAAAAAAATGTAAAATCGTATGAGTCCTGAAGGTGGTGATCAATAAATTCTTTAATCACAGTCTTTGTATCTTCTCCTTCACTTTCTTCTTTAGCCGATAGATTTCCTGAGGAGAAAATCAAAACTAAAGCTATAAAAGTTTTTAATATTGTACGTTTTTGCATTCTTACGTAAAATTTCGGTTCCTAAATTTCGCTGCAAATGTACATAATTAAGTTAGATTAATAAACAATTTCATACAAATAAGTTAATGATATTTTACTCATTTTTAACATGCTGTAAATCAACATTATAAATTATGAATATTCTTATAAAAAATGCTTATTAATAAATTTGTATCTCTTGTGAGATATCATATATTATGAATTGTCTTGGTAAGGCAAAAGGTAAAAATTTTATATCATTAGCATTTTAAAAAAATAATCTTTCTATACATCTAAATTTTTCAAAATTTTTGAAATATAATATACTTCTAATATCATACTTAAAGCATAAGGAATAAAGAAGTCTAAAAACACAGACGTATTCATTTCTATTCCTATTCCTTTAGTAAGGGCAACAAAAATTCCTAGCTTTAGAAAACTCCCAGCCAAGAATATCAAACTCAGCTGATCTTTGAATTTAGTCTGTAGCATTACAATTACTACTATCAATACTATAGTATATACTATAGTATAAGCGTAAGAAAAATTTAAAAAATTAATGTTTTTAAGAGGCAAGAATTTCTCAATACACCACAGGTGTATGAAATAACTAAAGAGTAATATAATTACAAAAAAAACGAAAAAACGAAAAAAACTTTGGAGCATTGATATGTATAAGTATTATAAATCTGCTTAGTATACTACTTCTGAGAATTATTAATCCTATCCAGTTGTTTAATTACCAAATATAGCGAAGATACTACCCCAAAAATAACAAAACCCATAGTACACCATTTTTTATCAAATTGATAATACATGTCTAGCTTTTTTCCAATATAGGCGGACAAAAAAATAATGCCTCCCATTTCAAAAGCAATTCCTGTAAGGGCTAAATACTTTTTACGCTGATTTCCCTTGCCCTTGTGATTGTCTTTGCTCACCTTGTTGTTTATTGCCTAAGGATTTTACATTTCCTTTCATAGTACAGGATGCATTAAAGTTAGCTCCTGGCTCTACTGCTAATTTACCAACAGATACTTCTCCTTCGATATGTGCTGTAGGCTTTAAGGACAGTGTTCCTGATATTAACAAATTTCCTGAGAATTTACCTTCGAAATCGGCGTCAGAGCATTCTAATGTTCCCTGAATAAAACCTGATTTACCTACCACTACTTTTCCTGTAGTCTTAAAAGTACCTTCTATGGTTCCTTCTACTCTAAAACCTCCTTCAGAAACTATATCACCTACGATTTTGGTTCCTTCTGAGATTTTATTCTGGTTTTTGGAAAAATCAGTTAGCGCTTGATCTCTTCCTTTTTTATTGTCTGAAAACATACTACCGGGGGATTAAATTATTATTCTATTTTTTCTACTGGGGGTTTTTCTGTGTCTTGTTCTGAATTATCCTCTACATTTTGCTGCACATATGCTTCTAAATTTTTATGAATCTGAATGACTCTATAATTTGGAGAGGCAACAATTATAAATTCTTTATCTACTTTGGGGTGATATTTCTTTTTTCTGTTCCAATTCGTAAGGTCTACGCCTTCGGTATCTTCTATTTTTCCGAGAGTTAATAATTCTGCTAGACCTTCTGCCCCTAATTTATCTCTTTTAGTGTGAATTACTACAAACTGTTGATCTTTGGTGTATACATCTAAGGAGACAGTCATTTTGTGATATTTAAGTTCTTTTATGATTACTTCTAACAATTCTTTTAATTCTATGGCTTGGGGATCATAGGTGGAGAATGCATACATTAGTTTATGATGCTTTTGTTGATCATTTCCTTCTAAGAAACTATTATTTTCTATCTGAGGAATTGCTGTTTGATACATCAATTGTGCTTTTTTACCTTCTGGACTTTGCGGATAATTTAGCGCTACATAATTCAATGCTTTCTTATAGGTGTCGAAGCCCTGAAAACGACCAATGGCTTGTGCCTTGAGTAATTCGAATTTGGGCACAAAATCTTCTCCTGTAAACTTGGTGATCATTTCATCGCTTTCTTTAATGACTGAAGCATATTTCTGATTTTTAAAATCCTGATACAATTTATTATATATAGATCCAGGACTATTTTTATCATCTTTTAATACCTCATTAGGGTTTTGTAATATTTTAGCATAACGAGAGTCTCCGTGGTTCCTTATAATATCTTGCTTTATTTCATTTAGTTTTGCTTGTTCTTCTCGTGCTTCATAGATCTTATACAAATTATATTTTGAAGGAATGATTAATCTTTCTTCTGGGTTACTCTGTAATAAATTGGTAAACTTATCGATTGCTAAATCATATTCTATAAATTTTTCTTTGTAAATAACTCCTAATTGATAATATGCAAAATTCCTATCAGTTTGTAAACTATCTATAACCGCTTGATCTGTAGGTAATTCTGCAATATATGTTTGCGGGTCATACAGTGGATCTGCGTCAATAGAGTATTCTTCTTGTTCTTCTTGTTCTTCTGAAGAAATAGCACTAGGATCATTGATACTAGAAATCCTCCAGTTATCTGCTAATTCTCTGTTACCAAACTTTCTCTTAAAAGCGGTTTTTCCATACGTAACAGTGGTTGGATTATAAAAATAGAAGATTCCTTTTTCTTCACTAGGTCCTTTGACAACAGCATTCCCCAGACTAGTTCGAGCTTGATTAAATCGTTGTTCTGTAGGTAATTCTCCTTTTATTCTTGCTATTTCGGCAGCTTCAGCTTCTGCAATTGCTACTGCTTTGATTTTTTCGGTATATTCTGAATAATATGCTACTCTTTCTTCTGGAGACATGGCTACTACCCTAAGAATACTATCGTTAGTTTGTGCTACCCCTTCATATAATATTACATCATCTAAATTTTCTCTTTTCTTTTTTAGCACTCTGTATTTTTTGGAATCTACGACCATCCGTTGTAATGTACTATCATAATACGCTCCTGATGTAGCATATTTCTTATCATCAAAACTGATATCCCCTAATGCCTTGTAATTGTAGGATTGTAGCTGTGTATCTTCAGAATTAGTGCGCAATGATTGGTTGTAGTACTTAACTGCTAATTCAATAGAATCTAATGTATTAAAGTAAACTGCTTTTTGATTATATATTTTATCAAGAAAAGGTCTGTTTTCTCGATTTTCTTCGAGATCTGTTAGTAACTCCAGAAATTCTTCTTTATTCTCTTTTTCATAGTCAAAATTTCGAGCTTTTGCCATGTACGCATTGAGCATGTAGCGCCTTGGTGTTTTTCTATTGAGTTCAATTACTTGATCAAATGCATAATTAGCACTGTCTTTATACCCTAATTGATTGAGTAATTGGCCTTTTATGTACAAGTATCTCCCTTTTTTTTCGTCATTCTGTGAGTGAATAGCAGCTTTACTGATGTAGGTTACGGCAGAATCTTTTTGCTCCAGATTGATATACGCTTGTGATATCATAGCGACTGCATCAGAATAATCTTGCGGTTTCATATATTCCTGCTCAATCATTCTCATTAGATCCTCAATCGCTTTTTCGTTATTATCTAGTCTAAGGTTTGTTTTTGCTTTCCAAACTTTAGCGTGATTAATATTATTACTAGTAGGGTATTTATATAAGATGTAATTGAATGCCTGTAAGGCAGGAATAAAGCGTTGTTCATTGTATCTGGCTTTTCCGAGTAATAAAAAAGATTCATCGATCTTAGGATTACGTTCTCTATTATCGATCAGCATACTGTGCTTCTGAATTGCTTTTGCAGCTTTTTCTTCTGCTTTGTCAAAATTTTGATTTAATACTTCGTTGGGCAGTCTTACATCTTCACTAACGATCAATCTTTCTACGGGTAATAACTCCCAGAAATTATCCTTGTATGTTTGTACGATATCTTCTTGACCTTTATCAAAAGCTACTCGACCATTATATAGTGTGTTATTCTTGGTCGTCATACTGTGCCAATTTCTATTGACCCATTTGTCTTTTTTACGCGAACAGCTCTGCACTATAAGCATTAAAAGTAGTACGGTGATGATCTGTGATAATTTCTTGTTCAAATCTATATGTTTTATACGCTGATAACTTAAAAACTTGCGTTTTAGTGTATCAAAACATCACAAAAAGCATGTGTATTATGTAAAAATACATTTCTTTCGGCAAAAAATAGGTTATTAACAAATTTTTCTGCCCCATGAACCTATTTTATTAGATTTCGTAGAGTTATTAACAAAAGAAACTGCTACGGAGTCTCCTCCAACTGAAAGATAATTCTTAAGCTTCAGAAGCTTGCCTATCTTACATCAGTTAGAAAGACGTAAGATATTAGATTTGAGATTCCTCTAGATACTGAAACGAGTTCAGCAAACAACGGGCTTAGCTTGTCTATTGACATGTAGATTCAACTATCTGATTCGGAGGTATTGCTGAGCAACTTATCAAATCAGAGTTTTACTAATAAAACTGCTCCAAAAATTATTGGGGATTAATTTATGGAGCAGTTTCTTATCTTCTTATTTAAAAGAAAAGGTAATTTATATGACTATGGTATAATTATTTTAATCTGTAAGACTTACATTGTCTGTATATATTTTCTCATTCAAACTCCAATCATATTCTAAAAAAGAAACTTTGGAATTTTTACTGATTTTAGTATCAGCATATGTGTTATAAAACCCAACAATATTTCCGTGATTGAAATCATCTCGGTACCACTCGAATACTTTAGATAGTTTAGTTTCTTTTGCCGATATTCTATTTATATTTCTATCATTTATGTATTGATCCGTTTTTTCTTTTAATGCATCTAGTATATTTCTTCCTGTATATGCTCTATTCCATAGTTTAGGAGAAGATTTTGCCGCACAGCTCAATAAAAAATGAATTCTTGGTTCTTTCATTTTTCTAAGGATATTATGCTCTATATCATCCAGACTATAAGAATTCCCTTTTATGGTTATTTGTTTTTGTTTCCAAGGGTTATTTATATCATTTATGGAAGAAACCGGATAATTGTCAATCACCATTTTCATAACAATTGCATTATATAGATTTACCCAATAAGCCATTTTTTCTACTTTTGGTGTTGTCTCATTAGGAGAATTAGTTGCTAGAGAATTAAAGTACTCATTAAATAAAAACTTATCTCTGATAAACCCTCTGTAATCTACATCTCCTTCATTAGATACATTAAGTAATAATAATTGATCCCAAGGCATGTGATCAATACGGTTCTGAGCAGTTGAATTAAAGAATCCAATAAATATTGCGATAATGATTGTTAGTTTTTTCATAATTTATAGTTTATAGTTTTAAGAGATTACTCATACAACTTTGATATAAAATTAAATAATTGTCGCTAAGTTACGGTTTTTCCATAAATAAAACAAAAATAAAATCGATAAAAAGTAATATTTTATCGATTAAGTGCATTTTAAGTGCATTTTTTTCTTTATATTATAAAAAATAGTGTAGGTAAATACACCTGCTTCTTATCTGAAAAATGATGCTTCTATAGAATATCTAAGGATGAGCTCATTTTAATTTGCTCTATTTAGTAGTACATACAGCAAAATCATTTTCAAGGTATGAAAACCGCATATTTCTGAACAGACACTTCTATTTATTAAAATGTGTTTCTAATTCCTTGAGTGTTTCTTCTGATGTTGCTAGGTCTTTTATTATTTCTCCCTTATCAAGAACTACGATTCGGTCACATACTTCGGTTACATGCATCAGATCGTGGCTTGATACCAAAACTGTTATTTCGGGATCTGCCGCTAACTCTTTGATAATTTTCTTTAGTCTAATTTGGGTAGTAGGGTCTAAGTTGGCAAAAGGTTCATCGAGAATCACGACCTCTGGGTTTCCAATTAGTGCTGCTATAATACCTGCTTTTTTCTGATTTCCTTTGGATAAATCCCTGAGGTATTTCTTCTGTCCTAGAATTTCTCCGTGAAAAAAGTCTTCGAATTTGCTTATCGTATCGTCTACATCTGCTTTGTTCAGACCACGTAGTTCACCAATAAAATAAAAGTACTCTTCTGCTGTAAGATATCCAATTAAAAAGGTCTCATCTATAAAAGCAGAAGTAATAGTTTTCCACTTTTCGTTTCTATTAACATCGATCCCATTATTTTCTATATGACCAGTTGTTGGTTTTATAAGATCTAACAATGCGCTAAATAGTGTTGTCTTTCCTGCTCCATTATTTCCTACCAATCCAAAACTATCTCCTTTTGGTATTACTAAGTGCTCTATATTAAGCACTGTATTGCCTGAGTATGTTTTTGTTATATTTTGTACTTCTATCATCTTCTTATTTTTTTTGTTTATATGCCCAGATCGTTTTGTATTTTTCTGTTTTATATATTCTTTCAATTTTATTGAATACCATATTTCTAAATGCAAAACCTGCCATTCCAGCAATACATACCAATGCATATCCTGCATACGGACTGTATGCATAATGACCTATTGCGTATAAAATCATAGGCAATGCAAGTTTGGGTAATGATAACATCAGTGTTTTTATATTAAATGCCTGCTTATCACCAAATGCTTTTTTGTTACTCGTTAGATCAATCGGTGTTTTTACATAAGCACCTGCCCATAATACAATATGAGAGTTAACACCCATATTAAAGATAGCTCCTACCAATATAGCCATATATGTTTCCCACCCAAAATATAGATATGCAGACGCTAATATTGTAGAGATAAATGTAGCAATTACCATTAACCACCATTTTGAAGATAAATATTCTTTATATCTAATGTTCTGTGTCATCATCAGAGGGTAGTATGAACTATCCCAACTAGGAACAAACTGTCCGAAACTAAGTAAAAACCCTCCAGAGACGAATATCCCAGCGAAAATTCTCCATACTGGGCCTTCATATGCTTCTATGGCTCCTGTAAAAAATAACAATCCATAAAATAGAAATACAATACTCAAAATCACGGTAGATCTAGCTCTCTTATTTCTCTTAATCAATTTAATATCATTTTTAAGAAAAGTAGCTGTTTTACCAAATCGGTTCAACCAATCTAGGTTTTCGGTTTTAATATTCTTTGACTTACTAGCTAATCCTGCATCTAAATACAAATCTTTTAAAAAAGACTTGTATGCGATCACATACAGTACTACAGAGACTAATACTGGTAGCATCCATATATATACAGTATTATATAACCCTTGGAAAAAAGGTGCCGTATATGTTGTAATATCAAAATATCCGAAATAATGTAAGCCTCCTAAAATTGCAAGTGTACCCCCTATCAAATAGATAAGGTTATCCTTGTTATTTACTAAAATATTAAGGAAATTATTTGCATAGATTAAGCCAATTAAGCCAATATTCCAGAACAGTACCTGAATCCATGAGGCATCTCCTTTAACTATCAATAGGATCGAAAAAGGCACAAAGAAAAACCCATGGATGACATTAAAAAATGACAATACCGTTTTACCTAGGGCAAAAGAAACTGTTTTACTTTTCTTAAAAGGCAAAATTAATAGTGGCTTAATATTTATTACTGGCATTTTCTGTAGTGCATATCTAAAAACTAGATCAAAAACCCACCAATACACCAAAAATTTATTGACAACAGTAAGTGGGTCTAAACATAATTTTTCTTTAATACCAAAATATGCTCCAACCGCTCCCAAAATCATCATGCCGATAAAATATACTGCCCAAAATCCCATAAAAATCTTCATCCATAAACCCGATGAAGCAGTTGCAGATCGCCAAAAGGATTTCCATTGTAAGGTGATAAAATGCTTGAACATAGTTATTTAGTTTTAAAAAAGAGAGAAGTAAACAATTCTCTATTATTTAGTAATCAAAATATTGATTTTGTTACACAATTGCCTATAAATTATCTAAAAAATGAGCTTTTTCTATATATTTCAAATGGAGAATCTATATTGATTGTTGATTCTAAATCATAAAAGAGCGTTGATTTTAATCAACGCTCTTTTATATATAGCTGTTTTATAGAAGGTTTACTTATTTTTTTATCATCAAGCTGGATTGATTGTAATCTCCATCTTTCATTTTTATAATATATGCACCTTCTGATAGTCCTATCAAAGAAATTGGAATGTTGGGTTCTACCCTTCCTTGACGGACTATTACTCCTTGTATATCAAAAATTGTAAATGATACTGCTTTCTTTATATTGGCAATCTTAACAGAAAATATAGCTGGATTAGGGAAAATTTTAAATTTTTCCGCTCCTTCAGTCTCTTGGTTAGAAGTCGAAAGAATTCGATTTTCAATTTTTTTAAACTGAAATTTATCCATATTCCATTGCCATCTATTCCTACCATTTGCTGTTATTCTGATTCTATACGTCCCAGCATCTATATCAATAGTATTCTGACTTACTAATGGATAATATTGATCCCATTGTCTATTATTGCGTACTCTATCATTTGCTACTATTTGCTCATCAATTTGCATTTGCACATTGGCATTATTCATAGGTGTACTGATAAAATAAGTTAATTCATAAGTGCCCCCTTCGGGAAAAGTAACATCAAATTCCATCCAATCTTGAGAGTTTACAAAGTTAACTCCAATGGCAGTTGCATTTACTCCAATATATCCTCCAGGTGTATTATTACTATTAGTCCCTGTGCTAGAAAAATCTTCTGCTTCGATAACCAAGTCATCTTGATTTGTCGGAGGATTAGGGTTTGGATCTGGATTTGTTGGAGGATTTATTAACTCAAAGCGTCTTAGGTGCATCCACCCTCCTTGTACTTGATCCCATCTAAGGACATGAGATAATCCCCAAGAAACGCCATACCTAGGTGATGCACCTTCATCATCTGGGCGAAAAATACCTAGAGCATCAGGAACATTAGTGGCGCTACCTTTCATTTCAAAATTTACACCATCCTGAGCATACTGGATACTGCCCCGTTCAGGCCCATCGAGGTGTTGTATAATAGCAATTCCATCATCATAATTCCATACACTTACTTCATGCCCTGTAGTCGTTATCGGATTATATTCTGATTTCACATAAGGTCCTGTAGGTTGATCGGCAATAGCCACCCCCCATCTTATCTCTCGTTGTCCACAATATCTATCTTCTCCCATACGCTCTCCTTTATAGTATAAGTAAAATTTATCTTTATAAAATCGAAGACAAGGATCATGTACTTTATGACTATCAAAATCTCCTTTTTTTATAACATCAAAGCGATTTGTAGAATTAGGACTCCATATCCCATTATTGGTTGCCCGTAAAATAGGTTCTTCTAATTTAGTCCAAGGACCATCAGGGCTATCAGCTATAGACATAGCTACAGTGTTTTTTACACGTTCTATATATGGATGTTGAACGGCTTGATATACCAAATAAAATTTATTTTCGTGCTCGAAAATTTCTGGAGTAAATACAGATCTATCATCAAAAGAACCCGAGACTCCTCTCGAAACCGCTGGTCCTCTCTCTGTCCATTGATATCCATCTGGAGAAGTAGCATAATACACATCTGCACGATCCCATGGAAAAACATTATCGTTTACATTATTACTATTAAAATAAGTAGAACGTTCAGAAAGTTTATATGTATACCACACATAATACAATCCATTAAATTGAATTACTGCACTAGGATCTCTTCTAGTATATCTAGAATTAGGGGCAAAATCACCATTTAAGTTTGTTTCGGTAAACGCAACATTCCACTTAGAATCATTGGGAACATTCGGGTTGTTATAATTAAAACAGGAGGTCAAATAATTGTTCCATCTTGTAGTAGCAACGCTTGTTTTTTTCTCTCTTAATTTGATATCTAGATTTGTTGTAGGTGCTAGGTTTATGATATCTTCAAAAACATAACCTTCTTTATCAAATTGTAAAGTTTTTGATTGATTATTCCCTACAAAAAAAGAAAAAGATCCATCATTAGTAGTAGTTTGTTCTAGATTGTTTTCTAAAAGACGAATGTTTACATCTGTAAGTGGAGTTCCTGTCTCATCGGTCACTACTCCACTAAATGTCTGAGACATTATCGTAAGCGGAAATAGTACTAAAATGCTTAAAAAATAAAATGGTTTCATGAATATGTTTGTGTTAGTTAATAAAGTTTAGAATAGATAGTTGTGTGTGAAACTTTTGATATTGAGCTATATATCCATCAATTGGTCAACTATAATAATACTAAAATATTATGAAAAATCTATGAAAATTTTTGTTAATGTAATAAACCGTGTTAGAAATCTATAATATTAAGACGCAACTATTAAATAATTAATGTTACAACACCTAATTTTTAGCTCAAATACAAGAGAGAAGAATTTAATTTAAATGTAGAAGTCGTTTAAACTATATTATATTTTCTATAAAGAAATAGGTTCAAGTTCTCTTAATTCATTTTTATTAAAAATTTAGTGATTATACCTCATTGAATCGTTTTTTATAATACCAAGAAAGATCATACATAGTTTTACAGCCAGCTACAAAAAACACTGAGGTAATTGTCATATTCACGTAAAACCATAAAGATTGATGTGTTAGGTATGAGATATATTGAATATTAATGATAAAAAATGAATACAACAATATTCCAAAATTGCCAACAAAAGAAAATTTCTTCTTCCCATTGATTAAGAAGGCTATAGAAGCAATTATGAGTATAAGAGTTGTAGGAAATACAATCAGAGCTTCATGTTCTAGTTTATAGATAAATCGATCAATAGCAATTGTAGACCAAAAGAACAAGAAACTTCCTAAAATCACCTGCCAGTGATAACAATTTTTTAGAAAAGAAAAACCAACAATTTTTAAAATTTTCCAATTATAGCCTTTACTCCCTTGTTTTTCCATATCAGCCTTGTTAGCTATCATATAGTCTTTAAAAATATCGTAAAAATCACGATCATCTCCATAATTCATTCTACTTTCAATTTCTGATGCTACATGATCTACCAATTCTATTCTTATATCATCATAATGAATATCAGAATTAGTAAGATATGTATCTATAAATTGTATCTCTTCTGCTGTCAATTTTTTTTCCATCTAACTAATACTCCATTTGGGATTAATAATTGTTTGCATAGTACGTATGTATTCTTCTAGTTCTGATAATCGATTCGCGGTTTCTTTACTTCCTTTATCAGTTAGTTTATAGTATTTACGTATTCTATTATCTACTTTTTGCATTTCTACATCAAGTAATCCTTCAGCTTCTAACTTATGCAATGCAGGATACAAGGCACCTTCTGTGATTTGTAATTCTCCTTTTGTAATCTCTTTTACTTTTTGTGTAATTTCATATCCATACATCTTTTCGCTTTCTTCCAAAAGCTTAAGAATAATGGTATTCAGACTCCCTTTATATAATTTAGAATTACCCATTTTTAAAATATCAAGGCGTAAATATATACATAATTATCTTATGCATAAGTTTTTTAGGCATATAATTTTATTAAAAAACCAATTTATACACTCATGCATTTGTTATTTTTGCAAAAAAAATTTGCGTCTCTAAATACATCAGGATTAAAAACAACCGTATCTAGGAATTGTAAAAAATTAGCTTAGAATTTATCATATTGCTATGTCAGACTTTCATACACTTACTATAAAAAATATTACTCGACACACCTCTAAATCTGTTAGTATAGAATTTGAAATCCCTACAGGACTAAAAGATCTTTATTCTTTTACTGCTGGACAATATATCACTATAAAAACCGAAGTTGAGGGGAAAGAAATCAGAAGAGCCTATTCAATTTGTAGTGAAGAAAATAACGCCTCATTATCTGTAGTTGTAAAAGAGATTGATAATGGAACTTTTTCGGTAATGGCTAATACTAAATTAAAAACTGGAGACCGATTAGACGTACACCTTCCAGAAGGAAATTTCTTGTTACGCACTCACGCAGAGGCTAAAAATACGTATGCAGCCTTTGCTGCTGGAAGCGGAATTACTCCAATTATGAGTATGATTAAAACTGTAATGACAAAAGAGCCTCATAGTAATTTTGTATTGGTCTATGGAAATCAAACATCTTCTGAAACAATATTTCTTAAAGAATTAATTGCCTTACAGGCACAATATCCAGATCGATTGTTTATCGAACTATTCTATAGTCGAAGCCAAGAAGATGGTGCTCGTTTCGGGAGGATAGAAAAATCTACTGCCAATTATATCACAAAAAATAAATACAAAGATATTTCTTTTGAAGCCTTTTATCTTTGTGGACCTGAAGAGATGATTCATACGATTACTGATACCTTAACAGGAAATGGTATTTCAAAAGAGAAAATACATTTTGAGCTTTTTACCAGTAGTAATGAAGAAGGGGAATTAGGTGCTAATTTAGAGGGTAACACTAAAATTAGCATAGTAGTTGACGATGAGGAGACATCATTTGTAATGGATCAGAAAAAGACCATTTTGGATGCCGCCTTAGAAGAAGATATAAATGCTCCTTATTCTTGTCAAGGTGGTATTTGTAGTTCTTGTATCTGTAAAATCACTGAAGGTTCGGCAATAATGGAAAAAAATAGTATTCTCACTGATGCAGAACTTGCTGAAGGACTGGTATTAGCATGCCAAGCGCATCCTACCTCAGCAGTCATTAAAGTGGATTTTGATGATGTTTAATCTCAGTTTAGTACTTGTCTTTTTTAAAATGCAGGCTCATAGACAGCACAAAATATTTCTGTAATCTTATTTTGAGGAACCATAGGTAAAACAATTTTAATTAACTGGAATTCATCACTTTAATTCATTAAATATTCTGCTTTTTCTATAGGATAAATACAACTTTCTTAGGTCGAACTCAAATTGGTAGTCATACAATTATTGGCTTAAACCTACTTTATTTATTAAACCTGAATGGGAAAGAAATATCATTAATAATGTATAAAAATTTTCAATATTGCATTTAGTCGGTTTTTTGTGTTTTTTAACGATTTTTTGTGTTTTACTTACCATCATTTATAAAGTTTCATGTGTTTGAAAACTATTTTTAATTATTAAGCAAATGGTATTTAACCCCCTCTTAACTCTAAAGCCTATGGTTGCTCTAATTGATAATAATAAAATTTCTTCTTTTTTTAATCTACATGAGATACAAAAGTGTAAAAATGTATCTAAAGTAGTTTGTTTTGATAAAACTATAGATGCTCTTAATTATCTGGATCCTTTAACTTGTATATTGTCTAAACCAATCTTTGTTTTTATGACTATGGATATGCCACATATAAATGGATGGGAATTTATAGAAAGAACTCAAAAAGTCAAAGGCAGTAAAGAGTACTTACATATCATTTTATTAGTCAAACAAGAATTATATATCGAAGAGGAGATAAAAATAAACTCATATTCTAATGTGTCAGCAATTAATGCTTTTAATATGAATCATGAGTATCTAGATAAAATACTTACTAAAGTATTCCATAATAATATGGTAAGTTAATTGTAAAACTTTACTATTTGATTTCTTTTCTATACAATCAAAACATTACATATCTTTTATAAGCAACATCCTCCTTCTATAGGTTCTTTCTGTAATCTTTAAGATTATTTACCTCATTTAATGGGTACCCTTAGTGTACTTCTGAAAACCAATGATGCACTGAAACTACTAAAAATAAACCTGCATTATGCAATAGGATTTAGTTCATTGATGTAATCCATTGATTTATAATTAACATATTGATAATCAAAT
>CANLRN010000048.1 GCA_947493495.1 uncultured Aquimarina sp.
ATTTTTAACGATAAAATTTCAATAGGACAATTTGAAACGTAGAAGCTGCTTACCAGTTAGAAACTTTATGTTACAGTAAAAAAATGTCTATGAATATGGGTTTAACCCAGATGATGTGTTAGAACTTCGTTATGAGTCAATGATATACAATGAATATTAGTGTTTTCTTCACCGTATGGTTAAATTAAAAAATACAGTCTACGTTAGTATTTGCAGTAGATCATAGATGCAATAGATTTTTTGAATCTGGGGGTTAATCCTTCTGTTCTTTATTAAAATACACCAAATAGTAATACATCTGCTTTTCTTCATCCCATCCTTTTTCTACAAATTTTTCTGCAGATTCTGGATTAATAAAATCCATTTTTATCTGAATATTGGTGTCTAGATTAATGGTATTCTTTATTTTTTTTCTAGCGGCAGATACAGCTGTATTGGCAATAGGAAATTCTGTAAGGTCTTCTATGTGATATTTAGGTGCTTTTTCTACTTTATAATGCTTAAATTCTGGTATCAAATCTGGATTGTCAATCACTTCATTTAAAAAAGCAGATTCTTCGAATGTATCATTTTTTGCAAAGTGATTTACTGCCCGATTCATAAACATCACTTCTTCTTTTTTGTCTTCTGCTGGTAGCACTACATCTTTGGCAAAATCCTGACAAAATTTCATGTATTTTTTAGTATAAAAATTTTCATCAGCAAAAGCTTCTACTCCCAAGAAATGCTCTAACCAATATTTTGTATCATAACGATTAGAGTCTACCGATAAGATTTTGTATCCTTCCTCTTTTTTATGATTGAATACCAAACAACCTTTATCTAACTTGTTTAGACTAACTCCTTGCTGTAATAGCAATTCTATAGTTGTGCCTTTTTCTTCAAATTGAAGAAAATCGTGTTTTAATTCGGATTTAAAAATCCCAATAGCAGCTACTTTTTCATTGTCTATCGTCAGATTTTCTAGATAGGTAACATAGACTTCTCCACTTTTTATATGCGGATGCTGAGACTGCTCATAAAGCAAAGATGCTATTCTTTTTGATTTTTCGTGTGCCGAAGAAGGATTTTCAAAAATCTCTGTTACGATTTTGTATAGGGGGTTGAATTCCATGTCTACTTCATTAGTAAACTGAAAATAATTTTCCTCCTTTTCTCTAAAAGGTTTAAAGAAATATTCTTTTAGCAATGCAGTTAATTCATCATTAATAGCATAAGGAGTGTCTGATAAGAAAATGTTTTCATTTCTACTTTTATTCCCTATTTTATGAATTGAAAGTGATTCTATCTGCGTGTTGTATAGGTTGATCATATTTTTTTAGTTATAGAGAAGCAAAGTTGCAAAGAGACAAAGATTTAATTATATAATCTGACTAAGAATCTTTGATTTTTCTAATATAGCTTGAAAGCATACGCTCTATTTCTCTAGTGTCTTCATATAACGAATTAAAATTATTTTCTTTTAAAAAGTAAAGGTTTTTTCCAATTTCTAATTGCGTCTGAACTTCAAACAACGAACTAATCGCAATATTCAAAAACCGAATATATTCTTTTTTACTCTCTCTGCCATAACCTTCTGCAATATTACTAGGAATTGAAACCGATGCTCTTCTTAATTGAGATGATAAGCCATATTGTTCTTCTTTTGGAAACGATTTGGTTTCTTCATATACATTGGTGACTAAAACAATTGATTTTTGCCAAATTTTCAAGTCTCTAAAGGTACTCATTAAATTTTGTTGTTTTTTTAAAATTTAGACTTTGTAACTTAGATTCTTAGAAACTTAGAGTCTTTAAAATCAATTCCAATTTTCATTAAAGTCTAATTCGTCATAATCATCAATATCTAGCACCTCATTTTCGCTATGAGTATCAATTTCATCAGCTTTGAACTCTTTTTCAGGTGCAGCATCAGGTAATTGGCCGTGTATATACATCACATTTGGGTATTCTCTTCCGTTTTCATACTCGACAATTTCTGCAAGTTCTACCATAAAAGTCCACATACTTAAGAAATCATATACATATAATAGTCTAGGAGATGCTTCGTGTACTACATCAATAAGTGTAGTTTCATTCATTAATCGAACAGGTTGATTACCATCATTCATATCAAAAAGAGAGATTTCTTCACCCTGATTCCACTTTGGATCACTGATATAAAAGGAAGCCATTTCCATACCATCAAAACCAAAAGATTGGTTAATGACATTATGAAACTGTTCTAATGTAGCATCTTGTTCAATCTCGATATCTCTAAAGACATCTTCTTCGGTATCTAAGATGATTCTAAATCTATAAATCATACATTGTTATTTTGGATCGTAAAGATACGAACTTGTTTTTTTACGGGATCTAATTTTTAGATGGCATTGTAAGCTTATGTTTCGACATATGTATTTTTAAACACCTCTAATACTATATAAAATTGAACCCCAAATAATAATGAGGATATGACTAAATGCAATGGTTGTGTAAGAAATGGAAAATCAAAATAATACATAGTAACTCCTGTAAGTATTTCGATACCTACTAAGAGTAATACAAAGTTTAATTTATGTAATTGTAGCTGTAGCATTTTTTGTTTCCAAATCAACCAAACATTAACCAATACGATTGCTATAGATAGAGAGCGGTGTATATAAAATTTTGCTGTTGGGGTGTCTAACCATTGCGATTTAGCCAATTCACCCACTATTTTTATTTGTTCATCTACATATTGGCGTACTTGTGTGCCTAAAGCAACTTGTATTAATGTTAGAATTACCGAAAATACAAGCACATTTCTAAAAACTACTGAGTAAATTGATGATGTAAAATGTTCTTTAGTTAGATATAATATATATATTAAAATTGCCAAAATGATAAAAGCAACTACCATATGAATGGTAATTCTAATAGGTAATAAATTAGAGTCGACAACTACTTTACCTAACCACGATTGAAAACCCATGGCGAGGATGGTAAAAGAGGCTAAAATCGGAATTTCTTTTTTCGTATTCCAAAATTTAAAAGATACTATAAACATTAGTAAAATAGGGATCCCAGAAATAACGGTGACAAGGCGATTGATATATTCTATCCAAGTATGCCATACATTAAAAATGGCATAGTCATGTTTTGTATATGATTCCCAATTTTTTGATTCATATGAAGCTCTAGATGAAAAATCTTTTGGAGCAATTTTTAATTCTTTATTTAGAATAACAATGAATCCCTTTTTATAACTATGATTTGGTTTCCATTGGATCTGTGCTTCTTCAGTGGGAGGAATGTAATATCCAAAACATTTTGGCCAGTCTGGACATCCCATCCCAGATCCAGTCATTCTTACCACAGCACCCGCAATAATAATTAGATAGATTAATGTAATAGAAGTGATAACAAGTGGTCTGAAGTATTTTTTCATTACTCTGCTTCTGAGTTTTAGTTATTTTTTGGTGTCATAGCGTATTTCTCTTCATATTTCAGTCACTCTTTAATCCTAGTTCTTTCCCTTTTTTGATCATAAACTGATAGGCTGCATCATGTTCATTTGGGATATCACCTTCTAGAATAGCTTCTTTAATCGCTTCTTTTATGATTCCAATTTCTCGCGAAGGTTTTATATCGAAGGTTTTCATAATTTCCTGACCCGTAACGGGAGGTTGAAAATTACGGATGTGGTCACGCTCTTCGACCTCCACCATTTTCTGGCGTACTATTTTAAAATTATTGTGATATTTTTTAAAACGTTTTGGGTTTTTGGTAGTGATATCAGCTTCGCACAATGTCATGAGTTCTTCGATATAATCCCCAGCATCAAATACTAGCCTTCTTACAGCAGCATCTGTTACATCTGTAGCAATGACAATAGGCCGGGAACTCATTAACACCATTTTCTGAACAAATTTCATTTTTTCATTTAATGGCATTTTCAAGCGTTTAAATAGCTTAAAAACCATTTTAGATCCTACAAATTCATGCCCGTGGAAGGTCCATCCAACTTTTTTGCTAAAACGTTTGGTAGGTGCTTTTCCAATATCGTGCAGTAACGCTGCCCAGCGCAACCATACATCATCTGTGTTTTCTGAAATGTTATCTACGACTTCTAATGTGTGGTAAAAATTATCTTTGTGTTTTTGACCTTCGATTTCATCAATACCTTTTAGCGCAGTTAACTCAGGAAGGATATAGGTAAGTAAACCAGTTTTTTCTAATAATAAAAACCCGATGGATGGTTTTTTGCTTCCTAAAATTTTATGCAATTCATCAACAATACGCTCATTAGTGATGATTTTAATTCGATTTTTATTTTTAGAGATTGCCTGTAAGGAGGACTCTTCAATTTTAAAATTTAGTTGTGTCGCAAACCGAATCGCCCTCATCATCCTCAGCGGATCATCAGAATACGTAATATCTGGGTCTAATGGGGTTCGGATGATTTTAGTTTTTAGATCTTCAATGCCATTAAAAGGATCTAATAACGATCCATATGTATCTTTAGAGAGACTTAATGCTAACGCATTAATAGTAAAATCTCGACGATTTTGATCATCTTGTAGCGTACCGTTTTCTACAATTGGATTCCTGCTATCTCTTCGATAAGACTCTTTTCTAGCACCTACAAATTCTACCTCGATATCATCCGCTTTGAGCATAGCTGTACCATAGGTTTTAAACACCTGAATTATAGGGCTGTCTGGCAATAATTGCGAAACTTCTTTTGCCAATTCGATACCACTGCCTACAGCAACGATGTCAATATCCTTGGCAGTACCTCGTTGTAATATATAATCTCTAACAAATCCTCCAATCACATAACTATCGAGATGTAGATTGGTTGCTGCTTGACTTATGGTTTTGAATATACTAAGTTGTAAAGCTTTTTTATAATTTTTTGCTTCTGGCATGAAAATTTACTTCCTGATAATTTTTACCGTGCTATTGCCTCCTATTTTTATAATCGAAGAGGGTTTAGCATCTTTGTTTTGAAGCGGTAAATTTACAACATAGTCTACGCCTTCCAAAATCTCCTTACTGATTTCTTGTAAGTTTCTAGGAGTCGCTTTACCACTAATATTGGCTGAAGTAGAAACAATAGGTCTTTTGAGTTTTTTAATAAGTTTGTTGCAAAAAGAATCACGTACTACGCGTATGCCTAGCGTATTGTCTTCGGCAATTAGATTTTCTGCCACGCGTAGGGGTCTGTCATAGATAATGGTGGTCGCTTTTTTAGCATATTTTAGGATATCATAAGCCACCTCAGGGACTTCCTCTACATACTGCTGTAACATTTTAAAATCACTGACTAAGCATAACATCGATTTACTATCTTCTCGTTGTTTTAGCGCATATATTTTATCCACGGCTTCTGCATTCGTAGCATCACAACCAATACCCCAAACAGTATCGGTGGGGTAGAGGATAAGCCCTCCTTTTTTGAGAATGGGTATTGTTTTTTCTATTTCTTCTCGGTAGTCTTGCATTATTGGTATTAGTTTTCTGTAAGAAAGTTATTGTATTAGGTATATTTCGAAAGTAAAGTTAGAATGAGAGAGCGTAACTTAGTTGTTGAAATATTCCTAATATAAGATGCGTAACATTAGTAATTAGTTAATAATGTATACATTCTGAATGTACAATAAAACTCTTTTTGTGCGAAAATAGTCTTAAATCATATCATAACAAAAAACTTTCTTGAAAGACTAATAGATGGTAGTATCTCCTTTATGGTTGCAAGAGTTCGATTACAAAAAATAATATAAAAAATTAGCATAAAAATAAATTGGCTCTATTCTCAGATGACAGATATGTATTTATATCTCTGAAAATAAAGCCAATATTTTATATATTGTTTAAGGCTAGACTAAAAATGGTTCTAAGTCCTTTTTTTAGAATCGATTACATATCCTGTAGTTCCCAGGTTCTTACGTAGTCAATTCTCATCGTATTAACCGTATCATCTGATAATTCAGATTTTTGAGGAAGACCTCCTAACCATGGAGCATCGAAAGTCCATAATCCCATATAAACAAATAATTCTCTAGTAAATTCACGGTTAGGGAATGTATCTCCCGTTTGATGTTCTCCTACAACGATACTACCAGCTGGTTCACCATCAAGATAGAACTGAACATTTTTTGAATCTTTCCACCAAGCACCATATATATGAAAACCTTCATTCCAATTTACATTTTTTAATGGATTGGTATCAGATAATCCACTTCTGTTAAAATCACCTTTATTTCTTATTGTTTGAGGAGTAAGATTATCAACTACGTGGAAGTATTGAGAATTCATCTGTGAAGGGAAATCAGGCTGACAATTACAAGAAGGGTTAGAGTTATTTTCGATAATATCTATTTCATCTCTGTTATCAGAATCTCCATTGTTTAACCAAAATGTATTGTACGCAGAAATATGTGCAGTTTTAATTCTACTTTCTATATATACTGGATAATTGATTAAACCTGTAGAACGAATTCTAGCAGTTTGAAACCATCTGTCTTCAGGGTTGCTCTCATTAAGAATGGCTTTTATCCATAGATTTCCATCTGCTACTCCAGAATTATCATCAGATGCAGACATAAAAACAGGAGGGTCGTAATTCCATGTGGTTTTTATCCATTTTGATGGGTTCCAAGCATCAAATTCATCAGAAGTTTCTTCTGATTTAACCCATTGCTTACCTTCAGGTGTTGTGTTTCTTATAGACACAAAAGATGGTAAATTAGGATCTATATTATTAAAGGAATCAGCAGAAGGGACAAATTGATTTACAGTGATTGTTACTGTAGCCGTATCTTGGTCACCATTGCTATCGGTAATGGTATACGTAAAACTATCAGTTCCACTATAGTTAGCATTAGGGATATATTCGAACACACCATCACTAACCTCTGTTATCGTACCATTGGTCGGTTCGGATGCTAATGCGTAATCATCTCCATCTCCTCCATCGTCGCCAATAGAATCATTAGTCGAAACATTGATTTGATTTGTTGTCCCTGCAGCGCTATCTTCTTCGACTGTTAGTGTATCAGCAGCAGCAGTAGGATTGTCACTTGCGGGTGTTGGGTCGGGGGAATCATCACTACCACCACAACTCATAATTACAAGACATACTAATGCAGTATATAATATTGAATATTGATTTTTGTAGGAAAAAATTCTTTTCATCATAGCTATTTTAGATTTAATTCTTTTATTGCAAATTTAATTTAAATATTGTTATCGTTGTCTTAATATATGGTATTGTCAAGTTTAAATCAAGTATTTAAAGTTGATTTTTTTTGTATTTCATTGATGTTTTGTATAGAAATTTAGAAAAATCATTTTTTGAATGTATTGTTATTGTCTATTTGTTTTAGTCATAAAATAATTAGCACACTACTTTTTTAGAGTAAATCAATGATTAAAAAGATAGTATACTGTTAGTTAGTACGGAAAACTGTCTTTAGTATTACAGTAAAGTGATAAAAAGTTTTGAGTTATTCTTTAGTGATTGAAGATGTAAAAGAATCTAAATTGCTAATAGGATGGATTAGTTTTCCTTTTTTTAATGATAAAGGCAGTTGTACAGTGTTTTTTGTATATCCTTTTTGTTCTAACAATTCCCAGAGATACTCTAAGTATCGACTTCTACTATTAATATTCACTTCTCTGAATTGTATATGTTTTTGCTGGAGTTTAGTGATTAAGCTAGTACACTTCTTACAGTTTTCTTTAGTAAAAATAATAATCTCTGATCGTAGGATAGAAGAAAGAGGAGCCTCTTTTTTAGGTTCTTTGCTTCTGTCAATTTCCATTGTTTCTAATTTATCATTTACAATTAGAGTATAGGTATACGATGATGGGACGTCAGTAAGTGGAATAAGAATCATCATCTGTACTTTAGTTTTTGCTGGAATAATTTTAAGTACTGGACGTTGTGCACGTCTTCTATATCCTGTAGGATTTATTTTTAGAAAAACACTTTTATCACTGTCAGCATCATTTTGTACATATAAAATAGTCCGTTTTTTTAATTTTTCTTCAATTAGTCGTATTGCTTTTTCTTGAGCAATTAAAGTTGAATAAAAGGGGGTGAATACTAAAAAAGAAAAAAGAAAACTATATGTAGTAAATGTATTTATCATTCATTTTTAATTAAATATACAAGATATCTAAGAATTAAAAAACTACTTTATTATTTAGTTATCCTCTAAATAGAAAGAACCGATCTTTCATTTTTTCGATTTCAGAGTTTTTATTATTTACAATATAATCTATAGCTTCAGTTGTAAAATGCTGCCCTTTTTTTGTCAAAGAAACAATATCATTATCAATAGATATCATATTATTTTTTATAGCAAGGTCTAAAACAGATTTTGCTCGTACTTTTTGCCAATTGATATGCTCATTAAGGTGGTGTACATGTCTTTCTACTTCATCATCGGCATGATTGTCTAGATGCAATAAAAACGTTAATAACGATACTTCAATTCGTTGCTGCCGTTGCCGATATAAGACTGAAAAATATCCCTGATTAGGGGCAAATAAATAAACAATTAAAAATTGAAGACCAAGTACAGATGTCATTGATCCCGAGATAGAAGCATCCAATCCGCGAGCTAGCCAATACCCAATAAGTGCAGCGCAGATCCCAAAAGTAGATGCGAGTACAAGCATTTTCTTGAGGTTATTGGTTAGTAAATAAGCTGTAGCTGCAGGAGCGATCATAAAAGCAATAACCAAAATAGCTCCTACTGCATCAAAAGCTCCAACAGTAGTAATAGAAGCTACAGTCATTAATCCATAATGCATTATTACTGGTGATAATCCAAGTGCTGCTGCCAATCCAGCATCAAAAGTACTTACTTTTAATTCTTTGAAAAAAGCAATTAATAACCCAATAGTACTACTTAAAATAACGCCTATAATCCATAATGATTTTGGGCCCATATCGACTTCATTAACATATAATCTATCAAAAGGAGCAAAAGCAAGTTCTCCTAATAATACAGCATCAATATCTAAATGTATATCATTAGCATTCTGAGCGATCAGAATGACACCTATACTAAACAAAACTGGAAAAACTAGCCCTATTGCAGTATCTTCTTTAACAAGTCCAGTTTTCTGTATAAATTCGACAAGCACTACGGTCAATACACCAGTTAATGCAGCAAACAAAATAAGAAGGGGTGATGACAAATCTTGTGTGATAAAAAAACCAACTACGATGCCAGGTAGGATAGAGTGACTAATAGCATCTGTAATCAAAGCCATTTTGCGCAATACCAAAAAGGTGCCTGGAATAGCGCAGGCAATTGCTACTAAACTAGCTATTAATTGTATTTCTATTTGTGCACTACTCATTTGCCGAATATGTTAGTTGACTGTATAAATTAGCAGCTGTATTATATCCTGATGTGGTTAATGACCACATATTTCCTTCTATTTTCACATAATCCTTATCTTCAAGCTTTTGCAAAGATTTTCTAGTGTATCCTTGGAAATTATTTAATATCTTAATTGCGTGTGGATGAGATATATTTTCGTGATCTTTAGCAATATTGTACATAAATGTTAATGTTTTGTGTAATTGAAGATCATTTCTATTTTTTCTAAACCTAATTTCTCTAAATAGCAAACCGCGACCAGGAGAAAAAATGAAAGATATAAAAACAAATAGTGCAGCAACCAATACAATTACAGGACCTGTAGATAAATTGCTATAACTAGCACTAATTGCAGTACCTACTACACCAGAAGTTGCTCCAAAAATAGCCGCAAAAATTACCATTGTAGCTAGACTATTAGTCCATTGCCGTGCAGCAGCAGCAGGTGCTAATAACATAGCACTCATTAATACAACTCCTACTGTTTGTAACCCAAGAACAATAGCTATTACAATAAATGTAGTAATTAGAATATCTAAAAATCGAGTATTAAATCCTAAAGTTTTGGTGTATTCGACATCAAATAAAGATATTTTTAGTTCTTTCCAGAATAGTAATAAAACGATCAGGCATATTCCGGTAATTAAAGACATGATCCAGACGTCATTTTCTAAGAGGGTAGCAGCCTGTCCAAAAAGATAATTCTCTAAACCAGCTTGATTGGCATTTGGCATTTTTTGGATGTATGTTAAAAGTAACATGCCAAAACCAAAAAAGAGCGATAAGATAAGTCCTAAGGCTGTATCTGATTTAAGACGTGTTTTTCTGATGATCCCTCGAATCCAAAAACTACCGATGAGTCCACTAATCAATGCTCCTAATAGAAAAGCATTACTATTCTTAGTTTCTATAATAAGAAAAGCTATAGCTATTCCTGGTAATGCAGCGTGTGAGATAGCATCACCTAATAGACTCTGTTTACGTAATACTGCAAAACTACCTAACATCCCACAAATAGCACCTAATATAGCTGTTCCCAATGTGATGGTTCGCAATGTATAATCCGTAAACACAAGCTCTATGTATTCTTGTAAAGTCATATGGCTATTGGTTGATTGCTACCTTATAATTGATACCATAGGTTTTGGTAAGGTTGTCATCATTAAAAATATCTTTTACAGGTCCTGTAGCGATTTTTTTTACATTCAAAAAAGTTACCCAGTCAAAATATTCAGGTACAGTTTGTAGATCATGATGAACAACAACTACTGTTTTTCCATCTTTTCTCAATTCTTTTAGGATATTAATAATCGCTATTTCTGTGGTGGCATCAACCCCTTGAAAAGGCTCATCCATAAAATAAATAGCTGCATTCTGCACCAATGCTCTTGCTAAGAAAATACGTTGTTGCTGTCCTCCAGAGAGTTGACTAATTTGCCTGTTTTTAAATGCTAGCATTCCTACTTTTTCTAGTGCTTCGAGTGCTGCTTTTTTTTGTTTCTGCCCAGGTCTTTTGATCCAACCTAAACTACCATAAGTTCCCATCATTACTACATCCAATGCTGTAGTAGGAAAATCCCAATCTACACTTCCTTTTTGGGGGACATAAGCAACTAATGAACGCTGTTTTTTATAGGGTTGATTATAGATTTGCACACTACCAGCAATTGGTTTAATGATGTCTAGTATAGATTTAATCAATGTAGACTTACCTGCTCCATTTGGTCCTACAATTGCCATCAACACCCCTTCAGGGATAGATAGATCAATATCCCATAGTACAGGCTTATAATTATATGCTACCGTGAGATCATCAATTTGTATTGCTATTTTAGTGTTCATATTTAATACGCTTTACATAGAATGGAAATTCTCTTTCATTTTTTGAAATGTTTAATGACCGTAACTCTTCATTATTTCAATGCATTTACAATCGTATTGACATTATATTCGAACATTCCTATATAAGTACCTTCTACAGTTCCTGGATTACCTAATGCATCAGAATATAATGTCCCTCCGATGGCTACTTGATGATCTTTAGATTTAACTGCGGCTTGTAATGCTTCTATCGTTCGTTTAGGTACTGAGCTTTCTACAAAAATAGCATTTACTTTATGATCTATAATAAAATTTGCTATTCGCTGTACGTCTTGTACACCAGCTTCTGTAGCTGTAGATAAACCTTGTAGACCAACAACATTAAACTTATATTCTTTTCCGAAATAACTAAAAGCGTCGTGTGCCGTAACTAAAATTCTTTTTTCCTCAGGTAGTGCGCTTATAGTTTCTTTTAGTTTTAATTCTAATACCTTTAGTTTGTCGAGGTATAAGCCTCCATTGGTTTCGTAAGTTTTCGTGTTTTTAGGGTCTAGTTCTTTTAATTTCTGGATAGTAAAAGTAGCGACTTGTTTCCAGTTTGTTATACTAAACCAGATATGAGGGTCGTAATTTGATGCAAAATAATCAGAACTAATAAGCGTAGTTTTTTCTAAGACTTCACTCACAGCAATGGTTTTCATATTTTGACTTTCCATTTTCTCAAATACTTCTACTAATTTTCCCTCTAGATGTAAACCATTATAAAAAATTACATCAGCCTGTACTAGTTTAGTTACATCACCCTCACTCGCTTTATATAAGTGTGGATCTACTCCAGACCCCATAAGACCTTCTACGGTAATTAAGTCACCACCAATATTTTTTACTAAATCAGTGATCATTGTGGTAGTTGTAACCACATTGAGTTTTTGATTAGGATCTTTAGTTTCTTTTTTACAGGAAAATAATACTGTAATAGAAACTGTAAGTACTAATAATATTTTTTTCATCGCTTTTTATTTTTTTGAAAGTGAAAGAGTAATTAGTTAGGTAATCTGAAACTAATACCCGCACTTAATAATAAATTTTGTCCTTTTGTAATTCCAGACCCAACTGTAGCATCCAGTTGGATGTTATTGTTTAGTAAATAGGTTAGTCCAGCATCCCATAAATGATTAGCTTTATTGTCTTCAGGAAAATCTCCATACAGTTCTGCATACATACCTAACGCATCAGTGATGCTATATCCATAAGCAATGGTATAGATGTAGGCAGCTTCTGGAGAATCGTTTCCCCACTCGGCACCAAGATTATATGACAAACTGGATTTTTCACTTAGTGTGTGTGTAAACGAAAACCTGAAATCTACTCCAGTTGTTTCAGGTTTAAAATCTTTAGCTGCAGTAAATGGCAAAAATAAATGTCCAATAATACCTATCTCGGGTAGTATTCCTTTTTCCTCAGTAATTCCAATTTTTGCTCCTAATAATAATGGAGATAATCCACTCTCCAGATCAGGTAATTCGATTCCGTTACTTGCTGATTTGGTTTCAGCAAAATCCCATCCCACTCTAAGCTCTAGGTTATCTAATAATCCATACCTCAGTAATGTAGTATTAAATGTTGTAGTTTCTTGTGTAAAAGTATCATCGCCAACATCTTCATAAAAAGCTCCTGTTTCTATTTGTAAATACCCTTTTGGGACTACGGTAGGAGCTTCTGTTGCATCTGGTCTATCGGTTATTAATGGGCCAAAAGTAGTGTCTGTATGTTGAGCAGAAACATGAATAAAAAATAGATTACAGAATATGATAAGTAAGATTAAACTTCTTATTTGCATTAGGTTTAGTATTTTTGTTTTGTAATAATCGCAAAACTAAAAAAGTTAGCTATGACTAACAAATTAAATTTGAATAATTTAACAAAGAGCGAAGAAGATTATTTAAAAGCTCTTTTTCAGTTGCTTATAGAAGATAATTCTACCAAAGTAGGAAACAATCAATTGGCAGATTACCTCAAAGTCTCTCCGGCTTCGACTAATAATATGATCAAAAAGCTGAAAGCTAAGAAATATGTAGTAAGCGAAAAATATGGGAAGTTAGAATTGACAGAAGATGGGCAGTCTATTGCAGTACGCTTGATCAGAAAGCATAGATTATGGGAAACTTTCTTGTACAATTATCTAAATTTTTCTTGGGATGAGGTTCATGAAGTAGCAGAGCAGTTAGAGCATATTAAATCTCAGAAATTAATCAATGAATTGGATCGATTTATGGAGTGCCCTACAACAGATCCTCATGGAGAAATAATACCAAATGCTAATGGAGAATATTCTATAGTCCCTAAGATTACATTATCCTCCTTAAAAGAAGGAGATGTTTGTCAACTTATTTCTGTAAATGACGGATCTGTACAATTTCTAAAATATGTATCAGAAATTGGATTAGCACTTAGTAGTGAGATTAAAATCATGGAAATCAGAGATTTCGATAAATCTATTAAGATTAAGTTCAATGAAGCAGAAGAAACTGTGACTAGAAAATTTGCAGATAATGTATTTGTTAAAATAATTCCAGAATTATAATTAATGTTAAAATACTGTTTTACTGTATGTGATTATAAGGAATACCTATTATATTTGAAGCTCACAATCAATTCATGGAGCTTATATTAAAAAGACCGATATGTTTCTTTGATTTAGAAACTACTGGTATTAACATTTCTAGAGATCGAATCGTTGAAATCTCAATTCTCAAGGTATTTCCTAATGGAAATAAAGAAAGTAAAACTTGGCTGGTTAACCCAGAAATACCTATTCCTCCAGAGACAACCGAAGTCCACGGAATCACTAATGAAAAGGTGGCAAACGAGCCTGTTTTTAAACAGCTAGCTTATACGATAAGTGATATGATTAAGGGATGTGATCTAGGAGGGTTTAATTCTAATAGATTTGATATTCCTTTATTAGCAGAAGAATTATTACGTGCAGATGTAGATTTTGATATGAAAAATACTGTGGCAGTTGATGTGCAAACTATTTTCCATAAAATGGAGAAAAGAACATTAGCTGCGGCCTATAAGTTTTATTGTGATAAAGATTTAGAAAATGCGCATTCTGCAGAAGCAGATACAGTGGCGACTTACGAGGTTTTAAAATCGCAATTGGATACGTATCCAGAGTTAGAAAATGACATTAAATTTTTGGCAGATTTTAGTGCTAGAAAACAATTTGCAGATTTTGCTGGATTTATTGCTTATAATAAAGAAGGACAAGAGGTTTTTTCTTTTGGGAAGCATAAAGGAAAATTAGTAGAAAAAATAATGGAAGACGAACCTGGATATTTCGGGTGGCTACAGAACGCAGATTTTCCATTGTACACTAAAAAAGTGTTGACAGCGATTAGATTACGTAAACTGAATAATAGCCTTAAGTTATAATAAAAATAGATCCTATTTAATGAAAATTATTTGTATTGGTCGTAATTATACAGACCATATAGAAGAATTAAAAAATGAAAAGCCCAGTGATCCTGTAGTTTTTATAAAACCTGATACTTCTGTTCTTTTAAAAAAACAGCCTTTTTTTATACCTGATTTTTCTGATAACATACATCATGAAGTAGAAATATTAGTAAAAATAACTAAAGTAGGGAAGCATATTGATAGAAAATTTGCACATAAATATTATGACCAAATAGGCCTTGGTATCGATTTTACTGCACGTGATCTACAGAGTTCCCTTAGAGAAAAAGGATTACCATGGGAAAAATCAAAATCATTTGATGGATCAGCTGTAATAGGGGATTGGATCTCAAAAGACGTTTTTTCTGATTGTAACAATATTGCCTTCCATTTAGAAAAAAATAAAGAAGTCGTACAGAAAGGAAATACAAAATTTATGCTCTGGAAGATAGATGAATTGATAGAATATGTGTCAAAATATTTTACTTTAAAGATTGGAGATGTTATCTTTACAGGAACACCAGCTGGTGTTGGAGCTGTTCAGACAGATGATACATTAACTGGTTTTATAGGTGAACAACAACTTTTTTCAATAAGAATAAAATAAATGAGTAAAGGATATAGCTTAGATAGTGTAAATGAATTATCAGGTGGAGATAATGAATTCATCAAAGTGTTAGTACAAACATTTTTGGAAGAGATACCTTCAGATTTAGATAGTATGACTAAAGCTGTAAATAATAATGATCCCCAGACAGCATATCAGTTTGCGCACAAAATGAAACCAAATCTTCAATTATTTGATATAGATTTACTAAAAGAAATAAAACGAATAGAAGCTTGGTCTAGGACAGGGAAACCTAAAGAAGAAATCATATCAGTTCTTAATCATATAGTGAGCACTGTTAATAGTGCTATTAAAGACCTTCAGTCAGATTTTCAATAAACATGCTTGCCGAGATAATCACTATAGGAGACGAAATTCTCATCGGTCAGATTGTAGATTCTAATTCAGCATTTATTGGCAAAGAACTTAATAAAATTGGAATTGATGTATACCAGATATCCTCTATCCAGGATGATGAAAAGCATATCCTCACAGCATTAGAAGAAGCAAAGAACAGAGTAGATGTTGTATTGATTACAGGAGGTTTAGGACCGACTAAAGATGATATTACTAAACACACATTGTGTACGTATTTTGACGATACTTTAGTTCAGAATGATGATGTATTAAAGCACGTAGAAATGCTTTTCACGAAATATCTTAAGAGACCGGTTACTAAGATCAATGAGATGCAAGCTTTAGTGCCTAGTAAAGCTACCATATTAATGAATACTCATGGGACAGCTCCTGGAATGTGGTTAGAAAAAGAACAAACAATATTTGTATCTATGCCGGGAGTTCCATTCGAAATGAAGAATTTAATGAAAGAAGAAGTGCTGGTCAGACTGCAAAAAAAGTTTGATAGACCTTTTATTATCCATAAAACGATATTAACATATGGCCTAGGAGAAAGTACAATCGCAAATAAGATTGAGTCTTGGGAAAATAATTTACCATCATTTATAAAACTCGCTTACTTGCCTAATTTAGGGAAAGTTCGATTACGTCTTTCTGCTCGAGGTAAAGACAAGAAAATACTAATAGATACTATCGAAGAAAGAATTACTCAGTTGCACACATTAATTGGTGATAATATTATTGGTTATGAAGAAGACGAATCTATTGAGGTTTTGATTAGTCAATTATTGACATCTAAAGGAAAAACATTAGCTGTGGCAGAAAGTTGTACTGGTGGTAAAATAGCGCAATCTCTTACTCATAATCAGGGAGCATCTTCATACTTTAAAGGAGGCGTAGTCACGTATGCTACTCAATCTAAAATAGATGTTTTAGATATTCCTGTTGATATTATAAAAAAATATACAGTAACAAGTTACGAGGTTGTAGAAGCTATGGCTAAAGGTGTAAAACAAAAGTTTAATACAGATTTTAGTATTGCAACTACAGGAAATGCAGGGCCATCAAAAGGAGATGGCAATGTAGATGTAGGAACAGTTTTTATTGCTATAGGAACTCCTGATCGTATTTTTTCTAAAAAATATGAGTTTAGTAACAATAGAGAAAGAACTATTGGAAAAGCCGTGAATAAATCATTTGAACTCTTATTGGAAGAATTAAGAAAAAAATAATATAGTAATAAGTTCTCAATGGATCTATGATGGTTCAATATTCGCCCAATTTAAGGCATCTTCTAAACTTTTAAAATGATGAAACGGTTGTTTTGCAAAATGTTTTTCTACTTCAATTGACATTTCGCTTGCTCTATTATAGGTAACCACGCCATACCCCTTAAAATTGTCTAAGTAAGTAAATGGACACTTTTCATAATCTGTAGGGATAATAGAATGCGAATGAACTCTGTTTGAAATATAAGTAAACGGTTGACCATTACCATAGTGTTTAAATATTAAAGGCATTAGTTCATCAAGCATATCTGCAGCGATAACTGTTCCTTCTCTTATTTCGGCGATAAAGCAATTTTTATAAAAATAATATGTACCTAAGTTTATATCATACTTTTTTACTAATGACGGTGATGTTTTCGCTTTCATTATAGGGGTTTTTAATTAGTTGTAAAACGATAAGGTATAGTTTTAAGGATTGCTATTGATATTCTATTCTAGAATACATACTGTAAACTAAAAAATTATGTAATTCTAAATTAGGAGGGAATTTAGAGTTTACATCTTTACTATGCTTCGGTAAACCTTTTCTTTTTTTGTTATAGCAAGATTCAATATACAAAAAAATATATAAGTGGATGTAAATCTATTTTTGAGATGAATTTACGAATATAAAATATAGCTCTTATAATTTCTTTTTTGCAGCTATATATTCAGGTATGAAGGAGTGTATTTATCGGTTTGAATAAAGCGTCTTTTAGTGTGATTTATTCTTAGTTATAAGCTTCTTGTCACACCAATACCAGATTGCATCTTCACTTCCAAGTTCATAGGGAGCAAATTTATCGAATTTCATTCCAACCTTTTCCATTACTCTGATCGATGCTTTGTTTTCTTTGATTGCAATTGCAACAATCTTTCTTAATTTGAGAGAATCAAATCCATAATTTAAAATTGCACGAGATGCCTCCGTTGCTATACCTAGTCCCCAATATTCAGGCAAGAATCTATAGCCAAGATCAATTTCGTCAAATTCTGGCAGATAAGCCAGACCTGCCCAACCAACAAATTGATTTTCACTTTTTAATATAGTAGCCCATCTGCCAAACCCAAATTTTTTATAGTCAACAATTCTTGTTTCTATGGCATTTTTTATTTCTTCTATAGATTTCACCACAGGTTCACCCGTAAACTTTTGTACTGCCGGATTAGAATGCAGCTTAAATAGTGCTTCTTTGTCATCAAGAGTAATTTCTCTTAATAATAACCTTTCTGTTTCGATTAAATTTTTCACTTTATAGTTCGTAAATGGGCATGGTTAGTACTGGAATTAAAAGTAGCGAATTTTCGATTAGACACTCAGCCAAACCTTTTTATTTCAATTATTTTTTTATTACAAAGCCAAATAAAAAGATTTGGCGACATTGTAAACAAGAACAAGCTTTTATACGATTTACGAATAAAAATTTCGCATCTAATGACATTCTTTTTCTACTATATTTTCTTCATTTTATTCATCAATCTAGCTAAAAATCCTTGCCATTATTTTCACGAAATTCTCATCCGTATATCGTATTAGAACTAGTTTAAACTGCCTTATTTGCTATATAGTTGTTACCATATGCCACACGTTATTTTTCTTGCTGTATTTCAATTATTTGATTGTATACCTTTCTAACATTTTGGATCAAATCAAGTTGAGGATTTGCTTTTATTCCAGGCCACCAGTTCATTCCGTTTCCCCATATCATTATTGGATTCTTTGGTCCGATAGAGATAGTTCCACTTCCGTCATTTTTTCAGTGTATTCAATGTCAGATAAGGTTCTAATGTTTAGCGATTTTATACTTTTTGAAAATACTCCACTTTTTATAATTATTCTATCTTCTGTCAATCCATAGTAAGTGTTTTCTCGTTGTTTTGCGTCAATTATAAATCTTCCGAACACAAATATCAATCCTACAATCACAAAAGGTATTCCAAACAAAGCAAAAATCCAACTACCTTGAGAAGCCATAAACATCCAAAATATAGCAAATCCAAACCATAATAGACTAAAAGGTATTAGGAAAATATCCGCTGTTCTGAATATAACACCTTTTTTCGGTTGTCCAGCCCAAAGTAAAGTTTCTTTATTGTCTAAATGTTGCCTTAATTCCGATTGTGTATCTCCTCTCATTCAGTTTTGTTTTAATCCTGACTAACGTCCAATTTTGTAATTGATATTGAGATAATTATGTTTTTTTTAAGTGTATCAATTTTCACTAATATTTAGAGTAATTTTTGAGCTTCGTTAGCTCGAGGAATTAATCAGATTCTGATGTGATGAATATGTGATATAGTTAATGTTCTATTAGTAACTCATCAATCCAAAGAATTGCATCTTTTATAGAATTAAAAACTTTTGATGGGACACTAAGAAAAGATTGTTCCATTCTAGCAATTTTACTATTAATTGGATTGTATGTAACTACAGCATACCCTTTTAAATTTGGAAAAAGAGTAGAGGATTTAAAATGCGAAGTAGGCTCAAAAGTGTAAGAATTAATTCTATTGGCTATATATACAAAAGGAATGTCGTTTCCATAATATTCTCTAACAAAATGGAATAATTTAGTTGCTTTTTCAAAATTAAAAGTCACATCTGCATTTACTTCAGAAACCATAAAATTGTCATAGAAATAAAAAGAACCGATGTCTAATACATGAGTGTTTATTAATTTATGAGTACTATTTTGGATCATGGTTTTAAAAGTTTTTCATCTAAATATACAATTAAGAACTTTAATAATCAATTAATTTATTAGTTTCGGTTATAATGCTCTAAGTATTGATTCTCTATATTAATTTGCAAAATAGGTAAAAGCAGAAATAATCAACCTTTATGAAGAGTTATTTTCCTTAATTTTAGCAGGTAACCCATGTGATATGATGAAATGATAGAAAAGAATAAAAAAACACAAAAGTATTATTGGTGATTAGGTAAATAATTCGTTAATTTGCACCCTGTTTTGAAATAACACCAAAAACAAGAATAGAGATGTCAAGAGTTTGCGAGCTTACAGGAAAAAAAGCAATGGTGGGAAATAATGTTTCTCACGCTATGAATAAAACAAAGCGTAAATTCAATGCGAATTTAATTAAAAAACGTTTTTACATTCCAGAAGAAGACCGTTGGATAACGCTTAAAGTGTCGACTTCAGCACTGAAAAATATAAATAGAAAAGGTATTGCTGCTGTTTTGAAAGAAGCAAGAGCTAAAGGCTTCTTAACTAAATAATCGGCTCTTAATAAAGATACTATATAATGGCAAAGAAAGGAAATAGAGTTCAGGTGATCTTAGAATGTACAGAGCATAAGGCTAGTGGTAAACCAGGTACATCAAGATATATAACAACTAAGAATAAGAAGAATACTCCCGATAGAATTGAATTGAAAAAATTTAATCCAATTCTAAAGAAAATGACTGTTCATAAAGAAATAAAATAAGTAGAAAATGGCAAAGAAATCAGTAGCATCGTTACAGACTGGATCAAAGAGATTAACTAAAGCCATCAAAATGGTGAAATCTCCAAAAACAGGAGCCTATACTTTTGTAGAGTCAATTATGCAGCCAGAAGCTGTAAATGATTTTCTTAAGAAAAAGTAATTGCAAAAAAAAATATAAAAGAAGCCGTTTCAATTTTATTGGAATGGCTCTTTCTTTTTTATATTTACTGGAATTTATAAGTATAAATTTTTTTAGTATTTTGAATATTGTATATGGGCTTTTTTAAAAAAATATTTTCTTCAGAAAAAAAAGAGACATTAGATAAAGGATTGGAAAAATCTAAAACCAGTTTTTTTTCTAAACTAAGCAAAGCTGTTGCAGGAAAATCTAAGGTCGATGATGATGTATTGGATAACTTAGAAGAAGTATTGGTAACAAGTGATGTGGGAGTTAAAACTACAATAAAAGTTATTGATAGGATTGAAAATCGTGTAGCAAAAGACAAATATCTAGGAACTGAAGAATTAAATCAAATATTAAGAGACGAGATTGCTGGTTTACTTTCCGAAACCAATTCTGGAGAAGCTACAGATTTTGAAATTCCTACAGATAAAAAACCATATGTTTTGATGGTTGTGGGGGTTAATGGTGTAGGTAAAACTACAACTATAGGTAAGCTTGCCTATCAGTTTAATAAAAAAAACTTAAAAGTTGTTTTAGGAGCTGCAGATACGTTTAGAGCCGCTGCTATTGATCAATTACAAGTATGGGCTGATCGAGTAGATGTGCCTATCATAAAACAAGATATGGGTAGTGATCCAGCCTCAGTAGCTTTTGATACGCTACAATCTGGTGTCCAGCAAGATGCTGATGTCATCATCATTGATACCGCAGGTAGACTGCATAATAAAATCAATCTGATGAATGAATTGACTAAAGTAAAAAGAGTAATGCAAAAAGTAATTGGAGATGCACCTCATGATGTGTTATTGGTGTTAGATGGTTCTACAGGACAGAATGCTTTTGAGCAAGCTAAGCAATTTACCGCCGCCACAGAAGTGACATCACTAGCAGTAACCAAACTAGACGGTACCGCAAAAGGAGGAGTAGTTATCGGAATCAGTGATCAATTTCAGATTCCTGTAAGATATATTGGAGTAGGAGAAGGTATCGAAGATCTTCAGGTATTTAATAAATATGAATTTGTAGATTCATTTTTTAAGTAAATTCGTATCACAATCCAGAACTGTTACAAAAGAGTTAAAAAGATGCTATAGAAATAATGTAGCATCTTTTTTTTATACATTCATTCACTTTTCGCTTAGCACTTAAATATATAATCTAAAAAATAAAATATCATGGAAAAAGTATTATCAATCATTAGTATAGCCTTTTTGATATTAGTTTCCTGTAAAGAAGAAAAGAAAGTGATTCCTCAAAAAGAGGTACAGCCTAAAATAGTATGGCAATCTTATGATGAGAAAGAGGATCTTGCTGCTACACAACAATTAGAACAAGATCGGATGCATCTCAAGCTTGTAAATTCTAAGGTATTAGATAAAAATACAATATGGCAGAATTTAGAATCCGAGCTCGATTATTTTTCTGAAGACGATTACAATAGATTAAAAGAGTTGATTATAGAACAGGATATCCCCACTATCCAACAGCATATAAAAGATGATACATTCTCTTATGAAGAATTGGTAAAATTCTACATCTACAGAATCAGAAAATACGAAAGTGATAATTCATTATCTCTAAACTCAGTAATATCTTTAAACCCAAAGGTAGTAGAACAAGCAAGGGTTTTAGATAAAAAAGATAAGAGTACAATAGATATTTATTCGGTGCACGGAATGCCAATTATGCTTAAAGATAATATAGGCACAGCGCATATGTATACAACTGCTGGTGCAATCGCATTACAAGAAAATAAAACAGCAGATGCGTTTATTACTAAAAAATTAATAGCCCAAGATGCTTTGATTATCGGTAAAGCTAATCTAAGTGAATGGGCATATTTCTTATGTAATGGATGTCCAGTAGGATATAGTGCCGTAGGGGGACAAACGCTAAACCCTTATGGAAGAATGATTTTCGAAAGTGGGGGATCTAGCTCTGGTAGTGGTGCTACGGTAGCAGCTAATTTTTGTGTAGCGGCTGTCGGTACAGAAACAAGTGGTTCTATTTTGTCGCCTTCTAGTCAAAACTCACTTGTAGGATTAAAACCTACTATTGGAGTGCTTAGTAGATCTGGGATTGTTCCTATTTCGAGTACGCTAGATACCCCTGGTCCTATGACCAAAAACATAGTGGATAATGCCATTCTATTACAAGCAATGATTGGCAAGGACTCCAATGATTCGGCTTCTGTACCAACAACAGTTGATTATATCTCTGCGATTAAAAATGCTGCGATAAAAGAAAAGCGTTTTGGTGTGATTAAAGCATTATTAGAAGATTCTATATATGCCAGAGCGGTTAATAAAATAAAAAAAGCAGGAGGAGAGATTATAGAAATAACTGTAGCACAAACACCACTGCCCGGGTTTTTAAGCATACTTAATATAGATATGAAACATGATTTGCCAGCATATATTGATGCTTATGCGAGTGCTAATATTACTATAAAAACTATAGAAGATGCTATAGCTTTTAATCAAAAAGATACGCTGGTTAGAATCCCTTATGGACAAGGTATTTTTGAAGGAATTATAAGTGATACTACTACAACTAAGGGCTTAGAAAAAATAAAAAATAACTTAAAAACAGTAGCTAGTAATTATTTTGATACTCACTTGGATGCACACAATCTAGATGCAGTTTTATCCATTAATAATTACCATGCGGGCTATGCTGCTGTGGCTAAATATCCAGCATTAACAGTACCAATGGGATATAATGATAAAGGAGAACCTAAAGGACTTACATTTATAGCGAAACCATTTTCAGAAGATAAATTATTGCAGCTAGGTAGTGCTTATGAACAAGTTTCTAAAGAAAGAAAAGCTCCTGAGAACTACAATTAGTTTATTAAAGCTTTAATTTTTTTCCATAATTCATTATCAAAATTAGAAGGTCCTAATACAGTTCGGCCTGCACTATCACCCATCCTAACAATAACTAAATTTTGACTAGGAACAATGTATAATTTTTGATCATTTTTTCCTAGACCAGCAATAAGGTCATTCGGAGCCTCAGGGATTAATGTTCTGTAAATCTCATTTTCTAAACCAGGTAACCTATGACTTTTTTTACCATTTAGCCACCATAAATATCCATAAGAGCGGTTAAATCTCTGAGAAGTAGAAGTCATCTGAGTAAAATAGTTTTTGTCTTTTAGGATTTGTTTTTTGCCCCAAGTACCTTTATTTAGGTTCAAAAGCCCAAATCGAGCCATACTTCTTGCAGAACTATAAAATATATTGGCATATCCTCTACTTACCCAAGCACCATCCATGCCAATTCTATTTTTTAATTTGGTTTCAAAATAGGTAGTGAAGTCCATATTAACAGCTCCAGAAATTATATCAGTAAGTAAGATATAAGGCGCATTGTGGTAATACCAAAAACTACCAGGCTTGTTGCGATAGGTAAGGCAATCAAAATCAGTACAGTTTTTATTAGAAACGGTATAATCCAAACCTGATGTCATAGTTAGATGATCTCTAACACGAATTGCTCTTTCTTGATCAGTACTTATATTAGCCCATCTCTGTCCTAAATAAGTAGCCGATGTGTTATTAATATTTAATAATCTATCTTGTTGCGCCAATCCTGTGGTAAAAGCAGTCAATGTTTTTCCTACAGAATACCATTGATTATAATCAGAAACTGTAGTGTTATTAAAATATTTTTCGACTACAATCTTACCGTTTTTAAGGATAATAAATGCTTTTGTATTTTTTCTCTCCAAAAAATTGTATAGACGCTTTTCGGCTCGAACATCCCAGCCTAAATCACTGACAGAAATAGTTTTCCATTCTTTAGAGTTTACAGGTGGAAAATACAATTCGTTTTGGCAACAAGGATTAATTCTTTCTGGAGTAACTTTTTCGGGAAACTCATTTGCGTCATCAGTACAGGAAATAATAAAAATGAATATTAATAAAAAAATCATTTTGGTTTTCATAAGTTAGGTTTTTAGGTTGTATATGGTCTTAGACAATTGTATTTTATAAAGGTTTAATTTTGAAATATTTTTTAATGTCAATAGTTCTTATGATAGTTATAGACTAAACTATAGTTATTCATGGTATCTTTGCAAACTCTTGTATGAAACCAGAAAGATTTATTCAGAAGCTATGAGAACAAAGACTTTAAAAAAGAACAAAATCAATGTAGTTACCCTAGGATGTAGTAAAAATGTATACGATAGTGAGGTACTGATGGGACAACTAAAAGCAAATCATAAGGAAGTCGTTCACGAAGAAGAAGGGAATGTAGTAGTAATCAATACCTGTGGGTTTATAGCTAATGCCAAAGAAGAGTCTGTGAATACTATCTTAGAGTATGTACAGAAAAAAGAACAAGGAGTTGTAGATAAAGTTTTTGTGACAGGTTGTTTATCCGAACGATATAAACCGGATTTACAAAAAGAAATCCCTGATGTGGATCAGTATTTTGGGACAACAGAACTCCCTAGGTTATTAAAAGCTTTGGGAGCAGATTATAAGCACGAATTAATAGGAGAACGATTAACAACAACCCCAAAAAATTATGCATATCTAAAAATTGCTGAAGGTTGTGATCGCCCGTGTTCTTTTTGTGCTATTCCCCTAATGAGAGGAAAACACAAATCCACTCCTATTGAGTCATTAGTTACAGAAGCAGAAAAACTAGCCGCAGATGGAGTTAAAGAATTGGTGTTAATAGCACAGGATTTAACATACTATGGATTAGATTTATACAAAGAAAGAAAATTAGCAGATTTACTAAGAGCATTGGTAAAAGTAGAAGGAATTGAGTGGATACGTCTGCATTATGCATTCCCTACAGGGTTTCCGATGGAGGTTCTGGAAGTCATGAAACAAGAACCAAAAATCTGTAAGTATATAGACATCCCATTACAGCATATTGCGGATCCTATTCTAAAATCTATGCGTAGAGGTACGACCAAAGCCAAAACCACTAAATTACTGAAAGAATTTAGAGCTGCTGTGCCAGAAATGACAATCCGTACCACATTAATTGTTGGATATCCTGGAGAAACACAAGAAGATTATGAAACCTTGCGGGATTGGGTAAAAGAGATGCGTTTTGAGCGTTTGGGTTGCTTTACCTATTCTCACGAAGAAAATACACACGCCTATACGCTAGAGGATGATGTTCCTGAAGAAGTAAAAATGGAACGTGCTAATGAAATTATGGAGATACAATCTCAGATTTCATGGGAGTTGAATCAGCAAAAAATAGGGCAGGAGTTCAAGGTAGTGATTGATCGTAAAGAAGGGCAATACTTTGTAGGGAGAACAGAATTTGATTCTCCCGATGTTGATAATGAGGTGTTGATTGATGCTTCTAAATTTTATCTAAAGACTGGGGAGTATACTAGAGTGAAGATCTATGAAGCAGAAGATTTTGATCTGTATGGAGAGGTGATTTAAATTTTGCAATGCAAAGCATTATTCAAGAAGAATTCATCATAAAGAAAAATCTGCAAAGCTGATACGATAAAAAAATAGATTGATTTTAAAATGCTTTCCTTGATCGGAAAGCATTTTTTTTATTTTTATATGTAACCTTTTTTAAAAAATCAGGTAATACCAATAGAAACTAACCAAAAGAGTATCGTCTTGAAAAACAAAACTGATGAAGAATTAATGATACATGTATCTAAGGGGAACTTAGATATGATGAGTATGTTGTTTGAGAGATACCATATCAAAATATTTAATTTTTTAGTAAAGATGACTCGAGATAGAGATATCAGTAATGATATTACGCAAGAGGTTTTCTACAAAGCTATAAAGTATAGAGCCTCTTATAAAAAAGGAAAGTTTTCATCTTGGATTTATACCATCGCCAGAAACACCTTTTCTGATTACTATCAAAGTCAGAAAAATAAAGAGCAGCGATTGGATGAAATTGAATTTAAAATCGAACAACAAGAGATTAACAGTATAGAACAAAGAGAAACTAAAGAACAATTGAATAAAGCATTGGATCAATTAAGTCAGAGTGATAGAGAATTAGTCATATTAAATCGATATCAAGGAATTAAATATCAAGAAATTGCAGAGATAACAGGTTCTACCATAGGCGCTGTAAAAACGAAAGTACATCGCGCCATCTATAAACTTAAGAATCACTATCTACAAAACGTATAAGATTATGGAGTGTAAAGAAATAGAAGAACAACTTATCGATTATATAGACGGAAATCTAGATAAAGAAACAAGTCGCGAGATCGAAAAACATATAGAGAACTGTGCCAGTTGCACTTTAGCATTACAGGGGCTTACATCTATCTTTAATACAATCGATAAGGATCAACAAGAAATGCCTGATGTAAGAATGAAGAAGAGTTTTCAGGAAATGCTTCAGAAAGAAAAAGCGGTATTGGATGAATCAAAAGTGGTTTCATTACAAAAAAATACAAAAAGTTCTTGGAGGACTGTTTTGCAAATTGCAGCTACCATTGTTTTGGTGATCGCAGCATATTTGTACGGTAAAATAGAACCTAAAGAAACAGTTATCCATACTACAGAAGTAGCCACATTAAAAAATGAAAAAATAGAGCAAAAAAAGGCAATGACGATTTCACTTATAGAAAATGAATCTGCTAGTAAACGATTACAAGCCGTAAACTACGCAGAAGAACTTGATGAACCAGGAAACGAAATTCTAAAAGCTCTAGTCGATAAGATGCATTATGATCATCATGCCAATGTACGACTGGCTGCTGCAGAAGCACTCGCTAAGTTTTCGGATGTAGAGATAGTACGTAATGCGTTTGTCAATGCCCTTTATAAAGAACAAGACCCTAGCATGCAAATCGAATTAATTCATATCCTAGTTACGATACAGGAAAAACGCGCAGTTCCTGCAATGGAAAAATTACTTCGAGAAGAAGAAACCCCGAAGTATGTAAAAGATCAAGTATATATTGGGCTACCTAGTTTACTTTAAAAATTCAATCAAAAAACAACTACTCATGAAAAATATCACAATTACGATCATATCTTTTTTAATTATTGGATGGAGTCAAGCACAAGAAAACTACACAAAATCTCTAGACGGTATTAAAAAAGTAAAAATTGGCTCGCAATCAGGCGTAGATATAAAAGTTCACAACAAAAAAGAGCTTTTGATTTTAGGAAGAGAGCATAAAATACCAGAAAAAGCAAAAGGTTTAAAACCTCTATACGCTGGTGGCGAAGACAACACAGGCTTAGGGATGTATATCAAAAAAGAAGGAGAAACACTTATTGTAAGAAACCTAAAAAATGGATATAGTAGTGATGCATTAGCATTATATCTGCCTAAAGACGTAAATATCACTATCGAAAAAAGTAATCTAGGAGGTGTAAATATCTCAGGGTTTTCCTCAGAAATCGAGGTGTCAACCAATGTTGGGAGAATCACACTAACGGATGTTACAGGGCCTATTGTCGCTAAAACTAGTGCAGGAGAAATTAATGTCATCTTTGATAAAGTTAGTCAAAAATCCCCGATTTCCCTTGTTTCTTCAGCTGGAGTGATAGATGTAAGCCTTCCATCAAATACGTCAGCAAATCTAGAATTGAAGACTACTATGGGTGAGATTTTTACCGATTTTGATATCAAATTTCCAGTTCCCGATAAGGATATGCAACTAATTAGTGGCAAAAGAACTATAAAAACTGAATTAAACAACGGAGGTGTAGAAATCAGTTTACGCTCCTCAGTAGGTAATATTTATCTAAGAAAAAAATAGTGGGAGGACATTCATCCTCAATACTATACGGTTGTTAAACAGACATTGCTTTAGCGAAAGGATAAAAAACCTATAGAAGAGCTTTGTAACAGCAGGTCGAATACATAAGTGTAGAACCCTATATCAAATAATGTAAAGGTCATTCATCAAGTAATGCTGAACTCGTTTTCAGCATCAAAAAACAAACAAACAATCATGAAAAATTTAGTAGCCCTTATCGCGGTATGCAGTATCGCGGTTCAGTTAAATGCGCAAAAAATAATAGAAAAAGAAATCACTACATCGGCAGATCGAATTGAAATTGAATTCAAATTTGCAGATGAGATCACCCTTACAACCTGGGACAAAAATACGGTCTATTTTAAAGCTGAAGTGAGTATCAATAATGGCGAATATGATTATTATTATGAACTGAATATAGCTAATTCATCATCGATATTGAGAATAGAATCTAGCTATGATGATTTATTTGAGTTCTGGAAAAAAGAAAGAAAGTCACAAAACAAAATCGGAAACTATTGCGGTCCTGATATTGATATCAACTACACCTTGTATCTGCCTGAAAAAAGTAACCTAAAGTTAAAAAGCATATCTGGCAATGTCGTTTCTGACATGTATAAGGGAGCATTGGAAATTGATGTCATTAGCGGAGATATTGATATTCATATTGATAAGTCCAGTCTAGAAGCAGAAACGATGACAGGAATGATTTATGCCGATAAAGATCTGGAGTTTGACAATGAAAAAAATAAAATAATGGGTAGTCGAGTAACTGGATCTTTTGGAGGGGTTAAAAATAAGCTACGCCTCAAAACCATTAGTGGAGATATTTTTATCAGAAAATTATAAAACATAGCTAATAAAAATAATACAAGTATGATATCTCATTTATTAAGAACTCGTTCAAAAAAGTCATTCATCAAGCTGTCTATTGACAGTAGTATCAAAAAAATAGCATTATGAAAATATACGCTTACTACAAAAATAACTATCGGATAACTGTAATAATCATCTTCTTACTATTGCTGTCTTATATACAGACATATGCTCAAATTGATCTAAAAATAGATGCAAATACGTTGTTAAATAAGGAAGTGGATCTGTCAGAAAGCCAAATGAAATTTTGGCAACATTTAGATTATATAGAAGATTCTATACCCGGAACAAGTTTAATGAAAGCATATAAAGAATTAGATATCGAACATAAAGGAAAACCTGTAATAGTAGCATTACTGGATACCAAGATTGATATTGAACACGAAGATTTAAAAAACAGATTTCACAAAAACAAGGGCGAAATTATTGGTAATACTATTGACGATGATCAAAATGGATATGTAGATGATTATATGGGTTGGGATTTTCTAAGTAATAAGTCAGGAGAATATATCAAGTATCAACATAGAGAAGTAGTGCGGTACATTAAATATTTAGAAGCCTCGAATGATGTGGATAGTAGTCGTTATACGGATGCTATGAAAATACTGCAATCAGAAAAGGATAGATGTTCTAGATTAATAAAACGGTTCGAACACTATGAAAACGATTTTACTACCTATAGTGCGATTGCAAAAAAATACCTTGCAGATCAATCATTATCTAAACAAAACATTGATAGTTTGTTAACAAAGATAGCGCATAATGAGGATGCAGTTCAGCTAAAAAAATTAGCTACATTATTAGGCTATGGATTAACTATGAAAAATATACCAAGTATAAAACTTGATTTCCAAGAACAACTTAATAAATCATTGAACAAGGATTATGATGAACGCTCATTAATTGGAGATCAATCTGATAACATTAGCGATACTCAATATGGGAGTAACGATGTTTCTGGCGAAGTTCCTTTTAACCATGCAACACCAGTTGCAGGAATAATAGCAGCTGAAAGAGGAAATGATATAGGTATTGATGGAATCAGTAATCAGATACAAATATTACCCGTGGTAATGGTTAGTAGTGGCGATGAATTTGATAAGGATGTAGCTACTGCAATAAGATATGCAGCAGATAACGGAGCTTCTGTAATTAATATGAGTTGGGGTAAAAAAAAATCTCTGCATTCTGATTGGGTGCAAGAAGCTATGATATACGCTTCAAAAAAAGATGTGCTATTGGTTACTTCTGCTGGGAATAGTGGTATTAATACAGATATTGAAAAATATTACCCTACAGATTCCAAAAATGGTGAAGAAATACTGGACAATTTATTAGTAGTAGGCGCAAGTAGTTTTCAAAGCGATACCTTCTTAAAAGCTGCATTTTCAAACTATGGAAAAAAAACAGTCGATATTTTTGCTCCTGGAATTTCTATATATTCATTAGCCCCAAACAATGGATATGCATTTGGAGGAGGAACTTCAATTGCTGCTCCTATTGTATCAGGAATAGCGGGTCTATTACGAAGTTTATACCCTAGTTTATCTGCAATTCAAGTAAAAAAAATACTAATGAAATCTGCGACAAAATTTGATATTGAAGTAAACCTTGATATCAATAAAAAGACAGAAAATAAAGCTTCTTTTACGAATATGTCTAGTTCTGGAGGGATTATCAATGCGTATCATGCAATTTTATTAGCAGGATTATTCACCAATACTAATAGCGGTTCATTTAAAAAGGATTAAAAAAATAACATGCAAAAAGAAAATCGTCTAAAAATAATTTCTAGACGATTTTCTTATTTGTTGTTAAATTTTGACTAATTTGATAATGGACAGCTATATTAATTATCCGATGTAATAATTTCCATAGCTTTAGTCCATTGACTGTAGCTTTCTGATCCGCAGCTTTTTCTTACATAAATTGCATAGTTTGTAGAAGCTTTTAAATCATTAATAGTGACAGTATTCGAGTTAGTATAAAGGGTTGTAAAATTATTTCCCAAAACAGGAATATCTCCTATCTCGTCTGTAGGGATATATGCTGTTGGAACCGTTTCAAAATATCTAACTTCCCAAGATTTTTCTTCATTTATTTGATTATCTGGGTCTGATTGCCATGTAATATCTGCTAGTTGATTTGTAACATTGGTTATGGCTAATCCTTGAGGAGTAGAGCAACTACTGCTGCTGTTTACATCTAAAAAAGTATCATTGTCATTTTTTTCACACGCAACTACTAAAAAAGCGATAGTTAATAAAATTGAAATTTTTTTGATCATTGGTTATTACGTTTAAAGTTGGTAATTTTTTTGTTTTTGTTTTTAAAAATCGAGTACAAATATATCTGAAAAGGTGATGCTAAATCTTAAAGTTTTTATAACATTTTTTAGGGGAATTTAGAGTTTTTATAAATAGAAATTATCATATGCTTATGATATACTGTGTGTTCTTGTTTATTTACTATTAAAAGGAGATGAAAAAAAGAAGTACTATGTTTTTTTAAGTCTTTTTTTTAAGTTTTGATAAACTTAAAAATTGTTAAAAAAATCAAATTATTATCTGTTTAATTCAATTTAGAAATCCACCTGCTTTTCAGGCGGTCATGTTCTGAGGGCTCTGCCTATAATTGTTTCATGGGTAAATATAAGAAATTGAGTCATGTAGTTTATAACTGTGACTACCATATAGTTTGGGTTCCAAAATATCGGTTACGTATTTTGAAAGGCACTATCAAAGATTTGGTTGACCAAGATATTCGTATGTTATGTTCTTGGAAAGGTTGTGATGTTGAAGAGTTAAATGTTCAAGAAGATCATATTCATTTGTTAGTTTCCGTACCACCTAAAGTTTCCATTTCTAAATTGATGGGTGTTTTGAAAGGAAAAATAGCGATTAAACTCTTCAAGAGTTATCCCAAGCTAAAACAAGAGCCTTATTGGGGTAATCATTTTGGGCTAGGGATTATTTTATAAGTACAGTAGGATTAGATGAAGATATGATAAAGAAATATTTCAAGTATCAGAAAAAAGAAGAGAATCGAGTTGAAGATCAGCAATAAAAATTTAATTTTAGCCAGAACCTTAAAGCCCCCTGTGGGGGTTAGCCAAAGCCACCTTCAAAGAAGGTGTGATTTTTACTTATGTGCAGGGTCAATTATTTCTTTTGGTTGAAACAACGTTTTTTTACACATCTTCATTTTAGATGATAAATACCAAAAAGAAAGAGGCTGTCTAAAATACTTTTCAGACAGCCTCTTTTCTTATTGGGATAATTAAAATATTCAGCTAATTCAATAAAATTATCGCAATTATTTTAGTGTTGTGATTTCCATAGCTTCACTCCATTTACTATAAGCTCCAGATCCACAAACAGTTCTGACCTGTACTTCGTATGTTTCAGAAGGATCTAGATTGTCAATTGTTATGGTGTTATCTTGTGTTGTAATTATATTAATATTCATGTCTATATCAGTAGGGATATCATCTGAATCTATGATTGGAGTATTTGCTGTATCAAATGTTTTAGCATATCGTATCTCCCAAGTTTGAGATTCATCAGCTAATTGGTCAGATATCCAACTTACATTTACAAATTGATTAGATACATTAATTACTGTTAAGCCTTCAGGGGCATCACAAGTATTACTACTATCTACCTGTGGAGTTGGCGTATTAAATTCTTCTTTTTCGCAAGAAAATAATAAAGAAGTGACGGCTAATAAAATTGAAATTTTTTTAATCATTTTAGTATATTTTAAATTGGTAAAATTCTAATTTTTGTTTTAAAATCGAGGGCAAATATATTTGAAAATGTGATGTGAAATCTTAAAGTTCTTGTAATATTTTTCAAGGGAATTTACCGCAATGAGAATTAGAGATTATCATATATTTAATGATATGATGTCTATCCTTAGTTATTTACTACTAAAAAGGGTGAAGAAGATATAAACCTTGTGTTTTTAAGGCTTTTTTATTGATTTTTTGATAATCTTAAATTTTGTTAAAAAATAATTTTAATAACAATTAAATAACATTTATGCTTATTATGTGTTAATTTTTAAATTATATGTATCATAAATCACTATTTGATAAGAATAATTAAATTTTTAAAAAGCTCAGGTATTAAGTCTTTAGATAAAGTAGTGTTTTAAGAAAAGATATGTAAAATAATTAATAAGAGTATAGAAGTAAATCAATAATTTTATATAAAATAAAAGTTTATAAAACAATCCTGTCCTAAATAAATTTAAGGGATAAGAAATCTAACCATTTTACTAGTCTAAGACTAAATTTAGTTGAAA
>CANLRN010000049.1 GCA_947493495.1 uncultured Aquimarina sp.
AAAAAACGCAGTGCAGCGTTAGTATTTGCGGTAGCTACAAGATGTAATAAATTTTCTATTGCATAAAGCGGGTTCAACAATAAATTTCAAAAAAAATCTCCTTCAAACCAATACATACAAGGGGGTTCTATTTTAAAATTTTAACTAAAAAAAGTCTTAGATCAATAGAATGGAGGATTTCTTATGATCTAAATTTATTTAGGATAGGGTTATTGGTTATGCTCTAATTATTACTAGGGTATACGGTATAGTAGTTACCTTAAAAGATCATATAATGAATAGATATTTTATGCGATCTACAAATCTGAGTTTTTTGCAATTACCTAAACGCTTTATTCAATTTATCCAAATATTGTGATGTAGTTTCTTTTAAATACACACCCATAGCAATGGCTGTTTTATCTAGGAGATTCATTTTAAAAAAAGAATAGTCGAATTGATGTTGTTGTCCACTGGTTAACGTGATTCGTTTTTGAGTCAGAATTTCATATTCAGAACGAGAGATATTATTAATACCGCCAGCATTGATATAATCACGCAATCGATTTTCAGTATTGGATAATGCTTCTTCTAAAATGGATAAGCTTATAGCAGCATCTGCCAGAATCTTTCGTTGCGTATTGATATGGTCAATAGCCATTTTTTTTCGGACTGTATCTGATGATCTGTTTTTTCGGAGGAATAATAGTCCGCATCAATATCTTGATTAAATTGCTTTATAGTCTTTAGGTGAATGTCTCCTAAATCTCGCATTGGTGGAATAATAGCCTCGAATTTAGCCTGTATCATTGCATAATACTTACGCTCTTTTTCAAGTGTTTTCTGGTCAAATTTATCATCTGCGATCAGAAAGAAATCTAATACCCCTTTGTCAATTTCGTGATCTACAGCACTAGTTTTAGTTAATAGCTGAGAAAAAGGTATTGCTTTTTTAGTAAACTGATGAATTAATGTTAGAATCTCATCTAGGGGTTCCTGCTCTTGGTTTTCGAATACATCTGTGTGTAAATCTACTGGTTTGGGTTTAGATGATTTGTTTTCTGCCTCTTCATCTTCAAATAAATCATCATACATATCAAGAGTTTTTATAGTTGTGACTTGAAAGGGTTTCTTTTATCATACCCAAAGATACTATTTTTTAAAAATCGTACAATATTTCGAAAATGATAAGGGTGTCTTATACAGAAAACTCCGTTTCAATTTTTTGAAACGGAGTTTTATATTTTTCAGCAATGAACTTATACATTTGCTAAATAATTTTACTGTCGCCAGATATCTACAAACAAGCTAATAAAAGCCTGAGGTGGACGTTACATCATACCAGGCATCCCTCCGCCCATTGGTGGCATTCCGCCAGCAGCAGGAGCGTCTTCTTTAATATCTGTTAATGCACACTCAGTCGTAAGAATCATACCAGATACCGAAGCTGCATTTTCTAATGCGATACGCGTTACTTTTTTAGGATCGATGATTCCAGCTTTAAGCATATCTACATACTTCTCTGATTTGGCATCGTATCCAAAATCTTTTTTACCTTCTAATACTTTAGAGATCACTACAGAACCTTCTCCTCCTGCATTTTCTACAATCGTTCTTAGAGGGGATTCTATCGCACGGTTTACAATTTGTACCCCTGTAGCTTCATCAGCATTTTCAGTTTTTACTTTTTCTAATACTGATTTAGCACGTACTAGTGCTACACCACCTCCTGCAACGATACCTTCTTCTACAGCGGCACGAGTAGCATGGAGTGCATCATCTACACGGTCTTTCTTTTCTTTCATTTCTACTTCAGAAGCAGCACCTACATATAATACAGCTACACCCCCAGCCAATTTAGCCAAACGTTCTTGTAGTTTTTCTTTGTCATAATCAGAGGTTGTCGTTTCGATTTGTGCTTTGATCTGATTTACTCTGTTTTTAATAAGATCTTCTGCACCTGCTCCATTAACTACAGTTGTATTATCTTTATCGATCGCTACTTTTTCTGCAGTTCCTAAATGATCTATAGTTGTATTTTCTAGTGTAAATCCACGTTCTTCAGAAATTACAGTACCTCCCGTAAGAATGGCAAGATCTTCTAGCATGGCTTTACGTCTGTCTCCAAATCCTGGAGCTTTTACTGCAGCAATTTTTAAGGCACCACGTAATTTATTTACTACTAAGGTTGCTAATGCTTCTCCATCTACATCTTCGGCAATGATCAATAAAGGTTTACCAGTCTGAGCTACAGGCTCTAATACAGGTAATAAATCTTTCATAGCAGAGATTTTTTTATCGTACAATAGGATATAAGGAGTCTCTAAATCTGATGTCATTTTCTCGCTATTGGTCACGAAATATGGAGATAGATATCCTCTATCAAACTGCATTCCTTCTACAATGTCTACTGTAGTATCTGTTCCTTTTGCTTCTTCTACGGTGATTACTCCTTCTTTTCCTACTTTCTCAAAAGCTTGTGCGATAAGATCGCCAATAGTACCATCATTATTAGCAGAGATAGCTGCTACTTGTTTGATTTTATCTGTAGAACTCCCTACTTCCTTCGTTTGCTTTTCTAAATCGGCAGTAATTGCTTCTACTGCTTTATCGATACCTCGTTTAAGGTCCATAGGGTTTGCGCCTGCTGCTACATTTTTAAGCCCTTCTTTAACGATAGCTTGTGCTAATACTGTAGCAGTCGTTGTTCCATCTCCTGCAAGATCATTAGTTTTAGAAGCTACTTCCTTTACCATCTGCGCTCCCATATTCTCCAATACATCTTCTAACTCTACTTCTTTTGCCACAGAAACTCCATCTTTAGTTACTTGCGGCGCTCCAAATGATTTACTGATAATTACATTACGTCCCTTTGGCCCTAATGTTACTTTTACTGCATTTGCCAATGCATCCACACCGCGTTTGATTCCGTCACGTGCTTCTATATCAAATTTTATGTCTTTAGCCATAATACATTTACTTATTTAAGTGAAACCCTAGAAATTTCTTGGGTTTCTAGAAATTTTAATTTGTGTTTTTTATTGGATTTTTTTAAACAACAGCAAGGATATCATCCTCACGCATGATTAAGTAATCTTTACCATCTAATTTTAATTCGGTCCCAGAATATTTTCCGTAAAGCACAGTATCACCTACTTTAACCGTCATGTCATAATCTTTTTTACCTTTACCAACAGCGGCAACTTTACCTTTTTGTTGTTTTTCTTGAGCAGAATCAGGGATGAATAATCCCGAAGCCGTCTGCGTTTCTGCAGGAAGTGGCTCAACAACTACGCGATCCGAAAGAGGTTTAATATTTACTCCCATTATGATTTAGTTTTTATGTTTTAAAATTAAAATGATTTATTTTGATATTCCTATATTTCAGAAATTATGCCAGTGGTATTATACTGACAAATTGAAATAAAAAATGCCGACTGTATGACAAGTCGGCATTTTTTATAAATTTTAAAGTCATTAATCTGCTGGTGTGTCATCTGTAGATGGCGTTGGGGTTACTGGTGGAGTGTCAATTACCTCCACATCATTAGTGTCTACACTATTGTCTTGGTTCGAACTCCCATTCATCAAATCTATATTAGATAATAAAATGAGTACTAATAAGAGTGTTGCTAAAGCCCAGGTACTTTTATCTAAAAAATCTGTTGTCTTTTTTACACCTCCTAATTGCTGTGTTCCACCACCACCAAATGAAGATGATAATCCACCACCTTTAGGGTTCTGAACCATAATTACTACTACCAGTAAAAATGATACAATAACGATTAATATTAAAAAAATTGTGAACGTTGTCATTATGTATTATTTATTTTCTTGTATTTTTTCTATTGTCCGAATTTGGTCTGCAAAGAAACCACTTTTTTCGGGATTTTTCAAAATTAATATTTTGTATGCTTGAATTGCTTTTTCATATTTTTTTTGAGACACATATACTCGGGCTAATGTTTCGGTCATTAATTCATCTGGAGCCACGTTATGTTCTTTAGCTAGATTACGTAAAGAGGTGTGTTTATCTATAGGTTGAATCTTAGGGTTATTACTTATAAAACTATCTATTAGATCGAATTTATGTTGTTTATCTGGCGGTACACGTCCATCATTTTCTTCATTGATATTACTGTTTTCTGTAATATCTTTTTCTTCTGTTCTATCGATAGGTTGTATCGATGTTAGTTGTAACCACTCTGCAAATGAATGTGTCTCTTCTTTGCTAAAATTAAATGGCTCATCAACCGCTAATTTTTCTTCAGGCTTTTCTAATTCTACTTTTGCAGAGGTTTCATTCTTTTCTGATTGTTCTACGAGACTTTCTGCAATAGTAATATGCCTAAAAGCTTGTTCATTTTTAGATGTAAATAGTTTAGGATCCAATACATCTTCTGCTTCGTTTATCTTCATAGCTACAGCATCATTCATCGATATCCTAGCTAATGCTTTTATTTCTTCGGCATCTACAACCGTTATATCATTATTATCTTTTTTTTCTGGAGAAGATTGACTTGTTTTTTCTTTAAATAGAATAGAAGTAATGTACTCAAATAAAACTCCTCTGTCTAATGTATAGGCAGCTGTAGTTTTCAATTCTTGATTGTACTTAAAGCTTCCTTGATCTTTTAGGCCTTTTAATTGTATAGATCGTAGTGATTGGAAATAAGGAAACTCGAGAATAATTTTCTCTAGCGCTTGCGTCTGCTCTTCTTTAATGAAAGAAGGGTTTTGTAACAGATATGTAAGTTCTTTTGTATTCAAAAAAAATCCTTTTTACCACTTGGCTAATGTGGCGTTAAGTATGTCTTGCGTTAATCGTTCGTAGATTACTTGTATAGCTTGATCTCTTACGGATACCTCTGATTGGGCTGCTCCATAATCAAAGAAAAAAGAAAAGCGTTGCTCTAGATCTTCATCAGAGTTCTTAGTATCATAAAAACGAACATTGATCCCAATCGTTAATCGGTTTTGTGCAGCTGTATTCTCTGAAGTGGCATTAGTTGGTGCTACATAATATTGAACAATCTCTCCTTCATAAATGATATCTGCATTAGCCGTCACTAAATTCAAATTTGTTTGATTAAGAATTAAATCTTGTAATTGATTGGTAAATCTTTGATCAATTCCTGGTATAATAATAGGAGCTTGATTCTGAAAAAAATTGACCTGAAAAGAGTTAGCTGTGGTATTAATTCCACTAAAAGAATATGCCCCACATCCTTGAAGGATTATCAATCCTAATATGGTGACAATGCTATATTTTAATTTACTTATCAATTTACTTATATTTTTTTAATTTGTGTTATAATAAACTACTCTCCTTTATGGTTAAGCTATTAATTTCTTTAGCTCTAAGCTATATTTTTTTAAAGGTCGTATTGTTTTATCTTTCTATATAATGTTCTTTCGCTAATTCCTAATTCTTCTGCTGCTGCTTTACGTTTTCCTCGATGGCGTTCTAACGATTTTTTGATTAATTCTAATTCTTTATCGTGTAAAGATAAGGTTTCTTCTTCTTCAATTTCTTCTGCAAAATGGTACTTATCTTCTTCTTTTTGAGGAATAACAGGTGATGTTATTTGCAAGACTTCGGTTGATGGTGTTTCAGATTGTTTCTCGAAATGTATCGGTTGTTCCTCTTCTTCTCTATAAATTTTTCTAATTAATCCTTCGTTTTCTTTTTGCACTTCTTTAGAATTACCGCTTTGCATCAACTCCATAGTTAGTTTTTTGAGATCATTCAGGTCATTTTTCATATCAAAAAGTACCTTGTATAATATTTCTCTCTCATTACTAAAATCGCTATCTTTTTTATCAGAAGAAATCACCGCTGGCAAATTACTCCCTATATCAGGTAAATACCCTCTTAGGGTAATTGCAGTAATAGTCCTGTTTTGTTCAAGGACTGATACCTGTTCTGCAATGTTGCGTAATTGTCTGATATTACCACTCCAATGGTATTTTTCTAATAATAATATAGCAGCATCTTCTAACCGTATCGTTGGCATTTTATATTTTGTAGCAAAGTCAGAAGCAAATTTTCTAAACAAAAGATGGATATCTTCTTTTCGATCTCGTAATGGGGGTAAGAGAATCTCTACAGTACTTAAGCGGTAGTATAAATCCTCTCTAAATTTTTCCTTTTTGATCGCTTCAAACATATTTACGTTAGTAGCAGCTACAATACGTACATCTGTTTTTTGCACCTTAGAAGAACCTACTTTAATAAACTCTCCATTTTCTAATACACGTAATAGACGTACTTGTGTGGTAAGAGGGAGTTCACCAACCTCATCAAGGAATATGGTTCCTCCATCGGCTACCTCGAAATATCCATTTCTGGTAGCTGTTGCTCCAGTAAATGCTCCTTTTTCATGGCCAAACAATTCGCTATCTATTGTTCCTTCTGGGATGGCACCACAATTGACGGCTATATATTTACCGTGTTTGCGATGTGATAAGGAGTGTATGATTTTAGGCACACTTTCTTTACCTACCCCACTTTCTCCAGTTACTAATACAGAAATATCAGTTGGCGCTACCTGAATAGCTTTTTCGATAGCACGATTAAGTTTAGGGTCGTTACCTATAATTCCGAAACGTTGTTTTGTAGCTTGAACTGATTCCATTTTAATAGTATTCAAATATTCTTATTATTGGATTAAGGTCATTTTCACTAGCATCTGTTTCTCTTACTAGGATATCCTCTTTCGTTGTATTCAAAGGTTTTAGAATTACCTTCTGTAAATATAATTGTTCTTAAAATTAGATTGTTCTCATTCTCCACAGGTGTAGATGCATCATCATCAGAATTACAAGATAACATCACCGTGATTAGCAGCAATAGAAATAAGTTTTTGATTAATGTGATATTTTTCATAGTATAATAAAGTCTAAAAATGATTAATTATTATCAGAATATTCTATAGCTTGACCAAGTAAGGTTGCACTAGTACACTGATCAATGCGTACCATCACAAAATCTCCTATTTTGTAATTTTCTTTTGGGAATATAGCTACAATATTTTTTGTAGTTCTTCCGCTCCAGTGTTGGTCTGACTTTTTAGATTCTTTTTCGATTAATACCTCAAAAGTTTGTCCTACATACGATTCGTGTCTATACGCACAATGTATACGTTGTCGTGCAATCACTTCTGCAAGTCTTCTTTTCTTTACTGCTTCTGGCACATCATCTTCTAATTTCCGCTCTGCCAGTGTGCCAGGCCTCTCTGAATAAGCATACATATATCCATGTTCATATTTTATCTCTTCTAATAGCGATAATGTATCCTGATGATCTTGTTCTGTTTCTGTAGGGAAACCGATAATCATATCTTGAGTAATAGAACAGTCGGGGATTATTTTTTTAATATTTGCTACTAAGTCAATATATTCTTGTCTGGTGTGTAAACGATTCATCTCTTTTAAGATACGATCACTACCGCTTTGTATAGGAAGATGGATATGCTTGCAAATATTTTTGTGTTTTGCCATCACCTCAATAACATCTAATGTCATGTCTTGTGGATTAGACGTAGAAAAACGAATGCGTAGTTTAGGGTATTTTTGTGCAACCATGTCTAATAACTTAGCAAAATCAGTTGCAGTAGCTTGTTGAAAGTCACTAGCTTTATCAAAATCTTTTTTCAAACCACCGCCATACCATAAATAACTATCTACGTTCTGGCCTAATAATGTTATTTCTTTGTAGTCCTGCTGTACTAAATCTTCAATTTCTTTAAGGATACTCTGCGGATCACGACTGCGTTCTCTACCTCTGGTAAAAGGCACTACACAGAAGGTGCACATATTATCACAACCACGAGTAATAGATACAAAGGCTGACACCCCATTACTTTGCAAGCGAACTGGAGCAATATCGCCATAGGTTTCTTCTTTTGATAAGACAACATTGACCGCATTACGACCTGCATCTACTTCTTGTATCAGATTAGGTAAGTCCTTATAGGCATCAGGACCCACGACAAGGTCTACTATTTTTTCTTCTTCTAGAAATTTATTTTTCAATCGTTCTGCCATACATCCCAACACGCCTACTTTCATCTTGGGATTGATTCTTTTTACAGCATTGTATTTTTCTAGACGTTTTCTAACTGTTTGTTCAGCTTTTTCTCTGATAGAACAAGTATTTACTAATACCAAATCCGCATCTTCAAGATTTTGAGTAGTATTAAAACCTTCATCAGCTAATATGGATGCTACAATCTCACTATCGCTAAAATTCATCTGGCAACCATAGCTTTCGATAAAAAGTTTACGGGTATTTTCTTTCTTTTCTTTTAGTGATAAGGCTTGCCCTTGAATATTTTCGTCAATGTCAATAATCTTCTCCATAGTTTGTATATCCTATTGATACTAATCAAATAATATGCAAAGATACTTTATAAAAAACATGTGACAAAGTGACAGGGTTATATTTCTTTAAATAGAAGTGACTTAAAACGATTCTAGTCTAGTTTTGTATTTGACCAATTCTCGAAATAGTTCTTGATAGACATATGTTTTATACGATTTACGAATAAAAATTTCGCATCTAATGACATTCTTTTTCTACTATATTTTCTTCATAAAATGAAACAATAGCTATGGCTATTCTTTAATTTGATTCATCAATCTAGCGAAAAATCCTTGCCATTATTTTTACGAAATTCTCATCCGTAAATCGTATTATACCATTTTGACTTTGAAATTGCCCTTAAAAATAGTTTTTTTGTCTATTTTTCGTTGAAAAAATAATGCCGTAGCTATTGCTATGTTATGATTTTTCGCTTCAAATATCTCAAAAAATAATTCAATTTATTAAAGAGTAATTTCAAAGTCAAAATGGTATTAGAAAAGTATTCTCAATCATTGTTCGATACTTATCCCTTCAAAACTCACAAGTTCTTGATCCTCAAACCTGGGATGTAATTCGATAGGATTACAACACACCTCGCAGTCTTCTACATAGACCTGATATGGTACCGAAGTGTCTAACAGCATAGATATTTGTTCCCAACAATAGGGACATTGAAAAAAATGTTCGAACATAGTATTAAAAATCAACATTTAATAATTGCCCTGTAAGTTGCAACAGCTGCAATTCTGATAATTTAGCTTCATATTTAGCTAATGTTTTATTGGTTTGCGCTTGGATTAGATTAATCTGCGCCTGTCTAAATTCGATCGAAGTGATCTGCCCTAATTTAAATCGCTCTTTAGAACGATCAAAATTATTCAGATTAGTTAATACATTTTGTTGTTGTATCTCATATATTTTTAGGCGATTCTCATAATTGCCTAAGGCATTTGCAATATCTCTTTTTACTTGTCGTTCTACTTGCTTTTTTGCCAGCTCTTGATTATCCAGCGCTATTTTGGCATTTTTTACCCGAGTCTGTGTCCCTCCACCATCAAACAAATCCCAGCTAAGACTGACTCCACCAGATAGCGTATAGGTATCCGCTACATTTCCAGGAAAGAAAGCAGATGGCGGATTTCGGTTTTCATTCCAACCATAGGACCCCGTTAATCCAATAGTAGGTAAATAGCCTGATTTACTAACTTTTAAGTCATAATCGCTAATTCTAATAGTACTTTCATTTTGTAATAAAGTAACATTATTTTCTTCAGATTTTTCCAAATACTGATCTATTGCTATTCTTGGAATGAAATTTATAATAGTGTCTACTGTAAATTGTTTTTCCAGCGCATCATCCATAATAACATTCAGATCTCGTTTTGTATTGCTAAGCTGTTGCCGAATAGTTAATAAATTAATGCTATCATTAGCCACATCTACCTGAGCATTTAATATACTTAATTTAGTAGTTTGTCCATACTCAAATTGATAGGTTGATCTGGTAACACGTTCCTTGGAAATTTGCAATGTTTCCTTAAGGATCTGTTCATTTTCGGTAAGTCTTGCTATCTCATAATACACAGAAAATAATTGCACTATGGTATTTTCTATGGTTTCTCTGGCTTGTAGTTCCGAAAGATTGAATTGTTCTTTTAGTCTTTTGTAATTGTAAAACCGACCTAAACCATCAAACAATGTATAGTTCAGATTAAGAGAAGCATTATAGCGTTGTGTTTCTGCTTCGTTTATTTCGATATCACTTCTAGGAGCTCCTGTGTCTGGATTGATCGCCCCAGGAAATGAAGTTGTAGAAGATGTTCGTTGATAATTGGCTCCTGTATTAGCGGTTAAGCTTGGTAAATATCCAGAATTAAGCAGCTTCTGATTATTTTTAGCAACTGTTGCGGTATTGGCAGCAATCAAAATCCCAAAATTATTTTCTAAGGTTAATCGAACGGCTTGTTCTTTGGTCAATTGTTGGCTATAAGTAGTATGACCAACTAAGATAAAAAATAACAGTACGCTTATTGGATATCTATATCTGTACTTCATGATGTTCCTTACGTTCTTCTTTTTGTTCTTTTATAGCTCTTTCTACTTCTTCCTTAGTGACTTTATTATTAGTAACCAACCATTTAGTTCCTACTTTAATGCTGTTACTAAATGATAAAAATATGGGTAATACAAGTAATGTAAGTACAGTAGCAAAACCAATACCATAAGCGATAGATATTGCCATAGGGATTAAGAATTTAGCTTGTCTACTTTCTTCAAAAATAAGGGGAGTTAATCCTGCAATCGTAGTTATGGAGGTAAGAAAAATTGCTCTAAAACGGGACTTTCCTGCCTCATAAATTGCATGATCAAAGGTCATTCCTGACCTGAGGTTGCTATTAAATTTACCAATAAGCACCAAACCATCATTGACCATAATACCGATAAGGGCTATAATTCCTAATAGAGAGAGTATATTTATTGGAAAGCCATGAATCAAATGCCCTAGCGCAACTGCTGGCAAACTCAAAGGGATAAGCAGAAGCAGTAAGAGAGGTTGGCTATAGCTCCTAAAGGTAAATGCAATAGTGATATATATTAAGGCTAAGGCAGTGAGTCCGACAGGGCCAAGTGACCCTAAAAACTTGCCAGCTTCTCGATTTTGCCCTTCATAAGAAGGTGTTACTGTTGGGTATTTTGCAATAATTTCTGGCATAATTGTCGTTCGAATTTCTTCTAGAATATCTGTAGAACTTGTAGTCTCAGGATCTTTCAAATCTGCAGAAATCTGAACCTCTCTCCTACCGTCCAGATGATTTACTGCTACATCACCTCTTTCTATGGTATAATTTACAATTTCGTTAATAGGTACTCGCGCTCCAGAGGGCGTAGCTATTCGCATATTATCCAAATCTAAAATAGAGGATCTATTTTCTTTGTCATAGCGTACCCAAACCCGGATTTCATCTTGCCCTCTTTGAAAACGTTGCGCCTGAACACCAAAAAACCCTCCTCGTACCTGAGCCATCACATCTCTTAGATTAAGCCCTAAAGCATACGCATTATCCTTAAGTTCTAGTTTGATTTCTTTAATCCCAGCAGGATCATTATCTGCAATGTCCTTTAATCGAGAATCATTTTGCAATATCGTTTTAAACTCTTGTTTTGCTGCTTTCAGTTCTTTGATATTGTTTCCCAATAGCGATACTGAAACAGGGTTCCCTCCAAAATTACCTCCTGACCCATAAATCAATTGTTCTGTTCCGAAAACTGGGCCTACTTTTTCTCGTATACGATTAGCAACTAAACCAGCACTTACGGCATTAGGTCGTTCTTGTCCTGGAAGCATATTAATCCTAAGAGAGGCATTAGAAGAAGATGTAATATTTTTGATACTATTTTCAAACAATTCTTTGTTATCATACTCTTCTCCTATTAAAAACTCTTCGCTCAATTCTTTATTAACGATCCAGGCTTTTTCTTCGATCATAGAAATAATAGAATCTGTTATTTTTTCATTAGTGCCATTAGGCATTCCTAAATTTATGGATATTGTATCACTAGCAATTCGAGGAAAAAAAGCTGTTCGTACAATTCCTCCACCAATACTTCCTACAGTAAGTATTAAAATAACCACAAAAAGAGAAAAAGTAAAAAATTTATTTTTTAACGTAAAATTAAGTGCAGGACTATACAGATTATCACGTAACCATCTCATAATACGATCTCCAAAAGCATTGATATATCTAAGTTTTGAAAACAATCGAGCAATCCCTTTTTTAGGTTGTGTATTTTCTGGTTTTAGAGCCTTAGAATGTGCCAAATGTGCTGGTAAAATTATTAATGCTTCTACTAGTGATACCGTTAAAGTAAGAATTACGATAACAGATACTTCTCCAAAAAAGTCCCCAATACGCCCATCCAGAAACAAGAAAATTCCAAAGGCCAATATAGTGGTTATTATTGCCGAAATAATAGGAGGAATCACCTCCATAGTTCCATCGATAGCAGCTTGTATAGGAGTCTTTCCTTTTTCGTAATGTTGGTAGATATTTTCGGCAATTACAATCCCATCATCCACCAAAATACCTATTACGATAATCATCCCAAAAAGAGATAATACATTAATCGTCACATCAAAATACCCTGCAAATATAAACATCCCCAAAAAAGCAATAGGTAAACCAAAAGCTACCCAAAATGCAAGCCTTGTATTAAGAAATAATGATAAAAATATGAGTACTAAAATCATGCCTATAATGGCATTTTCGGTAAGAAGCTCGGTACGTTGTACTAGTGTAATAGACCGATCATTAATTACATCTAGCTGTACATTAGTATATTTCTCATTAAATTCTGAAATGTAGGCTTTTGTTTTTTCTGCCGAAGAAATCAAATCTTCTGTATTCGTACTAGTAATTTGGATATTTACTGCAAGTTTTCCATTGAAATAGGATGCATTTGGGGATTCTGAAAAACGATCTCTGATTTCGGCTACATCTTTTAATCTAATCGTACGTCCTGAAGCTTCTGCGCGTATAATAAGATTAGAAAGTTCGTTGGCATAATATGCCCGGTTATTTGCACGAATTAGATACTCTTCTGCACTTGTTTTTATGGTTCCTCCTGTGGTCAGTATATTTGATTGACTCACAGCTTGCGCTACCTCATTAAAACTAAGATTATACGCGAGCAAGTTATTTTCATTGACAGCTATTTCGATTTCTTCGTCAGGATATCCATTTATGGTGATCTGCGAAATCCCTTCAATTGCCCTAAGGTCATTTTCAATCTGACGCGAAATTTGTTTTAAAGCTGCGAGTGAAATACTAGTACCACTTACCGCAAAATTGATTGTTTGCCTGATGGCTTGTTGTTTGGATACGACTATAGGTTCCATTCCAGTTGGAAAACTAGGAACTCTATCTACGGCATTCTTCACCTCAAGTAACATAAAATCAATGTCTTTTCCTTTTTCGATTTCTACATTGATACTACCACTATTTTCTCTTGAAGTAGAGGTTACCCGCTCTACACCTTCTAATCCCTTAAGGTTATCTTCTATCTTAAGAATAATTCCTTCTTCTACTTCTAGAGGAGAAGCACCTGGATATACGACATTAATACTTACGTTTTTAGAATCTGTAAGTGGAAAAAAAGAAGATTTTAGAGAAAGTGCTCCAAAAATTCCAAATACAATAAAGGCAATGACAATAACATCTACAGCAACATGGTATTTAATAAAATACGAAATGATCTTACGCATCTTTACTGCTTTGAATTTACACTGATTATATTTCCATTAGAGGGCGTTGATTTTTTTTCAGCGCCTTGAAACACTTTTATCAACATCCCAGCATATGCTCCTGGTACAGGTTTATTGAGGATAATATCTCCATCTGAAACCCCTTGGAGTATCACTTTTTTCTCAGAGAAATATACGGGTTGTACATCAATCATATCTAAAATACTATCTCTAACGACAAAAATCTTGTTTTCATCCTGTAATAAACTACGATCAATCTCTATAGCATTCTCTGCTTTTCTGGCATTTAAGCTTGCTTCTAGGTACATGCCTTCCTTTAAGGAGGTATCCTTTACTTCTATAAAAGTGGTGATCGTTTGCGTAGCCTGATCAACGCTTCCATTAATTCTAGTAACTACTCCAGTATAGGTATTTAATTTATTAAGATCTGAAAGTACTACGGATTCTCCTATTTTTAATAAACTCGAATATTCTTTGCCAATAGCTACTTCAATTTCATAGACACTAGTGTCGATAAACTCTCCTAGTTTCTGTCCAGGACGAATAAGTGTTCCTTCTGTAACCAATGCCTCTGTTAATACTCCAGAAAATGGTGCAGAAATTCGATATTTCGACAGTCGTTGTTCCAAGTTTTTCACATTGTAATATGTTGTATAGATATTACGCCCTGTAATAAAATACTTCTCTTTTTCTGAAGCAACTTCTGGTAATTCTGGCGTTACCTTATTCATATCAAAATTAGTAAGATAATGTTGCCATTTATCATAAATCTCAGGATAATCGAGACGCAAATCAGGCATTATGGATGTGACTAAATTGTATAGATTACTCTTGGCTGATTGTACAGAAGCATAATATTCTGAGGCATCTATTCTAATCAGATTTTGTCCTTTCTGATAATGTTGCCCTGTTCTGAATAATTTGGAACCTCCTTTAAAAACTCCTTGAACTTCGGAAAATAATTCTAACCTTCTTTTAGCTACCAGATTTCCATTGGCATTAATTTTTATAGGCACTGATCCATTTTGAATAGTATCTACAAAAACCGTTTTGATAACCTTGGCCGATTTGGGTTTAAATTTGCTTTTACTATTAATAAGCATTTGCGCTCCAAAAATAGCTCCAAAAATTAATGCCAATCCTAATATTGCGAGTATAGCATTTCTCATATATAAGATTTGTTTAGGCTCATCTCGCAAATCTATCAACAACAAAGCTCTGCGGCAGTTAAAAAACTCATAAATAACGCATCAATTGATACAAAAAAAGGCATCTATATCTTTACAAATGCCTTTTTAAGAGTTCTTTATGATTTGTTTATTATTCTGCTATCTCTGCAATTTTAGTTTTGATCTTCTTTAGTGTATTAATTAAATTTTCAATTTCTTCATTGCTCAGGCTTTCTTGCACAGCAGGAATTAGATCATACATAATAGGAGTTACTTTTTCTATAACTGATTTACCGTGATCTGTAAGAAATATTCTATTGATTCTAATATTGTGTGCATCATTTTTTCGAACGACAAGGTTTTTATTTTCCATTGAATTAATAAGTCTTGTCATAGATGTTTTATCTCTATGCGTGATAAAAGCCAGATCATTTTGTGGCTGTCCGTCATTTACTTTTAGACGTTTAAGAACACTCCATTGTTCTTTTGATACATCCAATCCATTTTCGCCAAATGCTTTTTGAACTAAAAATCCAAAATCATAATGAATTTTTCCAACCCAAGATAGGGCGTGCGCATTTAAATCAATAGCTTTCATTTTATCCATAAATTATACCCTTTTTATGTGGGCTACAAAAATATCTATAAAATTTGGGTTGTCCTTATTCCTCAGAATAAAAATAACTATAAAATAACTTAAATGTTTTCGATATATAATACCAGTCTTGTGTAAAACTACTTTTTATTTCTATACTAAAAATGATTTTTTTCGACTCTATTACCTCATAAAATAGCGCTGTCTCAATACTATTTATCTAAAACTTTACAAGAAAAACAGTAAGTGTTTCCTGATTTTTATGTCTAATAGAAAAGATAAAAATTAGAATTTTTATGGTATCAAATTCATTAGTTTACGTGATTGCCGTCTCTTTCTTGTCTAGTTTAGCTTATTACTAAAAAAGACTTAAAACATTACTTTTATCGCAAAAAAACAAAACATCTTTTATTAAATTAAAAATAAGCTCATGGAAAAATTATTATTATTGCCAAAATCACTTTTACTATACCTCTTTACTATAAGTATATCTTATACTACTTTTGGACAAGTTATTACTACTCCAACAGTTGTGTCTCCAGGTACGCCTATTACTGTTGATTATACAGTAAGTGGAAGTTTATTAAAACGTATTAGTATGGATGTTAGTATTAGCGAAGATTATGCTAATTTAACTCTAGAGGTAGCTGGACAACGATTAATCGATAATATTGATATCCCTTCGACAGGTATCCAATCACTAAATTTTATTGCCAATTTTCCTTCTGCGGGGGATGTACAATTACAACTTTTTGCTAATCAGCAAGATGTTACAATTAATTTATTAAGCATAGAGGATTTCAGTGGTCTAAATATCCCTACTTATACTGATGTAAGTGCCAATATTGGTTTGGTTGTTGATCCAGGCGATAAATATGGAGGGCCTTCGATTGCAGATATAGATAATGATGGAAATTATGATATGGTCTTAAACAACCATAATGATCCCGATTCTCCAAGTAAATTGTTTTTTGGCACTACTACTGGAAACCTAACAAATGAAACAAATCTTTCTATATTTAGATTAATGGATTTACACGGTTCTGCTGCTGGAGATTATGATAATGATGGAGATCTCGATCTGGTTATTTCTTTAGGAGGAGGAAATGGTACCAACCCTCAACCCCCTTTGTTTTACAAGAATAATGATGGAACTCTTGTGAGAAGTGAGGCGGATGTAGGAATTACATCTGGAGCTAGAGGACGCTCACCAAGATGGGTTGATTTTGATTTGGACGGGGATTTAGATCTAGGATTATTTAACGCAGCAGGAATAAATAATGGAGCAAATGCGCAGCATATTTTTTATTCAAATAGAGGAGATGGAACTTTTACTGAGGTCAGTATTCCTGGATTAGAAAATGAAAGAGGATCTAGAGTACTCATCACAGATTTAAATAAAGATAGTATTGATGATATCGTTTTTATTGATCCTTTGGCAATATGGAAAGGTAATGGAGATTTTACATTTGATAATGTTTCGAACACTTGGTTAGCAGGGACAGGAGCTAATGGGAGGTTTACTAATATTAGTGCTCTAGATGTTGATATAGATAATGATGGTGATTTAGATCTATATATTACTGGAGGTAACGAAATTTTTTTGGTATCCGAAAATACTTCTATAGATTATGATCCAATAAGAAAAGTTATTGACGGAAGAACTAGTGGAGGTGAGGGAGAATTAACAGTTGATTTTGAAGCTGAAACTGATGTACTAGATATTTCTAACCTAGGGGCTTCTCGTAGAAATCAATTTGAAGGTAACTTTCCCGTGTTCTTAGGAAGTGCCATGACTGTAGCAATAACGAATCTAAATATAGGAAATGAACCTATTACCATCCCAGATATACAAGCAACTGAAGCTAATGCAGATGGTTTTCCTGCAACAACAACTGCCAATGGACTATATATCGGACATTTAGGCAATGGGCAGTGGAGATTGAAAACAGTAAGAAATGGAGATATTTCTTTTGGGATTGATTTCACAATTGATGGAGTTACTAATTTAGCATCAGTAAATCCTCCTGCACAGAATAGAAATGTACAAGATTTTTTATTAAGGAATGACCTAGATACTAGTACAGGAAATGTCAGCTTCGTTGATGTTTCTGATCAATGGAATATCCCTAAAGGTGGGAATCATTGGGGAACAACTGCAGGAGATTTTAATAATGACGGTTTTCAAGACATATTTGTGCATAGATATGGATATTTAAGAAACAGAATTTCTGATTATATATTAATTAATAATGGTCAAGGTAAATTTGAAATCACAACAAATCATAATGCAACAGCTGTTGGTACTATGGGGCATGGTGATATGGGACAAGCTTTTGACTATGACCTAGATGGCGATGTAGACCTTCTGAATGGAGATGATAATGGAGGAACTTGGCATTTATTTGAAAATCAAAAAAATGATAACGGTAATTACGCCATCGTAAAAGTTGGGTATTCTCCAATTAATAATATTGATCCCATATCTGCAGAAGTAACAGTGACTACTGCTGGAGGAAAATCATTATTTAAAAGAGTTGGTTCATCAGGAGCATCTTTTTCTCAAAGTTTATTAAATATGATTCATTTTGGACTAGGTAATGATGATATCATTACCAATATTCTAGTTCGTTGGAGAAATGGTGAAACCGCAGCTTTTAATGATGAGGCAGCAAACCAAATTTTTGACACTAATTTATTGGATCCAACAAGTATTACAATTACACCAAATCCAATAGAAGTTCGTGTCGGAACCAATACTCAAGCAAATCTAGAGGTTGAACCAATTTTTGCTAATCGCGACGTGACCTGGAGTTCTGCAGATGAAACCATTGCCACTGTAGATGAAAACGGAATTGTTACAGGAATATTAGAAAATGAAAATACTACAATTACTGTCACTAGTGTAGGAAATACTTCTATAGCAAGTACTGCAACTGTTAATGTAGTACCCTTTTTCTCCATTCCTACTGAATCTGTAGCGCTGAATGTTGAAACTGTAGATCTGATACAGAATAATACTTTCACATTAAATGCTACTATATTACCGGTAGATGCAGATGATAAATCTTTGATTTGGTCTAGTAGCGATACTAATGTAGCTACAGTAGATCAAAATGGGATCATCACTGCAATATCAGAAGGTACTGCTGATATAACTGTAGAATTAACTGTGGATTCGACTATTAATGATCAAGCTACTGTTAATGTTACACAACTAATAGCTCCTAGCCTTGAATTTGATGATAGAAACATTTACCTCAATACTGAATACACAATTGGTGAGACTATTGATGTAACGGTAAATTACCATTCAGGAACAGGAAATACTGTAATAGCTGGAAATGACGGAGGTATACGATATTTTTTACGCCATGTAAGATCTTCTTTCGTTCCAATACGTGATTTTGATATTATTAGCGATGCTACTGTTATAAATACAGAATCAGGAACATCAATGGTATCTCTAAATATTAACCTAGATGACCTCCCCCCTGGAAGCGACCCTATACTCCCTTCTGATGAGCTACAAAATGGAGAATTTTATTTTCTCCTTGTATCCTTCAGTACAAGTAATGGAGACACTCTAAATACAGCTGTACAGCCTATAAATATAATTGCTCCTACTTTATCTGTAGATGACATAGATCCAAATGAAAAATCTATAAAATTATTCCCTAACCCAGCAAAAAATAATATTTCTTTTACAGGGCTAAAGAATCAAAATTATACCGTAACTATTAATAATTTATTAGGGCAGGAACTGCTTAGTCAACAAATAAGAAAAAAAGATAATATTTCTATTGATTTCCTAAACAGAGGTATTTATATCATTACTCTAGAAGAAACATCATCTAAAAAGGTGTTTTTTAACTTAGTAAAAGAATAACTATGTCATTAACCCAAGCTAAACAATAAGAGGCTGTCTGAAAAGGCAGTCTTTTTTTTGTTTAGGAATTGAAAAAATATTTTTAGGACTTAAGAATATCAAAATCAAGTAATAGTTCATGCCGTTAAGTGTAATACGATTTACGGATGAGAATTTCGTAAAAATAATGGCAAAGATTTTTCGCTAGATTGATGAATCAAATAAAACAATAGCCATAGCTATTGTTTTATTTTATGAAGAAAATATAGTAGAAAAAGAATGTCATTAGATGCGAAATTTTTATTCGTAAATCGTATAAGATGGCGGTAGTGAAGACAAACTATTTAATCAATGCAATCTTACATGGTGTTGTGCTTTCGTTTATTTTTTCATCTCAGGATAAAAATTATAGCAGCTTAGGAAAACACCTCCCATTTCAAGTTTATTTTTAATTTTGGAAATATTACCTCATTAGGACATAAAATTCAAATTTAACTATTTTATAATTTATGAGTGTGATTATATTATTTATCTGAATATGGTTTATAGTCACTCTTTTATTCTGGTAAAAAATAGACATGAAACACAGAATCATTTTCTTCTTATTATTAATCGCCAATTTTTCGGCTTTTGCTCAAAGTAGTAAAAGCATTACACTTTTTGATACTAACTCCAATAAACAACTACCCTTATTTTCTTTAATGACGTACAACTATTATATAACCCTTCACTAAAAAAATCAGAGTTTATCTACCTCCTCTTGTAGCGACTCCCAATCTGCCATTAAAGATTCTAAATTGTCTTTTTTGGCTTGATAGGTATCAAAAAAATTAGGCTTAGCAATAGTTTGATCATAATTAATTGCCAGTTCTACATCTATTTCTTTGATCTCTTTTTCTAATTTATTGATCTTAGACTCTACATTGCTCAACTTATTATTGAGTGATTTTAATTTTTTCTGATTCTCGTAGGATTGTTTTGCAGTTTCTTTTGCGGTAGAAGTCGATTTTACTTGCTTATCCTTCTTTTCTATATCACGAAGATCATTTACACTTCTCTGTTCTAGGTAATAATCTATATCTCCAAGATATTCTTTGATCTGTTTATTCTTAAATTCATACACCGTATTGGTTAATCCCTGAAGAAAATCCCTGTCATGAGATACTAAAATCAATGTACCTTCAAAACTTTTTAATGCCTCTTTCAGGATGTTTTTTGATTTGATATCGAGATGATTCGTAGGTTCATCCATCACCAACACATTAAAGGGCTCCAATAGCATCTTACACAGAGCAAGTCGATTACGCTCACCTCCAGAAAGAACCTTTACTTTTTTATCTACTTCATCTCCTCTAAACAAAAACGCCCCTAGCATATCCCTAACTTTACTTCTGGTTTTTTCGTTTGCAGCATGAATCATAGTGTCATGAATTGTTAGTTCACCATCTAGGTATTCTGATTGATTCTGGGCAAAATACCCAATCTGCACATTATGCCCCAGTTTTAAATTTCCAGTATGCGATATTTCATCGATTACAATCTTAGCCAAGGTAGATTTTCCTTGTCCATTCTGACCAACAAACGCAGTTTTTGAACCGCGTTCTACTAATAAATTTATATTTCTTAGAATTTCTTTCTCTCCATATTTTTTACCGATGTTTTCAGCTTCTATTACCACTTTTCCTGGTTGTATACTTATTGGGAAACTGATATTCATTACAGCATTATCATCTTCATCCACCTCAATACGTTCTACCTTATCTAATTTTTTAATAAGAGATTGCGCCATCGATGCTTTTGTGGCTTTTGCTCTAAATTTTTCGATTAGTTTTTCGGTTTGTTCGATTTGCTTCGACTGATTTTTCTGGGCAGCTAGTTGTTGTTCTCTTATTTCTTTTCGAAGCACTAAATATTTAGAATAGGGCTTATTGTAGTCATAAATTCGCCCTAAGGATATTTCAATGGTTCGATTCGTTACATTATCCAGAAACATCTTGTCGTGAGAAACGATTACTACCACTCCAACATAATTTTTCAGAAAATTTTCTAACCATATGATTGATTCGATATCTAGATGGTTTGTTGGCTCATCCAGTAATAGAATATCATTATTCTGTAATAGTAATTTAGCTAGCTCTATTCGCATTCGCCATCCTCCAGAAAAGGTGTCGGTTAATTTATCAAAATCCTCTCTGAGAAATCCTAATCCTTGTAACACACGCTCAGTTTCACCTTGATAATTATAACCGCCAATAATTTCATATTGATGTGTATGATCACTCAAATCTGTAATCAGTTGATTATAGCTTTGACTTTCATAATCTGTTCGTTCTGCTAATTGCGTATTGATTTGTTCAATTTCGCGCTCAATTTTTTTTATTTCTGTAAAAGCTTCGTAAGACTCTTCTAATACGGTTCTTCCTAAAACAAAATCTATATCCTGTTTTAGAAAACCAATTTTTATTTCTTTATCGGTAGCTATCTGACCAGAATCATGTTCTTGCTCTTTGGATAAAATTTTAAGTAAGGTAGATTTTCCTGCCCCATTTTTTCCAATTAATCCTACTCGGTCTCCCGTATTTAATCTGAAAGTTATTTCTTCGAAAAGATACTCTCCCCCAAACGAAATAGATAAGTTATGTATGTTTAACATCTGCTTTTGAATCTTTTGTGCAAAGATGATTAATTTTGTAATAGAATAAAAGTACTATGAGCTTCTTAAAAGGAACAAAAATTTACAGCATTATCACTGGTTCTTGTCCAGTGTGTCATAATGAAAGTATGTACAAAGAAAATAATCCATACAATTTGGTAAAAATCTTTCAAATGTATGAACGCTGTGGCTATTGTAATACAAAATACAAGATGGAGCCATCTTTTTTTTACGGGGCTATGTATGTAAGCTATGGAGTAGGGATAGCTATTGCTGTAGTTGCTTTTGTGATTAGTCATCTTTTTTTTAGATTAAGTCTTCTAAGTAGTTTTTTTACTATCGTAGGAGTACTGATACTATTTTTTCCTATAATTCTTAGAGTTTCAAGAAATATTTGGATCAATCTTTTTATGCATTACGGAAAAAAGAAAAATCTATCTTAATTTCTCGAAACGTTTGATATCTATTTCTTTTTCTAAAGGTATTCCCTTTTCGATATAATTATATAGTTTTTTTGCTACATAAGGACCGATTAGTATTCCTCTACTACCTAATCCATTAATAATATGAAGGTTTTTATATATCGGATGAGTCCCAATTATAGGTCTACGGTCTTTTGTAGTGGGTCGTATTCCTGCTACTTGGTCAATTACCTCGTAATCAACTTTCAGGAATTGATTTAATTTTTTTTCAAGTTCTTCTTTTGCAGATTGCGTAATTTCGGCTGTTTTATCCCAGTTATTATATGTTGCTCCAATTTTATACAAATGATTGCCTAACGGAATAATAAAAATAGATGATTTTACTGCTTCTGTAAGCTTTAATTCAGTAGATTTTATAATAATATATTCTCCTTTATTACCTTGTAATGGCAAATAAGTAAACCAGGGATTATTCAGCATTCCAAAACCTTCTGCAAAAACAATATTTTTAGCTTTTATTCCTTTGTAGTTGATAGCATCAGAATTAATTTTTAAAAAATCATATTCAAAAGATTCTCTTATTAATCTACCCTTTTTCTCTAGATCTGTAAGGTACAAGGATAACATGCTCGCAATATCAATTTTTCCTGTATGTTTTACGCTCCCGAAATGAAATGGAATATCTAAAGCAGCATTATCATTTTTTAATAATTCAGTAGATAAATACTCCTTAAGAATTGGTTTATCTCTTGCCTCAAACCACAAGTTTTGCTCTTCTACTGAGTTGAATCTCCTTAAAATAGGAAGTTCTGATACAAATGATTCTTCTAGTTTTTGTTCCAGATTTTTATAGGTAGATATTGCTATTCTCAACTGTTCTGACGCTTTCCAAGCTGCAGTAAAACGTTTTAAAATAACTGGATTATATAACCCTCCAGCAACTCTAGATGCGTATTGCGAATTATTTTCAAAAACTAAATACGATTTCTTGCCATCTTCTAATTGTTCTGCAAAATTTAGTCCTGCCAATCCAAACCCAATAATTAGATAATCTATCATAGATTAAAAATAACAAAAACGCTCAACTATGTGTTGAGCGTTTTTTTTCTATATTTTTTAAAATCAGAATTATTTAGTAACTCCACATATCCATTTCGAAATTTCGGATACTCTCTTTAATACGTTCACTTTCAAGTAGTTGCATTAATGCATTGTCAATTATATAATCATTAACCTCTCGGTCACCCTGAATATTATCTTCTTTATAGATAACAGAGTTAAATCGCCTAGCATTAAGCACATGATCATAGGTAAATGGCATAGAAGTATTTCTTCTATTAAATGCCATAGCATTATGCAATGATTCTCTGGCATCTGGATACCATACCCAAAACAAAGGTACCATATCTGGCTCATCGTCTTCGATAAAATTAACATCAGGTGCTACAGGTGCAATACCTAATAGTCTGTATCTTAATTCTCCTTGACGTTTATCAAAATACCAATATCCTCTAATCTTATACTCAGAAATATCAGCTGCCGAAATATCTCTTCTTTCGACATATTGCGGATCAACTGCTTCACCTGCATTATATTGCTCATACCCTAAATCTAGCGTATCAATTTTAGAAAGTGTAGTTTCTAAATCCTGTAGTGTTCTTGTTTCTGTAAAATAAGAATCCGAATAAATTGTTTTTATTTTACCATTTTTTATATTAGTCATCAAAACATCATATAATGCACGTCTTTCAGACCCAATATTAGCTGTGTCAATAGGATAATAAAGCGGAAAATTAACTCGTTCGTCAAGATCAATTGTTTCCCAAGTAGTTTTTGCCCACAAGACATCACGCTTATCTACATATCCATATTCTAATGGATAATCATTATCTGCATTTATCTGTTCCTGTGTTTTCTTGCCTATATCATCAGGATTTGTGGCATTTAAAATATTTGCCTGTCCATAAGAACACAAGGTCATAAACAGACCAAAAACGGTTAATAAAACATTTCTCAAATTCATAATCTTACTTTTATTTTAATTCGTCAACTCAACAATTACTGGAGATATTTTCTTCAGTTTATAAGACGAATTGGTAGTTAACTGTGCTTTGATATCAATAATCTGTACAGATGATCCACGTTTAGCTTTTCTAAGTACACCTTTTGCTCTAGAATTTAATCTTCCTCCACTTACGCTTACTGTAGGCTGACCTTCTACTTTAAATTTAAAGTTGGTTACTTTTAATTTAATATCAAAATCAAAATCTGGTAGTATCGCACCAATAGAAGATTTATCCAATCCACTTTTAGACATTTTTATACTTCCATCTTCACCTCTTACAGTACCTACTGGTCTTGGAATATCCTTAATTCTAAATTTCTTACTATCACTCACAGAAGTTCCATTAGGCAGTTTACCACTTACCTTGATAGCTACCTCACGAGCCTTAACAGTAGTTACATTCATCATATACTTACCTGCTCCACCTGCTTTTCTAAGTCCTGGAGCTGTTGCATTTACTGAAGGTACTCCTGGGATAGAAATCGTCATTGGATTCTGTACCCCTCTATATACCACATTCATCTTATCTGCAGAAATTACAGCAGAATTAGGTTTAGGAATTACTGCATAAGAACTTTCAATTTTTATAGGAATTATAGAATCACCTTCTTTAAACTGTAATTCTCCTTTTATTTCACGTTCTCCAACATTACCCGCTGGAAATTCTAGCATAATCTGCCCATTTTCAACCTTGGTTTGCTCATTTCCATTTACAGTAACTGAAGTAGGCTTTAGAGTTGCATCAAAACGTCCTAAAACTATTTTCCCAGTAAACTTCTCTCCACTAAAGAAAGCTGTTTTGTCTGGTACTACAATCGCCTCATAGTTACTAAACGAAAGCTCTGAAGCTTGTTGTCCTGCTAACAAAGCAGATAATACTTTACTCTCAGTAGTCTTCACATCTGCTTGCATCTGTGTAAGCTTAGTTAAAGAAGCTACTAAAGGAAAGCCTTCAAAATTATATTTTAACCAATTCACTTTAACTTTATCTCTGTTTTCTACATCAGAGGTAGCAAAAGTCTTATCTACATCATCTGCTACAGTAGGTTCTACTTCTTTAACGGATCTGATCGCTGAAGAAACACCATCTCTATAGGTTGCTACTTTTGACATAAATTCTTCAGCTGCGGATGTGATTTTACCTCCTTTAAAGAATTTTTCATCTAACACAGTAGATTGATCCATAGTTTCATAATCAGTAGGATCATCTTTATCTGATAATATATCTGTCTTTATCTTTTCTACATACTCATTAAACTCATTGGATAAGGCGCTAATCTGATCTGCTTTCTCCTTAAGTGGAGCATATTTCTCAGGTTGTTCAGAAACTTTTCCTGCTAAACCAGTCATAAAAGCGGTATTACGTTCTGTCGCAATGGAATTAGATGAAGTTAATTTTTCATTCATTAATCCAAAGGCGGATAAAACCTCTTTTGACATATTTAATGCCATCATTGCTATAAATACCAAGTACATCAAATTAATCATTTTCTGTCTTGGTGATAATTTTCCTCCTGCCATATTTATATATTTTGGTAGTTATTTATAGTTATAAATTAAGTTAAATACTAGTTTCTATTCATAGCACTTAACATACCACCATACACCCCATTAAGAGAGGATAAGTTACTTGCAAGACTCTCCATTTGGTCTTTCAATTTCTGAGCATTTTCTGCAATAGCTTGATTCGCTTCGGCTTGTGATGCAGAAGATTCTAACTGTACTTTATAAAGACTGTTCAACGATTCTAATTGCGTAGCAGCTTTTGCCATCTCTTCACTATATTTTTTCTGTCCTTGGATTGAGTCGATAGTTGGAGATATTCCTTTAGCCGCTCCTTCAAAATTACGGATACTCTCTCCAAGACTACTCATTAGATTAGAATCTACTCTTGCCTCTTTTAGCATTTCATCTAATTTCTTAGATAACAATCCTTCTGGAGTTTCTTTTTCTTTTTTGTCTCTTTTAGATCCTCCAGCTAATTCTGGATATACTAATGACCAGTCTAAATCATCATCTACTGGTTCGAAAGCAGAAACAGTAAATACTAATGCCTCAGTAATCAATCCTATAATAAGCATTAAGTTACCAAAAGGCCAGTGCATAATTTTAAATAAAGCTCCTAGTATAACGACTGCTGCACCGAGACCGTATACCATATTCATTAATTTTTTGCTTGATCTTGAATTTGCCATAATAAATGTGTTTAGTTTTTTTAAATTATTAAATTAAAAAAGGTTAGTAATTAAGTTGATAGAAAATTTTGGGACTAATTAATTCTTCGTATTATCTTCTCCAGTAACGTCAGTACCCATATAGTCCTGTACCGTTCTAAATCCGATATAACTTCTTGCCGAGTCTGCGTATTCGTAATCTCTGGTACTTACCTGTAGGAAATAAGCAACATCTTTCCAAGATCCTCCTCGCACAACTTTTCGTTTGTTTTGATCATCATTGACATTTGGGTTCATTGATGATACATATTCATAGGATGAGGCGTCATAAGAAGACTGCACCCACTCAGAAACATTCCCTGCCATATTATAAAGATTATAATCATTAGGCTCAAATGTTTTTGCTTCTACTGTATATAAGAAATTATCTGCAGCATAGTTTCCTCTTAGCGGTTTAAAATTGGCTAAAAAGCAACCTCTATCATTTAATGCATAAGGTCCTCCCCAAGGGTATGTCCCTGAGTCTAATCCACCTCTGGCTGCATATTCCCACTCAGCTTCTGTAGGTAGTCTGAAGTAGTTTACAAATTCTTTATTACGCTTTCTCTGATACGAATTCTTTTCTATAGTTCTCCAAGTACAAAAAGCTTTTGCTTGTTCCCAAGATACTCCCACTACAGGATAATCATCATATGAACTATGCCAGAAATAATCATTGTGCATAGGCTCATTATATGAATAATTAAAATCCTTTATCCATACAGTAGTATCTGGATATACTTCTATTACTGTTTCTTTTACGAAATCTTTTCTTCTTCCTTTCTTTGCTCGAGCTGCAGATTGAATATCCATCCAAGTAAACCTAAATTGAAATTTACTAACATCAAATGAGCGTCTGCCATTATATGATTCTTCTAATGGTATATACAGAGAATCCATGACTTCTGTGTAGAATTCATCTGGATAATCGTCGGTATCCCATTCGATATCTATATCTTTATTTAGTTTCCTGCCTTCATAACCAGTTTCTCCTGTACCGCTATAGTTGTCATACACGTATTTTTCGTATACTGACATATCTTCTGTATTGGCATCTAAAAATGCGTATTCTCCTACGCCATCATCGCCAGGAGTTTTACCCATTTCATCAGCCATAATGGCTAATCGCATTCTTACAGTAGAATCGCGAACCCAATGGACAAATTGCCGGTATTCGCTGTTGGTAACTTCAGTCTCGTCCATGTAGAACGAACGAACTGTTACTGTTTTTGTAGGTGCATTGGCAAGTGCTGCCTTGTCATCATCAGATTTACCCATAATAAACGATCCTCCGGGGATGAGGGCCATTCCATACGGTTTCTCTGGATGCCATTTTTTACCTTTTACTCCGACTAGTTCTCCACGGTTTCCACCGCCACAACTATAGAGCATTGCCACAATAGCAAAGAGTGATACAAATTTCTTCATAACGTGTTTTAGGTTAAGATCTATAAGATTTAAGGTCGTAAACCTATCTATTTATTTCCAGAAAAACAATTTTTTTCCAAAAAAAACCTTAATTCTCCCTAATAAAAATGTTAAACTTCGTTTTTTTGCTTAGCTTTATACCATCTTTCAGGTATTTCTTGATTACAAGCAAGCTTATAATCATTGTACGTGCAAGGTAATAACGTATGTCTTTTCAATTTATTATTGCCCGATGAAATAAAAGGTATTTCTATCCACCATCTTTCTGTCTTATTACTTTTGTAAAATGATAAGATCTCATCTTCGACTGGCACATTGTAATGTAATGTGTGTTTTTGGTTTTTTATGTTTAATTCTCCAGATCTGTAATTTACTCCTTCTATAAAATACCAAAATATCTGTGCTATCAATGAAGCGGTTGTTTCTTCGTTTTTAAAATTTTTAAATTCATACACCCCCATACTTTTTACTTTATCACTAATTCCAGTATATCTAGCTATAGCACATATTTCTCTGCCATCAAATCCGTTAGGTGATGTTCTCGTTCCATAATAATTAAGGGAGGTTGAGCTCATAGCACTCATATCTACAGCAACAATATCTGCATCTCGCATAATAGGTTCGACGACTGTAATATCTGATGTAACCTCTCCTAAGCGATATGCATCAAAATATAACTTTTCGATCAGATCTATTTCTTCTTGGGCATTAAAATAGGTTTGATATCCTATATTACTATAGTTAAAAAGATTGTAGGGTTGTTCTATTATTATTTTTCCAACATAAGAATGATTAGATATTGGCTCATTAGTATTGCCTAGGTCAAATCTACTATCTACATTGACTATATTTACCATCCGATCTAACACATCGAATGCTCTATATTGAGCATAAACCAGATCCTGACTACCTCCTATAATTAATGGGATGATGTTTTTTTGTACTAAAGCAGCTAATATCTCTTGGGCTAAAAAATAGGTGTCTTTAACTTCTTCTCCTGGATAGATATCACCTAAATCTATCACATTAGTATCCCAATTCCCAGGATGTAATTCATAAAATGATTTACGGATGGTATCGAAATGTACTTTTTCTCCAAGGTAATTGATATCATTTCTATTTTCTCTAATACCAATGAGTGCGATATCTACATTTTCTAAATCAGGAATTCCTGTAGCAGCTGTATGAATTTTAATTCGTTTACCTATTCTCTGATCCGAAAGTAATGCACGATGTGCAACAACCAAATCACTTACTGGTGATAAAAATTCGAAAGACATAATTTATTTCTTTTTTGTTGCCTTCTTTTTTGTTGTTGTTTTTTTCTTAGGTGCATTTTTTTCGATAATATCTTTCACCTTTTCTATAGTTAGCTTGGTTGCATCTACAGTTTTAGGGAGTTCTATTTTAGTTTTACCTTTAATTATATTACTTCTTCCCCATCTCGCTTTTTCTACACGAATCCCTTCTTCTTTCCAATCATGGATTACCTTATCAATTTCTTTTTGTTTCTTATCTTCTATTAATTGAACAATATCTTGATCAGAAAGATTGTCAAAATCATATTTTTTATTCACATTAATAAACATTCCATTCCATTTTATAAACGGACCAAATCTTCCTGTTCCTTTCTGTACTGGTAAATTTTCGTAGGTATAAATTGGTGCATCAGCTTTTTCTTTGGCATCAATAAGTTCGATAGCTCTTTCTAGGGATGTGTTCAAAGGATCTTCCCCTTTATCTAAGGAAACAAACTTCGCTCCAAATTTTACATAGGGTCCAAAACGCCCATTGTTTACAGTCACTGTTTCTCCTTTATAATCTCCTAGCTCTTTTGGCAACTGAAACAAGTCCATAGCTTCTTCAAAAGTGATATTGCTCAGTGTTTGTCCTGGAGCTAAGCTTGCGAATCTTGGTTTATCTTCATCTTCTGCAGTTCCTATCTGTACCATTGGACCAAACTTACCTAGCCTCACACTTACTGGTTTACCACTTGCTGGATCTTGTCCAAGAATTCGTTCACCTACTTCTCGTTCTGCATTTTTAGAAACATCTTCTACTCGTGGATGAAACTCGTCATAGAAAGTTTTCATCACTTGAGTCCATTCTTCATTTCCTTCGGCAATACCATCAAAATCTTGTTCTACCTTAGCTGTAAAGTTATAATCAAGAATAGTTGAAAAGTGATTGACTAAAAAATCATTAACGACCATCCCTACATCTGTTGGAATCAATTTTCCTTTATCACTACCTACTTTTTCTTTTAATTTTTTTTCTTTAACTGTATTATCTGATAGGGTAAGTTGTGCATAGTCTCGTTCTTCTCCTTCCTTAGCTCCTTTTTCTATATATTTTCTATTTTGGATAGTAGATATAGTAGGTGCATACGTAGAAGGACGTCCAATACCTAACTCTTCTAGTTTTTTAACCAAAGCAGCCTCAGAATATCTACTAGGCGGTCTGGTAAATCGTTCTGTAGCAGAAATAAAATTATAATATAGATTTTCGGCAACTTTCATTGCGGGGAGCATACCACTTTGTTCTTCGTCTTCGTCATCATTTCCCTCTAAGTATACTTTAAGAAAGCCTTCGAACTTAATTACTTCTCCATTTGCAGTAAATTGTTCTGCGTGTGTATCGGATTTGATTTTCACATTGGTACGCTCTAATTGTGCATCACTCATTTGGGATGCAATTGCTCGTTTCCAGATCAATTCGTATAGTCGTTGTTGATCATATTCTGCGGGAACTGTATGCCTAGAGAAATCCGTAGGTCGTATTGCCTCGTGTGCTTCTTGAGCTCCCTTAGACTTACCTTTATATTGTTTCGGGTTGCTATAGGATTCTCCATATGCAGATATGATTTCTGCTTGTGCTCCATTTTGAGCTTCTGTCGATAGGTTTACACTATCTGTTCTCATGTATGTAATTAGTCCTGCTTCATACAATCGTTGCGCCATAGTCATCGTCTTACTTACAGAAAAATATAATTTCCTAGAAGCTTCTTGTTGCAATGTTGATGTTGTAAAAGGTGGTGCTGGAGATTTTTTTGCAGGTTTCTTAGTCAAATCAGCAACCTGAAATGCAGCTCCAAGGTTTTTTTGCAAAAACGCTTCTGCTTCTTGCTTTGTTTTAAAATTTTTAGGCAATTTTGCTTTAAACGATCTACCTGCTTCATTTGCAAATTCTGCATCAATCCTATATGAGGCAATTGGAGTAAAAGTTGTAATTTCTCTTTCTCTTTCTACGATAAGACGTACTGATACAGATTGCACTCTTCCTGCAGACAAACCTCCTTTAACTTTGCGCCACAATACAGGTGACAACTCATACCCTACAAGTCTATCTAATACTCTTCTTGCTTGTTGTGCATTTACTAGATTATAATCAATACTACGCGGGTTTTCTATTGCCTTAAGTATTGCTTTTTTTGTTATCTCATGAAATACAATTCTACGCGTTCTATTTTTGTCAAGTTTTAATGCTTCTGCCAGATGCCATGCTATGGCCTCTCCTTCTCGATCTTCATCACTTGCTAACCAAACTAATTCTGCTTTTTTAGAAAGATCTTTTAGTTTTTTTACAACATCTTTTTTATCCTTAGAAACTATATATTTTGGTTTAAAGCCTTCTTCTACATCAACTCCCAATTCCTTAGCAGGTAGATCTGCAATATGTCCAAAACTAGAAGCCACAGTAAATTCTTTTCCTAGAAACTTCTCAATTGTTTTTGCTTTCGCAGGGGACTCTACAATCACTAAATTCTTAGCCATAATACTAATTTTTATCTGTTCATTATTGATGTTTATTGACTAACAGATAGAATTATCAATAAACATTCGGTCGGTATTAACCCTGCCATACAGGCTTGTTTCAGAGAACAAAAGTATATCAAAAAAATGATATCGAGATTCTTTATCTAAAAATTAGTTTAAAAAAATATTAGTTGTAATACATTTTTAAAATACTATTCTGCAAAAAAATAAATCTCATTTTTGTTCTTATTACAGTAAAACCTATAGGGTCTAATGTATGAATCACAAAGATAGTTATATAAAAAAAAGGGTGTAAAAATATTCCTTCAAAGTGCAAAAAAAATTAGCAAATTGAGAGTGTAAAGATTAAACTATTTTTTCTTATAGTAAGGTGTATTCTATAAAAGAGTAGTTGTATTAATACCCCTAACGATTAATGACTATTTAAACCCAAATTATGTATTAAAAAATATATTACGTCTATGATCTACTGCAAATACTAACGTATTTCATCTAACTAAATTTTAATAAGCTGATTGTAAGGTTGTTTCACAATCTTCTTTTTCTTTTTTTCATTGCCAAAAAAA
>CANLRN010000050.1 GCA_947493495.1 uncultured Aquimarina sp.
CCAGATAGAACCAACTGGTCTATGCCATCATGTGGAACGTTTTATGCTGTGACATGTAACGGGGGAGGTAATCCACCTGCTAATGTTTCAGTTACTGGTGTAAATATATCAAATACTAGTGTTACCTTAAATGTTAATCAAACTAGAGATTTAAACGCTACTGTTCTGCCAAATAATGCGACTAATAAATCTGTAAGCTGGTCTTCTAATAATACATCAGTAGCTACTGTAAATGATAGTGGATTAGTAAGAGCTGTATCATCTGGTTCTGCAACTATTACAGTGCGTACAGAGGATGGTAATAAATCAGCAACAAGTAGAATAATTGTAAATGGTAACACGCCACCACCACCATCTGGGAATGCTATTAAGATTCCGGGTTCTTTTGAAGCAGAATCATATGTTTCAAAATCTGGGAGTGTTCGCATAGAAAACACACCAGGTAGCTCAGGCAAGAATTTAGGTTTTATTCGTAATGGAGATTATGTAGATTTTGATATAGAGGTTGATTCTAATAGCGAGTATACTTTTGAGGTTATGGCTTCTAGTAGAGGCGCAGGAGGTACTATTGATATTCTAGAGAATGGTACTAGAAAAGGTTCAGTTACTATTCCTGTTACTGGAGAGTGGCATTCCTATAAGAAGTTTACTACAGATGTAACCTTGTCTTCTGGTAATAAAAAACTTAGGTTATTGTTTAAAGGCAATGGAGGTTATCTTTTTAATGTAGATAGGGTAACTGCTAATAAGGTAGCTACACCTGGACCTGGTGGAGGTGGAGGTTCTCAGACAGTAACCTTATCACCAATTCAAGATGCATATTTACAAGGTAATACCCGATATAATAACACAATCATAAGAATTGAGCAAAACAGACGTTCTGGATACTTAATGTTTGATCTTTCTTCTATTAATGGATCTATAGAGAAAGCAGAATTAAAATTTACCATTGCTTCAGATAGTGGTAATGGAAATCTTACTGTCCATAAAGGAAATACTACCAATTGGACAGAACAAAATTTATCTAATAGTAATAAACCAGCTGCATCTGACTTATTAGGTAGTATTAGTGATAATTATGCTATAGGTGCTACCAAAACTATTGACCTGAAAACAGGAACTATTACTGGTGATAGGTTATCATTGGTATTGCAAGCTACTTCAGGAAACGATTTTGCATTTGCTTCTAAAGAAAATAATAGAGTAGCAAAGCCTCAATTAGTAATAACGTATAGTGGTTCTAGGGAGAGTACAATTAATAATATAGCTTCATTAGCATATCCTAATCCATTTACAGATAAATTTAAAATCAACCTTCCTGCAGCTCATAAGTATTATGGATTACAGGTTGTTGATATTAATGGTAGGAGAGTATATAATCGAGCAATTAAAGCAGATAGTCAAGAAATACAAGTAGATCTGGGATATCTCCAGAAAGGAGTTTATTTTGTTCAATTATTAGGATTGGATCAAGGAGAAGGTATAAAACTTCTTAAATACTAAATACTAAATACTATATAGTAGTTATGTATTGAAGAAAAGAAAAGAGGCAAGGTCTTAGGAAAAGGTTTTGCTTCTTTTTTATATAAAGTTGTGTTATTTTTTTTCTAGTAAAGCCATGTAAAATCCATCAAAACCTGATGTAGAACACAGGATTTTTTTGTCTTTGTTGAAAATAAAATTTTTTCCTGTTTCTGATGCTAAAAAGGCTTTAACTTGATCTTGATTCTCTGAAGGTAAAATAGAACAGGTCGCATACACAAGTTTTCCTCCAGACTTTACCATTTTAGAATAACTTTCTAATATCTGTAATTGAGTTTGTTTGATTTGGTCTAGAAATTCTGGTTGTAGTTTCCATTTAGCATCCGGATTTCTACTTAACACTCCCAGTCCGCTACAGGGGGCATCTATCAATACACGATCTGCTTTTCCATGCAGTTTTTTAATATTTTTAGTGCTTTCAATCACTCTGGGTTCTATATTGTGTGCACCAGCACGTCGTGCTCTTCTTTTTAGTTCTTTGAGCTTATTTTCATAAATATCCATGGCTATAATCTGGCCTTTGTTTTGCATCAGTGCAGCGAGGTGTAATGTTTTTCCTCCAGCTCCAGCGCAGGTGTCAATTACTCTTTGTCCAGATTTTACATCTAAGAAATCAGCAACTAATTGTGATGATGCATCTTGTACCTCGAATAATCCATTCTTAAAAGCTTCTGTAGAAAAAACATTTGCTCTTTCTGTGAGTTGTAAAGCAGATGCATATCCATTAATAAATTCAGTATCTATATGTTCATCTTCAAGAATACTTCTAAGCTTATCTTTTGTAGTTTTTATAGAATTTGCTCTTAAGATTACAGGAGCTTGCTGGTTAAGCGCATGGATTTCTTTATCCCATATAGATCCTAGTTCTTTTTCTCCTAGCTCATCTATCCAATCAGGGATAGATTCTCTAAATTTTCGAATCTTGCTAAGCTCATCGAAACGTCCTTTGATACGTCTGGTCGGAGTGGGAGCAATCTGTTTCCAATCTGGTAATGTGATGCCTCTTAGTGTGGCCCAAACTGCAAAAATCCGCCATAAGTTTTCTCTAGAAAAAGGTTCTTTTACTTCTGCAATTTCTGCGTAGAGCCGTTTCCATCGTACGATGTCATATACAGTTTCTGCAACAAAACTTCGGTCTCGAGACCCCCATCTTTTATCACGTTTTAATAATTTTTGGACTACTTTATCGGCATAAGCACCTTTATTAAAAATATCATTGAGTCCATCTATAACAGCAAAAACAAGATTTCTATGTAAACGCATCTATAATTTTTTAGGGTTTGCAAAGGTAGTTCTTTGCATTAGAATAGTAATGTATTTGAGTGAAAATATTGAAAATGAGATTTTTACTAGTATTGTTAATTTTTAGATATTATTTTCTTGTATTTCAATACCTAAAAAGCCGTGAAGCATCATTGTACAGATGCTAAATATGGATATTTTGACCATTTTTTTGACTTTTATAGCGTTATGAATATTTTTATAAGTTATGAGTCTCTCCCAGACCTTCTCTTTTAAACCTAAATTATGCATTGGTACCTCGTTATGAAGGTTTCAACCGCCATAAAATATGATGTTTTATAAAGTTTTAGCATAGCACCGAATGGTTACACTTAAAAACATAGTAAAACGCTATATTTTGCAGTGGTTGGAAGCTTTAATAGATTTTCCAATGTATAATTCAGGTTAGACATCATCATAATGGATAATAGTAATGATACACATCTAAAAGTACATGGATAGTGAACACATTGCAGGAAAGAATAGGGTTTTTATACTAATTTTTTTTACAAAAAAGTAAACAATATGTTTTTTTATTAATTCCTTTCACGTCTATTTCGTAGTCGTTGTAGAAGACGTTTATTAAAATCTATTTCTGCTTTCACCAATTTTAGGATTTTTTTGTGCGGAAGTACTTGTCTTAAACTCGTTATTAATTTTTTACGGGCAATAAACTTTTGCTCTTCTGCAGAAAGATAATTGTTTATATAATCTTCAGCTTCTTTTTCGCTTACGTTTTTATAACCGTTTACTTCTTTCAGTTCTCTAGTAGAGGCACGTTTATTCTTTTTAAGACCTTCTATGGTCGCTTCATATTCGTTATAAATGGGCCAGAATTGTTGTGCTTCATTACTGCTCAAATCTAATTTATCTGTAATATATGCTATTTTTAATGCTTTTACTTTTTCTCTAGGTTTTCTCTGACCAAAAGAAAAATTAATGCCAAAAACAATAACGACTAATACTAATATTTTTTTCATGTGTTTTGTCTTATTCGATATATATACTATCATCTTCTAAATTTTCATCAGATAAATAATTTTCTAATTCTTCGTCACTTATTTCATTATCATTAAGAGTGTCTGTAAAACTCACCGTATCATCTAATAACTCTGCAATTTCTGTATCACTAAACGTTGCATTACCCTCTTCAACATATTTTTGGATATCTACTATATCAAGGGTTTCAAAACTAAAGACATCTTTTTTCTTGTTGATTGATAAAGAAATGATGATTGCGACCATTGCCGCAATACCAGATATATAAGCTATATTTTTACGAGAAAATAGAGATACTACTGTGGTGTTTTTATGTGCAGAAACTGTTTTTTGTGCAATGGTTTTTTCTATAGTATCAAAGTACTTTTCGGGAACATGAAAACCTGCTTGTATGTGATGCGTAAGTGTCGAAGATTTTTCATTAGTTATATTAATTTCTTCTAAAATTTTATTGTCTAGCGTATCAAAATAGCTTTCTGGAGCTTTTAGACCAGAGTGTTGCATGTCGGATACTACTTTGGGTTGTTGGTTATCTAAAGGTATTTTGTCCAAGAGCCTTTCTTCGAAATTATCGAAATAGTCTTTTGGGGTTTTAAACCCATGATTACCATATGTTTTTTTCGTTTTCACTATAGATAAGACATTATATACATACAAAGGTTTATTTAGATCGTAAAAATTCTTCTATTTTTTTTGATGCTATGTGATAAGAAGCTTTAAGAGCACCTTCACTAGTTTCTAAAATCTCTGACATTTCTTTATATTTTAATTCCTGAAAATATTTCATAGTAAATACCTGTTGTTGCTTTTGAGGGAGTGTAGCGATAGCTTTCTGAAGTTTTAATTGTATTTCATTTCCTTCAAAATATATATCTGCTTCTAAATTTGCAATCATCCTTTGCTGGAGTTCACTAGTACTGATCATATATTTTTTAGCTTTTTGATTTAGAAAAGTAATAGACTCATTGGTAGCGATTCTATATAACCAAGAGTATAGTTTACTATCTCCTTTAAATTTTTTGATGTTTCGATATACTTTAATAAATACATTTTGTAAAACATCATCTGCATCGTCATGGTTTTTTACTATATTTCTTATATGCCAATATAACCGTTCTTTATATAAAGATACAAGTTTGCTAAAAGCGGATTGATTAGTTTTTTCTGATTGTAAAGCAATCAATAGTTTTTTTTCTTCCTGAATATTCAATAGATAAGTAAGTTTAGTATTTACTTTTCAGTTTAGACTAAGATACATATAAAAGGTTTAATCAATAGAATTTCCCTAGGGATGTGGTTTCTAGTTGTTGACTGCCTTTAAGGAATCAAGGGGCTATAACCTAGAAAGAGACAAAAGGTCTTGTTTCTTAGTTTTTATAGTACAGTAGTTTTGATTCTGGTACTCAGATGAACTGTCTAGCGGTATACTGGGTAGACGCTGCCTAGTAATTCATTATGCATCAGATATCGTTAAGAAGCTTGTAAGTGTTCTGTATGTTGTCATTTTCCTAATTTCTAAATAGTAGTACTATGCCCATCTAGATTACTAGGTTGGTAAAAATTTAAAAAATGAGGAGAAGCGTCAGTTTTTGTTATGATTTGATGCTGTAAGATCATTTGTTCGGTAGATAATGATTTTTTAAAGAGTAAAACGGGTATAATTTCCTAATAAGTACTCTAATAATTCAAAAAAATAAGTGTTAGATATCTATGGTGTAAATAAGCTTATACCGTAATTTTTTGTAAAATTTTATAAATTTGTAGGAATTTTGTAAGTATAAATGTTAAAATATATACTAAATAAACATTTTTTCAGATAAAATACATTTTTTATTTGGTGAATTGAAAATAAGTAGTATCTTTACATTGTAAATATGAGTTAACACTTTCATTCCCCCCGAGATGAAAGTCTTTAATAAAAGTGAGTTTTAATTTTTAGAATAAGCCCTTAAATTAAGATGATTTGTGTGAAGAAAAAGAGTGCGAAAGCACTCTTTTTTGTTTGTATATCTGGTATCTATGCTATTATATGCTATTTCTATGCAATACTAACCTTTTTATATATATCAAAGAAAATATCGATAACTACCATAATGTTGTATTTCTTTACCATTAAAACCACTAATGGAGTGTTTTGCATTACATCGATTAAATCTGTGTATTCGTCTATTGTTTCTTTATTAATCAATCCTTAGAGCCTTTTTGATGTCTTTAATCTTAGTTTTTAATTTTTGCTCTATATCGCTATAATCATTAATGTCATTTAATGACTCCTGTACACTAATATAAAATTTGATTTTAGGTTCTGTTCCACTAGGTCGAGCTGCTATTTTGCATCCAGATTCTGTATAGAATATGAGGACATTAGATTTAGGAAGGTCGATTGTTTTTTCTGTATGATCTAATGTGTTTTTTGCAATACTGGTTTGGTAATCTTCTATTAGGACTATTTTTTCATCAGTAATAGTTATAGGAGGATTATTGCGCAGTTCATGCATAGTTTGTTTGATTTCTTTTGCCCCTTCTATTCCTTTTTTTACTAAAGAGACTAAGCTTTCTTTATACAACCCGTGAGTTGCATACAATGCTAATAGTTCGTTATAAAAAGAGCTTCCTGATGATTTAGTGTGCGCCACAATCTCGCAAGCTAATAGGGTAGAAGTGACAGCATCTTTATCTCTAACAAAATCTCCTACCATATACCCAAAACTTTCTTCTCCACCACCAATAAAATAGTTTTCTGGGTGGTCTTTAATCAATTTTGCAATCCACTTAAAACCTGTAAGGACTTCTTTGTATTCTACCTGATATGCCTCTGCTAAGTTTTTCATCATAGGAGTAGACACAATTGTCGAGGCTATAAATTCGTTTCCTTGTAATTCTTTAGTTTTTGTATAGTGTTTTAATAAAAACCATGTCATTACAATCATGGTTTGATTACCATTGAGTAATTGTAATTCTCCTTTGTTGTTTCTTACAGCAATTCCTAATCGGTCACAATCAGGATCTGTACCGATGACGATATCTGCATTTACTTTTTGTGCTAGCTCCATTGCCATTGCTAGCGCTTCTGGTTCTTCTGGATTAGGAGATTTTACAGTAGGGAAATTGCCATCTGGTTGTTCTTGTTCTTTGACAATATGTACATTTTTATACCCAGCTTTTTTTAATGTTTCTGGAACTGCTGTAATAGATGTGCCATGCAGAGATGTAAATACAATAGTAGTATTGTCTTTTGCTTGCTGCGTAGCTACAAAACTTCCATTTTCTACACTTTTTTCTATAAAGATACTGTCTATCTCTTGATCAATTTTCTGAATTAGTTCTGTATTTGGATGAAATTTGATATCCGCATATTTTAATGAGTTTATTTCTTGGATAATCTGTGCATCTTGTGGAGGAACTAACTGTCCTCCGTCTTGCCAATATACTTTATATCCATTATACTCAGGAGGATTATGACTTGCTGTGAGTACAATCCCGCAATGACATCCTAGTTCTTTTACTGCAAACGATAATTCTGGAGTAGGCCTTAAACTAGTAAATAGATATACCTTAATTCCATTCGCAGAAAATACATCCGCGACAATCTGAGCAAGTGTATCACTATTATTTCTACAATCATATGCAATAACTGCTTTGGGCTGTTGATCAGGAAATTCTTGTAATAAAAAATTGCTTAGCCCCTGTGTACTCTTACCTAATGTGTATTTATTGATTCTATTAGTACCAACTCCCATCACTCCTCTCATTCCTCCAGTGCCAAATTCTAAGTCTTTATAAAAACTTTCTTTAAGATTTTCTGAGTTGTTTTGTTGTAATCTTTCGATTTCTCGTTTGGTATTTTCATCAAAAAAAGGAGATAACCATTCTTCTATTTTTAAGTTTATATGTGCTTCGGTAATTTGCATGGTGCTGATTTTGTATAAAAAACGTCAATATTAGTATTGTGTTATGTAGTGTCTGGTCCAAAAGATACAAATTTGATTTTGCTGTATTTCTGGTCAGATACTATATAGCTATAGAATCTGTAAAAGTAATAAATTCTAGAAGTATATCTGCTGTGGTTATATGCACTAAAGATTTATTTTTCCCGAGATATGATATCTTTCTTTATCTCTTTTACTGGTCAAAATAATCTCTCCCAAAAATCCAGCTAAGAAGAATTGGGTTCCTAATATCATTGCTGTTAGTGCTATATAAAATTCGGGTCTTTCTGCAATTAATCTGCCTTTGATTTCTATAAAAAGCTTATCGATCCCCAGATATAAAGCGCATACAAATCCTATTATAAAAAGTATAGAGCCAATCAATCCAAAGAAATGCATAGGTCTTTTACCAAAACGTGACATAAACCAAATGGTTATTAGATCCAGAAATCCATTGATGAAACGACTCATCCCAAATTTGGTTTTACCATATTTTCTAGCCTGATGCAGCACTATCTTTTCGCCGATATTAGAAAACCCTGCATTTTTTGCAAGTACAGGAATATAACGATGCATTTCTCCGTGTACATCAATATGTTTTACGACTTCATTTTTATACGCTTTTAAACCACAATTAAAATCGTGTAATTGTATTCCAGAAGTAGCTCTAGCAGCTGCATTAAATAGTTTTGAAGGAAGATTTTTGGTAAGAACAGAATCATATCGCTTTTTTTTCCATCCAGAAACAAGATCATATCCATCTTTGGTAATTAATTTATAGAGATCAGGGATCTCTTCAGGGTTGTCTTGCAGATCAGCATCCATAGTGATAATAACATTCCCTTGCGCTTTTGCAAAACCTGCGTGTAATGCTTGTGATTTTCCATAATTTTTTAGAAAACGAATCCCTTTTACAGAGGCATCTTTTTTGGATAATTGCTCGATTACGTTCCAAGAACCATCTGTACTCCCATCATCAACAAATATGATTTCATAACTATACTCCTTGATAACTTTATGAATCCACTCATATAATTCTGTGAGCGATTCCTGTTCATTGAGCAGTGGTATAACTATAGTAATATCCATATTATTTTATATCTTCTTTCGTCTTTAATACAGCACCTGCTATTAAAGATATGACAGCTCCCAAAAAAACAAACCATATTGTATACATGATAACACCAATATAAGATTGTGCGGCATTTTGATTTTTTATATTTTCTTTTACTTGTGCTAGTTGTTCTGGAGAAAATTGTTCTGTAAATCGAATCGTCATAGTAGTCTGAAAATCAGGATCTATATAAGTATCATATACAAAAGCCATAGTGCAGTAAAACAGTCCTATACTCCCCATTATAATAACTCCTGTTTTTACCGCATCAATAATTGTTAGAGTTCCTTTAGTATTTTTATATTTTTTGATTGCCCAAATGATGATGATGATTTCTGCGATAAAAGCAATTAGAAATGTCGAATAATACATGATTGGACTACTATCTATGTATCGAAATACATAATCGATAAGTACTCTAATACTACCTGATATGATACCAATACCTATTATAAAAAGCAAAAGTTTTTTCTGAGATAATGACATTATCAATAAAATCTAGTTAAGGTTATATCCTCCATTAGATGACAAATATAGGTATTCCTTAGATGTGTATGTATAAAAAAAAGGATCACTAATTTAGATAGTGACCCATTATACCCTATAATTGAAATTTTCTAATATTCGGGTTCTTTCTTTTTTATAGCCAAGGCTGCCAGTAATCCTATTATTATATAAAATAACATCCCTTTGAACCAGTTAAATATTTGAGTGCTTAACCCTAGAGGGTTTTGGTTTTCTAGTTCTACTAAAGACTTGTCTATTGCTTCTTGTGGTGCTCCAAATTTTTCCATCATTCCGATTGCCATTTCAATAGTTTTCTCTTTTATGGCAATAGCAGCATCAGGATCGATAACAGTAAATATAAGTATACTGACTATAGCACTAATCAATGTTCCTATAGCAATAGGGATCAAATAAGAGGTAAAAGCATCCTTGAAAGAAATATAGCCTCCTAATAGTTTTCTACTTTTTATAGCAGTACTAATGGCATATCCAATAATAAAAACAATAAGAATTATCAAAAACCACCAATTTGTATACATATCCTGATATACTGCATATCCGATTACTGTTATTAATGAAAGAATTCCTCCGAGAATAAGTCCTCGGTTTATGGTATTGGATTTTACAGATGTTTCCATAATTATATAATTTTGGTTAGTAATAATGTATCAGTATATAAAAATAGTAAAACGTTACAGTATTCAATGAACTCATTTAAGATTTTTACAATTGGTTACAAAATGGTCTTTTTCACTTGCTTTTTGTTATTTTTTTGTTTCGTAGCTATAGCTATGCAACTCAAAAATGACTTCGATTAAGCAAAAAAGATCGATTTTTCGCTTCAATCAAAAAACCTTAAATGCGTTCAATAATAAAACAGTTTTTAAAGAAAATCGATAAAAAAATAATTTTAGTGTTGCGGTTTTAAAGAATATGATTAAATTTGCAGCTCGAAAATGTAAGATTATAACGATGAGAAAAGATATTCACCCAGAAAATTATAGATTAGTTGCCTTTAAGGATATGTCAAATGATGAGGTTTTTTTAACTAAATCTACTGCGAATACTAAAGAAACATTAGAAGTTGATGGAGTAGAGTATCCATTAGTAAAACTAGAAATTTCTAGAACTTCTCATCCTTTTTATACAGGTAAATCTAAGCTTATCGATACTGCGGGACGTATAGATAAGTTTAAAAACAAATATGCTAAATTCAAGAAATAATTTAGCAATCAATGATTTTTAGAAAAAGCCTTTCATTACAGAAAGGCTTTTTTTATGATCAGATATATCAGAAACATCAATAAAATATTTCTTTTATTAGTCCCTGTTTTCAATTGAGGTCTTTATTTTTGTGATGAAATGTTCAGATTTCATACTCATTTATTAGAAACTACAAAATGAACTATATACTTTTTGACGGCCCATCTAGAGATGCACTACTACCTTTTACCTATACAAGACCTGTTGCTGATATACGAATAGGAATTCTTACCATTCGCGAAAAATGGGAAAAGTATATGGAGTATACAACTTCGACCATAACCGAAGATTATTTGAGTAGAAAATACCCTATGGTAGAATTAGAAGAAAATATTATGATCAATGCTTCGTATCTGCCATCAGAAAATTTAGCGACAATGGTTAAGAATTTACAACCAGATCAAGCTATTTTTTATGAGGATGAACCTATTGCTTTTTATGCAAAAGAAGATCAAGAAGTAGATTTTGATACCTACGAAGTGATTCAGTATACCTATGAAGTGCTAACTGTAAAAAACACCTGGGATATTTTTGCTAAAAATGAACAAGCCATCATAGAAGATTTTAAGCTCCTTACCAAAGACAAAAAAACTCAATCCATACCTGATAGTAATCAAGTGATTGCTCCAGAAAACATCTTTTTAGAAGAAGGTGCTAAATTAGAATTTACAACATTAAATGCATCGGAAGGACCTATCTATATTGGAAAAAATGCAGAGATTATGGAAGGAAGTCTTATCAGAGGTCCCTTTGTACTTTGTGACAATGCGACTGTTAAGATGGGAGCCAAAATATATGGAGGCACTACCATCGGCCCCTATTCTAAAGTAGGAGGTGAGGTAAGTAATTCTGTGATTTTTGGGTATTCTAATAAAGGTCATGATGGCTTTATCGGTAATACTGTGATAGGAGAATGGTGTAATCTGGGAGCAGATACTAATACCTCTAATCTAAAGAATAATTATGCCCCTGTAAGACTATGGAGTTATGAGACTGAAGGATTTGCCAAGACTGGATTACAATTTTGTGGATTGATGATGGGCGATCATTCTAAATGTGGGATCAATACAATGTTTAATACAGGTACCGTTATAGGAGTAAATGCGAATATTTTTGGCAGTGGTTTTCCTCGTAATTTTGTACCGAGTTATAGTTGGGGAGGTAGTAATGGATTTACTACGTTCTTAACCAAAAAAGCTTTTGAGGTCGCTAAAGTTGTAATGGCAAGACGAAAATTAGAGTTTACCACAGAAGATCAAAAAATATTAGAACACGTTTTTGAAGAAACGAAAACTTGGCGAAAGAGTTATGAGTAAATAAGCTCAGTAATTCAAAAAAAAGACAGCTAAATAAAGCTGTCTTTTTTGTATTATAAAATCTATTATACTCGAATTACTTGGAATAAAATGTTTCAAGTGCTCCAGCTGAAGTATCTTCGTTTTCGCTTAGAATTATTAATTCTGTTCCATTTAAAGTGACTGTTCCCGAAAGGTAAAACAGAAAACCAGATTCTTCATCATAACTATCCACAAAATTTGTTTCAAGATCAGTGGTTTGGTCTTTAAACGCTATAAGACTCAATGTGTTTTCTTCTTCATCAAATGCCCACATACCAGATATCAAACCTTCAGATCCAAAATTATCTTCTACAATGCTATTATTTACCATACAAGATTCCGAACTTTCAGCAAAATTAAATTCTTGCTTTTGGAAAAATAAATCCTCAAATATAAAAGTTCCGTTTTCATTTAAAGTCAGTTTTATTTCAGTAGATGCGTAACACCAACCTTCTGATTCTTGAACGACCAAAGTGTTATCATTATCACACGTAATAGTTCCTGGCCCCTCACAAAAGTTTACTTCTCCAAGTTCGATAGTTTGATTATTGGTTATTTGTTTTGTGTAATTCCAGATTCCAACTAAATTAGGATTACCTCCCCAAGCTTCTATTTCTACGCAAACTTCTACAGGTTGGCTAATATTTCCATCAGTGTCGTATATGCAGATAAGATAACAGAATGTGCCAGCAGATACAGTATTTTCAAAATCTACATCGATTTCTACCTCTTGGTCATTTAATTTGTTTGCTTTTTGATTGAATCTTCTTTTTCTTTTTTTAGCATTCGTAGTCAAAGATTTATTAAATGTAGAAACATCCCAATATTCATTAGCTAGTGCACCATCTTTAGATTTTAATTGGATGTAAGCACCTTCATAATTATCGGGAGCATCAAAACGGATATCAAAACCATTTTTCTGAAAACCGGATTGTATAGTCTGATCCATACTAAAATTTAATGTACCCGTTGGCGTAGGTGCATTACCAGAAATTTGGGTACCATCATCGATAATAATTTTGGCAGAAACATCATTAGCATCTAATGCAACTTCTTCTGTTGGATCAGGGTCAATATTTACAATTCCTCCTTCAGGATTAGTAGAATCGTCATCGCTACAAGATATCGCTGCAAGAAATAATGATGCGACTGCACATAAGTAAGCTTTTTTCATAAGATTGTAGGTTAAAATTAAATTAATCGATTGCGAAAATACATAAAATATAGATTAAAAACATATTATATCGATAAAAACACTAATTAACAATTAATTATGTTTATTTTTCCTTCCAAACTCGTTTTAATACTAAGAAGTTTTGCGGATTGTTAGTCAAGCCTTTTACATTTTTTTGTATAAACCGAGTAGCTTGATCATAATATAGCGGGACTATCGGCGCATGTGCAATAATTATAGAGTCCATTTTACTGTATAGTTGTTCTCTGATTTTATTGTCTGTTACAGAAAAACTTTCTTCATATAGTCTGTCAAAGGTTTCATTTTTAAAATGCGTATAGTTAGGACCATTAGGCGTAAAATTTTTACTGTAAAATGGAGATAAAAAGTTTTCTGCATCTGGATAATCTGCAATCCAACTGGCTCTAAATGTGTCTAGATCACCACTCCATTTTTTCTTTCGTATGGTAGAAGGAGTCATCACATCTACAATGATAGTTAATCCGATTTTTTCCATTTCGCGTTGAATGAATTCGAATAAACTCTGGTAGTTATTATCAGTAGCGATACGGATAGTTGGATTTTTATTACTGCTAATTTTTATATACTCTTGAATGAGCTGTGCTGCTTTTTTGGGATTGTATTCATATCCTTTTTGACCTGTAAAGCCAGGTAATCCATTAGGAATAAAACCACTTGTAGCAGGAGTGCCAACACCGTTTTTAAGATAGGTAATCATTTTCTGTCTATCAAAACCATAATTAATTGCCTTGCGGATAAGCTCTGATTTTACTTCCTCTTTTTCTCCATCCAGATAAAACCCTAGGTATTCAGAATTTAAGTAAGGACTTTTAGAAAAATGAATTCTTTCTTTAAATTTATCTCTTAGTTTTCCACTTGGGGTAAGTAATTCATCTTTATAAGAAGCATCAAGGCTATTTAAGAAATCTATATTTCCTTTAGCAAATTGCAAAAACTCTGTTTGTTTATCAGGTAAAAAAGTGATGGCTATCGCCTCTAAATAGGGTAATTGATTTCCTTTTTTATCTTTTTCGAAATAAATTTCATTTTTACGTAAGACTAATTTTATATTCTCTTCCCATAATTTAAACTTAAAAGGACCTGTGCCTATAGGGTGCGATCTAAAATCATTTCTGTAAAACTCTACAATTTCTCGGGGTACCACAGAGCAGTATCGCATACTCATCAGCCCTAGAAATGCCGGAAAAGGTTTTTTAAGTTGTACCTTAAATGTAGTATCATTTACTGCGGCATATGATGCTACATTTTTTAGCACCCAGTTCCCTGGAGAAGCTACATTAGGATCAACAAGTCTGTCAAAACTATATACAAAATCTGTAGCCGTTACAGTTCGAGTACTATCAGGAGTATTAAATTTTGGATGTTTATGGAACCGAACATCATTCCTTAGAAGAAAGGTGTACGTGAGCATGTCTTCAGAAATATCCCATTTTTTAGCAATATCTGGCTGTACATGTAGTGCATCATCTAATTGGACTAAGCTATTAAATAATTGATTTGTTGCCCAGATAATTGGTGGATTCCTAGCAAAAGCAGGATCTAACGTCATTATATTAGAATACTCATTGTATCTAAACACTTGGTGATCTTGATATTTTGTAGAAGAATTGGTGCAAGATAGTAGTACTAAAAGAGTACAAGTAACTGTTAAATAATGAATTACATTGTACTTTAGTAAAAAATGAATTATTGTTGGTATCTTTGCAGCCTTAAAAATGATTCCTAAACGATTCAATAGTGATAGAATTTGATTTATGGTTAAATATAACTAGATTTCTGTCTTCGCGAAAATGACTCGCACTAATATGAGAAAAAAAGTAGCTTTTTATACATTAGGTTGTAAACTTAACTTTTCTGAGACCTCTACAATTGCAAGAGACTTTACTGATGTTGGTTTTGATCGTGTTGATTTTTCTGAGCGTGCAGATATCTATGTGATCAATACCTGTTCCGTAACAGAGAACGCAGATAAAAGGTTTAAAACAATAGTAAAACAAGCCCAAAAAGTAAATCCAGATGCATTTATAGCGGCAGTAGGTTGCTATGCGCAGTTACAACCAGAAGAACTGGTAGCTGTAGATGGGGTAGATCTGGTATTAGGAGCGACAGAAAAGTTTAAGATCACAGAGTATATCCATGATCTGTCCAAAAATGATTATGGAGAGATTCATTCTTGCGAAATAGAAGAAGCTGATTTTTATGTAGGGAGCTACTCTATTGGAGATCGTACAAGAGCTTTTCTAAAAGTACAGGATGGATGTGATTATAAATGTACCTATTGTACAATCCCGCTTGCTAGAGGGATTTCTAGAAGTGATACGCTAGACAACGTTTTAAGAAATGCCAAAGAAATTGCAGCACAGGATATCAAAGAGATTGTACTTACAGGAGTTAATATTGGAGATTACGGTAAAGGAGAGTTTGGGAATAAAAAACACGAACATACTTTCTACGAATTAGTACGCGCCCTTGATACGATAGCGGGAATAGAAAGACTTCGGATTTCATCAATAGAACCGAACCTGTTAAAAAATGAAACCATAGATTTTGTGGCGAATTCAAGAACTTTTGTTCCACATTTTCATATTCCATTACAATCAGGTAATGATGAGATGCTTAAGTTGATGAGGCGTAGGTACCTTACTGATTTATATGTAGATAGGGTAAAAAAAATTAAAGAGGCGATGCCACACGCATGTATTGGAGTGGATGTAATTGTTGGTTTTCCTGGAGAAACAGATGATCATTTCTTAGATACGTATAATTTTTTATCCCAATTAGAGATTTCTTATTTGCATGTATTTACATATTCAGAAAGAGAAAATACAGTAGCTGCTTCATTAGATGGTGTTGTTCCGCAAGCGGTAAGAAAGAAAAGAAGTAAAATGCTTCGTGGCTTATCTGTAAAAAAGCGTAGAGCTTTTTATGAAAGTCAAATGGGTACAGAAAGAATCGTATTATTCGAATCTGAAAACAAAGAAGGGTATATTCATGGGTTTACAGAAAACTATGTAAAAGTAAAAATGCCTTGGGATCCTTCTTATGTAAACACCTTGCATCGAGTCAAGTTAACAGCTATTGATGATGATGGGATCGTACGGTTTGAAAAAATATGAAGAAAACAAAATTATAAAAACAAAAAACCTGCTGGAGAGCAGGTTTTTTTATATTTCTAATAGAAAACTTCTAAATATTGATTCCAACAGGAAGTAAATCTTTATATTTTCTTCTGTTCTTTCTCATAAAACTAGCGATAATAGGACTTGTAGGGACTAATCTAATATTACGCTCTTCTATAATATTAAAAACGGCAACAATAAAATCTTCTGAGTATCCTTTTTCTATAAGCTCATCACTCATGATTAGTTTCGTGAGAAATATTTTTCTTTCCTGTTGGGCATATTCGATCTTAACCTTCTGACCTTCAATAATTGTTTCGAATTGCCTAAGAAATTCATTATCAACTATTTGTAATTCAACATCGCTTATGTTCTCCATATTTTTTTATTTAATATTTATTAAAAACTTAAAATTGTAAATCCAATTTTATTTCTATAGGTATCAGAAATATTTATATTCCTGAAAAAGTATTTTAAACACAACTAGGTTTTAAGAAGGATGATACTACTTTTTACGCGTCTAACTAATATTTGTTAGTTAGAAATCTAGTTTCACAAAAAATTTAATAATCAGTTTACTTTTTTGTAATAAGAGATTACTATAATTTTGCGATGCAAATATACGAAAAAATAGTACGTTAAAAACGTAGATTATTGTTAAAATACCTAATATGGAGGAAGTTACTCATGTTTATTTTGTTCCAGGGCTTGCTGCAGATGTTTCGATTTTCGAATATATAGAGTTACCTGTAGATAAATACAGGATGTATACCATACCTTGGAAAATACCTCAAGAGAATGAAACGATACAAAATTATGCACAGAGAATGTGTAAAGAGGTAATGCATACAAATAGCGTATTAGTAGGGGTTTCTTTTGGAGGTGTTATTGTACAGGAAATGAGTAAATATTTGCGTGTCAAGAAATTGATTGTTATTTCTAGTGTAAAAAACAAACACGAATTGCCTACAAGAATGAAATTAGTAAGAAAGACAAAAGCCTATAAAATATTCCCTACTTCTATAATTTCTAAAATTAATAATTGGGAGAAACTTGCTTTTGGAGATTTTGCCAAAAAAAGAGCAGCCATGTATCAGAAATATTTATCAATAAATGATAAAAGATATCTGGATTGGGCAATTAAAAATATTGTATGCTGGGATCAAGAAACTTCTCTGCCGGGAATTGTGCATATTCATGGGGATAAAGATATTGTATTTCCTATAGCAAATATTAAGAATTGCATCACAGTAGAAAAAGGTACACACGTGATGATTATCAATAGAGCGCGATGGTTCAATAAAAATTTACCAGAAATAATTGAGAATTAATACCTGATAATTCAATATTTTACATTATTTTGTTACGATATAGAAATTTATTCCCCAATAAAATCTACTATGATGATGAAGACTATAAAAAAAGCACTAGTTTTTCTAGGAGTTATATTTACTTTTGGATTACTAATTAATGCAACACAAGAAGAACCTATAAAACCAAAAGCTCAAGAGGTTTTAGAAGAAAAATTAATCAACGATTATAATGTGTATGCTGTTCCGATGCCAGAGAATTTAAACTTTGCTGGCGAGCTAGTACCTGTAAAAAATCCAGATATTAGAGAGCGAATGGATAGAGAATTGTTGGTAAATACGTATTGGCAATCTAATGGGCTACTTCTCTTTAAGCGCGCAAATAAATACTTTCCTATTATAGAGCCTATTCTCAAAGAAGAAGGTGTCCCTAATGATTTTAAGTACCTCGCAGTGATCGAAAGTAGCTTAACACAAGCGGTATCTCCTGCTAGAGCCACTGGTTTTTGGCAGATACTAAAAACTACAGGGCGAGAGTACGGCTTAGAAGTAAATCAAAATGTAGATGAAAGATATCATATAGAAAAATCTACTAGAGTAGCCTGCAAATACCTGAAAAATGCAAAAGAACGTTTTGGGAGCTGGACATTAGCTGCTGCCGCATACAATGCAGGTCCCGGAGGAATTAATAAGCAATTAAAGAGACAAAATGCAGCGTCGTATTACGATCTGCTTTTAGGACAAGAAACAGGTAGATATGTGTTTAGAATAGTTGCTGTAAAAGAAATTCTAAGCAATCCTAAGCAATATGGGTTTAATTTTAAGCAAAAAGACTTGTACGAATATATTCCGACGTTTAATGTATTTGTAGATGAACCTATACTAGATTTTAATAAGTTCGCTGCAAAATACAATATCAATTATAAAATACTAAAACTCCATAACCCTTGGTTGCGAGAGACACACCTTAATAATACCTCTGGTAAAGAATACCTAGTTAAGATCCCAAGAAAAGGATATTATAAAATAGGAGTAGGGCAATAATACTATTCTTTTTTTAATACAATTGTCGTAACATTGTACTTATGGATACAATGACTGTTATCTCATTAGTTGTTATAGGGCTATTAGCTGGTTTTTTAAGCGGTACAATGGGAGTAGGAGGTAGTGTGGTAATGATTCCTCTTCTGATTCTGTGGGTAGGTTTTACCCAACACCAAGCACAAGGCACCAGTCTTGCTGTATTATCTGTACCCGTTACTTTATTAGCAGCATTTAATTATTATAAAGAAGGACATGTAAACTGGAAATTCGCAACAATTATGGCTATCACTTTTGTGATCGGAGGCTATCTAGGAAGTAAATTGGCAGTTTCGATAGATCAATCCTTATTAAAAAAGATTTTTGGAGGTGTATTGCTGATAGTAGCACTAAAAATGATATTGGGGAAGTGAATTCATTTCTATAAAACGTTACAACCAGATAATCTACTTGCAATCACCCAATTTTTTTTAGGATCATCCTTGCTCTAGCTTTATAAGCTGCACTACTAGATGGATAGTTATTTTCTAAGGTGATTTTTAGTTCTGCGTGTACCCAGTCAAATTCAGTCCCTAAAAGATATAAGGAAGTCATAGCATATGCTTTTACAGCTACTTTCTGATCAGAGATCATCCAATCAAAACAAGTTTCGGTAATTTTTTTGCGATGCCTATGCGTAAGTTGTTGTACTACATCTTTTTGTTTATCCTTATAATATCCAATAGCTAAGTACTCGCATATTTTTGCCATTGGACGCACAGCAGGATGTTGATATACTACTGGAATTAGTGCTGTAAAATGATCCAAGTATGGCAATATGCTACTTAGTTGTCGCTTACAAAGAAATTCTAATCCCCAAGCTGCTCGGTACGATAGCTCTTCATCTACTAAGGTACAGATGTCAAGCAATTGAGGTAATAATAATGGGTTTTTTATGATAAGATTCGAGAAATAAGTTCGTTGTTCTCTCGAGTGATTTATACGTTGTATTTCGTCTTCTAGATTGTGCATTATATTTAGTAGTCTCAAAAATAGTTAAAACTATGCACTTTAGTGCATCTCGCTTTAGTTTCTAAAAATTGTTAGTTATTTATAAGCGCTTCGTTTTTGGTCATTAACCCAGATAATACGTTAAAACTTCGTTATGAGTCAATGATATATAATGAATACTAGTGTTTTCTTAATTTTAGCATAACACTGTATTCTATAATTAAATTAAAAAATACAGTTTACGTTAGTATTTGCAGTAGCTCATAGACGCAATAGATTTTTTAATACATAGTGGTTTATTAATATAGTATCAAGCATTAAGTAAACTAGAGAGTCATCAATTCTTCTACTACTTTTGGTACGCCCATAGTAGCTTTTTCTGCTAATATTGTGATGCGCTCTTGTTGGGTTACAGATGGATTTGGGTCAATAAAATAAATAGAAGTCTTATTAGGAGCATATTGTAATAAACTAGCAGCAGGATACACTTGCATCGAGGTGCCTATAATCAGTAGGATATCTGCCTGTTCGGTAATGGTAATAGCATTTTCTAATAAGGGCACTTCTTCACCAAACCATACAATATGTGGTCTCAATTGAGAGTTGTGTTCACAGCAATCTCCTATATGCAAATCTCTTTTCCAATCCAATATAAGTTTGTCATCAAACTGACTACGTACTTTGAGTAATTCTCCGTGTATGTGGAGTATATTGCTACTCCCCGCACGTTCGTGTAGGTCATCTACATTTTGAGTGATGATACTCACGTGATACTTCTTTTCTAAAGATGCCAGTGCGATGTGCGCTTTATTAGGGTGTACAGTACGTAATTGACTCCTTCTCTTATTATAAAAATCCAATACCAAGTCTGGATTAGCATTCCATCCTGCAGGCGAGGCAACCTCCATAATATCGTGTCCTTCCCATAGGCCATCTGCACCTCTAAAAGTAGCAAGGCCACTCTCTGCACTAATACCTGCTCCTGTGAGTACAACTATTTTTTTCACTATTCAAAAAAATTTGGATTACTCAAAAATAGTCTTTTTATACCGATTTTAGATACAGAACTTATCTTGAGTACTACACTTTGACTTTTTAACTATTAGCTTTTACTCTTTACTCTTTACCTAGTGGTTAAAAACAGATATTTCGAATACATAACGGTGCTAATCGAATAGAGATTATAGTCTAATTATTTCGACAAATCGTAGGTAGTCTCGGTGAAGTGTACGCTGAGAGCTCTTGTAAATACTATGTGTCCGTATTAATATTGTGGTTTTTCCATACTAAAAATTTTAATAATTACTCTATATTGTAGACAGTAAAATGTGTACAGTTTTTAAATGTTTAGTAAGCATTTAATTAATTAACGATAATCTTTAATTGACAAACCTCATGAAATACCCTTACATCATTTTTGATAATGATCAAAAAAACGTAGATGCTATCCAGATAGCATTAGAAAATCATAACAATTACTTATGTACAGGAATTGCTACCAATGAGCAAGATGCATTGAATTTGATTTTAGAAAGAAGACCCAGAATTGTTTTTTTAGAACCAGAAGCACCAGGGATATATGGTGGTGGTACTAGATACAATCTTTTGTTAGAACTTGCTAAATATATGACACACTTACCCGAGTTTGTTGTTGTGACGAAGACTGCAGATTATGCGATAGAAGGAATACGACATAAAGTGTTGGATTACATCATAAAACCTCAAATAAAAAATCAACTGATCAGGACATTGAGTAGGTTCGAAAAAGACAACCACGAACTCGTAGATAGTACCTTGTGTTTTAAATCGTATGGAGACTACAGATTTGTTAATATCGACGAGGTATTATACCTCAAAGCAGAGAACAATACTACAGACTTTATGATGAGTAACGGGAATAAAGTTGAAGCATTTAAAACGCTAAAACATTTCCAAAATATATTACCGGATCATTTTGTACGTATCCATAACAGCTATATTATCAATACTAAGTATGTGTCTAGAATTCATTTCGGCAAAGCCAAATGTTCGATAAAGAACTCTACGGATATGATCCCTTTTTCTAAGTCATACAAGAATAACGTTGAAGAAATCAAAGATGCACTGTCTAAGAATAGTTTATTGTATGTATAGAGCTACTTAAGATTCAATAGTATTTTATAAGTATATATGTAAACTGACTGTATATGTGTAAACTGTATATATAAGCAATTCTGATAGTTAGATATGGATTCAATGTCGTTTAGTTAAGTTTTATCATTGTCAGTCTGAGACATCCAATAAAAATTTATCCAATGTTTATACTGACGTATTTTTGTAAACTTTGATGTCACCCTGAGCTTATCGAAGGGCATTTGTATTATAATTTACTTCGCGACATGCTAAGTGTGTTAATAGATTAAAAAATCCCTAATAAAAATGCAAAGTATTGAGGTATAAAAACAAAAATTATTCCCCTCTAACATGGTAGAGAAATGTAGTGCGATTGATGAGCTAATAGGATGGGGAATTTATAGTTTTATAATTTTGATGTAGTAGGTAGGATAAACTATATAAAAGTACGCTCTTGTGCTACAACATTAAAACGGGTAGAATGCTCTTGCCTTAATTTTTATAATCTTCGGATACCTGATTGACATACAACTATTCCCTAGAATAGCGTAGTGATTACAAATTCCCTTATTTTTTTTTAATTATGTTCCTAATAGCGATGTAGTATACAGAGCATTTGTTGAAAAAAGTTAAAAATTTTAATAATTTTTTAACTTTTTTTTAAGGATCAAAGCGCTGGGATTACGGTAAAAACATAAGTAATCTAATTCTCACAATTTTAGCGTGTTTTAAAAGTAGTTCATCCACCAGTATGATAGGTATATCTACTCCTTATTGATAGGTATCTACTAAACACCTTTTTTTAGACTAGGTCAGATGCTAAGATATGCCTAGATTTGTAGTGTACAATTAGGGTTATCAACCTGTTACACATTTACTAAAAGGATATACAAAGAGAAATCGGAGTACTGCTGGCCAGCTGAATCCTTAGAAAGGTTACCTAGATGTAACAATTTAAATCAAAACTTAATAAACCAAAATAAAATTATTTACAACATTTAAAATTAAATACTATGAAAACTATAAAAACTATATTCGCAATATTATTCCTAAGTTCAATGTTCATCGCTTGTGAAGCTGATACAGTTAATGATGAAGTAGGGATTGAGGAAGTAGATACTTTTTCTGGGGAAGAAGAAGCTGAAACAGATGTTGATTAAAAAAATCATATTTTAATACAAGGTCACGAATATACTCGTGGCCTTTTTTTTATTATATTTATTATATATTATTAAAAAAATAAATAATGCCATTCCGTTTTATTCTACTATCTTTTGTTATATTAGTTTTAGTAGGCTGTGATGAGTCTATAAATCCTATGCAAAAAAGAGATATGAAGGTGAATTTAATAAAACCTCATATGATTATTGCGAAAGACAATAGTAAAAGTGAATTTGAGCGGCTTGATAATTTAGAAATTGCATATGGAATAGCTTCTACTTTAGAAAATAACTCTGACAAATTAGAAATTGTATTCGATATAACAACTGAATATTATCGATTAGGGGATTTAGAAAAATTCAAGAAATTTAATGATAAGTCTTTAGAAATTGCAAAGTCTACAGGTGATTCAATTCGTATTGCAAAAACGTATTTTTATAGAGGTCTTTATTATAGAAAAATAGATTTAAATACAGCTTTTAAAAATTTCTATGAAGCCAAAGAGCTTTACACTTCTCTTGATGAAAATAAAAATAGAGATCAATCAGAATACGCTTATGATTATGGTAAAGTATTAATTGATTTAGCACAAATTTCTCGAAGAGTTAATGATTATATCGAGAGTGAAGCTTTAACAATACGCGCAATTGAAAAATTTGAAATTTCTGGTAAATTAAGATACCTAACTTTGTGTTATACAAATCTTGGAAGAGTTTCTAGGTATCTCGGAAAGTATGAAGAGGCTGTTGAGTACCATTTAAAATCAATCGAATATGGGAAAAATACTAAAAAACCCAACTTACATGCTGTAGTAGGATATATAAATATAGGAGAAGTTTACAAACATGAAAAAAAATATGAGAAGGCAAGAGAATATTATAAAAAAGCTTTAGCTTATAAAAAATATTTACAAAATGATCGTGGAAAATATGCTTCGATAATAGACAATATAGCCTATGTTAATTTTCTCTCAAATGATCTAGATTCTATACCAGATTCTTTTCATAAAGCTTTAGCTATAAGAGATAGTATAAATGATGCTAAGGGGCTTCCTTCTAGTTTAATACACCTGTCTGAATATTATATGTTTAAAAACAAGGATAGTATTTCTTGGTCGTTTGCTAATCGAGCGAAGAATGCTTCTTTAGAAATTAACAGTAATGAAGAGCTTTTAAAGTCCTATCGCTTATTATCTGAAGTCTCACCATCAGGACAAGGACTTGAATATGCTCAGAAATATATAGATTTGAACGATAGCTTAATCAAAGAGGAAAGGTCATACAGAGATAAATTTGCACGTATCCGTTTCGAAACCGCTGAAAAAGAAAAACAAATAACGCAGATCAGTCGTGAAAATCAAATCCTAGTCATTGGAATCCTATCAATATCCGTTCTGTTTCTACTAGGATATATCATTTTTAGGCAACAGCAGAGTAATAAAGAATTACTATTCGAGCAAAAACAACAGCAGTCCAATCAAGAGATTTACAGATTACTACTTAGCCAGCAGGTCAAGCTAGAAGAGGGACGTAAGATGGAGCAGCAGCGTATGTCAGAGGAGTTACACGATGGTGTATTGGGGAGATTATTTGGGGTGCGACTCAGTCTGGATGGGATCAATCAGCGAGCTAATGATGGCTTTACCGATGCACGGAACAAATATATAGAAGAGCTTAAATCCATAGAAAAAGAAATTAGACTCATATCGCATGATCTAGGTACAGAAACCCTTTCCCCAGAGATTGCCTATGTAGATGTGGTAGAAAGTTTGGTGAGTGATCTCTGTGAGGTGCATAAAATGGATTTTGAGTTTTCTAATGATGAAAATATCGACTGGGAGTTAGTAGATAACCAGAAAAAAGTAAATTTATTTAGGATCATACAAGAGTCATTACAGAATATTTTTAAACACGCACAGGCCAAATTGGTAAAAATAAACTTCGATTATGTGGATGATAAAATAAATCTTACTATTTTAGATGATGGAATCGGATTTAAAACGAGTAAGATAAAAAGAGGAATTGGATTAAAAAATATTACCTCCAGAGTTAGTCAGATGAATGGGGTAGTAGATTTTATTAGTAGTAACGAAGATGTTAGCGGGACCAAAGTGTCTGTTGGCGTTCCAATGTAAAACCTATGGGATTCAGTATGTTTTGTTTATAGATACATCATAATAGATGGATTGTATGTTCGTAAAGCAAAATAATAGTGATGATACAGTAACAAATTAATAACAATGAAAAAAAAGCTCAAAGTTCTTATGATTGATGATCATCCAATGATTATCGAAGGCTACAAGAATACACTATTAGGAGAAAATCAAAAAGAATATCAGATCAAAATTGATATCGCATCCAATTGTGATGATGCCTATGAGAGTATACAAAAATCTTCTAAGACCAATCCTTATGACATGCTTTTTGTAGACATAAAACTCCCTCCATCTAGTGATGGAAGTATCACATCTGGAGAGGATTTAGCCAAACATGCCAAAGAGCTATTGCCCAAAGCTAAAATTATCATTCTTACCATGCACAGAGAAGATCATAGGATACATAATATACTTAAAAACATTAATCCATCAGGATTTTTGATCAAGAGTGATCTTACCTCTACAGAATTGTTATTGGCATTTAATAATATTGTGAGTGGTACACCTTATTATAGTGCCACAGTAAATAATCATTTTAGAAAAATGATGACTAATAATTTCTCGCTAGATGAGAAAAACCTAAAAATATTATATCATCTATCTAGAGGCGTTAAAACCAAGAATCTTCCTAATTACGTAAGCTTGTCATTAAGTGCAATCGAAAAACGTAAAAATCAGATTAAAGAAATGTTTTCTATCGCTAAGGCTGATGATCAAAAACTACTAGAAGAAGCCCGTAAAAGAGGGTTTGTGTAAGAGCTATTTTTTTCTTAAAACAAAAAAGATTGTCTGAAAAGGGCGGTCTTTTTTTGGTTAAATATTACTGCTAGATGTTAGAGGCTAGAGACTGGCTCCTGACTCCTGAAAGAACTGAACAAAACAATACTAATTGGAGCTGAATTTAGACAATAATTCCCCTAAAAAACTTTCGAAGTGCTATACTAATACGATTTACGAATAAAAATTTCGTATCTAATGACATTCTTTTTCTACTATATTTTCTTCATGAAATGAAACAATAGCTATGGCTATTCTTTAATTTGATTCATCAATCTAGCGAAAAATTCTTGCCATTATTTTTACGAAATTCTCATCCGTAAATCGTATAATACTTATGGTATTTCATCAATAATCAAGTAGGAAAATTCTTTTTAAATAGCGTTTTTAAACACGACTAACTTATGGGTTTTATGGTTTAAAAGTACTTGTTATATGACTAGTTTTTAAATAATATACGATGTATACTGTATAAACCATAAGAGCAAAACAATTTAATTTTAACGAAAAAAACCAATTTAGGGTAAAATTCCCCATTTTTTATATTAAAATATGTTTAAAAAAATGGGGAATTTTACGTTAATAATTGCGAAATATGTATAGAAACAACCTTTATTTAAAAATATTCATAGATATTTGAAGTTTTTTATGTAATAAACTGATTATAAGGTTATACAGTATTTATTTTGGGTTTTATATGCATATGATATTTCAGCTTTATGTATAACTTTATAATGTTAATAAAAACTAAAATGTAATTTTATGATTTGCAAATAATACGGTTATATAAGATATACATACAGATTTTTTCTTACCCCATTTTTCACTGTAGTATTTTCTTTAAAAGAAACACCGAAGTTAAACGTTGTTCAGATTAGCTATGCAGACATTTTAATTATAAGTTATAACAATCATACCCCCAATGATATTCTATAGTAGTATATAAAATTAGAACTATTTGCTTATGAAAAAAATTACTTTATTCTTTATAAACAAACTAATGGTAAAATTTTTCTTATTACCAGAGTTTTTTTGTTTATTGATTTTAATCACATTAAATACATACAATACACAAACTTTTGGTTTATTTTAAAAATATAAACGCATTCATGTGAGTATGTATATTACAAGCAGTATTTGTAATCTTATAAAAAATTAAAAATTACAAAATGAGTATAACATTATAAAAAAACCCCGCAATTGTAACACTTTGGCGAGCAAACAAAAGCAGGGTCGGTATAACAGTTAATTATAGAAAACTAATCAACAATTATGGTACAATATTTTACTAAAAAGTTAGATGTTAGTAACGCTATTTTTTTGATATTAACGAATTTTTTTCTTCTTAAGTGTATTCAGTATACTAAAATAAATTATAAATATACACATAAATCAAAAAATGCATATGGTTTTACCTTTGTTATTTTTTGCAAACAAATGGCAAATACGCTTGTAGCGTTTTTTTTAGCCAATCTTCGTGTTGATATTTCCTTACACAAAATATACGATCTGATATTTGGTCCGATAAGAACTTGTACCTTATATAGAATAGCGATATCAAGGATAACCAAAAAGTCTAACAGGACCTTTATGTATTTGGGTACTTCCGAACACTTAACGGTGTTACATATTTGATTATAAGTTTATCAAAACATGTATAACAGCCTGTTGATAAATAGGTAATTAAAGATAAAAAAGAATAATTCACCCATACTATTACTTATGAAATTTTTTACAAAATCTATAAAGTTGTTGAAAGAAAAAAAGGGAGTTAAATATTTTACTAATCACACCATGAATGATAGTGTCGATGTTTTGGTACTATTTTTTACAAAAATAAGAATACTATCGATTAGTATCGGGATCATTGTATTAGGAACCGCCACCACCTATGCACAGGATACCGATGGAGACAGGGTGAATGATATGATAGATTTAGACGATGATAATGATGGGATTTTAGATATCGATGAGGTACCATGTACCAGTGTCACTAGTTCTACCTTTACTTTAGGTTGGGATCCAAACTTAATACCTGGTGCTGGAGGCTCTAGTAATAGTGGAAATACAGGATTAGAAAAGACCAATCGTTATGAACCGAATTTAGTAGACCCCACACGTTACCAATTAAATGCATTGCCAGCAGTAATAGGTCCAGGGTTTGTAGATGAATCTTTCGATCCAGGAAATTTTGTAGAAGGTCATGGGTATTACCTTGTAAGTGGAGCAGATGCCCCAGATGCAGCAACAGCTATTAGTAATGGCGACTATATAGAGTTTAGATTTACATCAGTAGATACAGAAGCCAATATTCTTACAGCCATTAGTTTTCACGATGTAACTACATTTATCAATGGAACCTATAGTGCAACCAGAGGAGTAAATATTTCAGACGATCCAATACGGTCTATTTATGCCGATTATAGCTACCAGGCAATAATAAGTAGTGATAATTTTGGAACATCAGACGTATTAGTTCCTACAACAACAACAACAAGATTGACAAGTGGGACTTTTACGAATACAGGTCCATTTGATGCACTACATGGTGAGTTTGTAGTACTGCCAGCAGGGTATCAGTTAGCTCCAGGAACTAATTATACAATTCGATTATTATTATTTAGTTCAGAAGATACCACCTCAGGGAATAGCTTTGTAAGTTTAGATAATTTTGTAATCTTTTCAGGCTTATGTTCAGGATTTGATACTGATGGTGATAGCATTGCAAATCACTTAGATTTAGACAGTGACAATGATGGGATCTATGATGTTGTAGAATCAGGAGGTGCTGATATAGATGATGACGGCCGTGCAGATGATGATGATAACAATACAGATAATACTGGCAGTGATGGTATTCCTACCTCTGCTGGAGTTGGGAACACCCCTACCAATACAGATATTACTAGTAGTGCAGATTACTTAAATCTGGATAGTGATGGTGATGGTTGTAGCGATGCCAATGAAGCCTATGGAGATGCCAATGCAGATGGAGGAGATACAGGAGTATTTGGTATAGATCCTGCAGACCCTACTACGATTGTCAATGCAGTTGGTAGTGTAATGGCAGCAAGCTATACAGATCCTGTAGATTCTGATACCGATACGGTAGATGATTATCAACAGATCGGAGGCCCAGATGCAGATGGCGATGGCATTATAGATGCTTGTGATCCTAGCTTTGATGATAATGACGGTGATGGTGTAGGAGATGCGGTAGATTTAGACGATGACAATGATGGTATTCTAGATAGTGTAGAATGTCCGACAAAAGTTGCATCTGCTGGCGATTTTACTGCTGGAGTAATTACTGAAGTAATGGCCAATACAGAGTATGAGTTGGAGTTAAGTACTACAGCCAAGATTTCGTACACCAAGACAGGTACTGGAGATATAGTACGTACCTCTGAGGCTACGATAGATAACGATGATTTATATGCAGTTGATACACCTATAGAATACGTTTCTCCTAGTGTTGGGACAGTACAGGTAATGACATTTTCAGAACCTGTAGAAGTAGAATTTGCCCTTACCAAAATAGATGAGATTGATGAGTCTTATGAGATTCGAGTTTTTGATAAAGATAATAGACAGGTTGCTAACCTGAATACTTTTGTCCGCAGTAATGTAATAGGTACTACAGGAAATTTTCTTAAAGGCGCTAAGAAGGCATTATTTACAGATGTTGGTAGTAGTGTAAATGCAAGAGCAGGTAAGACAGGATTAAATGTTTCTTTAAAGCGTATTCGTGCCAATACCTTTGCGCGAGCCAATATGTTGTTTTTGGATTTACGAAGTATCAAAGTTTCACGGATAGAGGTTTCCAATATTGGTACTGCAGGTACGGCAGGTATTTTATTTCATAGCGCCAAAGCATCTATTGATTCTGATGGTGATGGAGTAGAAGATTGCCTAGATTTAGACAGTGACAATGATGGGATCTATGATGTTGTAGAATCAGGAGGTGCTGATATAGATGATGACGGCCGTGCAGATGATGATGATAACAATACGGATAATACTGGCAGTGATGGTATTCCTACCTCTGCTGGAGTTGGGAACACCCCTACCAATACAGATATTACTAGTAGTGCAGATTACTTAAATCTGGATAGTGATGGTGATGGCTGTAGTGATGCCAATGAGGCCTATGGAGATGCCAATGCAGATGGAGGAGATACAGGAGTATTTGGTATAGATCCTGCAGACCCTTCTACGATTGTCAATGCAGTTGGTTTAGTTACCGCTGCATCATATGCTACAGGAGGTGTTGTGGCTGTTACTAATAATACTATTATTTCAGGTTGTGATGATGGAGATGGTATAGATGCAGCAATTGAAAATGCTGGCCCCAATGGTGGAGATGCAAATAATGATGGGATTTTGGATTCTTTGCAACCTAATGTGGCATCGACTCTAGATCTTAATGGGACTTATGTAACGCTAGTAGCTTCGTTAACAATACCTGCTAATGGAAGCTGTACACGGATTTCTAATATGACTATTGTAGAAGAAAGTACTCTGGCAGAAGATGGCTCATTTGATTATCCGTTAGGCTTAGTAGATTTTTCTTTACAATGTGTTAATAATGGCGATTCGGCAGCTATAAAATTTTATTGGTGGGGGATTTTGCCCACGCAACAGATAAGTGCTTATCGTAAATTTGGGCCAAGTACCCCGGGAGCAACTGATTTTGATTATGTAGATGCTGGTATTATTGGTGCTTCACAAGCAATAGAAAATATAAATGGGCAAGATGTATTGACGATTACCTATGATCTTACAGATGGTGTATTAGGAGATGATACAGCTCAAAATAGCGAAATAGATGACCCCACAGGGGCTGCATTTGCTATTGATACTGATGGTGATGGTATTGATGATTTAACAGATGTAGATGATGACAATGATGGGATATTGGATAGTATAGAGTGTCCTATTATTAATCCTATTGGAGAATGGGTGCTTGTAAATGGGACGAGTAATAGGAATGCTCAAGTAGGCGATGTATTGTTGTTAACAAATGTATACACGCTTAATGGTGTGAGCTATGATTTACGTTATGAATTGATAACAAACACAGATCCTTCAGAAATTGCGAGAGTAGCCCCTAGTATAGCATTAGGAGGTAATCCTACAGCTACTGCAAATGATCGTATTGAATTTAGCTTAGGTTTTGTGGAATCGGGATCTGTTACTCCAACCGACTTAGTGGGGGTTCCTTTTGCATTGCCAGAAGTAGAGATTTTAATCTTTGATATAGATGGAAGTACTATTAATCCTAACTTTTCTGATATAGGAGGGTTTATAGCTCCTGTTCCTAACAGTATTATAGTAGGATCACAGCTTTCGCTAACGAACATAGGAGGTGATGATATGTATAGATTAACCAACTTTGGAACGGTTGATTCGACAAATATGAATTTGGACTTTAGTGTCAGAGGTATTTTTACAAATGAAGAAAGTTTTACGATAGTACATGGCGTAACGGGAACTTCTAATAGTTCTTCTACTATTCGAGGGGCGATTCTTCGAATACAACCTTTGGGAGGTGCTTGTCCAGACTTTGATGGCGACGGTATTCCAGATTCGCTAGATATAGATAGTGATAACGATGGTATACCAGATAATGTCGAAGCGCAACCTACTGTGGGTTATGTAGCGCCAGATGTGAATAATGTACAAGGTGCATCAGATCCTTTTCCAGGGTTACCTTATCCAGTTGGATCTACACCTTTTGATCCTAGTTTACAAAATGCAGACGGCACAGGAAATCCAGATTATTTAGATAGTGATAGTGATGATGATGGATTATTAGACGTTACAGAATCTGGCGAAACCATAGCAACTAATACTAATGATATCGATGGCGATGGATTATTGGATGCTTATGATGATGTAAATACACCATCAGGAACACCTTTTGATCCTAATGATGATTTAGATGGAGGATCTATAAATACTCCAAATACAGATGTAGGAGATCCTTCTCAAACAGATACAGATGTAGATTATCGCGATCCATTAGAACCTTTGGATACCGATGGTGATGGTATTCCCGATGTTACAGATTTGGATGATGATAATGATGGTATCTTAGATGTGGAGGAGACTAGTTGTGCACCAAATGCAGTACCTGCACCTTCTCCATTGATGTTATTGTATGATAATGGTTCTGGTATTTTATCACCGACAACAATAGGTAGTGATTTTATCACTAGTGCCTCTTCTCAGTTATTTGGTTCTGGTTTAAGTTATACTGAGGATGCTAATAATACAGGAGGAGGTTATATTGATTTACAAGGAGTAGATCAACCAGACGTAACAACTGCAATTGCCGATAATGATTATTTAGAAATAA
>CANLRN010000051.1 GCA_947493495.1 uncultured Aquimarina sp.
AAAAATTAAGAAAACACTAGTATTTCTTGCATCTACAAGCTTCTTGACAACCTTCTATTGCATAAAGCGGGTTGAAGGAATTCCTTTTTTTATCAATTCATTTTTAAAATCAGTAGGTTCATCGTAATTTTTATTTCCATTATCTCCGCTTACCAAAACAAAATCAATCTCCCCTTTTTTGTAAAGTTCTACAGTTGCGTTTACTCGATATTTAAAATATAAATTGATTCTACCATTCTTTAAAATTTTTGAAGTTCCAAGAACAAGTCCAACTTTATTTTTTTGATTTTAGAAGAGCTTGAGAACGTTTTATTTTCAGCGTTTTTTTCAATGGAATAGTTTGCTGTAAAAACTAAAACAATTGGAATTATAAAAATCAGTATTAATAGTGTTCTTTTTTATTTTTCATTCGGTTCTGTCAAATGCACGTCAACAGCTATGTAAATATACTATATACTAAATTAACATTGAATTCATCTCGAGTAATGCTTAGACCTACATAATTTACATTTTGCACTCTTATCTACCTGGCGATAGACAGGTTTTATCGCCTGTTTCCTTCATTTGTCAAGATAATTTAAAAAAGAAGTAGGGTTTTATGAGTTTGATGTGTTTGGAGTATTATATATCAACCGTTGAGTGTTATAGAAATTGTAGGCAATTACTCAATTTTTTAAAACCTTAGCTTTACAACTTAAAATTATGAAGAAACTAATTATTTTAATCATCAGTATTCTGTTTAATACCTGGGGGCAAGCACAAGAATCAAAACATGTTCCGGGAGAAATTCTGGTAAAGCTGAAAGAAAATCATACTGGAAAATCATTATTAGAAGATGTTAAAAAATCAAACTTACCTTTGCATAAATCTACTCTTGTTTCTAAAAGTTTGAACATATGGAAGCTCAATTTTGATCAAAAAAAGATGAAAATGGATCAAATGATTCATCAAATATATAAAAACAAAAATGTGGTAACAGCACAGGTAAACCATATTCTCAAACGAAGATCTACGACTCCCAATGATACGGAGTTTGATCAGCAATGGCAATATTTTCAGGCAAATGATAAAGATATTGATGCAGATGAAGCTTGGGACATTACCACAGGAGGTACCACGGCGAATGGTCATGAAATTGTTGTGGCTGTTATTGATGATGGGATACAGTTTGACCATCCAGATCTGGTAGGCAATATTTGGACTAATAGTCAGGAAATCCCTGACAACAATATAGATGATGATGGTAATGGGTATATCGATGATGTAAAAGGTTGGAGTGTAGTTACTAATACTGATGATATAAAAGACGGGGGTCATGGAACACCAGTATCTGGAATTATAGGAGCCAAAGGGAATAATGGTATAGGTGTTTCTGGAGTGAATTGGGATGTGAAAATAATGGTTGTAGAGATTGGATTTGAAGATGAAAATGAAGATCTAAATGTAGGTCTAGTTGAAGAGGCCGTGATCAAAGCATATAGCTATATCTTGGACAATAGGAAATTGTATAATGAAACCAATGGAGCCAAAGGAGCCTTCGTGGTTGGAACTAATGCATCTTTTGGTATTGAAGGGAAACCTGAAGATGCTCCATTGTGGTGCGAATTATACGATGCATTAGGGAAAAATGGAATCCTAAACGCAGGAGCTACTACCAATGAAGAGGATAATGTAGATGTGGTAGGGGATTTACCTACTTCTTGTCCTAGTGAATTCCTTATTTCTGTAACAAATATGGATCAAAATGATGTTAAGTTTAAAGAAGCAGGTTATGGAGCAGAAACCATAGATTTAGGAGCTCCAGGAGAAGGAGCCTATACTGTTGCTTCTGGGAGTGGTTATGCTCCCTTTGGAGGAACGTCTGGAGCTACTCCTCATGTCACAGGAACTATTGCTTTATTGTACTCGGCTCCAAGTACAGATTTTGCTAATCTAGCTATAAATGATCCTGAAGAAGCTGCAAGAAAAGTAAAAAGTTATATTCTTGATAATACGGATCCTAATACTAGTTTGGATGGTATTACGGTAACCGGAGGAAGACTCAATGTATTCAAAAGCCTTCAGGCACTTATGAATGAACGGGTATTATCTATTGATGATGTAGAAAGTGTTTTTAGCGATGAGCTTATTTTGTATCCTAATCCAGCAACAGATTTGATTAACCTCAAAACAAGATCTAACTCTGCTATAAATTCAATAGTAATTCATGATACTAAAGGGAAAGTTATTAGATCTTATAAAAATAGTAACACTGTAGATATTTCTGATTTAAGTATAGGGTCTTATATCCTACGGTATCAATTAGAAGGAAATAAGAATGTTAATCACACCTTGTTCTTAAAAAAATAGTAAAAGAAGTTTTTTAGACTAAAAAACAGAGAATTTGACTCCAATGCAATTTTAGAAATACTCGAATGAACAGAGCAAACGTGAGGGGGTAATTTCTAAATCAGAAATGATATTGCTCAAAAAAAAAGACATCTCATATAATTCAATTGTAAGATATAGTATTTATAAGACAGAGAGGTTATTTTAATGCTAATTTTTTATAAATGCTAATGGTTAGTATGAGATCAAAAAGGAACAACTTTATAACACAGTTATTTTGTATAAATCATTATGAATATGAAAAAAGATAGCATAAATTCAGAAAATGTAAGCCAAATACCTTGTATTGTAAAAGATGGCGTAAATAAATTAGTTTCCGCTATTTTGTTTGATGATGAAGGAAAAGAGGTTGAAAAAGCTTCAGGTTCATCAATACTGGAAGCACTCAATAAATTCAACGAAAACCATAGATACGGATGAAACGAACATTAAGAAATTTAAAAAATTCTTAATGAGAGAATGAAGTGATTACGCACGTTATTAATTTTATAATTAATTTATTATCAAATAATTACTAGGATTTGAACGTGTGAAAATTTTTGTATTCAAATCAAAAATGGTAAGTATCCGTACGACCGACTACACCATGATTTTTTCATAATATCTGGAGAGCAGTTCTTCTAGTTTTTTTACGCAGTAGTCTAGAATACGCTCAAGGGTATCTGCAAGCCACTCTCAGGGATTGATGTTTTGCATGTACAACTACCAAAGAAAGAGTATAGCATTGTAGCATTATTCTGTGCTGCTTTGTGCTACCCGTAGAAAAGATAATATCAACTACCAATGTTTTAGAAAGTAGGCTTATGTTCAATTTCTTTGGTGTATTTTGAAGTGTGATTAATAATAATCCCAAAAATCATATTTCTCTCCGTAAACATTCTCTTTTTTATCACCTACTTCTACTGCTTTACTTTTCATTTCTTTCTTCATAGTGTCTAATAATTCTTTGTATTGTGGCTGAAAAGACAAGTCAATTGTTTCCCAGGGGTCTTTCTTAAAGTTAAAAAGTTGCGTAACTCTGGATCCTGTTAGGAATTCCCCTTTGTTCTTATTAAAATTTTGTGCTCGTACATATTCGATCAGTTTATAATCTCCTTTTCTGTAAGCACGCTGAAACTGTTTATAGGCGTGGTATGTATAGTCTCGATGTTGTTTTTGCTCATTTTGTATAATGGGGAGCAAACTTTTTCCTGTGATAGTTTTGGGTTTAACAACTTGGGCTATGTCACATATGGTAGGAAAAATATCATGGATATAACTATAGGAGTTTATTTTACGTCCTTTATCTTTTATAACACCTCCCGCCATCACAAAAGGCACGTGAACCCCGTCTTCATCATATATATTTTGTTTTCCGATTAATCCGTGATTTCCTACTGCTAGGCCACTATCTCCTGCAAAAACAATCAATGTATTATCATAATCTCCACTTTCTTTCAGCGCAGAGAGCACTTTACCAATCTGAGTATCTAGATGAGAAATAATAGCGTAATAATCAGCTAACTGTTGCTGTGCTACTGCTCTCGTTCTAGGCCAGGGTGCTAATTTTTCATCTCTTAATATCATATGTCCATTATCAAAAGGATGCTGCCCCATATATGATGGCGGAAGTGTTATTTTTTTTGGATCGTACCTTTCACGATATTCTTGGGGAGCTTGTCTGGGGTCGTGTGGTGCATGAAATGCTAGATACAATAAGAATGGCTTTTTTTTGTGGTCTCCTTTTATAAATTGAGAAGCGCTTTCTGCAAAAATCTCTGATGTATGAGGACCGTTTTCTTCTGTTCCAGTAGGTCCTTTTTTGTCATCTTTGTTCAGTGATCTTCGGCTAATTTTTCCTTTTCCTTCGTAAGTAAGCAAATAAGCATCTTCTTTTTTAAATGCTCCTTTTTCATCCCAATCCCATAAAGGCATTCTAAAATGATCTGTTAAATATACACCTCTTCCCATAATCTTATCTCCAGAGTCAAAAGAACGAACTAATGCCTTATTATCCTGATGCCATTTTCCTATAATATGAGTTTGATACCCTACTTTTTTAAAAGTTTCGCCAATTGTTGTATGCTCTTCTGGGATTACATGTCCTTGCCCCTCTAACTGAAAAACATTTCTACCAGAGAGTAGCATAGCCCTGCTAGGTACACAGGTAGCTCCCGAAAAAGCTCCCATTAAATAGGTGTTAGTAAAAGAGATGCCATCAGCTACCAGACTATCCATATGAGGAGTTTCGACCTGTTGACCACCAAGCGCATGAACTCCTGTATATCTATGATCATCTGTATAAATGATTACAATATTTGGTTTTTTAGTAGTGATTTCCGAGATAGGTTTCTGCGCCTGTATCGAGTTTATCGAAACTAATAACAACAGTATTCGTATTAAAAATACCTTCATGGTTTTATTTATTTTGTATACTTTCAATTCCATCTTTATTACTTTTTTCTATATCATTTAATACAATAGGAGCTCTGTGATCCGGATTTTTAATATCGAAATTTAGATCAGCCATTTCGAGCTGTTTTATGTGTCTCCCAAAAAGGCCATACCCTGGTAATACTTCAAAAAAACTGTATTCTGGATATTTGTCAATTTGTTCACTGACCTCTTTGATGTCAGAAGAAGTAGCACTACCAGGCAGTGTGATATCAATATTTTGAAGTTGTATCCTTCCTATTTTATGATTGGGTGTTCCAGTTATAAAAATTCCTGAAGGAGGAGATACTCTAGATGTTTCCAGATTTCGTGTAGTTCCTGTTATATTCTTTATCATTATATTATGTATGGACCCTACTTGTTGCTTTGGAGCATTTCTATAAGTTCTAAGGCGTTCTCCTAAACGAATAAAAATAGGCATATCTACAGTATCCATCTTAATTCCATCAATATCAATATCATGAATATTAGCTCCATCTACACTCAATATTTTAATGCCTCCACCACGTGTATCTCTGATCTGGCAATCTTTAATTTGGATATTATAAAAATCGCCCATAGACTCTGTTCCAAATTTTAAGGCTCCCCATTCACTTTTTAGTGTACAATTAGTTACTTTAATTGTATGGGTAGGTAATGGGCTTGTGGTTTTAAAACAAATGGCATCATCCCCTGTATCAATTGAACAGTTTTTGATGTTAGCATTAAAACTGGAATCCAGATCAATGCCATCATTATTATGATGCGCATGGCTATAGATAGAGATGTTGTCAACTACAATATCATGAGATTGGTAGAAATGGCAGGTCCAGGCGGCGGGTTGACGTAATTGTATATCTTTTAGAGTAATAGCTGATGATTTTACAAAACGCAATAAGAAAGGGCGATTGACCCCAAATTTTTTATCAGTATCATCAATCCCCAATTCTTTTTTCTTGGCAACGATATTTTTATGTAAAAATGCCGTTCCATTTCCATCGATGGTTCCATCTCCTGTTATTTTAATATTTGAAGCATTTACAGCTCCTATAAGGCAATTACCACGCTCTTGGCCTGTAGCATCTACAAAAGTATCAATACTCTGATAGTCTATAGGATTAGAACTTCCGACTAAACTGGCATCTTTGTTTACATGTATGGTTACATTGTTTTTTAATAAAATAGTACCACTGATATATACACCTTCTTTGATAAGGACAGTACCTCCTCCTTTTTGATGGCAAATATCAATTGCTTTTTGAATAGCATCCGTGTTTATTTTTATACTATCGCCAATAGCTCCAAAATCACGAACATCAAATTGTCCTTTTTTTGAAGCATCAGTACAGGAAATAATCACGAAGAGGATTCCACAAATAAAGATAGTAGGTCTAAAATTCATTCGTTATTTCTTTTAATCAAATTATTAGTAATTGGTTTCTGATTAGCATACGTATTAGAAACCTTCCCATCTATGACATCATCAAAAATAATGGGTAGTCTGGCATCTTTTTTTATGGTATTTAGCTGTATATTATCAAGATTTAGTCCTTTAACATGTCGTGCATAGATACCATATGAAGGCAACGTGCCTACGAGATGAAACTCTGGCCACCAATCTTTTAAGACATCAAGTGTATATTCTTTGAGAGCTGTTTTTTTAGCATCTTCTGCAGTTCCTTCTCCAGAAACGGTCATTCTAATATTAGAAAGTGTTATGTTTTCTATATAGTGATCCGTTATCCCTGTTATAAAAATACCAGCATCCTTATCCAGTTCGCGATTGTCTATGATCATATTACTGAATATAAAATTATGCATGGACTTCATAGGGTACATTTCTTCAGGAGCATCTACACAAGCTTTTTGTTGTGCAAAAGTCATAAAAATAGGTCGAGGAACATTTTTCATAATCAGATTAGAGAATACCATATTTTTCATCTCTCCGCCTTCATTCATTTGTATTTTTAATCCAGCATCATCAATATCATTAAAGGTACAGTTATTAACGGTTACAGACTCAAAATCTCCTCTGGATAAAAGCCCGATTCGCATACCCGCCCATTTACTTTGGAAAATACAATTGGTAATCACTACATTTTTGCACGGAATGCTAGGTTGTGAAGCCTGTAAACAGATAGAATCATCACTAGTATTAAAGGAGCTATTTGATACACGTACATTAGAACATCCATCAAAATCCAGTCCATCTCCATTATGATTAACTCTACTATGAATCTTGATTCCATCCACAACAATTTCTTTACAATATAAAAATGCAGAAGTCCAGGCTGCAGGATTAATAATCTGCACATCTCTTATATGGATATCCGTACTATTCATAAATCGAATGAGCATTGGGCGTCCCGTTTTTTTGTTAAAATTTTTAGGATATCCATTCCCGTCGATAGTACCATATCCTTCAATATGTATAGAAGTAACTCCATCTGCAAAAATCAGACAACGATCCATATGCGGTTCGTTTTTATACATATTTTTATGGGTCTTATCAGAATAATCTTCGATATCAGGACTTCCTATGAGGGTTGCTCCATTTTCTATACGAAGCGTGATGAAGTTTTTTAAAAAAATAGTTCCGATGAGTATTTTTTTACCAGCAGGAATTAGTACCGTACCGCCTCCATTTTTTGTAGCAGTATCTATTGCTTTCTGGACCGCCTCTGTATCTTTATGGATTCCATTTCCTACTGCACCAAAATCGAGGACATTATACTCTTTAGAAAAACAGCATGAAACTAAACATAAAAAGGAAATCAAGGTTAATTGAAGGTTGTATCTTATCATCGTTAGATCTAGTTCATTAATTGATATCATTTATAGCATCAGCAAGCACCCATCTATTTTGATTGAAGTACAATTGTTTGAGCTTCTAAACCATCAACAGTGGCTTTTATCGTAATCTCACCAGGTTTTTCTTTAGCGCTAACAATCAACTGACATAATCCATTAAATGCTTTTCTATGATTAGCCTGAAAAGATTCTAAAGAGGTTTGATCCCCATTTCCTACGGCAGCCAGTATTCCTGCACCTGATACATCGAATTGTATGTTGTTATTTGCTTTGGGACATAGGTTTCCAGATGCATCCTCGATTCGTATGGTAATGAAAGAAAGGTCTTCTCCATCAGCATTAATCTCGGTTCTATCGGCAATTAATTTTATATTGGCAGGAGCGCCTGCAGTTTTGATCTCTTTTTCTACAACTGCTTTACCATTTTTATATCCAATAACTTTAATACTTCCTGGTTGATAAGGTACATCCCACGAGACTCTATATTTAGAGGTGTACTTCCCTTTTTTGAATCCATGAAATTCTGCCGGGAGTTCTGTAGTGTCTACTCCTTTTATTTTTTTACCAAAGGATTTTCCATTGACAAATAGCTCTACTTCATCACAATTAGTATAAGAATATACAGGAATATTAGTGCCTTCTTTTCCTTCCCAGTTCCAATGTGGTAATACGTGAACCATAGGTTCAGATGTCCATTGACTTTGGTATAAATAATATCGATCTTTAGGGAAACCACAAAGGTCCACTGGAGCAAAGTACGATGATTTTGAAGGCCAATCAGCATTCCAATACCCATCGGTAGAGTTATCTCTTCCTCCATATGGAGTAGGTTCTCCAAGATAATCAAAGCCTGTCCAGATAAATTCTCCCAGTGAAAAAGGGTTTTGTTCCTGAAAATCGAATTCTACATCAGGAGGATATGCCCATACAGGTCCAGTATTCACATCATAACTGGATACGTGTCCCGTCTCTTTTTGATGTAATGCTTGTATAGGGAATTGATATTCCCCTCGGCTACTGGTTTGCGATGAGGTTTCAGATCCATAAATAATCATTTCGGGGTTTTGTTCTCTAATTTCTGCGTAATTGGCAGGGTGATAATTGATCCCTACAATATCTACTTGATACGCTAATTTATTAACAAAAGGAGCTGGGTAATAATTAAATCCAATAGTAGTAGGTCTGGTGTTATCTTCATCGTGGCAAATATCATTAAGATGTTTTGTAAGTTTCCAACCCTCTTTTTCTCCTTGTTCTAAAATTTCATTTCCAATACTCCACATAATGACTGAAGGATGATTGCGATCTCTTTTGATCATATCTCGTAAATCTCTTTCGTGCCATTGGTCAAAGTATTTATTATATCCATTAGGCACTTTTCCTTTTTTCCACTCATCAAAAGCTTCTACAATAACAACAATCCCAAGACGATCACAAACTTCTAATAGTTCTGGAGAGGGTGGATTATGACTTGTTCTCAATGCATTTACGCCCATATCTTTCATGATTTGCATCTGCCTTTCTTTTGCTCGATAACTTATAGCTGCTCCCAATGCTCCCTGATCATGGTGCATACAGACTCCGTTCAATTCTACTGGAGCATCATTTAAGAAAAAACCTTTATTCGCATCAAAACGGATAGAACGAACTCCAAAAGTACTTTCATAAGAATCGATGAGGTTTGTATCAGTTTTTAGCTTACTTTCTACTGTATAAATATATGGAGTATCAATATCCCAAAGGGTAGGATTTGCTATTTCTACAGTTTGTGTGATAGCTTCTTCTGTCCCTTGTGCTAATGTCACAGGAGATGAAGTAGTACCTACTATAGTTCCGTTAGCGTCTTTTATAATGCTTTCTAATGTAATGTTAGAAGGTGTCCCTGTGTTTTTTACTTTGGTTTCGATACTAACAGTTGTCTGCTGAGCTGTTACTTTTGGTGTAGTGATATACGTTCCCCATTGAGGAATATGAATTGCATTGTTAATTTTCAGCCTGACATTTCGATAGATTCCTGCTCCCGTATACCATCTTGCCGCTAGGTCTTCTGGTGATAATTGAACAGCAATGATATTCTCTTCTCCAAATTTGATATGCGGTGTTAGATCCAATTCAAAACCGATATATCCATAAGGTCTTTCGCCTACATACGTTCCATTAAGCCATACTTTGGCATTATTCATAGCGCCATCAAATTCTATCGAAACCTGTTGGCTCTGATGTTTTTTGTCTATAGTAAAATGTTTCCGATACCATCCGATACCATGAACCGGAAGCCCTCCAGTTCTAGCATTGTATTTTTTATCAAAAGGCCCTTCGATCGCCCAATCATGTGGTAAATTTAGGGTGCGCCATTTAGAATCATCTAAACCAATAGTTTCTCCTCCTGTGACAGCTCCTTTATTAAAAAGCCAATCTTTATTAAAATTTTGATCTGCAACAGCTGGTGTTACCACAATCCTTTCTGAGCAGGATAAGCATATGGTTAGTACTAATAACCAGGATATTATTGGAAATTTAATTAGATTCATGTGCTTGGTTTTTAGTTGGTTGATATCTTGTTTTAAAATAAGCAATACTGTTATAATTTGAATATTTGTTCCATCGCCACCCATTTTTCATCATTTTCTGCCCAGGGTAATCTCTGCTGAAAAGTATCCATTAACGTTTCCCATTCGTTAACCTTTGGATTCTCAGCATCCATAGCTGCTTTTTTTTCAGGATCAAAAGTATCATCATCCACTTCCATAATCATAAACAGTCGATTTCCGGTAAGATAAATTTGCATATCTACAATACCAGCATCTTTAATACTCTTCGTAATCTCAGGCCACGCATTTCCTGCAGCATGGTGTTTTTTATATTCCTCAATCAGCTTAGGATCATCCTTTAGATCACAGGAGAGACAATATCTTTTGGTATTCATTTTTAACTGTTTTTTTGAATTTTAGAAACATACAAACCGTATAACCCTACTACTGCAACACATATTAGTGGCATAATGAAGGAGAATTTCACTTCAGGAACTCCAAGAATTAAGGTGTCTGCTAACTGATCTCCTCCTATATCAATGATCAAACCTTGAATTGGTGGAAAAATAGCTCCTCCTACAATTGCCATTACCAAAAATGCAGAACCTACTTTTGCTTCATCTCCCATATCTTTTAGTGCAATACCATAGATCGTAGGAAACATAATAGACATAAAAACAGAAATGCTAACTAATGATATCAACCCAGGCATCCCTGGCATTAAGATAGCCCCTGTACAACAAATAATTGCCAATAATGCAAATAACGAAAGTAGTCTGGGGGCTTTGAGTTTACTTAATAATGCAGTACCGAGAAAACGACCTCCTAGGAATATCCCCATAGCGATCATATTCCAATAGGTGGCATTTAATTCTCTACCCGCAGCTCCGGTTTCATTGATATACTGTACATACTGGTATATTGCTGTCCAGCACATGATTTGAGCACCTACATAAAACATTTGAGCAATAACACCAGGGAAAAAGGCTTTTTTAGCAAATATTTTTTTGATAGATTCTTTAAAAGTTAAGGATACTTGTTCTTGTACCGTTGGAATTTTTGTAACTAAAACCAATCCCAAAATAATCAAAACCACTACACCAATACCTAAATAAGGATAACTTATGATACTGAGATCTTCAGTTTTTATAGATGCTTTTGCTACTTGGTCAAGAGCCGCATAAGATTCTTCATTATATTTAGCAGATTGTATTTGTCCCAGCACCACAAATTGAGCAATCATCATACCTGATAAAGACCCGATAGGATTAAAAGATTGAGCTAGGTTTAATCGTTGAGTGGCGGTCTCCTTTGCTCCAAGAGATAGAATCAAAGGGTTTGATGTGGTTTCTAGTAAAGCTAAACCGCAGGTGATTATATAGAGTGATAACAGGAAGAAACCATAACTCTCTAAATTAGAAGCAGGAAAAAACATAAATGCTCCAAATGCATATAATATTAATCCAAGGATTATTCCAGATTTATAACTTTTCCACCTGATGAATAAGGCAGCAGGCAATGCCATACACCCATATCCAAAATAAAATGCAAACTGAACCAGATAGGCTTGGAACCAACTCAGTTCCGGCATTACTTTTTTGAAAGCAGTAACCATCGGATTAGTAACATCATTAGCAAACCCCCATAAAGCAAAAAGAGTTGTTATAACAATAAAAGGAACAAGTAATTCTTTATTTACAATAGGAGTTTTTTTAATATTTTCCATAATTTATTAGATGTAGTTAAGGTTTAATAATAGTGATTTATTCGGTTAATAAGGCTCTGTCCAGATGAACATATCCACCATCTATCGTAATGAATTGACCAGTAGTATGTGATGATTTTTCTGAGATTACAAAAAGACAGGTATCGGCAATCTCTTGTGGAGACGTCATACGGTTTTCTAAGGGGATTTTCTTTACAATAGCTTGTAGTTTCTCTTCGCCGTTCTCTAGGGTTTTGATCCAATTATCATAGGCAGGTGTCCAACTCTCTGCAATCACAATTGCATTGGATCGGATTCCATCTTTAATTAGATCGACTGCCCATTCTCTTGTTAATCCTAGTACACCTCCCTTAGATGCGGCATATCCTGAAGTGCCTCCTTGCCCTGTTAATGCTACTTTAGAACCAATGTTTAGAATATTTCCTTTTGCTTTTTTAATGTAAGGAAGACAAAATTTAGTCATTGCAAAAAAGCTTACCATATTGAGCTTAAGTGAATACATAAAATCAGCAATAGAAGCATCTAATCCTGCTCCATCATTGACACCTACATTATTGATCAAAGCATCTATTCTACCATAGGTATCTCCAATCTTTTTTGCAGCCATTTCAATTTGATTGGCATCAGAAAGATCTGTCTTTACAAAAATAGCATTGATACCTCTTTCTTGTAATTCTTTTTCATATCCATATCCGCGATCGTTCCTACATACTATCACAGGGATTGCTCCTTCATCGGCTAATGTCTGTACTATCGTTTCTCCAATACTCCCTTTAATCCCTGCAGCACCAGTAACTACGACTACTTTATCTTTTAATTTTAAATCCATAGCATATTTTTTGGTTTAGTGCAATTGATAAAATTCAACTGCATTGCCTCCCATAATTTTTTGTTGATCTTCGTTAGTAAACGTACCGATATAAGTCTCAATGATTCCTTTTACAGATTGATAATTTCCTCCCAAAAGGCAAACGGGCCAATCCGAACCGTACATAATTCTATTGGTTCCAAAAATTTCGAAAACGATATCTAAATAAGGAACGAAATCATCATATTTCCAGTTTTTCCAATCGGCTTCTGTAACCATTCCAGAAATTTTGCAATACACATTTGTATGTTTTGCTATTTGACGCATATTTTTCTCCCAATCGTCTATACCTCTTTCTTTTATTTGTGGTTTTGCGATATGATCAATTACAAAACGATGTTCTGGAAATTCTTCAATCAATTGTAAGGTCGCTTCAAGTTGTGATGGGAATACTAAGATATCATAGGCGAATCCATATTCTAGGAGTAATGCAATCCCTTTCTTAAATTGCGTTCCTATTATAAAATTAGGATCAGGTTCATCTTGTACTACGTGTCTAAACCCTTTTATTAGATCATATTGCGCATAATGCTGTAAACGTTTTTCTAGGTTTTCTGAGCGTAAATCAACCCATCCAACAATTCCTTTGATAAAGGGATTATTTTTTGCGAGATCCAATAAAAAATCAGTCTCAGCCTCAGATTGATCTGCCTGAACTGCTATGCATCCGTCTATTCCATTTTGTTGATATATCTGATAAAGATTTTCTGGTAGATAATCTTGTTGTAATATTTGCATATCCTCATTAATCCAACTATGCTTTACAGGATGATATTGCCAAAAATGTTGATGTGAATCTATGGTCATACGCTAATTTTATGATCTAATATTTTTTTAATGTTGCTCTAACTCCTAACTGTTCAATATGCTGGAGGTTTTGAGATACGGCTACAGACAATCCTGCTATTTCCGTAAGATCTTCGCCCCAGATATTTGTGTTTTTAAGAACAACTAAAGCCAGTTCTTCAAAAGAAATAAGTCCATTTTCCTTTTGTTTCCAGTTTTTTCTGAAAAATTCCAGTGTAGCAGTATTGTCATTTAAATTAATATTTTCATTATTATATTCTCCTTTATACATTCTTAGTACACAAGAAAATGCAAATACTATACGTTTCGGCAACTGTTTGTGTTCGATAACATACTCTTTGAGCGTTGGTAGTAGGCGTGCTACAAATTTTGAAGTACTGTTAAGCGCTATGCTAATCAAAAAATGTTGTAATGTTGGATTTCTAAATCTATCTAGTGTATCATTTACAAAAGCTTTTAGTTCTTGTGGATCGAAATTCTTAAGAGTCATCATAATCTCTTCTGAAAGTACTTCTTCTATAAAAGCACTCACTTCTAGATCATCCATGGCCTCTTTTACAGTTCGAACTCCTGATAGATATCCAACAGGTACCATAGCTGTATGTGCTCCATTTAGAATTCGTACTTTCATTTCTCTATAGTCTGTAATATCATCCACAAACTTTACATTTAAACCTGCTTTCTGAAATGGCAGCTCTTTTTTAATAGAATCGTTTCCTTGGATAATCCAACTATGATAGTGTTCTCCTGCGACTACCAATTGATCTTCAAAATCTATTTGTTTTCTGATTTCTTCTACTCTTTCTGTAGGATATCCTGAGACAATACGATCTACTAATGTATTACAGAAATAGTTATGATTATTGATCCAAGAAATAAATTTGACTCCTAATTTCCAATGTTTAGCATATTGAATAACAACAGATTTTAGGGTATCTCCATTGTGCTCGATAAGTTCGCAAGGAAGTATGATACACCCTTTATCACTAGTGCCATCAAAATACTGAAACCTATGATATAACCATACCGTCAATTTAGCAGGAAACTCTTTTGGAGGATTATCTTGCAATTTATCAGAGGAGGAAAATTGTATGCCTGCTTCGGTAGTATTAGATACAATAAAGCGCATTTCGGGGTTTTCTGCTGATTCTAAGTATTCATCCCATTGTGTATATGGATGTATTACTCGGCTAATACTCTCTACTAATACTACATCTGAGACCAATTTACCTTGTTCAATACCATCTAAGGCTACATGAAATAGTCCATTTTGTTTTTTTAAAGCAACGTAATCTCCTTTTGGAGTAGGTTTTACTACGACCACACTACCCTTAAAATCTGTTGTAGAATTAAGGATATGAAACATCCAATCGGTAAAGGCTCTTAAAAAATTTCCTCCACCAAACTGTAGCACTCGTTCTAGTGCTTTTTTATTAATCATTGATATGGTTTTAGTATCTTTTTTCATCATGAATTTCTTCACTCTTTCGGTTACTTTTAACATAGCTTATAATGATATTCCTCGTTTCCAAGGGATAAAGTCATTTTGTCCTTTTTTTTCTGATTTGGTTTCAATAGTTCCATTAGCTACCTGAATAATATAGTTTAATATTTTTTCTCCCATAGATGCTATAGTATCGTTTCCAGAAATAATGGATCCTGCATTTATATCAATAATATCTTCCATCTTCTGAGACAACTGGTCGTTACTAGACATTTTAAGCACTGGAGCTATCGGATTTCCTGTGGGTGTACCTAGTCCTGTAGTAAATACAATCATATTGGCTCCGCTACCTGCCAGACCAGTTGTGCTTTCCACATCATTTCCAGGTGTACAAAGCAGGTTTAGTCCTGGAGTAGTTATTTTTTCTGTATAATCCAATACTGCTGTTACTGGAGAAGTACCTCCTTTTTTTGCAGCCCCTGCAGATTTCATGGCATCTGTAATTAATCCATCTTTAATATTTCCGGGAGAAGGGTTGTTCTCAAAACCTGAACCTACCTCTACAGCTCTCTGTGCATAGGTTTTCATGATCGAGGCAAACTTTTCTGCATCTTTTTTTGTTACACATCTATTAATTAATTCCTGTTCTACACCATTCAATTCAGGGAACTCAGATAAAACTGGAGTTCCGCCTAGTGCTGTTAAAAGGTCAGAAGTGTATCCTAATGCGGGGTTTGCTGAGATTCCAGAGAAACCATCTGATCCTCCACACTCTAGCCCCAAGATTAATTTGCTAATCGGAGCAGGTTTTCTTTCTATTTTATTAGCTTCTATTAAACCTGTAAACGTATATTTGACAGCTTCTTCTATAAAATTAAGTTCGCTTGTACTTTGCTGTTGTTCGAGGTAATGAATGGGTTTTGAAAAATTAGCATCTTTCTCCTTAATAGCTTCTTGTAACATCTCGATTTGCGCATTCTGACATCCTAGACTAAAAATAGTTGCTCCAGCAACATTAGAGTTAGTGATATATCCAGCTAATAAACGACATAATGTTTCTGAATCTTGCCGAATACCTCCACAGCCTCCTTCGTGTTTCAAGAATTTAATCCCATCTACATTCGGGAACAATCGATTTCTTGTAGGTACTTCTCTGCTACTCGTAATTGATGTACGTAGCAGTTCTTCTCGAGAAGCTCCTTTTTTATAAGCTTCGACTAACATATTGGTATTTATCTCAAAACCTTTTTGGGGCTGATACCCCAATACTTCTAATAAAGAATTTTCAAGAATTTCTAAATTTCTATTTTCGCAAAAAGTTAATGGGATGACCAACCAATAATTTCTAGTTCCTACACTGCCATCTTGTCTATGGTACCCTTTAAAAGTTTTATCTTTAAATGTAGTTATATCAGGGGCATTCCATTGGTATTTTGATTGAGCAGTATTAAATTGAGAAGACGCATGTTTTATATTCTGAGTTGTAATTGCTTCTCCTTGTTTTATATTCTTAATTGCTTTACCTATCAAGACTCCATACATATAGATTTCATCGTCGATAGCAAAATTATGCAATGCGAATTTATGTTTTTGTTTAATATTTTCTTTTAAGGTAAAAGTATTGTCTGCGATATCAATAAAAGTATTTTTAGGCAATGCATCGATGGCTACAATAATATTGTCTTTTATATCTATCTGGACATAACTCTTTGCTATCATTTTCGGGAATTCATTTATAATTATTTTATGATTAAAAATCTACAGTGGCTTTTATAACTCCTGTTTCTGGTTTTGTCCAACTATCAAAATTAGCAATCATTTCTGTATAATTAACGGTATGGGTTACAAAAGAATTTGTAGGGAATTGTGACAAAACATTGATAACATGTTCAAAATCTTCTAGTGTTGCATTACGGCTACACATAATAGTAGATTCTTTGGCGTGTATCTTAGGATGTGTAAACTGTAGTGCTCCTTTAGAAAGTCCAACAAGTACATATCGCCCACCGTGAGCCATATAATCAGGTCCAGATTCTAATGCTCCTTTATGACCTGTAGCATCAAAAACGGCTGTTGCCATATCGCCACTTGTTATTTCTGAGACTTTAGAAACAGGATCATCTGTAACATTAACTATATAATCAGCTCCGATTTCATTTTTAGCATAATCCAATCGATCATTATTCATATCTAATGCGATAACCTTAGCTCCTGCTATCTGAGCTAATTTAACCATTCCTATTCCTATCGGGCCACATCCTACAACGACTACATACTCTCCTAATTGTAGGTTTGCTCTTCTAATAGCGTGTGCTCCTATAGCTAACGGTTCTACAATTGCCATTTCGCTATAAGATAAATCATTAGCAGGAAGTAATAAATCAACTCTTACTGTAATTTGTTCTTGCATCCCTCCATCTGTATGTACTCCAAGAACCTCTATATTGGTACAGCAGTTTGTTTTTCCTTTTCTACAGGCGATACATTTCCCACAACTTATATAAGGCATGATCACTACTTTATCGCCTTTTTTGATACCTCTTGGGTTCTCTCCAATTTCTAAAACTTCAGAAGCTAATTCGTGTCCTAAAATTCTTGGATAACTAAAAAAAGCTTGATTTCCTGAATATGCGTGTAAATCGGTGCCGCAAATTCCAACTTTTTTGACCGCTAAAAGAGCTTCATTTTTATTTGGAGTCGGAGCTTCTTTTTCTTTTAGTAAAAATTCTCCTGGTTGTTGGCAAACAATGTATTTCATCTGTAGTATTTATAGCTAACTATAGTATCTATTTAAAAATCTATAGCAACAGTATGTGCATGGCTACCAACTTGTTGCTTAGGGAGGTCTACATGTAATTCATCTTCTTTCTGAGACCACTTCAATTTGGCATCACTACCTAATAATCTCATTTTTTTAATTGTTATGTCTTTAGCATGTATAGATTTTTTTCCTAAAGATTTAATAGTTAGTTTTCCATCTTTAGGCCAAGCCATCATAATAGCATAAAGGGTACTATCTTTATGTGTAAATCTAATGTCCTTACCGGTAAAGCCTTTGTTGTTTTTTTCTGAATGATGTCCTTTTTCTACTTTAGTAGGTCCTTCTCCAAAAGTTTTCCAATATTTTGTATCGTATATAGCTTCTCCATTAGTTTGTAACCAACTTCCTATTTCTAATAGAATTTGTTGTTGATCTTGTGGGATTGTTCCATCTGATTTTGGCCCTACGTTTAACAATAAATTTCCATTTTTACTCACTATATCTACAAGATCATCGATTAATTGATTTGCGTTTTTAGATTCCCAATTAATCACGTGACTCCATGAGTTTTTGCCAATAGAAGTATCTGTTTGCCAAGGCAATTTTCTGATACCAGGTAGTTTTCCTCTTTCTAGATCATAAATGACTGTCCCTTCTGGAAAAGCTTCATGGCTAAAATTTTTGTCTTGTAGGACTACTTCTTTATCCCATTCAATACCTTTATTATAATAATATGCAGCCAATTTTGGTCTATATTCTGCAAAATCTGGAATATCAACATAAAAATCTAGCCACAATATATCAGGTTGGTAATTGTCAATAATGTCTTTTATACGCAACCACCATCTTTCTTTGAATTTTTTTGAAACAGGTTCTTTAAGATTTTTTCCTTTAGAACTATATAAATCTGCATATTCGGGATCTACTGTATCAAAATGATCTTTTTTATTATAAAAAGACCAATTAAAAGCAAAGTGCGAGGATGTTCCCATAATCAAACCTTTGTCACGCCCTTCTTTAAATAATTCTCCTAGAACATCTCGTTTAGGTCCCATATCAAAAGCATTCCATCGAGTAGTACTAGATTTATACATTGCAAAACCATCATGGTGATCTGCTACTGGGATTACATATTTTGCGCCAGATTTTTTAAACAAATTTATCCATTCGGATGCATCAAATTTTTCTCCTTTAAACATCGGAATAAAGTCTTTATAACCAAATTTTTTATGATCTCCCCATTCCTTTTTGTGATGTTTAAACTCTTTTGTCGGGCCATCATAATAATGTTCTAGACCTGCACTAAAATTAGCACTATCCATATACATTTGTCTTGGATACCATTCTGAACCATAAGCTGGAACACTATATGCTCCCCAATGAATAAAAATCCCAAATTTTTGATCATTAAACCACTCAGGATCTTTATAATTCTTTTTTATAGACTCCCAATTGGGTTGATATTTTTTTTGTAGCGTGTCGATTACTTCAAGAACAGGAGATTTCTGAGCTATATTTTTATTTTTATCTGATCCACAAGATATCAAAAGTAGCATACAAAAAAAATAAGTAATCAAAAAAGTGGTTTTTCTTACAATCATAAATTATATATTTTATTACACAGAACACTAAATTATTTGAAGTGGTTTATACTTTTTTAATTCACTATAAAAAATACTATCATTTATCTGCCGTCAGGTAAATTCACTAGAATAAAAAAATTTAATTCACTTCATATGTAAAAGTCATGTTTTTATATAGTATCGAAAATCACGAATGATCCAAACAATAGAACAAATGGTTATTTTAAAAAAAAAGGAAGTATAGATTCTTTTTAAGCCTATATTTACAGTTTAGATAAGTTGATTTTTTTTAAAGAAATAACCATTTGTTATTTCTTTAGAATCATAAGTCTTCAATATAATAGCTTTTTACTGATATTTTTGTAAAAAAAATCTTATGAGAGCTCATACAATTGTATATGTGTTATTTTGTGTCATTGCTTCATTAAAGATAACGGCAAGAGATATCTATGTGGCAAAGAACGGAAGTGATACAAATACTGGAACGATTGATAGTCCATTTCTAACGATTACTAAAGCTGCTTCAGAAGCTGTTGCAGGGGATACTGTGTTTATTAGAGAAGGGACTTATGAAGAAACATTACGACCTGCAAATTCTGGTACTGCTGGTAGTCCAATTATTTTTCAATCATTTACTGGCGAAAAAGTGATTATTTCTGCTATGCAATCTCTTAGTGGCTGGACTAATGACTCTGGTGCTATTTACAAAACAGTTATTGATTTTACATCATTAGGACAAGATAATTTTGTAATGAATGGAGATATAGCATTAGATTTAGCTAGATGGCCAAATAATGAAGATGGTAAGCCATTTACGTTAAATTCTAAAAGGAATACAGGAGGAAGTACACCAGAAATTATCAATAATGCTTTTTTGGAATCTACAGAAATACCTGCAATAGATTGGACTGGAGGATCTGTGTTTTTTTATGGAGATAAACCAGGATCTGGATGGATTGCTTGGAAAGCATTTATAACAGGTAGCTCTTCTGGTAGAGTTACTTTCGAATTAAATAAAAATCCTACATGGATACGTACTTTTCATGCGCCTGGAGATTTTGGAGATTTTTACTTAGAAGGCGTAAAAGATGCTTTGGATTATCAAAATGAATGGTGGTTTAACGAAACTACTCAGGAACTTTTTGTTCAATTACCTAATGGAACTGCTCCTCAGGATAATCAAGTAAAAATGCGAAAAAGAAGATTAACCATTGATCTTAATAGTAGAAGCTATATTGAAGTTAGAAATTTAGCTGTATTTGGAGGAGCTATAGAACTAAAAATGAATTCTAATAATAATATATTATATGGAGTATCTTCTTTTTACGGAAATCATACTCAAGGTATTTTTACAGGATTTTCTGCAAATAAACCTAGTTTAGAAGTCAATGGTACTCGTAATATTATCGAAAAATGTGAAATTGCATTTGGTGCAGCTACTGGAGTTAAATTGGGAGGTAGTTTTAATGAGTTAAAAAATTCTTCTATTCACGATTTTGATTATTTAGGATCTTATGATGCTCCTCTGATTGCAAGAGGAGGAGACGATAATAAAATTATTGGAAACACCATATTTAATGGAGGTAGAGATGGTATTAATTTTAATGGAAACCGATGTGAGATAGCATATAATGATGTTTATAAAAGTAATTTAATCAATGATGATTGTGGAACTTTTTACACCGTAGGAGGTCCTCAAAACACTGAAATACACCATAATTGGTTTCACGATATTGCCTCTAGAGGAGATAAGTTTAAAGCTACTGGGATTTATTTAGATAATGATGCAGAAGCTTTTTCTGTACATCATAATGTGGTATGGAATACAGAATGGACTGGAGTACAAATCAATTGGAATGGAAAAGACCTAGATATATTTAACAATACACTTATTAATAATTCTGAGGTTATGGGAGCTTGGCATAAAGAAGGCACTTCCTTTTCTAATGTTAAAGTATGGAATAATCTCGGAGATAATGATAAATGGGAACCGCAATCAGATAAACAAAATAATTTAGTTGTAGGACCAGAGGTATTTACTAATGCTGCAAATGGAGCATTTACATTGGCAAGTGGATCTTCTCCTATCGATGCAGGAAGAGAAATTACTGGTATTACTGATGGATTTACTGGTGCGAACCCAGATGTAGGAGCGTATGAGTTTGGAGGTGATGACTGGGTAGCTGGTATAGACTGGAATCCTCAGTTAGGGCCTACTGGACTAGGATGCTATGGGTTACCTGGAGAAGATTGTATCCTACTACCGAGTGAGGATTCTGATGGAGATGGTGTTAGCGATGCTAATGACCTTTGTCCTAATACTCCAGCAGATGATACTGTAAATAGTGATGGCTGTACTATTTTTACGTTACCTACAGATAATTTTACTGTACTTGGAACAGGAGAAAGCTGTCAAAATACAGGGAATGGTAGTGTCGCTATTCAAGCCAATGAGAATCATAATTATACAGCTACTATTCAGGAAAATAATGAAAGTAAAACTTTTACTACCGATGTTTTATTCGAGCAACTATCAGAAGGCACGTATACTATCTGTATCACAATTACCGAAGAACCAGATTATGAACAATGCTTTCAGGTAGTGATAAGCGCTCCTGATAATTTAAAAGTATCCTCGAGAGTACTTACTTCTGAAAAGAAATTAGAACTTGATTTAAGTGGCGGTGAATTATATCGAATAGAATTAAACGGAATTGTTACAGTTACTGAAAAAAATACAATTACATTAGCTCTTAGCAATGGCTCAAATAATTTAACCGTAAGTACAACTATTGATTGTCAGGGGAAATACAAAGAGAATATTACTATAGGTAATGGTATTTATATCCACCCTAATCCAGTTCAGAATCAATTAAACATTAATGTTTTTGATATAAAATCCGAAGATATAATGTGGGAGATATACTCTTTTCAAGGTAAATTAATATCACAAGGACAACAAAAATCAGCTTCTACTATGGTAGTATATACTTCTGATTTATCTATAGGTAGTTATTTTATTAAAATAACTACTCCAAGTACAACAATCCACAAACAATTTATTAAAGAATAATTTTTACAAAAGATAAGAAATATGAATATCAAGATATACATACTATTAGTTTTAACCATAGCATCATTTTATGGTTGTGGAGGCGGAGGTAGTGATGATACTCCTCCAATTATTAGCCCAGAAGCAGCTACATTAGTATTTCCTTTAAAAGACGCTGAGTGTAATCAAGGAGAGATACTTTCGGAAACTGAAAGTAAAGTTACTTTCGAGTGGAACGCCTCAGAGAACACTACTCGTTATACAGTTTCATTAAATAACCTAAATACGAATACGCTAGAAACTTTTGATAGCACAACCACTGAAGTAGCTATTACTTTACAAAGAGGTGTTCCATATTCTTGGAAAGTTATTTCTAAAACTAATGGATCAACACAAGTAGCACAAAGTGAGACATGGAACTTCTATAATGCTGGACCTGGTGTAGAAAATTATGCGCCTTTTCCAGCTGAGCTTGTTAGCCCTCCAATGGGATTAACGGTTAGTACAGATACCATTGACTTAGTATGGAAAGGAAGTGATGCTGATAATGATATCAATGGCTATGAAGTGTTTATAGGGACTGATAACCCACCAGCTACATTGCTCAATACTCTTACTGATACCAGTATTACTGATGTTCAATTACAATCCAATACAGTGTATTATTGGCAGGTAGTTACTATGGATCAACATGGAAATTCAACAAAATCTTCTGTATTTGAATTTAAATCAGAATAAACGATCTCCACTATTTGAATTATATAAAAAACTTGTATTTTAGGTAGTGTTTATTTAGCTATATGAGCGTCTCTTTTATGATGTTGTAGGCTTCCCCATTTTTAGGGAAACCTACATAAGGTTTTGAGCTAAAATATACTCATGTTTCCCTTTTTTTAATTTTAAAACCTTTGTTTTTTCTCCATCAACAGGGATATTAAAATAGTTTGTTCCATGATGATCTTCTAATACGATTTGTGATTAAAAAATTCATATAAATTCATTGAATTATTTTTTCTTTATGCAAGGTAAAAAAATCAAGCATAGCTATAGCTACGGTTTATTTTTTAAACCCGCTTTATGTAATAGAAGGTTGTCAAGAAGCTTGTAGTTGCAAGAAATACTAGTGTTTTCTTAATTTTTGCATAGCACGGCTATGGTGAAATTAAAAAACGCAGTGAAGCGTTAGTATTTGCGGTAGCTACAAGATGTAATAAATTTTCTATTGCATAAAGCGGGTTAAACGAAGTAGAAAGAAAAGAAACGATGAATATGCGAAATTTTTAGTTATAAATCGTATAAGAGGACTTTTACTACTGTGCCTTCGAAATTAACTTTTATAGAAGAACCTGACCAATATATTTCTGAAGTTTCTTTGATTTCATTTTTTCCAATACGCCCTTCATACATAACAGCAGAATCATCATAATTTATTGTTATGAATTGATTGTTATCAGCTGTTTTACAGCACATACGTGTAATTAAAAGCAGTAGTTTAAGTAAAAATTTTATGCTCTATTTATTTAAAAACATATTAAAAAATTAATTTCACTTTCTTTTTAAGACTAACCCATTAAGCCACATCTCTCCTTCTTTATCTAGATTTTTAAATGTTATTGTAATTGAATGATTCTTCTCTTCGCATTCGAAAAATGATTTTATATGTAATGGTTTACGCTCTCCTGTTGAGGTATTGGAATAATATTTTACAATATGATCGTCTGCTTTTTTTACTACCATTCCTGTACTATCTTTTATAGTCACTTCTATATCATTAACAAGCTTAGTATTATTTTTAGTTACGTGATGGTAAGTTTCTAAAAAATAATTCCCTTTTGGGAGATTAGTGATTTCTATAGTAAGCATTCCTTTTTTAACATATACTCCATCTGCTGATATAAAACTTAAATCTCCTGTAACGGCACTTGTATTGTGCCAATGTAAAGAGTCTTTACTGCTTATTTTTAATGTCATATCATTATGCACATAACTCAAGTCTTTATCAGATGCTCCAGACCATGCTATCCAGTCGTGTTCTACCAATTGTTCTTTTCCTCCTATATCGAATTTTAAAATTGGATAATCAAAAATTGGTTGTGCATTTTTTTGTATCTCATTGACATTAAATTTTTCAGATCTAATAGTTTTACTCCCGCTTTTAACTCCTTTTGCACTTGCTTTTATAGTAATTTTTCCTGGATTTTCTTTAGCTCTGATATAGATAGAAGCAACACCATTGTTTATCCTTGCTGGGTTTACATCAATTTTTCCATTATCCACCAATATTCCTTCTCCAGAAATTGTAAACGTAACTTTATCAGTCGCAGTAGTAACTATTTCTCCATTTTTATCAACAATCGATGCATGAACTAATCGTAGATCCGAACCTCCGGCATAAAAAGGGTTGTCTTTTATATTAAACCTCATATCAATATGATGAGGAGCTCCTTCTTTAGACCTTGTATGCTCGACTATTTTTACTCCATTCGTATATCCTTCTGCTCTTAGTTCTCCTTCTTTCCAATAGAATGGAAACGTAAAAGAAGGATGGTTTAAATTGATTTTAGTTATATCATTATCTGGCTTTTGCTTGCCAATTAATTGTCCATCAAGATAGAGTGCTACTTCCTGACAATTACTATAAACTCGTATTTTTCCATTCTTAGAAACAGTCTCATCTCCTATATGTACAATGGGTTTTGATACCAATTCGGATTGATACCAATAGTAAACGGGTTTAGGTATTCTATAGCCACTAAGCATAGCGTAATTAGTGATATAATCACGAGTCCATTGATTATCAGTAGGTAATAAGTGGTTATAATCAGCTCCTAACCAAGAAATAGCAGCAATATTTTTTTTAGAGCCTTTATACCTAGAAATATGAAACTGATTTACTTCGGCATCGGGTGAGTTACCATGTTCCATAACCATCTCAAAATCACTTTCTGTAAATTTGGTTACTCGATAATCCATAGTAGCAAATACATCTGTAATTCCTGCATTAAGAATCCCATTCCATGGACTTGATGCAGATGCTGTTAGTCTAAATGGATCTTCTTCTTTAGCTACATATTGCATTCTAGGAACTGGGCCTCTGTGGTTGATCCCTGCTCCCCAAAAGATAATTGAGGGATGATTCCTATGATTTCTAATCATCGTTCGAGTTGCTGACTCGAGGTTAGAAAACCATGAGTCATCGCCCCATTCTATCCAAGTAGAAGGTTCTTCATATACTATAATACCTAATTCATCACAGGCTTTAATAAAAGTATCATCTTGTGTGTAATGCGATAATCTTATAATATTTATTCCTGCATTTTTATACTGCAATGCTTCATTATAATGAAATGAATTTGGCACTGCATCTCCTATATTCGGATAATTTTGATGTCTATTGACCCCTATTAAAAAGATAGGCTCTCCATTAAGTACAAACCCTTTTCCTTTTTCTAATTGAAATGTTCTAAAGCCAAAAGTATTTTCTACAAAATCGACTGCTTTTGTATCGTCATAAATCACAGAATTTACTCTATATAAGTATGGTTGATCTATAGACCAAAGATGAAAATTATCTTCAATACCTGTAGTTTGTCTAAATGTATGATCTGTATTAGGTGCTACGGTTGTCTTCTGTATTAGTTTTTTTAGTACATATCCATCGGCATCTATAATACGAGTTTCTATAGTGCAATCTTTTGGTACAGCATTTTCATTAGTAATTGTTGTTTTAATAGAAACGGTTCCATTTTTTTTATTGACTGTAGGTGTTGTGATATGAACTCCTGCGTCATATTTTTCCCAATTATAATTTACATGAAGTTTATTAGTTGTAACCAGGTATACATCTCTATATATCCCACCAAATTTAACATAATCCGTACGATGAGGATCTGGCGCTATCAAAGGATTATAACTATTATCTGCTTTTACTACAATAAGATTATCTGCACCAAAGACTACATAATCTGTTATATCAAAATGAAAAGGAATATATCCATTTACTGCATACGTCCCTACTTTTTTTCCATTGACCCACAATGTTGTTGCATTATGAACTCCTTCAAATTCTAAAAATACTTTTTCTGTAGGCTTTGCTGTTATTTTTATAGTTTTTCGATACCATCCAATATCTCTTAAATATTCTTTTTGAATCCAATTTTCTGCAATACTATCTATTTCATAAGACACTAATTGTAAGGTATGGGGGATTGCTATTTTTTTCCAATTAACATCTTTAAAATCTACACTTTCAGGATTGCCAGTAATTGGTCCTAAATTAAATTTCCATCCATTATTGATATTAGTCTTGGTTCTACTTGTAGTAGGGTAGCCTTCTGGTAATGCATTATTCTGACTCATTATTAATAATGGTAATAACAATAAGGTATAAAAAGTGAGCTTAGTAATATTCATTTTCTAAAATTTGATTTATCATATTTATAAATGGATGGTAAAAAAGGACACATCTGTTATGCTTGTAATTGTGTCATTATAATGTACACTTACAAAACTAATTTATATTGCTATAAACAACTATCCTATTGTATTTTTTGATAGAACGTATGTTTTTTATACTCGACATAGATTCCTATAAATAACGTATTGTTATTTCAAAACCAGTATTACAGCTAGATTTTTTAGTATTCTCCGGTATGAAAACATCCATCAGAAAAGAAATTTTTCTAATGTCGTTAAGTTAAGATATACTCATCGTAAGGTGAGTTTTTAAAAGAACTTTTAAAAAATATATATCCCCTCTTCCTTACTAATATATTCTAAGGAATCGTATTACTCTTTTTCTATACAGTAAAGACAACGATTTTTCTTAATGTAATGGTATTAATAAAGCAGTTCTAATGAACTACTAGTCGAGAGTAGTTCAATGGCAATATTTATATAAAAACTTAATTTTTTTTCGTTAAAAATCCTTGACTTGCTAGGTCTATGCCTATTAGTTTTTTTATAAATTGTATATACTAACCTTAGTTCGATTCTTAAAACAGACAGATTTGGTTGGTGTTTTGAGTTTGAAATTTGATTTGAGGTTTTTTAGACAAAAACTACGATATAATCTTACCAATTATGGCAAAAAAATGTAGACATTTTTGTTCCGGGATATAAAGTGTATACTACCATACCAAACAATACATATCGTTATAGTCGAGGAACTTCTATTGCTACTCCAATGGTATCGGGTATAGCTGCTTTGATTCGATCTCATTATCCTAAATTAAAGGCTTCTCAAGTAAAAAAGATTCTTATGAATTCAGGGATTTCATATAATATTGATGTAGAAATGACAGTAGAAGATGACACCAAAATAATGGTCCCTTTCTCAGATCTTTCAAAATCTGGTAAAATTGTTAATTCAAGTCCCAACTTATAAGTTGGGACTTTTTCATGTTTTGATTTAAATACATTTGAGTATTAATTAATTGTATTGAAGTTTTCAACTTAAAAAATCAAAACATGAAAAAATCATTGAAGAGGTTTATGCTACTGGCACTATCAATAATTATAACATATAGTTGTGATAGTTCTGATGAATCTGAGCAACGAATCGAAGAGGTTTCCTTTGAAGACCTTGCCAACCTTGAAACAGATTCAAAATTTAATAATTTTATTGGGGAATTAACTGTTATTTCAAATCAAATTGTCGATCTAACGCTTGTTGAAGAACTTATATCAAAGACAGAGAATCTTACCGAACAAGAAAAACTAATGCTGGTAAATGCCTTAGGGTTTGATACAATAGAAAATTATAATAGAAAACAAGTAGCATTATGGAAAATGTGGACCGAAATAGTAAATAAATTTGGAATACTTTACAAAGACAGAGAGCTAATCAAACCAATTTTTGTTAAGCTAATAACACAAAAATTTGATGTATTAAATGGTACCTCTGGTGTATCCAAAGACCAATCTATATGTGAAGATATGCATCGTGACTGTTTCAAAGGTGTTTTTGATTATTTAAGAGAACAAACTGGTGCCGATTGTACAGGAGAATCAACCATAATCATGTGTTTCCCTCCGCCACAGCCAAGTCAAGGTGCTCTTGATTTGACCTTTTGGAGACTCAAACGATGTAATATTAGTTACTACTGTTGTATACATCAAGAAGGTAGTGGTTGTGAATTGATATATTAAAAGAACATCCCCTTTCAAGAAAAATTTCTGAAAGGGGATGTTTTAAAGTCTAAACAATCTTACCGTCCAGTAAATTAATTATACGAGAGCCATACGATGTGTTTTTTCAGAATGTGTTACCTGTAAGATCGTTACTCCATCATTGCTCAATTCTTTAAATGTTTCCATAATTTATTCTCCTTGCTTAGAGTTTAAATTTCCTGTAGGTTCATCTGCAAGAATAAGTTTTGGACTAGCGATCAGTGCCCTAGCAATCCCTACTAGTTGTTGTTGTCCCCCACTAAGTTGTGCAGGAAAAAGGTCTTTTTTACCCACAATATTAAATCTATCCAGCATGTCTGCTACTAGTGCTTTCCGCTCGGTACCCCTGATGGCACTAGTTTGTCAAAGTAACGGCTACCGTTAGCATTTGCTAGTGGCGGTAAAGCAAGGCAATGGTATAATAGAATAATAAAAAATAAGAGCTGCTTAGAGATAAGAGGCTTTTGTTTTTTAGGCGTATGCTTTTTTGGCTTTAAAGTTACGTATAGGTGCATCAATATTCGCTCTGTGATTGAAACAGTAAATGATGAACTCGAAAATATATGCCAAGTAGAACACTCAATATATAGAAGTTTTGCGAATTTCCTTAGCAATATGATATCTGGACTTATTGCTTATAGTTTCTTACCTAAAAAACCACAAATCAAATTTCAAAACCGAATTTTTAACCAAATTTGCCTACTATGTTAATGTTTATTGAGCTATAGTAATTTTTTTGAGATGATTTTATTTAAAAAACTTATTATCAATACTTTAAAACCATATTTGATCTAGCTATTAAATTGTATAATTGATAATATTGTGTAATTGTGTGGTAATATAAATTAATTATTTTAACTAATAAGTTTCTAATTTTAATAAAAATTAACATAAAATATCAATTTATGAAAACACAAACTTTATTCTTAATTTGTTTATTCACAGTTTTGAATATCTCGGCTCAAGATTGGAACGGGATACCAGTACCTGCAGATGCTGGTAATGGAAACACCTGGCAATTACAATCTCTTTCGGATAGTTTTAATTATACAGCTAATCCAACAGGAAAACCAGCGCAATTTACCAACAAATGGAAAGATACTTTTATTAATGGCTGGTTAGGTCCGTCACTTACAGAATGGAATCCTGGTCATGTATGGGTTTCTGGAGGAGTACTTGGTATACAAGCTCACGAGAAGGCAGGAAGTAATAAAATCCTTATGGGTTGTATGTCTTCTAAAGAAACGCTTCGCTTCCCAGTATTTGTAGAAGCTCGAGTAAGACAAGCCAATTGTACATTAGCTAATAATGTATGGATGTTAAGTGCTGATTCAACCCAGGAGATAGATATATTAGAAACATATCCTACAGATCGCCCTGACCAGAAGTATTTTGATGAAAGAATACATTTAAGCCATCACGTATTTATTAGAAGTCCTTTCCAGGATTATCAACCTAGAGACGAAGAAGGTGTGACAGGAACGTGGTATGCCGAGAGTGGCAGAAGCACTTGGCGTGGAGATTGGATAAGAATTGGAGTATACTGGAAAAATCCATGGCATTTAGAATATTATATTAACGGGCGATGGGTTAGAACAATGAATAGAAATTCATTTTCATACCGTGATGCTAATGGAAATACCGTAAATGAAACGCGTAATTTTAATGTGATTGATAAGTTTAATTATACGAATGGCACGGGTCTTAATAAGCCTCAACATCTTATTATTAATATGGAACAACAATCATGGAGAACAGACGGAGGTATTACTCCTACTGCAGCAGATCTTAATGATGCCAATAATAGAAATATAATGGGTGTGGACTGGATACGAGTATATAAACCTGTTAGTGGTGGTGGTGGAAACGGCGGCGGTGGCGGCGGTGGAAACACTGGCGATGCTTTTGTTATCCAATCTGCTAAATCTGCTAAATGGGTATCTCCTATTAATGGATCTTCTGCAAATGGTGTAGCAATTGTAAATCACCCAAATGGATCTGGTAATGCAAGAGAATGGAGATTTGTAGATAAAGGAAATAATTATGCAGAAATCAAGAATGTTCGATCAGGAAGATGTATTGGAGTAACTGGTGGTAACACAGCTAATGGAGGTAAAATAGTACAATGGAACTGTAATGGAAATCCAGATCAACAATGGAGAAGAGTAGAAAGAGATAATGGTCAATTCTCTTTCGTAAATCGAAATTCAGGTAGGTGTCTCGATCTTGCAGGTGGTAATACAGCTAATAATGTGCAATTCCATCAATGGCAATGTAATGCTAATAACCAAAATCAGCGTTTTTATATTCTAAGTCCTAATAGAGCATTTTCTAGTGATAATATCGCCGTAGATGGAGGATTAGCAAAAATTTTTACTGAAGGGAAACAATTAGGGATCTCTAATCTTCAGAAAGGTAAAATCCCTGTATCCATATATAATATGACAGGACAAGAAGTTTTTAATGATGTACTAAATACTGGTGGAGATAATGTAGTCATAAACCTTAGTCATTTAAATTCGGGTGTATATATGATCAAGATTAATAGCAATGTTTATAAATTTATAGTAGGAAGCAATTAGGAAAATAACTTTCTTAAACTAATCAAAAAAAGCCATCTCATAAATTTAGGTGGCTTTTTTACCTATGAACTCATTTATAGTTTTTAGCTTCAATCTAAAAATCTTAAATGAGTTCTATTTGATGACTTTGAAATGGAACGTATAAAAATTGAATTGTTTTTATGCTTTTGAGGGAAACAAAAATATAGAATAAGCATTAAAAATAGATTTTATAATGGTGCTAAAAAGCAATCATAAAGTTGCTTTATCTTTAGAGGACAAGAATATTTAGAAATACGTAAATATCGAAACAGGGTAGTAGACCATTGAGGTTTGGTTCGAAGAATTAGATTTTTCTTAATGTAACGACATTGATAAAGGAGTTCAACTAATCCCTTTTTTTCAGGGGGATCTCAGGTCCAATACCTCGAAGCCTGTCTGACTGATGCCAGGTAGACTTACTTAGGAATCTTAAAAATTATTTTCAGTTGAATGCCTCATGAGCTTGCTGCTGGTAAGCCTTCATTCCAATCGAGTACGTATCAAAATAATGCCAATCGATTTGGATCTGGTACAGCTGTGGATGGGGGCACTAACAATTTTAATCATACAAACAGAGAAAATAAATCTCCTCAATTTTCTATATTTAATATCTAAGGAAAGTTATTACACAATAAATCTCTTCAATCAAAGAGTGGAATATATACTTTGGGCATTAGCAATTTAGCAGAAGGGTTATATATTTTAAAAACAGGAGCTAAGATTTCAAAATTTTCTGTTACTAGATAATTATGAAAGATTATATTCTTTAGTATTAGATAAAATTAAAAGGTCGGAAACATTAGTTATCGGCCTTTTATCATATATATTCTTTGAATTTACTAACAAAAATTTTGACAGCCATAATTTAGTTTGACAGTTTAACCCAGATTCATAGACATTGTTTCACTGTAACATTAAAGTTTCTAACTGGTAAGCAGCTTCTACGTTTCAAATTGTTCTATTGAAATTTTATCGTTAAAAATGAAATAATACGATTTATAACTAAAAATTTCGCATATTCATCGTTTCTTTTTC
>CANLRN010000052.1 GCA_947493495.1 uncultured Aquimarina sp.
ATAAACCTAATAATTGTTTGCAACAAAGGTAGGTTAGCTTATAAAACTAGGAAAGATGTACTTGCTCGAAGCGATACAGCAACTTTTTCTAATAAGTTTATTGATTATTTTAGTAACGACTCGTTAAGATGGAATCTATCAGAAAAAGTTACAGTAAAAAGATTGGATTGGCTCATTGAGAAATTTGGGACTCCTGATTATTGTAAAATAGATGTAGAAGGATATGAATTAGAAATTCTTTCTAATTTAACCTATATTATACCATTAATAGAATTCGAATTTACAGGAGGCTTTATTACTAATACTATAGAAATCATAAAATTATTGGATATATCCAATACAACTTATAACTTCAATCTAAATGAAAAACCAAAGTTTGAACTTAAGAAATGGGTAGCTAAAGATGAAATGATTTCAATTTTTAAAAAACTTTCTATTGATCGATTACACGGTAATATTTTTGTAAAAAACTCATGAGTAATAAAATCATCATATTCAATCCCAGAAGTGCCAATGCAAAGCATAGGATACCAAACTCTATTCTACAGGTAGGAGCTTCTATTTATGGAAAACACGATTTTGTTTTTATAGATGGCAACCTAGAAAGAGATCCATGGAAAAAAATTAAAAGTTATTTTGATACTGGAGGATTTAAATACTTCTGTTCTACAGTAATGCCGGGACCACAGTTAAAACAGGCTATTCCTTTTACCAAAAAAGTTAAGCAACAATTCCCAGAAAGCATAACTATTTGGGGTGGTTATTTTGCTTCTAATCAATACAAAGTAAGTATCCAATCTGATTTTGTTGATTACATAGTTAATGGCCCAGGTGATGTGGCATTTCCTTCGTTAATCAATGCGTTAGAAAATAATGACTATTCTAAAATAAATGAGATAAAAAACCTTATTTATCTAGACAGCAATGGAGAAATTATACAAACAAAAAAAGAGCAATTATTAGATCAAGATTCACTGCCGCCATTACCTTATCAACATCTAAATAAATTCTATGATTTAAAACATTATCTGAGTAAAACGTTTCTAGGTAAAAGAACCTTTTCATATCACTCCAGTCTTGGGTGTCCGTTTACCTGTTCTTTCTGCGCTGTAGTTCCTATTTATGAAGGACGTTGGAAAGCAAAATCTGCACAAACTGTATATAATGATGTAAAATATTTTAAAGACACCTATGGTGTTGACGCAATTGAATTTCATGACAATAACTTTTTTACATCAAGAAAACGCGTTGTCGAATTTTCTAAACTAGTCATGAATGATGGAATTACGTGGTGGGGTGAAGGAAGAATTGACACTATTAATAAATATAGTGATGAAGATCTCTATACCATGAAAAAAGCAGGATGTAAAATGATCTTTCTAGGTGCAGAAACTGGTAATGATGATATATTAAAACAAATGAATAAAGGAGGCACACAAACTGGTCAGACTATAAAAGATTTTGCCAAAAGATTAGCACCAATTGGTATTATTCCAGAATTTTCTTTTGTGCTAGGAATGCCTGCTGATTCTACCCAAAAAGTAATGGATCAAATTAATTGGGATATTCAATTCATTAGAGAAATCAAAGAGCTTAACCCAAACGCAGAAATTATTATCTATCTTTATAGTCCAGTAGCCACTGAAGGGTCTGAATTGTACGAACAAATTCAAGCTGCGGGTTTTAGTTTTCCAAAAGAATTAGAAGATTGGTTAAATCCTGAATGGGAAAATTTTGATCTTCGTAAAAACCCTTTAACTCCTTGGTTAAAACCAGAAATGGTCGACAAGATTAAAAACTTTGAAACTGTACTTAACGGATATTATCCAACTGCCTCTGATTTTAGAATTAAAGGTATTAAGAAAAAAATATTACAAACTATTGCTGGTATTAGGTATCAAAATCAGATCTATAAATATCCATATGAAATAAAAGCACTGCATAAAATATGGAAATATAGACAACCAGAAATACAAGGATTCTACTCTGAATAAGTGAGACGTTTTCTAAAAAAAATAACACACCCATTCTTAAAATTAGGTTTAAAATTATTCTATTTAAAACCTAGAAAATATAAGTATGATGATATCGTGGTAAAAGTACATCCAGATGTATTTCCTCCTCACCTTACACTCAGTACAAAAATTCTACTTGATTTTATTAAACCAATACACATAAAAAATAAAACCTTCTTAGAGCTTGGCTGCGGTTCTGGTATTATTTCATTAGTTGCTTCAAAAAAAGGAGCTATTGTTACATCAACCGATATCAATCCAACAGCATTACAATATTTAAAAAAAGCTTCAGAAATTAATACATTAAAAGTGGAATTGATTTCTTCTAATTTATTTGATAATTTAAAAAATAGAACTTTCGATTATATTGTCATAAACCCACCGTATTACCCCAAAAACCCAAAAAACATTAAAGAACAAGCTTGGTTTTGTGGTGAGAATTTCGAATATTTTAAAAAATTATTTCTCCAATTGTCTGATTTTTTAAAAAATGACACTACAATTTTAATGATTTTATCACAAGATTGCGACATATCTTATATCTCATCTATTGCATTAAAAAATCAAATATCGCTAGAGTGTGTTTTTGAAAAAACAATAGTGATGGAGAAAAACTTTATATTCAGCATTAAAAAAACAGAAAAAGAGGATACAGAAAAAGAAATCGCAAAAGAACCTTTGATAAAAAAACATTAATTTTCTTTTATAGTAAATTCAAACAACAAATGGTATTAGTTTTTTACCAAACTAAAACTTTAGTATCTTACCGCTAGTAATATATATCAAATTATGAATACAATAGATCACGAATATTTTAAGGTTGCTAATCCAATACAACTATCTGATATTTCAACAATTCATGAGCTAGGAGAAGAAAAGAAAGAAATAGAAAAAGAATTAGAAAGGGTTAGAGAAAAACTAGGAGAACTACAAGATACACTTTATGCACACGGAAAATATGCGGTCTTAATTTGTCTTCAAGGAATGGATACTTCTGGAAAAGATAGTCTAATTAGAGAGGTTTTTAAAGATTTTAATACCAGAGGAATTGTTGTTCATAGTTTTAAGGTGCCTACATCACTAGAATTAGGTCATGATTATCTATGGCGTCATTATATAGCATTGCCGCAACGTGGTAAGTTTTCAGTCTTTAATCGGACACATTATGAGAATGTTCTAGTGACTAGAGTGCATCCAGAATATATTATGGGCGAAAACCTACCTAATATACATTCAGTAGATGATGTAAATGAACAATTTTGGGAAAAACGTTTTGAACAAATTAGAAATTTCGAAAAACATATTGCAGAGAATGGTACTTTGATATATAAGTTTTATTTACATCTTTCTAAAGAAGAACAAAAAAACAGATTGCTACGAAGATTAGAAAAAAAAGAAAAAAATTGGAAGTTTTCGGCTGGAGATCTCAAAGAACGTAAATTATGGGATCAATACCAGCAGTGTTATCAAGATGCTATAAACAAGACATCGGTGCCACATGCTCCCTGGTTTGTTATTCCAGCGGACAACAAACCGATTGCAAGATATATCGTGGCAAAAATATTATATGACACATTAAAAATGTATAAGGATATACAAGAACCAGAATTGGATGAAAAAACAAAAGCAAACATTCATATATACAAGCAGCAATTAAATAATGAATAATCCTTTTTATAAAAAAACGCTATGAGAAATATAACCCTGCTATTTATAGTAATTGTTTCATTAAACTGCTTTGCTCAAGATAATAAGAAAGAAGATAGTACTTTACTTAAGAAAATATATACAACATCATTATTAGAAGGTAAAAGTTATGATTGGTTAGATTATCTATCTAATCAGATCGGAGCGAGATTATCAGGGTCATTAAATGCACAACGAGCCGTAGAATGGACAGAAAAGGAACTAAAAGAAATTGGACTTGATAAGGTTTGGCTACAATCAGTAATGGTGCCCAAATGGACCAGAGGTGTTACAGAATTTGCGTATATAGAAACAACACCTGGCAAAACTACAAATGTACCTATTTGTGCCCTTGGAGGGTCAGTACCTACTCCAATAGGCGGTATCAAAGCAGAGATTCTAGAAGTACAAAGTATAGAAGATCTACGTAAACTAGGAACCTCTCAGATAGAAGGTAAAATAGTATTCTATAACCGTCCGATGCAAGCAGATCTAATCAATACCTTCGAGGCTTATGGCGGTTGTGTAGATCAACGATATTCTGGTGCGCTAGAAGCCGCTAAGTTTGGAGCAGTAGGTGTATTGGTAAGATCTATGAATCTAAGATTAGATGATTTTCCACATACAGGAACTATGAGTTATGGCAATCTAACAGATACAGAAAAGATTCCAGCAGCTGCAATTAGTACTAATGGAGCTGATCTGTTACATTCTATGCTTACCCTAAACCCTAAGATTAAGTTTCATATAAACATGAACTGTAGAACATGGAAAGATGTAGAATCCTTTAACGTGATTGGAGAAATCACTGGAAGTGAATTTCCTAATGAATATATGGTAGTTGGAGGCCATCTAGATTCTTGGGATCTTGGGGATGGATCACACGATGATGGTGCAGGAGTAGTACAATCTATGGAAGTGCTGAGAATATTAAAAAAAATAGGATACACACCCAAAAGGTCTATTAGAGTAATTCTATTTATGAATGAAGAAAATGGATTACGAGGAGGAAAAAAATATGCAGAAGTTGCCAAAAAGAAAAATGAGAATCATGTCTTTGCACTCGAGAGTGATGCTGGCGGATTCACTCCAAGAGGGTTTTCTTTTGATTGTGATGACAAAAATTTTGATCAGATTATACATTGGAAACCATTATTCGAACCCTATTTAATTCATCATTTTGTCAAAGGAAGTAGTGGAGCAGATATTGGACCTATGAAACAACAAGGTATTGTGTTAGCTGGATTAAGGCCTGATTCTCAGCGTTATTTTGATTACCATCACGCGGCAAATGACACATTTGATGCCATCAATAAAAGAGAATTAGAGCTAGGAGCAGCGACAATGACAAGTCTTATATATCTCTTTGATAAATATGGAGTGAAGTAAGTATAGCTAGAATAACATTAATCTAAGGTGTAGCTTCGAAGTCATAATTAAATCCAATAAGAAATGTATGAAATTTGTTGCCTAAGCTCTTAATATTTAATTCTGCAAATATATGAACAGGTATTGAAATTTGATGTAATGCTCTTAGCTTGATTTGCACTCCATGAGTAATATCTCCTGTTGTAAGACCTATCAAAGCTTCTTCTGCAAAGTCATCAAAAATAGAAGAATCATTACCTATATATCCAAAACCTGCAGTAATTGTAGTGGGATACCAATTAAATAAAATCAGGTTTACTCCTAGTGCTAGTTCATTATACCCATCTGGAGGATCATCTCCTCCAACTGAGAATAGTCTATTATACTCTGCCATATAGGTAGTAAAACAATTAGGTGCATATTCTATTCTAGCTCCTATTCCTACTTCACTATCAAAACCAGAGCTTTTAATCACTACAAAACCATAATTTATTGCACTAGGATCGTATTGTGCATTCACACTAATTGAAATGCTATACATTGATATGATAAAAAGAATTTTTTTCATTTGGGGGTACACATATTCTTTAGAATAGGTCGCAATATAAGCATTCTTATTACTTAGCCGCAAAAAGTTTAACATCCTCCTCGCTAACCTCAATACCGCCAAGAATAATTAAACGTTCTACTACATTACGTAATTCTCTAATATTTCCTGTCCAATCATATTGCTGTAGTTGTTTTACTGCTTTATCCGAAAATGTTTTTGTCTGTGATCCCTGTTCACTGGTTATTTTTTTAGTAAAATAATTTACCAATAAAGGGATATCTTCTCTACGGTCATTTAGTGCAGGAACTTTAACAAGAATTACTGCAAGTCGATGGTATAGATCTTCTCTAAATTTATTATCTGCAATTTCTTTTTTCAGATTTTTATTTGTTGCGGCTACTACCCTAACATCAACTTTGATATCCTTATCACTACCTACTCGCTGTATTCTATTTTCTTGCAGAGCTCTTAGTACTTTTGCTTGAGCAGAAAGGCTCATATCGCCAATTTCATCTAAGAAAATAGTGCCGCCATTTGCAGCTTCGAATTTACCTGCTCGATCTTTATTAGCAGATGTAAATGCTCCTTTTACGTGTCCAAAAAGTTCACTTTCTATGAGCTCACCAGGTATTGCAGCGCAATTAACCTCAATCATAGGTCCCTTAGAGCGTTCACTTTTTTGGTGTATCCAGTGAGCAACTAATTCTTTACCCGTACCATTAGGTCCTGTTATCAATACTCTAGCATCAGTTGCAGCTACTTTTTCGATCATATTTTTAATATCTAGAATTGCTTCTGATTCTCCGATCATTTCATAATTCTTAGACACTTTCTTTTTTAGCATCTTATTTTCTACAACCAATTCTTTACGATCTAGTGCATTTCTTACAGTATTTAGTAATCTATTAAGATCTGGTGGTTTAGATATATAATCAAAAGCTCCTAGTCGCATTGTATTAACTGCTGTATCTAGGTCCCCATGCCCAGAAATCATAATCATTGGCGTTTCTGGTTTGATTTTTTTTACAGCTTCCAAAACCTCTACTCCATCCATTTTTGGCATTTTTATATCACATAGTACAAGATCATAATCATCACTTTTGATCATATCAATACCTACCAAACCGTCTTCAGCTTCAGACACTTCATATTTATCATTCTCTTCTGATAATATTTTCACTAAGACTCTTCTGATTGCAGCCTCATCTTCAATCACTAATATTTTTGCCATTATATTTTTAGTTTTATTCCACCACGTATATACAAGGTTTTTTTATCATTAATAATCAATACATTATTTTGTTGATCATCACGTAATCGTATTTCATTGCTCAAGGTATATCCTATATAATTAAATAACAATAAATGTTCTGTAAAATAATATTCATACCCTAATGCAGTATTAATGGTAAGCATAGAAACATTTTCTGCTATTGTATTTATACCGCTACTAGTTAGAAACGTTCTGTTATTCTGTATATTACTATAAAAACGATCTAACCCTATAAAAGCTTGCAATGTATGTTTTTTATTGTCAAAAAGGTATTTTATGTCTGTTTTCGGGGTTCCCAAAGAATAGGACCAATTAGGGTGAAATCTTCTGTAATAATTAAGTATTGGGAGCGGAAGATTAATACTTGCTGGTGTGGTATATCGTATCCCTAATAATAACCTAGACATTATCGGGTCTTTCTTTTCTCCATATTTTTTTATAAAAATAATAGCTCCTGTATATCTAAAATCATCCCCTACTAGTCCAGACGCTTCGAGGTTTGAAGATATTCTTATTCCTACATTAGCAACAAACCTCCAGTTGTTTTTCATTGTAAAGGTGTAGCCTACTTCTAATCCAATAGTATGGAACTCTTCTATATCTGTTATGTTATTAACTATAATTGGGTCATTAAGCTGTAGATTATTATATCGATATTGAATAGAAGGTACAAGATAAGATCCTTCTTTATTTAAGGATATTGGGTAGTTGCCTGAAAAACGAATACCACTGTATACATTATCACTTTTGGATTGAGGGACATAAACATATTCTAATCTTGCTAAATTTGTATCCTGAGATTGTATACAATCAGTATAAATACACAAAATAGAAATAACGATTAGTATCTTTTTATCCATTTCTATTCTTACCTATTTTGAAACTCCTATTTTATTCATTTTTCGAATTTATAATGGTAACCTCGCGTTGAGGAAAAGGAATATTTATATTATGTTCTTTAAACAAACGATCAATTTCAAATCTTATTTCACTTTTAGGGATGCTGGCTTGAAAGCTATCATTCATCGTAAAGATCAATTTAAAATTCAAGGAACTATCTCCAAAATCTGTAAATAAAACAAGAGGCTCGGGTATTTTTAAGATCTTATCATTGTCTAAAGCTATCTGGGTTAATAGATTTTCAACTAATTTGACATCACTCCCATACGCTACTCCAACCTCAATAGACTCTCTAGTAACAGACCCATTCTGAGTCCAGTTGTATAATGTAGCCGTTAAATACTTATGATTGGGGATAACTAACACCTTATTATCTATAGTTACAGCTCTTGTTGTTCTTAATTTTATTTCTATCACTCGACCTACTTTCCCTTCGAGTTCTATAATATCGCCTACATGAACTGTCTTATCAATAAATATAAAAACTCCAGAAATTACATCCTGAATTAATGTTTGTAATGCCAAACCAACACCAACTAACAATGCTGCGGAAGCTGCAAAAATGGCAGTAATATTAAATCCTATACTATCTAAAGCTACTAAAATAACTATGATATATATAAAATATTTAGAAAAAGAAAATACCGATTGAAACTTAAGCTTGTCTTCATTCTCCAGTTTTCGGGTTATGATTTTTTTTATAAATCGGAGAAATACAGAGGTAAATAAAAAAATTATGATTACAAATAATAATAGTCCTACATCCAGTACAATTGGGTGCTCATCTGCTCCAAAATGAAAAATCTCATAATCTAATACTTGCTTAATAGTTCCCCAAACATCTTTATGGATTATTTCTTTAAACTGTTCAGCTATTTTTTCTTGCATCATTGTATCAATATTTCAGCCATTTAAACAATTCTTTATAGGTTGGTTTTTTTCCATACATCAAAATACCAATTCTATAGATTTTTCCTGCTAACCAAACCATAAATATAATGGTTCCTATTAGTAGTAATATCGACACCAAAATCTGCCACCAAGGAACTCCAAATGGTATACGCATTAACATTACTATTGGTGATGTTAGTGGTATCATAGAAAACACAGTAGAGACTGTACCATGAGGATTTTCTATTACCGCAAAAAAACCAACATAAATCCCTAACATTAACGGTATGATAATTGGCAACATAAATTGCTGAGAATCTGTCTCACTATCAACAGCTGCTCCTATGGCTGCATAGATAGAACTATATAAAAAGTAACCTCCTATAAAATATATAAAGAAAGAAATTACTAACAATACTAATGGAAGCTTTTTTACTTCAGCTATAAATGCTGCAACATCGGCCATGATATCACCTTGTGCTTGATCTAAAGCTATTGAAGGATCTATACCTGTTGGCTGTGGGGTAACACCAAATACCACGTTAGCAACAATCAAAAAAACACCTCCTAATAACACCCATATAAGAAACTGAAGTACTCCAGCGAATGATGTTCCCAAAATTTTACCTAACATTAATTGCATTGGTTTTACAGAAGATATAATGATTTCTATAATTCTATTGGTTTTTTCTTCGATTACAGATCGCATTACCATATTTCCATAAATGATAATAAACATCATTAATAAATATCCTGCGAGACCACCAAAACCCATCTTAATATAATTAGCCATTTTAGAGGTTTTCTCTCCTGAGAAGTTTTCTATCTGGATATCTACCTCTGCATGAGCTGCTTCTATGACTGAAAGGTCTAATCCTTGTGATCTATAATTTTGTTTTGTCAATTTAGTAGCTATGACCTTTTCTATTCTACTAAGAATAGAAAAGTTAGGAGATTCTTCTGCATAAAATTGAACTGAGTTTACTAAATCTTTATTAGACCCTTTTTTAGGGATGTATAACAACCCATATAATTTCTGAGCAATCACTGAGTCTTTTGCTACTTCTATTCCTAAATCTGTATATGACACATACCTTATCTGACTAGTATCCCTAAGGTCATTAGCAAATAAGCCTGTCTCATCTACATATGCTATTTTTTTTATTTCATCATTATTTAATGTAGCTAACCAGGTAATTAAAGCAATCATGCCTACTATAATTAATGGACTTAAAAAAGTCATCACTATAAAAGTTTTATTACGTACCCGGGCAATAAACTCTCGCTTGATAATTAGTTGTAGGTTAGTCATTTTCGGTAATCGTTTTGATAAATATTTCGTTAACAGTCGGAATAATCTCATTAAATCGAACTATTTGGCCTTTGTCAGATAAAAAATGTATCAAATCATTCGGAGAAATTTCCTTATCTAGATCAATCGTCAATTTTAATTGATCCTGAATAGTTTTAAAATTTGCTGGTTTTGCATTAAATTTTTGACCAATAATTTCTTGTAATTTCTGTTGATCATCAGATAGCAAACCTACTTCAAAGGTATTAGATTTATATTCTTTTTTAATATCAACTAGGTTTCCTTCTAATATTTTGTTGGATTTATGTATCAAAGCAATATGATCACATAGTTCTTCTACACTTTCCATTCGGTGTGTAGAGAATATAACTGTTGCCCCTTCGTCTCGGAGTTGAAGAATTTCATCTTTAATAACATTTGCATTTATTGGATCAAAACCACTAAATGGTTCATCAAATATCAAAAGTTTAGGCCTATGAAGTACAGTAACTATAAATTGTACTTTCTGTGCCATACCTTTGGATAATTCTTGTATTTTTTTACCCCACCAATGCGATATTTCGAATTTATCGAACCAATATTTTAGTCGTTCTCTTGCTTCTTGTTTACTTAATCCTTTAAGTTGTGCCAGATATAAAGCTTGCTCTCCTACTTTCATAGATTTATACAATCCTCTTTCTTCTGGCAAATATCCAATATCTTTAATATGATGTGGTTGCAGAGGTTGTCCATCTAAAAAAACTAGACCTGTATCAGGAAGTGTAATTTGATTAATAATTCTAATTAATGTAGTCTTACCCGCTCCATTAGGTCCTAGTAATCCAAAAATACTCCCTTTAGGTACAGCAATAGAAACATTATTTAAGGCAACAAACTCGCCAAATTGTTTTGATACTTGTTGTACCTCTAAAAGGTTTGCCATAAAAATGTGTTTAATTGATAATTTTATGCGAAATAAAACAAAAATTTCGCGAAATAAAATAAAATGATAGTTCATACTATAGCATAGCTAGTACGCCAAGTATTGATCAAATTTTAATCATTCTTAGAAAATCATAGTGCTTTAAAACAAAACCCACCCTAGATACAAGTATTAAGGATGGGAAAAAAATTGCTATGAAAAAGAAAAATTATCACTAAATGCGCTAGTGATGTTTCAAATATACGAATTTTTATTAATCAAAAATTAATATGTCAAAAATCATTATTCTAATAAAAAATAGATGATTATCAGGAAAACATATCTTTTACTTTTTCAAAAAATGATTTATCCTTGCTACCTGGGTTAGGCATAAAATGATCATCTTTGGACATTCTTTCGAAAAAATCTTTTTGTTCTTTGTTTAGTGTCTTTGGTGTCCACACATTAATATGCACTAAAAGATCTCCTTTTCCATATCCATTAACACTAGGTATTCCTTTACCTCTAAGTCTTAATATTTTACCACTCTGTACTCCTTCTTCGATTTTGATTCTAACTTTTCCGGATACAGTGTCAATTTCTCTTGATGTTCCTAATGCGGCTTCAGAAAAACTTATATATAAGTCATAGTGTAAATTATCACCTTCTCTCTGTAAGTATTGATGCTCTAATTCCTCTATAGCTACCAGAAGATCTCCTGCTACTCCATCTCCTGGAGCTTCATTTCCTTTTCCTGTTACTTTTAGTTGCATCCCATCTTCTACACCTGCAGGAATCTTGATACTTACCGTTTCTTCTTCTACCTTTAAACCTTGGCTATCAGCACCTGCTGGTTTATGGTCTATCGATTTACCAGCTCCTCCACAAGTAGAACAGGTGGTAGCAGTTTGCATTCTTCCTAATATAGTATTGGTAATTCTAGTAACTTGCCCGCTACCATTACAGGTTCCACAAGTTTTATAAGTAGTACCTTGAGCTTGAATTTTTCGTTTAACTTTGATTTTTTTCTCTACTCCATTAGCTATTTCTTCTAGAGATAACTTAACTCTGATACGAAGGTTACTTCCTTTAACACGGCGTTGTCTACCTCCGCCTCCAAAACCACCAAAACCGCCGCCGCCAAAAATATCGCCAAATTGGCTGAATATATCATCCATATTCATACCCCCGCCGCCAAAACCACCGCCACCTTCAAATGCTTGATGGCCGAACTGATCGTAACGTGCTTTTTTATCAGGGTCGCTTAATACTTCATAAGCTTCTGCTGCTTTTTTAAACTTTTCTTCTGCTGTGGTATCCCCAGGATTTTTATCTGGGTGATATTCTATCGCTTTTTTACGATACGCTTTTTTAATCTCGGCAGTAGTCGCATTTTTGCTTATTCCTAGTACTTCATAAAAATCTTCTTTCATACCTTGATTATTGTCCTGTTACTACCTTTGGAAAACGAATTACCTTATCCCCTAGTTTATATCCCTTTTCTATTACATCTACAATCTTACCTTTGAGATCATCACTAGGTGCAGGGATTTGTGTAATGGCTTCGTGATCATCTGCATTAAAAACATCTCCTGCAGCTACTTCTACTTCAGTAAGTCCCTTATTTTTTAGCGTCTCTTTTAACTTATTATGAATTAATTCTACGCCCTTTAATAAATTTTTATCCTCAGTTTTTTCTATTTCTTTTTGGGCGCGATCAAAATCATCTAATACTGGAAGCATGGATTGCATGACATCCTGACTAGCTGTCTTATACAGCTCAATCCTTTCTTTTGAAGTTCTTTTTTTATAATTTTCAAACTCTGCAAAAAGTCTTAAAAACTTTTCTTTTTCTTTAGCTAAATCTTCTTTTAGTTGTGTCTCAATATCAACCTCTTCATTCTCAGAAGTATTCTCAGCATCTGTTTCTTCTGTAGTTGTATCAAGTACTTCTTCTACCTGATCCTCGATAGCTTCTATATTTTTATTTTTCTTACTCATGTAAACTAGTACCTTTAATAAGTTTGTTTTTTGAAATTGCAAAAGTACTGCCATTTTTCAATAAATGTCATAATGTCACAGGAATAATTTAGTATATATTTAAGACAATTACTTTTCTAAAAAAATAATTTTGATTTTTAATTAAAAACTAACATTATTATGAAATTTAAATTAATTAGCTTATTTGCCGTTACTGCCATATTGATTACAGCAATTTCTTGCAAAGGAGAGAAAAAAAATGAAACTGAAGCTACGGCTGCTCAAGAAATAAAAGAAGCGCCAGTAGAAGCGATAACGTATATCGTTGATCATGAAGCTAGCAATATAGATTGGGTAGGTAAAAAGCCAACAGAAAATCATACAGGAACGATTCGCATATCTAAAGGTAAAGTAACGACTCTAGATGGGAAAATTCAAAGCGGATCTTTTGTTATCGATATGACATCTATTAATGTAACAGACTTAGAAGGTGATCAAAAAGCTGGATTAGAAGGACATCTTAAAGGAGAAGGAGAAGGAAAAGAAGATCATTTCTTTAATGTAGCAAAGTTTCCTAATGCCTCTTTTGAGATAACTGCTATTTCTGAAAAAGAAGGAAAAACATATGTAGATGGCAACCTTACTATTAAAGGTATAGAAAAAAATATAACTTTTCCTGCTACCACTACTATCGAAGGCAATGTAATGAGCCTGAATAGTGAAGTTTTTACTATTAATCGTACAGATTGGGGTGTAAATTATGGTTCTAAATCTGTTTTCGAAAACTTAGGCGATAAGTTTATTAATGATGATATCGAATTAAAAATATCTCTAAAAGCTACTAAGGGGTAGTAAAATAGTATAAATAATATTCCAAAGAGCCAAGACAATCTATTTTATCTTGGCTCTTTTGGTTTCTAATAATTTCTTATAAAGCTACAAATATCATATCGATAATCACCCTTTTTAGAGTAAGCAACTTTTTTAACAAAAAAAAGCGGTTAAAAACCGCTTTTAGATCATATGTAATCAATTCTTATTATTTTCCTCCAAAAGTAAATAGTAAACCAACATTTACTGTAAGGTCGCCTACTGAAGCATCTCCACTTTTCCCGGCAGTTAAGTATGCTACATTAAAGTTTAATACTTTATACTTGAAACCTACAGCTGGACGAAAAGCAAAATTAGAAGAACTTGCTCCAGCACTTGTAGCATTATCTTCAAAATCAATAGAACCAATACTTGCTAATCCTAATCCTAAACTTCCGTATGGTCTAAAGCCATCTTCTTTAAAGAAATATCGGCCATTAAGCATAAAACTACTAACTGTAACATTACCAACTGATGTTACTGTCCCATCATTTTCTAGGTCAGCACCTACTAAAAAATCTCCTTGATAGTATATAGATACATCAATATTATTTGTTATTCCATATCCAAGTTCTGCATGACCAGCTATACCTCCGTCTGTAAAATCTCCAATATCTCCAACAGGAAGAGCATATCCTAGCCCAAATCCAAATTTAACCTGTGCATTTGTAGTCGTCAATCCTAAAACTACGATCGCTGTAAAAAATAAAAGTTTTTTCATAAAATAAATAGGTTTATCGTTTAAGTGTACGAATATATAGATTAAAAACATATATTAACAAAAATTAACATTGTTTATTTCATAGAAATTTATATTAAACAGTAACAAAGTTTCTTGAAGACTTGTTTTATTAGATGTTATAAATCATTTGTTCGGAGAAGAACCATCATCATATGGGAAATAATGTCTATAAATACAGAAGAAAAAAATACTATAATTTTTCTAGCATAAGTCCATCAAAGTGTACATATTACACATTTTATTTACTTTGATAGACTCAGCTAGAAAAGGCTAATTACCTCACAGAAAAAATTATTTATGAGAATAATCTTTATAGTAATGAACTACTACCCCATGGTAGTACCAAATCAAGAGGTCAAAACTTCAAGAATAAGACAAAAGATCTTGGTTATTGTAGTTCTAGCCTCTTAATTCTTTGTTAGCAGTAGGTAACGATAACGATGAGATACCCAATCAACTTTTAGACACAAATTCTATTGATTAAAATAGTCTAAACTATAGGTTTCATTGCTGTCATAGAAGCTCTTAATCTAGCACCTACTATTTCTATTGGATGACTTCTTAATGTTTCATTTACTGCTATCAATTTGGCATTATCTACCTCATTACTTTTGTCTTCATCATAGGCTTTCCCTATCACATCAGTATCAATTTTTTTCATGAAATCAGCTAATAAAGGTTTACAAGCGTGATCAAATAAATAACAACCGTATTCTGCTGTATCAGAGATAACACGATTCATCTCATATAGTTTTTTACGTGCAATTGTATTAGCAATAAGTGGTGTTTCGTGTAATGATTCATAGTAAGCGGATTCTTCTATTATACCTGAAGAGGTCATAGCTTCAAAAGCTAGTTCTACACCCGCTCTAACCATAGCTACCATAAGAACTCCGTGGTCATAAAACTCTTGTTCGGAAATTTTCATGGCTCCTGCTGGTGTTTTTTCAAAAGCTGTATCACCTGTAGCTGCTCTCCATCCAAGTAAATTTTCATCATCATTCGCCCAATCCTCCATCATGGTCTTAGAAAAATGACCTTTCATAATATCATCCATATGTTTTTCGAACAATGGGCGCATAATATCTTTTAGTTCTTCAGATAGCTCAAAAGCTTTTATTTTAGAAACATTAGAGAGTCTATCCATCATATTGGTAATACCGCCATATTTCATACCTTCTGTAATGGTCTCCCATCCGTACTGAATTAATTTAGAGGCATATCCTGGATCGATTCCTTTTTCTATCATTTTATCAAAACATAAGATAGAACCTGTTTGTAACAATCCACATAGAATGGTTTGTTCTCCCATCAAATCCGATTTTACTTCTGCTACAAAAGAAGATTCTAACACTCCTGCTTTATCTCCTCCTGTTCCTGCAGCATATGCTTTTGCTTGCGCCAATCCATGGCCTTGAGGATCATTTTCTGGATGTACTGCTATCAGTGTAGGTACCCCAAAACCTCTTTTATACTCTTCTCTTACTTCTGATCCAGGGCATTTGGGCGCTACCATAATCACTGTTAGATCATCTCGTACTTGCATACCTTCTTCTACGATATTAAATCCATGAGAGTAGGATAGTGTTGCTCCTTTTTTCATCAACGGCATTACTGTATTAACTACCTGAGTATGTTGTTTATCTGGTGTAAGATTGATCACTACATCTGCTTTAGGAATCAGTTCTTGGTAAGTCCCGACGGTAAAACCATTATCAACTGCATTTTTATAGGATTGTCTTTTTTCTTTAATCGCTGCATCACGTAATGTATAGGAAATATCTAAACCTGAATCTCTCATGTTTAGTCCTTGATTAAGGCCTTGGGCTCCACATCCAACAATAACTATTTTTTTTCCTTTTAGTGCTTCAACGCCATCAGTAAATTCTGCAGATTCCATAAATCTGCACTTCCCTAATTGTGTCAATTGATCTCTTAATGATAGCGTATTAAAATAATTTGCCATTTCCTTCTTAATTTGTAGTTACTTCCGATGTATCGGAAATTTATTTAATTTTTGGTTAATTTATTTACTTTATTCTTTATTTTCTTGTTAGTAAGAAACTTTCTCCAATAAAAGCTACTAACAAAAAAGAAAAATCTCTCATCTTCTTCCCTTTATATAATTTCTTCTTTAAAGGTTTCTAAAATTTTAGATATATGCATTTTATCTTTAGTCACAGCGATACGGCCAGAACGTACAAATTGCATCAGCCCAAAAGGCTCTAAGGCATCGTATAAAGCCTCTACCTCATTGCGCCTTCCTGTTTTTTCTAACACAAAAAACTCTGGTGTTACTGTAACGATATTAGCATTACTTTCTTTGATAACATTCTGAATCTGTCTCTCTTCAAATAATAGTTTAGAATTGACTTTAAATAGTGCTGTCTCTTGATAAATTGTCTCATCATCAGTATGATAAAAAGCTCTTATAACTTCTATTTGTTTTTCTATCTGACCTACTAGTTTCTTAACCTGTTCTTCTGTTATTTTTACTACAATTGTAAAACGAAACACATCTTTTATTTCTGAAACTGAAGCTGTCATACTATCTAAATTGATATGACGCTTTAAAAAGATTGCTGATATTCTATTGAGCAATCCTATATTATTTTCAGTGTATACTGATATGGTATAACTTTCTTTTTCCATAATTAACTCAATCTTATATCCGAAACTGAAGCTCCTGTGGGGATCATCGGAAATACATTATTTTCTTTTTCTACGCATACTTCTAAAAAGTATGGCTCTTCTGAAGCTATCATTTCTTTTATTGCTCCCTGTAAATCTTCTCTTTTAGTAACTCTTTTAGCATCTATGTGATATCCTTTGGCGATCGTTACAAAATCAGGATTAACCATTTCTGTAGATGCATATCGTTTATCAAAAAACAATTGTTGCCATTGTCGTACCATTCCTAAAAAATCATTGTTAAGTACCACTATTTTTACAGGCACTTTGGTTTGAAAAATTGTACCTAATTCTTGTATCGTCATTTGATATCCTCCATCTCCGATAATGGCTACTACCTCTCGCTCTGGTGCTCCCATTTTTGCTCCTATAGCTGCAGGTAACGCAAATCCCATAGTCCCCAGTCCTCCAGAAGTAACATTACTTTTGGTTTTAGTAAACTCTGCATAACGACACGCAATCATTTGATGTTGTCCTACATCAGATACAATTACTGCATCTCCTTTTGTTTCTTCATTGATCCTTCTAATTACCTCTCCCATTGACAAGCCTTCTTTAGAAGGGTATAATTCTTCTTTGATAACTTTATCATATTCTATCGTATCAAAATTCTTAAACTCTTGTAACCACGATTCATGAGAGTTTGCTTGAATAAGTGGGAGTATGCCGGGTAAGGTTTTCTTTACACTACCCATAACAGCTACATCTGCTTTTACATTTTTATTTATTTCTGCTGGATCTATCTCGAAATGTATCACTTTTGCTTGCTTAGCATATGTCGCTAAATTTCCGGTAACACGATCATCAAATCGCATACCAATGGCAATTAGTACATCACATTCGTTAGTTAATTTATTAGGTCCATAATTCCCATGCATACCTACCATCCCAACATTTAATGGATGTGATGTAGGTAATGCTGATAGTCCTAAAATTGTCCAAGCAGACGGGATTCCTGATTTTTCTATAAAGCTTTTTAATTCGTCCTCTGCTTGTCCAAGAATAACTCCCTGACCGAAAACGATCATCGGTTTTTTTGCTTCATTTATTAATGCTGCTGCTTCATTTAATGACTGCGGATCAGTATCAGGTGTCGGTTGATAACTTCGTACTCCTTTGCATTTTTTATAATCAAAATCAAATTCTCCAAACTGTGCATCTTTGGTAATATCTATTAGCACAGGTCCTGGGCGACCAGAACGAGCAATATAAAAAGCTTTAGCTAATACTGATGGGATATCCTCTGCTTTGGTCACTTGACAGTTCCATTTAGTGATCGGAGTAGAGATTCCTATAATATCAGTTTCCTGAAAAGCATCAGTACCTAATAAATGAGAACCTACTTGTCCTGTTATGCAAACCATTGGTGTAGAATCAATCTGAGCATCTGCAATTCCTGTTACAAAATTAGTTGCTCCAGGACCAGAAGTAGCAATTGCTACTCCTACCTTACCACTAGTTCTTGCATATCCTTGTGCAGCATGTGTAGCGCCTTGTTCATGCCTAGTAAGCACATGATGCAACTGATCCTTAAATTTATACAACTCATCATACACTGGCATAATAGCTCCGCCTGGGTATCCATAAATAAGATCTACCTCTTCTGCGAGCAAACAATGTATTACTGCTTCTGCTCCAGTCATTATTCTTTTGCTCACTTTGATCTTATCTTTTTTTGTTTGCGTTTGTGTTTCCATTACGCTATTTTTTTAACATTAGCCCAGTAAAAACTGGATTCTAGATTTTTGTCTAAAACTCATCAGTTACACACCCTTGAGATGCTGATGAAACGGTATTGGCATATTTATATAATATTCCTTTTTTGAATTTCAACGGTGGTTGAATCCAAGCAGCTTTTCTTCTTTTTATTTCTTCTTCATCGATAGCTACAGAAATTGAGTTCGTTTCGGCATCTATTGTGATCATATCACCGTCTTTTACTAATCCAATCATGCCTCCTTCTTGAGCTTCTGGTGTAATATGCCCTACTACAAAGCCATGTGTACCTCCAGAGAATCTTCCATCTGTAATTAGTGCTACATCTTTACCAAGGCCCGCTCCCATGATTGCCGCTGTTGGTTTTAGCATTTCTGGCATTCCAGGACCACCTTTAGGACCTTCGTACCTAATGACGACTACATTTCCTTTTTTTACTTTACCGTCTCTAATCCCGTCATTGGCATCATATTCACTATCAAACACGATGGCTTTTCCTTGAAAACGTAAACCTTCTTTTCCTGTAATTTTTGCTACACAACCATCTTCTGCCAAATTTCCAAACATAATTCTAAGATGCCCTGTAGGTTTGATTGGATTTTCTAATGACTTTATTACATCCTGGCCTTCTAGCATATCTGGAACGTCTAATAAGTTTTCTGCTAATGTTTTTCCGGTAACTGTTAGACAATCTCCATGTAATAATCCCTTTTTTAATAAATATTTTAATACGGCTGGTATCCCTCCTATATTATGAACATCTTCCATGAGGTATTTTCCACTTGGTTTTAAATCTGCAAGAAATGGTGTCTCATCACTTATTCTCTGAAAATCTGCTAGTGTAAATTCTACATCAGCCGCTCTAGCAATAGCCAAAAAATGTAATACTGCATTGGTAGAACCTCCAAGAATAGTCACTAAACGAATTGCATTTTCTAAGGATTTTTTTGTGATAATATCTAAAGGTTTGATATCTTTTTCAAGTAAAACTCGTATTGCTTTTCCTGCTTCAATACTTTCTGCTTCTTTATTTTTACTAATCGCTGGATTAGAAGAGTTATATGGTAATGACATTCCTAATGCTTCTATGGCAGATGCCATTGTATTAGCTGTATACATTCCACCACAAGCTCCTGCTCCAGGTATTGATTTTTGTATGACTGATTTATACTCACTTTTTTCCATGGTACCAGCTACTTTTTCTCCCCAAGCCTCAAAAGCAGATACAATGTCTAGTTTTTTACCCTCATGGCAGCCAGAGGCTATAGTCCCTCCATATACTAAGATAGCAGGACGATTAACTCTAATCATTGCCATCAAAGCACCAGGCATATTTTTATCACATCCTACTACTGTGATCATCCCATCATAGGACATGGCTTGTACTACTGTCTCCATAGAATCAGCAATTACATCTCTTGATGGTAATGAAAACCGCATTCCTGGAGTACCCATAGATATTCCATCACTTACACCAATAGTATTGAATATTAATCCAACCACATCTTCTTCTTGTGTCCCTTTTTTAACCAATTTGGCCAAATCATTAAGATGCATATTACAAGGGTTGCCCTCATAACCCGTACTAGCGATACCAACTAAAGGTTTGTTAAAATCTTCTTCAGAAAAGCCAATAGCATATAGCATTGCTTGTGCAGCTGGCTGTGTATCGTCTTGAGTAACCTGTTTACTGTATTTATTGATGCTCATTCGTTTTGAATGTATTTTTTTATTAATTATGTAAAAATTTAACTTTATTATTCAATAATTCTCATGTAATAGAATAAACCACAGTATAAAATTATTTCGTAATGATGAAACAGTTATTGTTAATTCAATATCCTTACAATATCCAACATATATCTTATACCTATTAAGTATTGATTTACAAATATTTACATTCATTTCATTTACAATCACTACTTATCAATTTTTATTTTTAGATTCTACTCTTTATTGAAATAGTGTAAAACTTCAATCCAAAGTTTCAATACATTTTCTAAACTAAAAAATCCCTTTACTTAACGTAAAGGGATTTTTGTATTGTAATCAATCAAATAAATATCCCTTCGTCAAGGTATAATAATCACCTGAACGTTAATGACATTTTTGATATTGATATTTCTGTTTGTGCTTTTCATTTCTTGAGCCAAAAATAATAAAATTTATTCTGCAAATAATATATATTCTAAAAAAAGAAGCTTTCTCATTCTAGTTTGAATAGTTTATTCTTCATACAATAGATAACGAGACCTACTCTCGTTTTTACTTCTAGTTTTTTGAATACTGCCTCTCTGTAATTTTCGACAGTTTTAGGACTAAGCTCCATTTCTACTGCAATATCTTTATATGTAAGTTCTGAGCAGGCAAATTTGAGAAATGTCCATTCTCTATCTGTTAATTTATCAGTTAGTTTAACCGTATCGATAGTAGTATTAGAATATTTAAGTGCTACCTCTACTTTGCTGGAGTAGTAAAAACCTTGTTCTATCACCATCTTCATCGCAAACTCAAAATTTTCTGGATGTATATCTTTTAATAAATACCCTCTTGCTCCCGCTCTAAGCATTTTGATAATGGTTTCTTCATCTTCTTCCATCGTTAATGCTAATGCTTTTTGTTCTGGTTGATGTTCCTTAAGCCATTGCATGGTCTCTATCCCATCCATAATAGGCATTTTTACATCTAATAAAACAAGGGCTGGTTTTTTTCTTTTATGCAAGTAATATCTGGTGAGTTCTTTTCCATTTTTAAGTATCGCCAATACTTCATACCCTTCTAAATTAGAAATCAGGCTTTCTAAAGATTGTGCAAAGAGAAGATGATCATCAACAATTACAACTGTTTTTTTCTTCATTGCTTACTATATTAGGTTTATTTAATTTTAGTCTTTTCTCTGTAAGGATACTTAAGGGTAAGTAAAACTCCTTGACCGATTTTGGATTCAAACCTCAGGCTTGCATCGACTAGGGCTGCTCTACTTTTCATGTTTAACAAGCCTGAGTTAGCTTGCACAGCTTCCATATCGTATCCTACCCCATCATCTTGTATAGTAATCATTAAGTCATTAGCGTTATAATCTAATTTCACAGTTAGATTCATTGCTTCTGCATGTTTTATAGTATTAGAGAAAAATTCTTGGATAATACGATATATAATAATTTCATCCTTTGGATTGATCTGGAGTTCATCTCCTGTGACAACAAACTCTGTATTGAGAAAATTTAATTTCTTAAATCTATCTAGCTCTACCTGTATAGATTTTTCTATGCCAATGTTTTCGATCACCTCATGATTTAAGGTTTTGGACAAGCTTCTTATTTCTTGCAAACTATCCCCTACGAGGGTTTTGATATCTTTTATGGTGTCTTGCCCTTTTGTATCTAATGTGGTACTTGCAATATTGATCTGCATTATGGCTGTGGATAATAGCTGTCCTATATTATCATGCAATTCCCAACTTACATTTTTTAAAGTCTGTTCTTGTATTTCAAGTTTGGAGTTTTGAAGCTCTTCATCAAAACGTTGTTGTGCTCTGAATTTTTCGAGGAGTAGTTTGTTTTTACGTCTTTGGAAAGCAACAAAGAATATAATACCAAATATTACAAAAAAAAGAATGATCAATATAAAATATACAATCAGTAAGATTTGTTCTTTGGATATAGTTTCCGATGGAATATGCATATTATAAAACCTAGAGTATAACAAGTATACATAAAAATTATGGTGCTGTATAAAATAATTTGCCTAATTTTCACAAACTCTGTACTTATTTGATTACTGTAATAACCACTGTAAATAAATAGTGGTGGAGCACATAAATAGAAAACTAAAGCTCCTATTGCTATATAAAAAATCAGGTCTTTATTAAATTCCAGAACTTTTTCACTTTTTAACATTTCAAAAAAATAAAAGAACACACTAATAACAACTATTAATGTCCCAGGAATCATCGGTAAAGCAGAGTGTATTTTAAAAAAAACGTCTGTAACAATTAGATTAGTTATAGATACTAATAAAAATAAATACATTAGAATATTTAAAATAAATGTAAACTTCTTAGTTTTTACATTCCATTTAAAAAATGATATATAGAACCAATAACTTATTATAGTATAAATATTATACAACCATGCATTTTCTTCTAGAAAAGTACTCTTTAGAAATTGTAACTGATCATATTGGTCTATAATCTTAGGTAATTCACCAAAAAGTTCTACCGCAAAGTTTATCCATAAAAAATATACAAAATACCGTATTGAATTATCAACACGGTATCGTCTTATATATACAATGCCAAATAATGCAGCAATAAATTCAAAAAAAAGAAATAAAATCTCTAAAATCTGCATTAATAAACTTTAGGAGGGTTACCACTATTACCCCAGTTATAAGGCTCAATACTATAATTATTTGGCTCGTTATCGAAATCTTTACCTGATGCTCTAGGTTTTGACCCAGTGGGTGCTAAAAACACTGTAGAGTAGCCCTTACTATCTGGACATTTAGATTTAGGATAAGATCCAAAATACACTCGAATCCCTGGATCTTTGATTCCTTGTTTTTTAGACTGTTGTTTTACATATTTTAGATATTTCATCAGCTCTTTCACACTCCAGTGAAATTCTCTTGTATCTTCGAACCCCATACATTCATTGATTTCTGGCGCTCTGGTGTCACACCAAACCTTTTGTAATTCCTTAGCCTCTTCTACTTTAATACACTTTTTAGGCTTTTTTACATTTTTATCCATAGATGTTTATGTTTTAGGTTTATTTATGCTAATATATCTAAAAAGCAATCTCTAATACAAATATGCACATCCTTTTAATTATTCTTATTATGGTAAAACCATATAATTAATATGCTGATTTATAAATAGTTATGCAATTTTCAAAAAAAATAAATATTTCTTGAGCTAGGGGTTTTTCCCCTTAACAAATTAGGGGGTATTCCCCCTGAATAAATTAAGGGTAATTTCCCCTAATATTGATTTAAAAAAATCTTGATCTCAATATCAATCAAAAGCATAAGCTTGTAATTTAAACTTTATTTTTTCTCCTTCTCTTTTCTGTGCAATTATATTAATTGATTCTTCACTTAATTGCAATACTCTAGGGTATCCACCAGTAGTTTGACAATCTCTCATTAAAATAATCAACTTGCCAGATGGTGTTAATTGTACTGTTCCAGGTAAAACAGGCGCAGTTAACATAGAGGCCAACTCATTAGGAATTTGCTCTGTCAATTGTATCGCCATTCTATTTCTAACATCTGAGATAGTGAATATCTGAGAGAATAGATCTTCTCTTTCTTTTAATCCTAATTGATCAAATTCTGGTCCCTTATAACAGTTAATCGTATGAGAATTGATCCAAAATCCTGTTTCTAACACCGAGGAGTTTGTATGTATATATTTATGACTGCTTTTATATTTTATTCGATTATTTTTTTTTAATACATATTGATCCGTAATTCCTTTATAAAAAGAACTACTCCCTAATCGGATATCTGTATCAAAACCATTCTTTATAGCGATGTAACCGTATACTCCATTTTTGATATTTTTTATCTTCAAAATATCATTCTTATGTATCGCCAATTGAGTATTCATCTTTTTGATTTTGTCATTAATATAAGGGGTACAAATAGCACCTGAAATCGATATCAATGTTGGCTCATTAAATTGTAAAATTGGCGGCAATAAAGCCCATTCTATGAGTGCGCATTTTTTATCGTTTCCAACTAATAAATTAGCTAACAAAAAAGACCGTTGATCCATAGCACCACTCTTAGGTACTCCATATTTAGAAAACCCAAATCTACCTTCATCTTGAATAGTTGTATACAATCCAGAAGTAAGCAATGTAACCATTGGACTCATACAAAAGAGGGTTTTACGGTGTATAAATTATTAGAAACTAATACACTTATATCGTTATATTTTTTTTCTTTTATCGATATAAATTTAATTTTATCATTAGGCGAAACAAAACAACAAGCAGCATTATGAACATCAAAAAAAGATATAGGCGATCTGCCAATCACATGCCATCCACCAGGACTGTCATATGGATACACACCAGTTTGATTTCCACCAATAGCAACAGATCCTTTTTTCACATGCAAACTAGGAGCAGTTTTTCTTGGAGTTATTAATCTATCATCCAACCCTCCCAAATACATGAATCCAGGCAGAAAACCCAAAAAATAAACTGTATATAATGGAGCAGTATGTAATGAGATTACATCAGAAATTGTCATGGATTTATGGGCTGCAAATACTTCTATTTCTGGAACCAAAGCTACATCATAACAAACAGGAATTTCCCAACATTTATTTCTTATTGTTTTTTTTGTTTTTATATCTAAATACAGTGATTTCAATTCCAAAACAGCACTATAGAAATTCTCTATAGTAGATATATAATAAATTAATAACGAGTTATATGAATTAATTACCTCAACAATTACTTTATTATATTTAATTTCTATCATATTTTTGAAAAAAATCAACTCCTGAAGTAAATTTTCGTCTATTTCTGAAGAATTTCTGATCAAAATTGCACGTTCACTATATTGCAAATATTCAAATTCGTATTTCATTTCAACACATATCCAAGATTACACAACTCCTTATATACATACTCTAAAATCTGAATTGATCCTGGCGTATCTCCGTGCACACAAATAGTGTCAAAAAAAATTGACACCTCCTCTCCTTCTATCGTTTTAACTTTGTGGTCTAAAACCATCCTCTTCACATGCTCGTATACTTTTTTTGGGTTTGTCAATACTGCATTTTTTTCAGAACGAGAGACTAGTGTCTTATCATTATTATAATTTCGATCTGCAAAAACTTCATGTTTTACCTTAAAACCACCTGTGTTAAGGTACGAAATAAATGATTCTTTAGTAGTTAATATATATAAACTTTTATCGACATTTTTTACAGACTCAATAATTATCTTAGCTACCCTTTCATTTTTAATAGATTCATTATACAATGCTCCATGTGGTTTTATATGATGTAAAACACCTCCTGCCTTTTCGGTAAGGTATTTCACTTTTTGGATTTGATCCACAAGACTACTCATCAAATCTTCTTCAGAAATATCTATCACTGATCTACCAAAATTTCCCCTATCTGGATACGACGGGTGCGCTCCAATTTTTACATCATTTTCTAATGCCAAATCGATTGTATTTCTAATTGTTTTTTCATTCCCTGCATGAGCTCCACATGCAATATTGCACCAAGAGATAAAAGGCATAATTTTATCATCTACCCCAGTCTCTTCTCCAATATCAGAATTCAGTATTATTCTTTTCAAAATTTCTATCTATTATGACACCCATTTTTATAAGGTAGCAATTACTTTCCATACCCCTCTTACGCCCAAAAAAATCATGACAAAAAGAATGATCATACCCATAATATTCTGAGTTCTTGTATTTGTATATTCTTTTACTATTTTCTTTTGGTTCATTACCCATAAAAGAAAAATTGCGATGATAGGTAATAGAAGTCCATTGGCAATCTGAGCAAACTGTATAATTTGGATTGGTTTTATCCCTAGTGAAGAGAACAAAACACCTAATCCTAATATGAACATCCAGACTGCTCTAAAAGACCAGCTCTTCATATCTGATTTCCAGCCCATACATCCTTTTACCACATAAGCAGCTGCTAATGGTGCAGTAACTGCAGATGTTATTCCTGCTGCAAACAATCCAATTGAAAGTATATATTTAGCAGAAACCCCAAATATAGGTTCTAAGCTTATCGCAAGATCAGCAGCATTCTGTACTTCTATATGTTGCATGGCTGCTCCGCAGATAATGATGGCCATAGAGACCAATCCTCCTAATACAATAGCACTTATAGTGTCTTTTCTGACTAATGGAAGATCATCTGGCGATTTCCATTTTTCACTAACTATAGAAGCATGAAGAAATACATTATAAGGAACAACTGTAGTACCTATTAAACCTATAATACTCAATAATTTATCGGTGCTGAAATCAGGAACAAACCCTTTAAAAATTAAAGTTAGATCTGGTTTTGTAACAATTGCTGTTGCTATAAAAGCAATAGTCATAAGCAATACTAAAACGATAAGACATTTTTCTAAAATTTTATAACTACCTATATATAACAAAATAAATGCTATAAATCCTATGCATATACTAAGGTAATTGAGAGATAAACCTGCTACATTAATGGTTTCTGAGGAAATGATAGTAGCTAATCCTAATACACCTCCACTAATATTTCCAGCTTCATAAGCTGCATTACCAATAAAAATAGCTGCTAATACTATAGTAATTAAAACCCAGCGAATTAATGTATTATCTATTTGTGATCTGAGTACTTCACTCAGCCCTTTTTGGGTAATTACCCCAAGTCTAGCCGCCATTTCCTGAAGTACTATACAAGCTACTATAGACAGCACCATCGCCCATAATAAGGTATATCCAAACTTAACTCCTGCTAGTGTACACACAGTAACTGTTCCTGGCCCTATGAATGCTGCAGTTATCAATGCTCCTGGTCCTATTCTAAACAGTTTTCTCATTACTCAGTGTCTGTATCCAGTGCATATATCGCGAAAGACCCTAACCAATGCCCACCTTCATAACTATCTCCGACCAAATTAGGTAAGGAATATTGCACATGCCTATTTGCTACAGAATATAAATGTGCATACTCAGAATATTGTACAGCTAACCCATACATCCCCCAAGCTCTACTAAAATTTAAACCATCTAAATGGACTAGTTTACCATCAGTACGATCTGATACTTCTCCTACCTTAATATCAAAATTTTTGTCTAGTAATTGAGGCATAAAATCTTTCATCCAAGTATCAAACTCTTGTTTGGATAAAATTCTACGCATCAAATTAATTTCTTCGAAACACGGAGACAGAAAATCTGACCCTCCAGGCTCCCAATCAATTGGACATCCTTTATCATCCAAATAAAATAGCTTTGCTTTATCCTCTATCACTTCTTTTAGGCTTACATTCTTAACAGTATTGGCATAATCCCAAGCAAATGATAATCCAAAAGCAGTATTAGTGTGTTCTCCAACTCGGATTGGATAGTTCAATTTTGGTAAAAATGCTATATAATTCTGAACAATTATATTAGTAAGAGGTTGCAAATTATGTTCCAATTCTCTAGCCAAAGGATCATCCCATGTATGCAACTCTTCTGCAAGCTTAAGTAACCAAGCCCAACCATAGGTTCGTTCATATGATTTATTATGTTTGCCTTCAAAATAAGAAACTTCGATTTCTATATGTTCTTTAGATATATTCTGTAACAATTTTGCTTTTGCAATTTCTGATCGTTCTAATGACGGAAACATTTTTAGAAGTTTTACCAATGACCAATGTCCGTGTACCGAAGAATGCCAATCAAAGCATCCATAAAAAGTTGGGTGCAATTGATGAGGTTCTTGTATATCCTCTTTTCTTCCGATTGTTTGTCCTAGTTTGTTAGGATATTCTGTCTGTAAACACGTTAATGGGAGTGCCGCAAGTGTATTAGCTTGCTTTAGTGTTAATCGCAAGGGTTTTTCTATGTTTTTTTCTACAATGGAGTCGTTAGAAGGTCTTACTTGTTCTGAATTTTCTACTATATCTTGCTCTGTATTCTTACACCCAAGCAAAACATAAATCAGAATAAAAACGTATTTATAATTCATCTATCAATTCTTTAATTATCAACTATAATGTTTCTAAAGTATTGATTTATTGATCCACCTACATAAAATTGTTGATAAGATGGTAAAATAGTTTATAAACTCTTATATAGTCATCATTTTACCTTCTTTAGAGTATTCTTTTTTAATTCTATCTAATATAGTTTCTAAAAAAATTGTATGATTTCTCCAGTGAGTATGATTCCACGATGGTTTTTATTTTTACTCCTCCAAACTCTGGTAATCTCCCTCCATTAGGTAAGAAATCAGATATGATTGTTGTAAAAAAACTTGGCGAAATATGAGGACCAATAACCACCAATAAAGTAATTACTTGTTCTAGAGATAGTTGTTTTTTCTAATAAACTTGGAAAACAAAGAATCATCCGATACGATAGTGTCATATTTTGGAAAAATTAGTACTTCGCTTGTATGATTATCTTTTAGACGATATTCGATTACTTCTCTTAAAAAAGATAGCTTACTATCAAAATAAATTGTATGCTATAGCCAAAAAAAGAAATGGGAATTAATTACGCCCAAATTGTATGAGTATTTGGTAGAGGTTCTTCTTTTTTGAAATGAATTATCGGGAAGCATATTTTCTATTGTTCATAAGTTAATGTTTCTATAAAAACATTCTTAATGATAAGGTTTTATAAATCTAAATTAAAATAAATCATTTTTCATATTCTTTTTATTCAGCTTATTTATTGTAAATTCATCCTATGGAAAAAACAAGTTATTCATCAGGTATTTTACAATACATTCCCTTTTTTTATGTAATCTGGTCAGATGATTTATTATCAATTTCAGAAATAACAATTGTCCAAAAAGCAATAGAACACGATACTACACTTAATGAACAAGATAAAACTGTTCTAAACTCTTGGCTTGATAAAGACACTCCCCTCTCTAATGAAGAGCTTAAAAACTGGAAACAAGTCATTTATAATTCTAAAATAAAACTTATCGAGAGTGAGACATATCCACTTTCTACTTTATGTCAGAAGATAGTTTGCTATTATAAAACTGAATGCCCTTTTAACAACCATTTAAAAGATATTGAAATTAATCTCGGCATACAACCCAATCATTATCGCCATCTGTTTGATATAAAGGTTGAACAAAAAGTCAATTCCGATCAATATGATGCGATAATAATAGATAATCTATTAACAGGAGAGCATAAAGAAACTGTTGATACATTTAGAAATACCATAAACGACTCAATCTTTACGTGGGGTATAAAAAGAAGTAAAGAAGAATTTAGAACTCACGTATTAGAACAGGTTCGATTCTTGGCAAAAAAAGGATACGGTGCTTGGGCATATCCAAAGCCATTTGGTGGTAAAAATGACATGCCTGGGTATGCAGCTATTTTTGAAAATTTAATGTATGTAGATGGCAGTTTAGCTGTTAAATTTGGAGTGCAATTTGGCCTTTTTGGAGGCAGTATTCAAAAACTAGGAACTAAAAAACACCACGACGCTTATCTAAATGCCACTGGAGATACTAATCTTTTAGGGTGCTTCGCGATGACCGAAACTGGCCACGGATCAAATGTAAGAGGAATCAAAACCACAGCGACTTACGATAAAGATACAGATACTATTGTGTTACATACTCCAGGAAAAAACGACAACAAAGAATACATAGGTAATGCACTACATGCAACAATGGCTTCAGTTTTTGCGCAATTAATTGTTGATGGTAAGAATGAAGGTGTACACGCTATTTTAGTTCCCGTCCGTAATGATAAAAATGAGTTGATGTCTGGTGTTCGTATTGAAGATAATGGCTATAAATTAGGCCTCAATGGAGTTGATAATGGAAAAATATGGTTCAATCAGGTGCGAGTCCCAAGAGAAAATTTATTAAATAAATATGGTACTATTGATGCACAAGGTAATTACCATTCTGATATCAAAAATCCAAACAAACGTTTTTTTACCATGTTAGGCACACTGGTCGGAGGTAGAATATGTGTCGCCAGAGCAGGACTAGGAGGTGCAAAAATGGCTTTGGCTATCGCAATAAAACATGCGTTGAAGAGAAGACAATTTAATAATAACATAAAAATACAAGAAGACCTTTTGATGGACTACCCTACACATCAATTGCGTTTAACTCCCGCTATAGCAGCCAGCTATGTGTATGATATTATCTTAACACAAATGATGAAGGAATATAGTGATGAAACTATCCCCGACAAAAGAAAAATAGAAACTCAGGTAGCTGGGCTTAAATCCATTATTACCTGGTTTGCCAATCAAACGATACAAGAATGTAGAGAAGCCTGTGGCGGAAAAGGATACTTAATGGAAAACCGAATTGCCGATCTAAAAGCAGATGTAGATATTTTTACCACCTTTGAGGGTGATAATCATGTATTACTACAATTAGCTGCTAAGGGAGTATTATCTGATTTTAAATCCGAATTTAATAGTGCTGGATTTACAGCAGTATTGAAGTTATTAGGTGCTCGATTAAACGACAAATTCAATATTAGTAATCCAGCTTACACTTCTAATGTAGATAAAGATCATTTATATAGTTCAAAATTTCATGCGCACGCATTTGATTACCGAACAAGGAGGCTTACCTATACACTGGCCATGCGAATTAGAGACTACATAAAAAAAGGAATTCCATCGTATCAGGCATTTCTAAAAGTACAAACGCATTTAATAAGCTTAGGAAAAGCGTATAGTATCGAACTAGCCTATACTACTTTTACTGAATTTACCGATACTATCAAAGATGAAAAACACAAAGTACTGTTTAAAAAACTAGGCACACTATACGCCCTGCATGAACTACGCAAAGATGCATCTTGGTATCTGGAACAAGGCTATATAAGTGGAAACAAATCTAAAGCCATACGACAACGAGTAGAACGATTATGTACAGAATTACGGCCACATCTAAATGTATTAGTAGATGGATATGGCATCCCTAGTCATTGTATGAGTGCACCTATTGCAGAACAAAGTAAACTATAGATCATAAAATCCTTAGTGCATAACAAAAATAACTGTAAACATATAATGTACTAAAAATCAAAATCTTTTTTTAGAATATTTTGTTAGACCCCACAGGTTTTTAAAACCTGTGGGGTCTTGATAATAAATTAACCACATAGTCTTTAATCGTATACTAATATTTTTTTCATGTACTAAGATCATAATTCCATCTAACTAAATTTTAATAAGCTGATTGTAAGGATTTTTCACAATCTTCTTTTTCTTTTTTTCATTGCCAAAAAAAGAAACAAAAAAGTCTAGTCTTATGAAATTTTATCTAA
>CANLRN010000053.1 GCA_947493495.1 uncultured Aquimarina sp.
GACAATTTGAAACGTAGAAGCTGCTTACCAGTTAGAAACTTTATGTTACAGTGAAACAATGTCTATGAATGCGGGTTTAAGGATATACAATTTAGAGTAGTATCAGATAACGTAGGTGGTTTGGCTTTGTAATAGAAATGAGCATGAAGTTTCTGGGTTAAATAAGTTCATTGCTTTAGGACAAAGCAAGGCGTTCTAATAATCAATTTATTATAAAAAGAAAATCCCCCGAGGTGCCTAAGCATACGACTCTGGGGGATTTTCCAACTAACCAACCAAAAAAATAAATTCTTTTATATTTCTTCTCTTAACTTCTACTTCTTGCAGATCGTGATCTCCCAGTATTGGATCTAGTACTTCTGCTAGAAGAATTGCTTCTTTGTTTCGCTACTCTATTTCTTGTATTGCTATTCGATCTATTACTACTATATTGACGATTATTAGAACGACTTGTTACAGCTTTACGCTTATGAGGTGTAGCAGCTCTATGTTGTTTTTGAGCAGAGTTAGTTCTATTCACTGCTCTTTGATTTGTGCTATTCCCTCTTGTTGTTCGTACTCTATCAGTTCTTTTAGTCGTACGATTGGCAATACCATTTCTATTAGTTCTAGTATTCTGCGGCTTTTGTACTCTAGCTTGAGTGTTTCTAGAAGAACGATTAGTAGCTACATTTCTATCTCGTTGGCTTCTCTGCGATCTATTTATTCTAGTTTCAGAATTTCTAGAAGAACGATTAGATGCAATATTTCTATCTTTTCGACTTCTCTGAGAAGACTGCACTCTACTTCTTGATTGCGTTCCTCTAGCTGCAACTCTATTTCTATTTGCAGATCTACTTCTATTCACGGTATTGTAGTTACGATCATTTCTTTGGTACATAGATCTTCTTCTATCACGATTTCTATAATCTATGCTTCTAGCATTGTGCGATCTGGCTCCTCTATGATAACTAGCTACTCTGCTATTAGGTCTGTAATAGTTTCTACTTCTATATGGCTTATTATAATATCCATTATAGTAGTTGTTTCTATATACAGTATACGAATATCTGTAAGGTGAATAATATCTTCTGTAAGGTCTATTGTATACAATACATCTAGTTGCTACAGGAAAGGTGAAATATGCATGAAATGGTCTGTATACATATGCTCTATTATAGTCATTGATGTATCCTGAACAGTTTACGAAATTACCATAACTATTATAGTTTACATACAATCCACCAACTCTAGCGACTCTACCAAAATTATTATAATTGATATAGATATCTCCTGCTTGTATAATCCTACCGTAGTGATCATAAAAAATAGGCGTGTTTTCTACCTGCACGATAGCTCCATAATCATCATACTGTACGTAAGCATCGTAATCATATCCAGCGTTAAAACTTATGTTTACTCCAGGTCTGTTGATATTAACATTAACTCCACCTCTAGGTCTGTTTAAATAGAAATCAAATTGACCATCTGCATATACAGAGAATTCTACTCCGTTTTCATTAAAGATGAAAGATTTCCCATAGTTGTAATATCTAGAAACAGTTTCTGAATTCGTATCTAAAGCATGACCTGCAAAGGATGCTAATAGTAAGCCGGTAAAAAGTAAAACAATATTTTTCATAATCTGTGATTTTAAAACAAGTATCAAAATTAATTTTTGTACTCACTTGTATAGTATCAAGCAGCGTGCCAAAAACACAAATTGTATATATGAAGGGCGATAATTTTTCAACAAAAAATATTTAAATAGCTATAAATGAAGTATTTATACTTTATGTAATATACCAAGTATTATTTGGGAAATAAACTAGCATCTATATTTGGAATTACTTTTAAGGCATTTTTGTAGTATAATTTCTTTAAAACTTCATCATCAAGATCTAAACCATACATTTTCCAAAAAGCATGATACCTTTTATAATAAGGAAAATATTCATCGTTAGATTCTAATACTCTAAAGTAGGTATAGTATTCTTTGGGTTTCCAAGAATCTTTCCCAAACATTACTCGATCTTGATATTTGGTAAGAAAAGCTTTAGCATTTCGAGGTTGTCTTCCTAATTCTGCGATTACTGCTCCGATTTCTGTATACATATTAGGCATTTCGTCCATTAGTTCTGCTAATTTTGCTAAGTTATTACCATACCACCCCAAATGAGCATTAATAAATTTGGTGTTTTTATGTTTTCTAAAAATAGTATGTTGTTCTTGTATAATGGTTTCCCAAGAGCCTGTGACATTAGCATCTCTTTTCCGTCTGGAGCGAAGTTTGAGCTCCAACCAACGTTCATTCTGATTATTGTGCGCATCCCAAAATGATTTTGGATCTGCCGCGTGGATTAATACAGGAATACCTAATTCGCCACATTTTTCCCAAACGGGACCAATGCGAGGGTCATCAATTTTGATACGATTACCTTTACTATCCTTATTATCCATTCCCTGCGTTTTATAAATTTTTAATCCATTAGCGCCTAATCTAACATCTTTTTCTAATTGAGTAATTGTTTTTGTTGTCCAATTAGGATCATCAATTCCTTTAAGGTCAATATTTGTAAATACAATAAACCGATTGGGAGAGGTAGCTTTTACATTTTCAATAGCTCCTTTAAGATGTTCATCAGATCCACGTCCTCGCCCAGAAAGATTAACCATTACCGCCATGTTCAACTGATCCATTTCAGAAACTAGTTTGTTCAAGTTCTGAGTAGGCATTCTAAATTGATGGTTATGTACATCAATAAAAGGAAATTTTGCTTTCTTAATAATAGTTTCGGGAACAACCAAGGTAGATGGAGGGTCATACTCTTCGAATTGCATTTTTTGGGCTGAAATTATATGTATTTGTAACATAAAAAGGAATAGGAGAGGAGATGCATAATATTTCATGGAATTTACTTTTTTTGGTTACTGCATTATACGATTTACGGATGAGAATTTCGTAAAAAGAATGTCATTAGATGCGAAATTTTTATTCGTAAATCGTATTAAACCCAGATTACGTTAAAACTTAGGAATGAGTCAATCATATACAATGAATACTAGTGTTTTCTTAATTTTAGCATAGCACCTATGGTTAAATTAAAAAATACAGTTTACGTTAGTATTTGCAGTAGATCATAGACACAATAGATTTTTTAATGTAATCTGGGCAATGTTGTTAAGTTAAACTTTATCATTGCCAGTCTGAGCTTGTCGAAGACCATTCTATTCTTTGTTTTTGATTCCACTTCGACAGGCTCAGTGTGACAAAATAGATGTTTTTTGAGTTTAACTTAACGACATTGATAATCTGGGTTAAATATAGAATAATCTTTACTACCAGTTGTGATTTAAAAAGAAAACCTGCTACCAAAGAGTAACAAGCTTTTTTATCAACCAATCAGTTGTTTTATATTCATCGCTATTTTGATTCCTACTTAGGAATCATTATCATTGTTATAATGTAAAAAACAATAGTGTTATGGGTGTAATTAATTGTTTTTCAAGAAATTAATTATCTCTTGAGGATCGGCTCTTTCTTTGTAATCTTCTTTTGTAAAATCGTATACTATAGTATTATCTTGACCTATTATGTATGTAGCAGAAATAGGCAATTGATGATTTTGGTTTCCATTATTTTTTTCTAAATCAATCCCAAAACCTTTGTATACTTCTTGTAAATCTTTAGGTAAAGTAAAGGCTAGGTTAAATGCTTTTGCTATGGTATTATCTATATCAGAAAGCACTTCAAAACGGAGCTCGTTTTTTTCTTTGGTGGTAATCGAGTTATCAGGAGTTTCTGGACTAATAGCAATCAGAGTTGCACCTAGTTTTTTAAATTCATCTTGTGATTTCTGTAAAGCACGTAATTCCATGTTACAGTAAGGACACCAACCTCCACGATAAAAGGATAATATAACCTTATTATGCTGTAATACATCTTGAACGGAAATCGATTGATTAGCAGCATTAGGTAGTTTTATTTCGGGAATCGTATCTCCGGTTTTTAATGAAGGGGTAATAGATTGTATCTTTCTTACTACATCTATGCCATTATTCATGATTTTATGAATAGTTTGTGGATATTTGGCTGCAGATTGAGTTGCTCGTTCCTTTAGTTGTTTAGTAAGTGACATATGTGTTTTTTTAAATTATTTCATTGCTTACATTACTTAGGCGTTATGTTCCTGTATTCATTACAATTGGATATGCTATGATTTTGTTAATTTAAAAAACAAAACATACTATAATTTTTTGTTTTTAGTTCATGTTACTAATCAATAGTATTACTTGATGAAAACTCTTTTTTGGAAAATAGTATTTGCTTGTATATTCTCAATTGCTGTAAAAGGACAAATAACAGTAAGTACCTCCACAGAATTACAAGCTGCATTAGATGATGAAACTGCAGATAATAGTATTCTTATCGATGGAACTATTTTTGGCCGATTTATTGTTAATCGTTCAGGAACGGAGACAGATCCGATTATTATAACAGGAGGTACCATATCTGGATTAGGAGTTCCAGACTCAGATCGGGGTTTGGATTTTGCATTGTTAGCGGTGTTAAGCGAAAGCAATATTAGGATAGAGAATGTAAATTTCGAAAATAATTTTGTTCAGGGAGCAAAAGGTGTATACATCACCACAACAACTTTTGATGATGCACCATTACAAAATATTTATATGGATTCCTGTACTGTACACAATATAGGATGGTCTTCTGATAGTACGGCAGACCCTGCTAGTAACCCATTAGAAATAGGACAAGCACATGGTATTTTGGTAACAGGTAGAACATCAAATACAGTTACCAATGTAAATATCACTAATAATGACCTTACTTCTATAATTACTGGTAATAGTGAAGCATTAACAATTAATGGTAATGTAAATCAATTTTTGGTGCAAGGCAATACTCTATCCAATTGCACCAATATAGGTATTGATATAGCTGGAGGTTTTGGTGTGGCAATTTCTGGAATAGATCAGGCGCGAAATGGAAAAGTGATTGAGAATACAGTTTCTAATTGTAGAAGACCTTCTTCGGTATCAGGTATTTTCGAACCAACTGGCATTTATGTAGACGGAGGAGCTGATGTAGAGATTTACGGAAACAGAAGTTTTCTGAATGGTCAAGGATTTTCTATTGGTAGAGAACAGCTTGGAGAAACTAGAAATATTACTATGATTAATAACCTATCTTATTTTAATGCAGAAAATGGTCTTGTGTTTGGAGGCAATAATGGAATCGTTATAAATAGTATAGTTCGAAATAATACTTTTTATGAAAATGGAACAGATAGACCAGATGACCGATCAGGTATTACTATTCAAAAGACAGAAGGATGTACTATTGTTAATAATATCATTTTCGAACCTAATACTACTTCAGAATCAAATATGTTTGGGATTTCTAAATTTTTTGATGGAGAGGTTCCTATAGTGGCTTATAATCTGGTAAATGGCATGCCATCTGGTTTTGATTTAGCTAATGTAGGAACGAATCCTAATGGAATATCAACTGCTCCAAATCTTAATACTGATTTTATACCAAATGAAAACTCGCCAGTAATTGATGCCGGTAGTACTATTGAAGTAAGGCAAAACGAAAAAGATTTTCTTGGGGCAGAAAGAGTTTTTAATGGTGTAGTAGATATGGGAGCAGTAGAATTTGGAGCCATATTAGGAGTTGATAATTTCGAAATAAATAAAAGAGAAGCTTTTATAACGTATCCTAATCCAGTTGTAGATGTTTTACATATCGATAATTTAAAAGATACATCCTATGAAATTCAAGTGTTTGATAGTACTGGTGCTTTACAATTAGTTGCAGTATCTGATAAAAACACACTCGCTGTAAATATGAAGTGTTTTAGATCAGGAATCTATTTTGCTGTAATTAATGATACGAATAATACATCTGTTTTTAAGCTGTTAAAAAAGTAGAAAGTAATGTGACAAGAATAGTCCATTTTTTATAATCATTTACACCATAAGAATAAGGTATCTTTCTTAACGGGATATGTACTATAAAGTTAATAATTTCAAAGTGATTTACAATTTCTCCTTCAGATATTGACCAGTGAATGATTTTTTGCTTTTACTAACTTCTTCCGGAGTTCCTTGTGCTACAATAGTTCCTCCATGTATCCCTCCTTCTAAGCCTAAATCAATGAGGTAATCTGCACATTTTATAAGTTCTAAATTGTGCTCAATTACTAAAATTGAATGTCCTTTATCGATTAATTCATTAAAAGATTTTAATAGTTTTTTTATATCATGAAAATGTAGTCCAGTAGTAGGTTCATCAAAGATAAAGAGTGCTTTATCTTTTGTATTTCCTTTTACCAGAAATGAAGCTAGTTTAATACGTTGTGCTTCGCCTCCAGATAAAGTAGAAGAACTTTGTCCTAATTGTACATAACCTAAACCAACATCTTGTAATGGTTTGATTTTGCGTATGATTTTGGTCTGATTATGTTCTTCGAAAAAATCAATGGCATTATCAATGGTCATTGTAAGGATATCATTGATATTTTTTTCTTGAAAAGCGACTTCTAATACTTCTTTTTTAAATCGTTTACCACCACAAGTTTCACATTCTAGATGCACATCAGCCATAAATTGCATTTCTATCGTTACCTCTCCTTCGCCTTTACAGGTTTCACAACGTCCACCATCTACATTGAAAGAGAAGTGCTTGGACTGATAGTTTCTGATTTTTGATAATTTTTGGGCAGCAAAAAGACTACGGATATCATCATAAGCTTTAATATAAGTAACAGGATTAGATCTAGAAGATCTTCCTATAGGGTTTTGATCAATAAATTCTACGTGTTTTATATTACTATAGTTTCCTTTTAATTCTGTAAATTGACCTGCTTTCTCTCCATGCCCTCCAAGTATTTTAAGTAATGCAGGATATATGATTCTTTTGACTAGAGTACTTTTTCCACTACCAGAAACTCCAGTGATCGCAGTAAAAATACCGAGTGGAATTTTTACGTTAATATTTTTTAGATTGTTTTCTCTTGCACCTATTACTTCAAGGTAATATTTGGTTGTTTTTCTTTCTTTAGGAACTTCTATTTCTAAATTTCCGTTGAGGTATTTAGCTGTTAGAGAATCAGAAACAAGAATTTGATCATAAGTGCCGCTTGCTACTAAATTTCCTCCATAGGTCCCAGCTTCCGGTCCTATGTCTAATATTTCATCAGCTGCCTTCATGATATCTTCATCATGCTCTACAACAATTACGGTATTGCCTAAGTCACGTAGTGATAATAATACATTGATTAGTTTTTCTGTATCTTTAGGATGCAATCCAATACTAGGTTCATCTAATATGTACATAGAACCTACTAGACTACTTCCTAGTGAAGTAGCTAGATTGATTCGTTGAGATTCTCCTCCGGATAAGGTGTTAGATTTTCTGTTTAGTGTAAGATATTGCAATCCTACATTATTTAAAAACTGTAACCTACTATTAATTTCTTTTAGTAAACGTTTTCCAATTTGAGCATCATATTTATTAAGTTTCAGAGTATTAAAAAAACCAGTTAGCTCATCAATAGGTTTTTCTACTAGCGCTGTAAGTGTAACACCCCCAATCTTAACATAATTTGTTTCTGGGCGTAAGCGTTTACCTTTGCAGGAGATGCATTTAGTTTTTCCGCGATAGCGAGAAAGCATTACTCGATTCTGAATTTTATAGGCTTTAGATTCTAATTCTATAAAAAAACTATCAATTCCTTCGAAATATTTATTTCCTTTCCATAGTAATTCTTTGTGTTTTTCAGATAATTCAAAGTAAGGTTTGTGAATCGGAAAATCAAACTTATAAGCATTGTTTATCAATTGCTCTTTATACCAGCCCATAGTGTCTCCACGCCAAGGGAATACTGCCCCTTCATAGATGCTGAGCGCAGTATTTGGGATAACAAGATTTTCATCTATCCCTATGACATCACCATATCCTTCGCATTCTGGACAAGCACCATATGGGTTATTAAAGCTAAATAAGTGGACACTCGGTTCTAAAAAAGTCATTCCATCTAATTCAAACTTGTTGCTAAATTGTTTGAGATCATGGGAATGGAGGATTTCAATAGCACATATTCCTTTACCTTCAAAAAAAGCAGAATTTACGGCATCAGCAAGGCGATTGTAAAAATCTTCTTCATCTTTTTTAACAATGCGGTCTATGACTAGATATACGATATCTTTTTTGTGTATAGTGGCTTCTTCAATTCTACATACTTTTTGGTTTATCTTTACTCTAGAATATCCTTGTTGTTGTAGTACTTTTAATTTTTCTTCTGTGGTTCGCCCATTTTCTACATGTACGGGAGCTAATAATAATAATTTTTCGCCTTCTCTAAAAGTTTTGATATATTCTATAACATCTGTAACTGTGTTTTTTTTTACTAAATTACCTGATATTGGAGAATATGTTTTGCCTATCCGTGCATATAATAGTTTTAGATAGTCATATATTTCTGTTGTGGTGCCTACAGTAGATCTTGGATTGGTGGAATTCACTTTCTGTTCAATCGCTATAGCGGGGGCAATACCTTTTATATAATCTACTTTTGGTTTATTAAGCCTGCCTAAAAATTGCCTAGCATATGAAGATAAACTTTCTACATACCTTCGCTGTCCTTCTGCATATAATGTATCAAAAGCAAGACTGGATTTTCCTGATCCAGACAATCCAGTAATAACTACTAATTTATTTCTAGGGATTACTGCATCTAAGTTTTTGAGATTATGAAGTCTAGCACCTTTGATTAATATATTGTGCTTAGGATCTAAGGTTGTGATGTCTTGAATCATAGTAAATATGCGGTATGTCGGCAAATATAATGATTACTTCATAAGTATTCTATAGTATGTATATCGAATGTGGAGTTAAAAAAATTAACAAAAAAAATTGATTTTTCAAGTTTTGTTATTATATTAGCAACTTAATTGATAAAATAATATTGCCTATAGTATACCTTTACTTTTAAGTTTAACATAGCACGAGCCCCAAGCTTGTTGGTACTAAAATTAAAGAAAAGGTATGAAAAATTCCACGCTTTCTGATGCTGTATTAGTAAATAATTATATTGTAGGTGATGAATCTGCATTATCTATATTAATTGAAAGACACAAACAACGCATCTATAGTTTCATTTATTCAAAAGTTTTTGATAAAGATATTTCTGAAGATATTTTTCAGGACACTTTCATCAAAGTAATCCGTACATTAAAATTAGGTAAATATAATGAAGAAGGTAAGTTTTTACCTTGGGTAATGCGTATTGCTCATAATCTAGTTATAGATCATTTCAGAAAAGGAAATCGTATGCCTAAATTTGAAGATAATGGAGAATTCAGTATTTTTTCTATTATTAGTGATGGAGATTTAAATGCGGAGAAAAAATTGATTAAAAATCAAGTAGAGGAAGACTTAAGGAGCCTGATCCAAGAATTACCCGATGATCAAAAAGAGGTTTTAATAATGCGTATGTACAGAGACATGAGCTTTAAAGAAATATCTGATAAAACAGGGGTTAGTATAAACACTGCATTAGGTCGTATGAGATATGCACTCATAAACTTGAGAAAAGTAATTGATAAAAATAATATTGTTTTAACAAATTAACATTTTTTTAGGCAATAAAGTAAAAATGATCTCGTTATTTAAGTGTATAATAACCCTTAATTTAAGATCATTAATATGGCAAAATTTTACTTTATTTCTTCTGAAAAAGAAGATAGAAAACAATTAGTACCTAATAAGATTACAGTAGATTTTCTACTAAATTACTCAAAAGCTTTAAGTGTTATAGATTACAAAAAAATGAAGTTTGAAGCGCTTCTAAATTAATTTTATGAAAGGCCTGTTTTTTAAGCAGGTCTTTTATTTTTATAATATTCTTTTATAACATTCATTCTGCCTATAGCCTTAGTAATAATATCTTTTTCTAAATTCCAGCCTCTTGCAGGAGAATACTCTCTACCATACCAAATGATCTGAAGGTGTAGTTCATTCCATAATTCTTTAGGAAAAAGTCGTTTTGCGTCTTTTTCTGTCTGTGTTACATTTTTTCCGTTACTAAAACCCCAACGATAGAGTAGTCTATGTATGTGAGTGTCTACAGGGAAAGCAGCTACTCCAAAAGCTTGAGACATCACTACACTAGCAGTTTTATGACCAACAGCCGGTAGTTCTTCTAAATCTTCGAAACTTTGAGGGACTTTTCCGTTATGTTTTTCAATCAATATTTTAGAAAGTCCATGAATTCCTTTTGATTTCATAGGGCTCAATCCGACAGGTTTTATGATTTCTCTTATTTCATCAACACTAAGTTTAATCATTGCATACGGATTATCTGCACGCTCAAATAGGAGAGGAGTTATTTTATTGACTCTCACATCAGTGCTTTGTGCACTTAATAATACTGCTATTAATAATGTATAGGGATCTTTATGATCTAACGGAATTGGAATAGTTGGATATAACTCTTTTAGGGTCTTAATTGTAAAATCTATTTTTTCCTGTTTAGTCATTAATTTAATTTTAGCCTACTAAAATATTGATAATTATTGTTCATTATTTATATATTCATTTATTTTTTTGATAAATAATCTGAGTGTTTTGATTTTAGTTATATTTTTGATTAAAATATAGTAAACAAATTAAGTTTTCTAAAAAATATAATCAATGATTACATTAAAAGCAGGAGATAAGGCTCCTAACTTCTCGGGATTAGATCAAGATGGAAATACCATTACATTACATGATTATAAAGGAAAAAAACTAGTGGTTTTTTTCTACCCTAAAGCAAGTACTCCAGGTTGTACAGTAGAAGCGTGTAATCTTAGAGATAATTACAAGACCTTTCAAACACAAGGATACGAAATTATAGGAGTAAGTGCTGATAGTGCCAAACGACAACAGAATTTTAAAAATAAATATGAATTGCCGTATCCATTAGTTGCTGATGAAGATAAATCTGTGATAGAAGCATTTGGGGTATGGGGACCTAAGAAATTTATGGGTAGAGAATATGATGGGATTCATCGAGCTACTTTTGTGATTAGTGAAGATGGTATTCTTACAGATGTGATAACTAAAGTTAAAACAAAAGAACACGCTGCTCAAATCTTAAAATAAAACTAGAAAGAGTTTAATTAAAAAAGATATTGTTTTTAATAGATCAGAATGATTTACTGTTGTAATTACCAATAAAAAGAAAGGCACACCTGAAGTTTAATACAGCATTATTTTACCCAAAGATTTGTTTTTTTTAAACTTAATGCTAGTTTTTGAATTCTAGTTTAAGATTTAAAAATATCGGATTAGAATTAGAAAAAGTAATAAAAAGCCAATTTGCTGCAAATATGATCATAGTATCTATGTAATGTACCGAATGGATGTTGTGTTTTTTATAAAACGTAATAAATTAATAATGTGTAAGTTAGTAAGAAGTGTGCAAAAAAAAACCTAAAAACAAGGTAACATTTTACTCTTCTAAGACACATATAGTAAACAATACTATATTCTCGTAGTAGGAATAGGGAGTTTTTTAATTATATAAACCGACAGTTACTTTTTTTAGTTGTATTTCATCGAATTATTTTTAATTTAAAAGAAACTATAAAAAAATAGAGCTATATTTTGTGCACATTACATTTCATCTTGGTAAATTTGCCTTTTTTTATATATGAAATTGAATAGTAGTTATTCATAATTAAATAAATAAATGATTTTTATGAAAAAGAAATGGATTAATATTTCATTACAGTTTATCCTAATTGTTTTTGTTTCGATATCTATAAATGCCCAGAGCCATAAGTTTGCATTGTCTTTTACTGGAGGATATGTTCAAGATGGTTTTGGCGGTATGGCAACTTTAGATTACAAAACAAATGAATTTGATTTTTTACAGTTTAATCTACAAGGAAGCTTCTCTCAATTAGAGTTCGGTGATATTGATATACCCGTCAGTACCTATGCTCTTAATGTAGGATATTTCTTTGATGTTATTAGAAATAACTCAAGAACATTCGCTTTATCTCTTGGAGCGGGGGGTACTGCAGGTTATGAGATTGTGAATAACGGAGATGAAACATTAGAAAATAATCAAGTATTAGACATTAGCACTGGTAAAGCAGTTTTTGGTGCTTATGCAGGTCTTGATGCAGATATTTTTTTGATTCCTACAATAGCTATCAACCTAAAAGCGAATCAGGTATATCATGTCAATAGTGATGTTGGAGAGCTGACACCTTATTTTGGTTTGGGGATCAAATTAATAGTTCGATAGTTCTAAAAAGATAAACAAAAAAGTAAGTAAGATGATAAAATTTTATAAGTACATATTGTCTGGAATCGCTTTTGTATTCCTGATAATAGCTTGTTCAAAAGAAATTTCTGAAGATGTAGTATTGTTTTTTAAAGTAGAGTTTAATGATACCAACTTTACTGGCCTATTAGATATTCCAGAAGAAACTAACTTTACAATAACTAAAGGAGAATTACCAATTAATCAAGGGGATTACCAAATTAAATATGATGTCACAGAAGGTTCAGGGACTTATGTTTTGAACGATATTGTTATAGAAGAGAATCAATTTTTTGATTTACCTGCTGGTCCTCAGTTTAGTATAGGATATGAAGGAACTACCATTGGTCTTAATAATGTGACAATCACTATAAAAGATAAAAATCTAAATTCTCAAGAAACATTTAGATTATCTTATACTATTACAGATACAGCTACAGATACAGCTTTTGCATTTGATGTAGTCCCATCATCAACATCAACATTAGAAGGGGGAGTTATTGATTTGGATATTACGATTACAGAAACAAGTAATGCTGAGTATGATGTAAAATATGTCTTTTTACAAAAAGACGAGGATGATATGGATTTCTTTGGGGGGGGTATTATTTCTGTTGATGGAGAGCCTTTAGAACCTGATACAGTTAGAGCATTGCAAGCAGGAGAAGTAACCTGGCAATTTACAGGAAGTTTTTCAGGACCTGTAGGAATTTTATTTACTGCTACAAGTAGTCTAGGTATCACAATTGAAAAAACAATACGCTTAGCTGTTTCACCTAGACCTAGTATTACTTTTATGGCTATTTCAGCACGGGAGTTTTTACCCAGGAATCAAGCAGTAGAAATCAATTTTGAACTTTCAGAAGTTTTGGATAGATTTTCGTATTTAATGACTTATACGACATCTAATGAAGGTACTTTTACATACAATGGAACTGAATACCAACCGGGAGATGAAATTCCTGTAGAATTAGGAAACTTTGTTGGTGAATATACAGGGACACAAGCAGGGGTTCATACTATAGAATTTACAGTAACTAATATTAGCGAAAACCAAACAATACCTGTAGTTAGTGAAGTTTCTGAAATTAGAGTTTCATTTATAATAGATCCTAGTTTTACTTTTGATGTTACTTTGGAAGAAGGGGTACAACTTATTGAAGGTAGAACAGTTGATCTAAATATAAATATTGATGGAGACGATAGTTTTTTAGACTATGAAGTGAAATATGAAGTTTTTGACGATCCTCAATTAGGTGTAATTGGTTCAGGAGATGTACTAGTAGAAGGAGAAGTACTAGATGAAAATACATCAAGAATATTATCAGCAGGTAATACTTTGTGGCAGTTTGAGGGTAGGAGTTTTGGTGGATTACGATTATTGTTTACAGCTACTAATCGTTTAGGGGTGTCTAGAGAAGTCAGAATAATTTCTGGAATAGCTCCAGGACCTAGACCAATTTTGACAGTACGGTCAGTGGCTACAGTAGCGCAAACTGTAAATCAAAAATCTCCGATACAATTAGAACTTAGAGAAGGAATAGGAGGTGTTTTCATGTATACAATGACGTATACAACATCAGAAGAAGGAACACTTTTTTATAAGGATGTAGAATATAGACCAGGTGAAGAGATTCCTGTACAACTAGGGATTATTGAAGTAGACTATTTAGGAACAACTATAGGGTCCCACAAACTAGAATTTACAGTTATGAAAATAGATGATAATCCGTCTGCTAGTTCTACAATAGATACGACTATTGTATTTGAATAATTTTATAGAAGAAATATTGAAATTAAAAGGGATAGCTAAACAATAAAATCGATTTTATGAAAAAGAGATATTTATATTTTTTTTGTAGTATTCTAATATTAGGAATAATTACAAACTGTACTAAAGAAATAACAGAAGATTTGGTGGTATCTTTTAGAGTCGATTTTAGTGAAACCACTATTGATGCTTTTTTAGAAACTCCCGAAGCAGTTAATTTTTCAATTAGAGGAGTAACATCTGCTGGAGTAGGAGATTATAGTATAAAATACGATGTGACACAAGGGGAAGGATATTATTTAATAAATTCTGAGCGAGTAGAAGAGAATCAATTTGTTAATTTACCAGCAGGATCTCAATTTACGATAGAATATGTAGGAACTTCTGTTGGTACTAATACTATAACAATAACGATTAGAGATGATCAGAATAGAGAAGAAGATATAATACTGACTTATAATGTGAGAGATACTGCTTTTACATTTGATGTAGTGCCTACAACAGAATCTACATATGTTGGAGGAATTATTGATCTTGGTATAGATATCACTGAAATTAGTCCATCAGAATATGATGTAACATATACTTTTGGCACTCCAGATGTTGATGTAGTAGGATCAGGTGAGATATTGATCGATGGAGATGTTTTAGAACCAGATACAGTAAGAGTTTTACAGCCTGGCAATACGACATGGCAATTCGAAGGAACTACCTTAGGGACAGTAGAGATATTATTTACAGCAACAAGTACGTTTGGACAGAGTGAAGATATAACTATTTTGATTGAGATTGGAGAGACACCAGATTTTACATTTACAGCAGAAAGTCCAGATGATTCTTTTATTACAAACAATCCCGTAAATGTTAATTTTGTACTTGCAGAAACAATAGGAAATTCCTCTTATTCTATGCTTTATACAACTTCTAGTACAGGGAGCTTGACATATAATGGAGTAGAATATGCAGCAGGTGAGGATATCCCAATACAAGTTGGAGAATCTATTGGGACATATACAGGAACAATAATGGGAGCGCATACTATAGAATTTACAGTTGTAAATAGCAATACTATACCTGTGGAGAATATGGCTAGCGTTATCATAAACTATGAAGATCCAGACGGGAACCCTCCAGTTATCGAACTTATTGGTGATACCGAAATAACTATAAATGCTGGTGATACATTTACTGATCCCGGAGCTACTGCAACAGATGACATTGATGGAGATATAACAGCTGATATTATTGTTACTGGAAATGTTGATACGAATACTCCAGGTCAGTATACTTTGATGTATAGTGTATCAGATTCTTCGAATAATACAGTGTCAGTTACACGAGTAGTGATTGTGGTAGATAGTGATGCACCTACTATCACATTAAATGGAGCAAATCCATTAGTGATAACTATCGGAAATAGTTTTACGGATCCTGGCGCAACTGCTACTGATGCAATCGATGGAGACTTAACAAATGATATAGAAGTTACAGGAACTGTTGATGTCAATACACTAGGAGAATATACAATTACATATACTGTTACTGACTCTTCTAATAATACAACAACTGCAACAAGAACAGTACAAGTTGTTAATGATGGATCACCAGTAATTACATTAAATGGAGCTAATCCATTAACCATAAATGCGGGTGAGGCATATACTGAACCTGGAGCAATGGCTACTGATGATGTTGATGGAGACTTAACAGCAAGTATAGAAGTTACAGGAACTGTTGATACTAATACACCTGGAGAATATACAATTACATATACTGTTACTGACTCTTCTAATAATGCAACAACTGAAACAAGAACAGTAAATGTTGTTGATACAGTCGATCCTGTAATTACATTAAATGGAGCTAATCCATTAACCATAAATGCAGGTGGAACATATACAGAACCTGGAGCTACTGCCACAGATAATGTTGATGGAGACTTAACAAATGATATAGAAGTTACAGGAACTGTTGATACCAATACACCTGGAGAATATACAATTACTTACACAGTTACAGATTCTTCTAATAATACTGCAACTGAAACAAGAACAGTACAAGTTGTTGCTGATGATCCTCCAGTACTTACATTAAATGGAGCTAATCCACTAACGATAAACGTAGGGGAATCATACAGTGAACCTGGAGCGACGGCTGATGATGCTATTGATGGAGACTTAACAGCAAGTATAGAAGTTACAGGAACTGTTGATACCAATACACCTGGAGATTATACAATTACGTATACTGTTACAGATTCTTCTAATAATACAGCAACAGCAACCAGAACAGTAAGCGTTGTAGATACAGTTGTTCCAGTGATTACACTTATTGGTGCAAGCACGATAACTCTTACTGTTGGGGATGCATTTTCTGATCCTGGAGCAACCGCCAATGATAATGTAGATAATGATATTTCAGCTTCTATAGTAGTAGGCGGTACCTATGTAAATACAAATACAGCAGGAACATTTACCATAACATACGATGTCACAGATTCTTCTAACAATCCTGCTATTCAAGTAGTAAGAACTATTATTATAGAAGAACCAGCACCTACAGTTACTTTTAATAGGGCAACAGGTGTATTAACAGCACCTTCAGGATCATTAGTAACGGTAACTATGAATTCTGGGGGTTCTGGATCAGGTAATGCTAATATTAGAGTAGGAGGAGGAGCCTTCATTGGAATAACTTGTTGGGGCTTACAGTCTGGGACTAGTTGTCTCATCTCTCCAGATGATACAGACCCTAGTGATTCTGGAGCAGCTTTTACTTTTACCATGCCAACAGGAGGACAAATAAGTTTTGAAGGCTCGCACAATCCAAATGACGTGTCCAATATTTCAAATGGTACAAGTTTTACTATTGAAGTGAACGGAGAAACTTTTACTGATTCTATGAGTGCTGATAACGGTATTCCACAATAAAAATAATTTGTATACGATATAAGAACCCTGAAATTAAAACTTCAGGGTTTTATGTATTTATAAAATATCAATCACTAGTTCAGGCGGTCTCCCTATGATGGCCTTATTGTTTTTTATAACAATAGGTCTTTCTATCAATTTTGGATGGGTACACATAATTTTGATAAGTTCTTTATCTGTGATCTCTTTACTTTTATACTTTTCTTTCCAGATAGTTTCATTTTTCCTAACCAAATCAATTGGTTTTATTGCAAGTAGTTCTATGATTTCTATAAGTTTTTCTTCGGTTATAGGAGTGTCTAAGTATTTAATAACGTGTATGTCTTCTTTCTTTTCTTCTAAGATTGCAAGACACTGTCTGGATTTACTACACCTTGGGTTATGATAAATAGTTGTCATATCTTTAGTTATTAGTCTTCATTTTTTTGCCCCATCATCATCAAGTACGCTTTTAAGAATACATCAATACTTCCGTCCATAACGGCATCAATATTCCCTGTTTCTTCAGCAGTTCTTACATCTTTTACTAGCTTGTAGGGGTGCATGACATAGTTACGAATTTGTGATCCCCATTCGATTTTCATTTTAGAGGCTTCGATTTCATCTCGCTGCGCTTGTTGCTTTTTAAGTTCTAACTCGAACAATTGAGATTTAAGCATTTGTAATGCTTTTAATCGATTTTCTTGCTGTGATCTAGTGTCTGAACATGATATCTGAATTCCGGTAGGAAAATGTGTAAGTTGTACTTTTGTTTCTACTTTATTTACATTCTGTCCACCAGCGCCACTCGATCTTGAAGTTATAATTTCATAATCAGAGGGGTTAATGTCGATTTCAATACTATCATCTGCTAATGGATATACATATATAGAGGCAAAAGAGGTATGTCTTTTTGCATTACTATCAAAAGGAGAAATACGTACCAATCTATGCACTCCATTTTCACCTTTAAGCCAGCCAAAAGCATACTCCCCATCAATTTCTAAGGTTACTGTTTTGATTCCAGCCACATCTCCTCCTTGATAATTAAGTTCTCTAATAGTATAGCCTTTTTTTTCTGCCCACATGAGGTACATACGCATTAGCATACTTGCCCAATCACAACTTTCTGTTCCTCCGGCACCAGCAGTAATCTGTAGTACAGCACTCATACTGTCACCTTCTTCACTCAACATGTTTTTAAATTCTAAACTTTCTAGAAGTTCTAATGCTTCTTTATGTTTTTCATTTACTTCAGCTTCTGTAGCATCTCCTTCTTTATAAAACTCATATAAGATTTCTAGGTCATCGACTAAGGAGACGCTTTTCTCATATTCAGAAACCCATTTTTTTTCAGCATTTAATGCACGCATGATTTTTTCAGCTTCCTGGGCATTGTTCCAGAAATCTGGGGCATATGTTTTTTCTTCTTCGTTTGCTATTTCTATTAGTTTGGCATCAATGTCAAAGATACCTCCTTAACGCAACCTGGCGCTCCCTAAGATCTTGTAAAGTCTCAGTAGTAATCATATTTTTATATTTTTTGACAAAAATAGGATTTAACAGTTCAGTAGGAAATAATTTTGCGTTTATTTTATAGTTTTAGCATTTTCTAAATAAACATAAATCATATACTCATGAAAATCAATTTTGTTTACCTGCTATGTATAGTTACACAAATTGGTAATGCTCAGTTTTTAGAAAAACAAAAAGATTTAAAATCATACCAAGGCTATTTCAATTTTTTTTACAACGAAGCTAAAGATGAGATATATCTTAATGTAGATAAGATTAATACAGAGTTTTTATATGTACACTCATTATCTACCGGGCTGGGATCAAATGATATAGGATTAGATAGAGGTCAGATTGGCAATGGCGTAGTTGTAAAGTTTCAAAAGGCAGGGAATAAACTATTACTCATTCAACCAAATCAGAGATATCGCGCAGTTACCAATAATCAATTAGAGAAAAAGAGCGTAGAACAGGCTTTTGCAAAATCTGTTTTATTTGGTTTTCCTATAAAAGAAAAAAAAGGAAAAAATTACATTATTGATATAACCCCTTTTTTATTACAAGACACTCATGGGGTTGTTGATAGACTCAAAATACAAAAAGAAGGAGTCTACACTATAGATAAATCAAGAAGCGCTCTAGCACTAGAAAGGACAAAAGCATTTCCTAAGAATGTAGAGTTTGAAGCATTGATTACATATCAAGGATCACCAACAGGGAATAATGTAAAATCTGTAGCACCAGACGCTAAATTTCTAACGGTGCTACAACACCATTCTTTTGTAGCCTTACCGGATAATAATTATAAAAAACGAGAGTTCGATCCCAGAAGTGGAGCATTATCTATTTCTTATCTAGATTATGCAACGCCTGTACATAAGCCAATAGTAAAAAGATATATCACTAGGCATAGATTAAAAAAGAAAAACCCTAATCAGGCTGTTAGCGAAGCTAAAGAACCTATTATTTATTATCTAGATCCGGGTACACCAGAACCCATAAGATCTGCGTTGCTAGATGGAGCCAGGTGGTGGAATCAGGCCTATGAAGCTATTGGTTTCAAAAATGCTTTTCAAGTAAAAATGCTTCCTGATAGTGCTGATCCAATGGACCTTCGATATAATGTGATTCAATGGGTACATCGATCAACCAGAGGGTGGAGTTATGGAGCTAGTGTTATAGACCCTAGAACAGGGGAAATATTAAAAGGCCATGTAAGTTTAGGTAGTTTGAGAATTCGCCAAGACTTTTTGATAGCGCAAGCATTATCTAATAAACCCTTTGTTGATACTACTACTGATTTTCAACCAATACTGGATTTGGCTTTGGCTAGAATTCGTCAATTATCAGCACACGAAGTGGGACATACCTTAGGATTTGCGCATAATTTTGCAGCTAGTACAAGTAATAGAGCTTCAGTAATGGATTATCCACATCCTGCCATACGATTACGTAATGATAAAATAGATTTTTCAGATGCCTACGATACAAAGATCGGAACTTGGGATAAAGTAACAGTTGCCTATAGCTATTCAGAGTTTGATAAAAAAATAAATGAAAAACAAGCATTGAATACAATTTTAACTGATGCCTATACATCTGGATTGCGATTCATATCAGATAGTGATGCCAGACCTCAAGGTGGAGCTCATGGATTGGCGCACTTATGGGATAATGGCAAAAACCCTTCTGAAGAACTGAAAAATGTATTAGAGGTTAGGAGTCAAGCAATTCGTAATTTTTCTGTAGATAATATTAGGTCAGGAGAACCTTATTCAATGTTAGAAGATGTATTTGTACCACTATATTTTTTTCATAGATATCAAACAGAGGCTGTTGTAAAATTGATAGGAGGTCTTACATATAATTATGCTACTAAGGGAGATGGGCAGACCGTTGTAGAGGTAATTTCTGTAGAAAAACAAAGAAAAGCTTTAGATCAAATGTTAAAAACACTATCCCCAGAAGTGCTAGCAATTTCAGAAGATAAACTAAAACTTTTTCCTCCAAGAGCTTTTGGATATAACCGTACTAGAGAATCGTTTGCCAGTAAAACTGGTGTTGGATTTGATGCATTAAGCGCAGCATCAACTGCAAGTGATATGAGTCTTTCACTATTGCTCCATCCAGAGAGAGTTTCGAGATTGGTTCAACAACATAGTTTAGACCCAAAACAACTTGGAGCATCAGAAGTCTTGGATAAACTTATTAAAACAGTTTTTAGTACCGAATCAAAAAATAGTTATCACGATGAGATTATACATACAATAAAAAGCAATGTATTAAAGCACCTGATGGATCTGTATACAATAGAAAATACCTATCCGCAGGTACGCGCTTTAGCCTATGGATCACTTAATGCTATAAAATCTGTACTGAGTTATGAAAAGAAAAATACGAATAAAATTTATAATGATTATTATGCAAAACAAATTGAAGATTTTATGAGAAACCCAGAAAAGTTTAAAAAAATACGTTCTCCAAAAATTCCAGATGGTTCACCTATCGGAAGTTTTCAATGCAGTTCAGATGTGCATTAATATTTTATGATGAATCCAATACTAATTTAATACTATATGATAATAGATCTTAGAAGTGATACGGTAACCAAACCTACCCCAGAAATGCTTGAAGCTATAATGCAAGCCGAAGTAGGAGATGATGTATATAAAGAAGATCCCACTGTCAATGCTTTAGAAGAGCAAATAGCTAGGATGTTTGGGATGGATCAAGCATTATTTTTTCCTTCAGGGAGTATGGCAAACCAAGCGGCAATTAAACTGCATACACAACCTGGAGAACAATTAATAGCAGATAAATATGCCCATGTTTATAATTATGAAGGAGGAGGAGTTTCTTTTAATAGTGGTGTTTCTTGTAAGTTAATAGATGGACATAGAGGTATGATCACTGCTGCAGATGTAGTATCATCAATCAATCCTCCAGATTTTTATCATAGTCCTCTGTCTAGTTTAGTTTGTATAGAAAATACTACTAATAAAGGAGGGGGTGCTTGTTATGATTTTAAAGATATTATTGCCATTAGAGAAATATGTGACACACATAATTTAGGGTATCATCTAGACGGAGCTAGAATATGGAACGCATTAGTTGCTAGAAGCGAAAAAGCGAAACAATATGGAGAAGTTTTTGATACAATTTCGGTATGCTTGAGTAAAGGTCTGGGCGCCCCAATGGGGTCAGTTTTGATTGGAAATTCGAAGCTTATGGAAAAGGCTTTGAGAGTTCGTAAAATATTGGGAGGCGGTATGCGACAAATAGGATATATGGCAGCTGCAGGATTATATGCTATCAATAACAATATAGAACGATTAAAAAAAGATCATATAAGAGCTAAAGAGATAGGAACAGTGTTAGAGAAATTAAATTTTGTCACACAAGTAGAACCTATTGATACTAATATTATTATATTTAAAATTGATCAAGATGAAAATGATTTTATAAAAAGAATGGCATCAGAAGATATTCATTTTTATGGAATGGGTCAAGGTAAACTCAGATTTGTTACACATTTAGACTATACAGAAGAAATGCATACATACTTACTAGAAAAGTTACAATCGCTATAAAAAAAATGAATTTAAACAAAAAATAATTACACCTCTTTAGTATCAGAATCAGGAGCATTTTCTTTTACAGAATTGATACCATTTTCCATACCAGATTCAGACGAATACATCTGACTGCTACCTATTACTTGGCCATTAGTAGCTTTTAGATTAAAAAAGAACTTCCCATCCTTAGCAGTTTTTCTTTCATATCGAACACTCTCAGAAGCATTTTTCTGTACAGAAGCTATTCCATTTACTGCAGCAGCTTTACTATTGTATACCTCACTGCTAAGGATAACCTGTCCGTTATTCGCTTTTAAAGTAAAGTGATAACTAGATCCGTCTTTATTTTTAAGTTCAAACATACTTCCAGAGTTTAGTTAAATTATTTTATTAGTTAAAATTAGAGAATTAATAGGAAATAGAAAAATATTGAGATTAGTAAAGAAAGTTTTTTATAAACCCTTTATCGAAAAAAAATACAGATAGTCGAAAAATTTACAAAATTTAATTAATATTACTTTAACAGTTTTTTTCAAGTCTATATTTTTGTACCTTTAAATCATAACATAATAACTATAACCGCAAAATCATCAACTATGAAAAAAATTATTTCATTAACTTTTTTAATGTTACTAGGAACTATTGCTATCAATGCTCAGGATCTTCCTGCAAATCCAGAACCTGGAAAATGTTATGTACGATGTACAACTCCTGATATTTATGAAAATCAAACCGTAGAGGTTCAGGTTACTCCTGCATATAAGAAGCTAAAAACTTTTCCTGCTACTTTCGAAACACAAACAGAGAAAGTATTAGTTAAAGAAGCTTCAAAAAAATTAGTAGTTATACCAGCGAAGTATGCAACAGAAACAGTTACTTTTGTTAAGAAGCAACAAGCATCTACATTAAAAGTGATCCCAGCAAAATTTGGAACAGGTTCTGAGACTATAGAAATCAAACCAGCATATGCTCAGTGGGAGTTAGGAGCACCAGCTCCTGATTGTGCATCAAGTAATCCTGATGATTGTCGTTACTGGTGTTATAAAGGATATCCTGCAGACTTCACTACTGTTTCTGTACAAACCTTATCAACTGACGCGTCTACTACTAGTTCTCCGATTGCAGAGCAAACAAGTTCATACAAAAAGAGAGTTGTTTCTGAGCCTGCAAGAGTAGTAGAAGAAGAAATTCCAGCAGAATATTCTACAATTACTAAAACAATAATGGTTAAAGATGCATATTCTGAAGAAGTAGTTGTTCCAGCAACATATAAAACAGTTTCTAAAGAAGTATTGACGCAAAAAGGGGGACTAACTACTTGGAAAGAAGTTGAATGTTCTTTAGTAGAATATTCTGCATTACCAATCAACTGGAATCTAGGAAGTGCAACTTTAACTTCACAAGCAAAAAGTATTATCGATACTAGATTAATGCCAGTATTAAATAGTAATGCAGGAGCAAAAATGGAGATAGCTTCTCATACAGATTCTAGAGGGTCTAAATCAAGTAATAAAAGTTTGTCTGAAAGAAGAGCACAAGCTGTAGTAACATACTTACTTTCTAAAGGTGTGAATGCTAGTCGTTTAGTTGCTAATGGTTATGGTGAGAATAGATTAAAAAATAGATGTGCAGACGGTGTATCATGTACAGAACGTCAGCACGCATCAAATAGAAGAACAGAGTTTAGATTGATAAATAACTAAACTAAAAAAAGTATTTTTTAAAAAAAGGAGCTCATCAGCTCCTTTTTTTATGATATGTAATAAGAAAGATAATTGGTAATATCCCTTACTAATTGGTATTCTTTTAGAGCAATGTACTTTCTCTATTTAAATAAATCTAGACCAGGGATATCAGGCATTCCATCTTTGGCAACAGCAGCTAGTTCTGTTTCTTGAACCTGAGAAGCTTTAGCAATTGCCTTATTGATAGTAAGAACAAGGTAGTCTTCCAATTGCTCTTTGTCATTTAATAAGTCATCAGCAATGGTGATATTTTTTAACTTCTTATTTGCACTGATAGTAACTTTAAGAAGATTATCAGTACTACTTTCATCAATTAATACAGTATCTAATCTCTTTTTAGTTTCTTCAACTTTTTTCTGGGTTTCTTTCAGTTTTCCCATCATGCCCATCATATCTCCAAACATATTTGTAGTGTTTTAAAATTAATTGTTAGCAAAATTAGTATTTTGCCTGTTAATAAACTAAGAGATTATTAGTTAAACTATGCTATTTATTTTTCTGTTAACTAGTACATTTGTTATTTCCTGTAATCAAAAATAATATATACATTGGATATAGAAACTCAATACCCGATAGCTGAAAAAAAAGCAACACATTTAGAAAAACACGGAGACGTACGAATAGATAATTATTTTTGGTTGAATGATCGTGATAACCCTAAGGTTATTGATTATCTACAACAAGAAAATAATTTTAATGATGTAATAACAGCTCATACTAAAGATTTTCAGAAAAACCTTTTTGAAGAGATGAAATCCCGCATCAAAGAAGATGATGAATCAGTACCTTATAAATTAAATCAGTATTGGTATATTACCAGATACGAGAAAGGAAAGGATTACCCTATATACTCCAGAAAAAAAGAAACTCTAGATGCACCCGAAGAGATTTTGTTTGACTGTAATAAAGAAGCTGTAGGACATAGCTATTATAAGATGGGAGGGCTCAATGTAAGTCCAGATAACACATTAATTGCCTTTGGTGTCGATACAGTAAGCAGAAGAAAATATACTATTAGAATTAAAAATTTGATCACTGGAGAAGTTTACCCAGAAGCGATAGAAACAACAACAGGAGGAAGTACTTGGGCAGCGGATAGTAAAACCTTATTCTACACTAAGAAAGATGAGGAAACCTTAAGATCTCATAAAATATATCGGCATAGTTTAGGTACAGACATATCAGAAGATGTCGAAGTTTATCACGAAACGGATGATACATATAATACCTTTGTATATAAAACCAAATCAAAAAAATATCTTGTTATAGGTTCTAGTAGTACTCTGACAACAGAATATCGAATAGTAAAAGCTGATAATCCAACAGGAGATTTTAAGGTTTTTCTAGAACGCCAACGAGGTCATGAATATAGTATAGCACATTACAAAGATCATTTCTATATTCTCACGAATACAGATGGAGCAAAGAATTTTAAACTGATGAAAACTTCTGATAAAAATACTGTCAGGGAGAGTTGGGTAGATGTCATTCCTCATCGTACAGATGTATTAGTAGAAGATATAGATATTTTTAAAGACTATTTAGTTGTTAGCGAACGTAGTAATGGTCTCAATAAAATAAATATTAAGAAATGGGATGGTACAGCTGATTATTATTTGCCGTTCGATAATGAAACTTATACTGCTGATGTAGGGACCAATCCTGATTTTGATACGTGCATACTAAGGTATTCTTATAATTCTTTAACCACTCCTAATTCTGTTATAGATTTTAATATGGAGACTAAAGAAAAGGTAGTAAAGAAAGAACAGGAAGTACTCAGTACTACATTTGATAAAAATAATTATGCTTCAGAAAGAATATGGGCAACAGCAGATGATGGAACTGAAATTCCTATTTCTTTAGTGTATAAAAAAGGAATGAAGAAAGATAAAACTAATCCGTTATTACAGTATGCATACGGTTCATATGGTTCTACAATTGATCCATATTTTTCGTCAATACGACTAAGCTTACTAGATAGGGGGTTTATTTATGCAATAGCACATGTAAGAGGAGGAGAATATCTAGGAAGACCTTGGTATGAGGATGGAAAACTTTTTAAAAAGAAAAATACATTTACTGATTTTATTGATTGCTCTAAGTTTTTGATTCAAGAAGGATATACATCTTCTGATCATTTATATGCTATGGGAGGATCGGCAGGAGGATTATTAATGGGAGTTATTGTAAATATGTCTCCAGAACTTTATAATGGAGTAGTTGCTGCTGTTCCATTTGTAGATGTTGTAACCACCATGTTAGATGATAGTATACCATTGACTACAGGAGAGTATGATGAATGGGGTAACCCTAATAAAAAAGAATATTATGACTATATGAAATCATATTCGCCATATGATAATGTTGTAGCACAAGAATATCCCAATATGTTGGTAACTACAGGATTGCATGATTCTCAGGTGCAATATTGGGAACCAGCAAAATGGGTAGCAAAATTGAGAGAATTAAAAACAGATACTAATAAACTATTGTTACATACAAATATGGAAGCAGGCCATGGAGGTGCATCAGGAAGATTTGAAGTATTAAAAGAAGTAGCAGAAGAATACGCTTTTTTATTAGACTTGGAAGGAATAAATAATTAATAAAAAAAATAACGTAACTTCGTAGCGTTTTATAACAGCTAGTAATTATCCCTATATTTAACCTAATTATATGGCTGTTAAATATAACTATATGAGAGAAGATATTAAGGCTTACAATAATGTATTAGAGCTTATAGGTGATACTCCGCTTGTAAAATTAGATAAAATTATGAAGAGCTTTCCAGGAAATTTCTATGGTAAAATAGAATCATTTAATCCAGGACACTCTACTAAAGATAGAATAGCATTATATATTATTGAAGAAGCTGAAAGGAAAGGTGTTCTTAAACCAGGCAGCACCATTATAGAAACTACTAGTGGTAATACAGGATTTAGTTTAGCAATGGTTAGTGTGATTAAAGGATATGAATGCATATTGGCAGTTAGTTCTAAATCATCAAAAGATAAAATAGCCATGCTTAAGAATATGGGAGCTAAGGTGTATGTGTGTCCTGCACATGTAGCTGCTGATGATCCTAGATCTTATTATCAAGTTGCCAAAAGATTACATATAGAGATACAAGATTCGGTATACATTAATCAATATTTTAATGAACTAAATATTGAAGCACATTATAACTCTACTGGACCAGAATTATGGAACCAAACTAATGGAAAAATAACTCATTTAGTAGCTTGTTGTGGTACAGGAGGAACAATTTCTGGAATAGCAAGGTTTCTGAAAGAAAAAAACCCGAATATAAAAATTCTTGGAATTGACGCTTACGGTTCTGTGTTGAAAAAATACCATGAAACCAAAGAACTTGATCCAGATGAAATTTACCCATATAGAATAGAAGGATTAGGAAAAAATCTAATTCCTAGTGCTACTGATTTTGATGTAATTGATAAATTCGAAAAAGTGAGTGATGAGGATAGTGCTCATACTGCAAGAGAAGTAGTAAGAAAAGAAGGAATGTTTCTGGGATACACAAGCGGAGCTGCTATTCAAGGGATGAAACAATTAGCCTCTCAAGGAGAATTTGACAAAAACAGTAATGTTGTTGTTATATTAGCAGATCACGGATCGAGATATATGAGTAAAATATTTAGTGATGACTGGATGAAGGAGCAAGGTTTTTTTGATAGCGTGTATGTTACAGATGCTACAGAAGTTCAGTTTGTAAAGTAAAGTATTATAGAAAAAGTATGGAGGAGCATCTGATTTATTTTCTGGATGCTTTTTTTGTGAAATAATATTTTGTGAAGGTGTTTTTTAATATAATTATGTCGTCACGTCAATTTTCAGTATTTTCGCAAACTTAATGAAATCAAATTTAGCGGTAGATGAAAGATTTATTTGATAAAATATATAAAGACAAAGGACCTTTAGGGAAATGGGCAGAACAAGCAGAAGGATATTTTGTTTTCCCAAAACTAGAAGGGCCAATATCAAATAGAATGAAGTTTCAAGGTAGAGAAGTTGTTACCTGGAGTATTAATGATTATCTAGGACTAGCTAATATGGAAGAGGTCCGTAAAGTTGATGCGGATGCAGCAAAGACATATGGATCTGCATATCCTATGGGCGCTAGAATGATGAGTGGACATACAGATCTACACGAGAAATTAGAAAATGAATTAGCCGAATTTGTAGAAAAAGAAGCTGCTTACCTATTAAATTTCGGTTACCAAGGGATGGTCTCTACTATAGATGCTCTAGTTAGTAAAAATGATATTATAGTGTATGATGTTGATGCGCATGCTTGTATCATTGATGGAGTTAGATTACATCAAGGACAGCGATACACATATAGGCATAATAATATTGATAGTATTGAAAAAAACTTGATTAGAGCTACAAAAATGGCCAATAAAACTGGAGGAGGGATTTTATTGATCTCAGAAGGTGTTTTTGGAATGAGAGGCGAACAAGGAAGGCTTAAAGAAATAGTTGACTTAAAAGAGAAATATAATTTTAGACTTTTTGTAGATGATGCCCATGGTTTTGGAACTCTTGGTGCTACAGGAGCAGGAACAGGACAAGAACAAGGTGTGCAAGATAATATTGATGTATATTTTGCAACATTTGCTAAATCTATGGCTAGTACAGGGGCATTCATTGCAGCTGATAAAGAAATAATAGATTTCTTAAAATATAATTTACGATCTCAGATGTTTGCTAAATCGCTACAAATGCAGTTAGTAGTTGGAGCATTAAAGCGATTAGATATGCTGCGTACCATGCCAGAATTAAAAGAAAAATTATGGGATAATGTAAATGCATTACAAAATGGACTACGTAAAAGAGGATTTGATCTAGGAACTACTCAGAGTTGCGTAACACCAGTTTATCTAAAGGGCAGTATACCAGAAGCAATGGCTCTTGTAAAAGATTTAAGAGAAAATCACGGTATTTTTTGTTCTATTGTGGTATATCCAGTGATACCTAAAGGAATGATACTATTGCGATTAATTCCTACCGCATCGCATACAATGCAGGATATAGAAGATACACTAGATGCATTTTCTGCTATACGAGATACCCTAGAAAACGGTACTTATAAACGTATGTCTGCAGCTCTAGCAGAAGCTATGGGAGAATAATTTTTAAACCTTTATTAGTAAAATTCTGATTTGATAAGTTGTAGCGGCAATGCTTTCAAATCAAATAGTTGAATTAAACTCGCTGTTTGCTGAACTCGTTTCAGTATCTAGTAGGATCTCAGATCTAATATCTCGAAGCTTGCTCCGAGGTAGTGTACTAAATTTCAAGCTTTATTTTGTCCATTTATTTCTCTATAAATTTGACAAGATGTTATACGATTTACGAATAAAAATTTCGCATCTAATGACATTCTTTTTCTACTATATTTTCTTCATAAAATGAAACAATAGCTATGGCTATTCTTTAATTTGATTCATCAATCTAGCGAAAAATCCTTGCCATTATTTTTACGAAATTCTCATCCGTAAATCGTATTAATTTAGGTCGCTCTACTATATTACTAAAAAAAGACTGCCATTTCTGGCAGTCTTGATAAAGAATATAGGATTGATATTATTTCTTAAAATAACTAAAGGTATCCCCTGATTTTATATTTAGTACACTTTCATATATAAGTTTGATTACATTTTCTACATCATCTCTATGTACCATTTCCACAGTAGTGTGCATATACCTAAGCGGTAATGATATTAATGCAGAAGCAACACCTCCATTGCTATAAGCAAAGGCATCTGTATCTGTACCAGTCATTCTACTCGATGCCATACGTTGAAAAGGAATTTTTTTCTTCTCAGCAGTATCAATCAATAATTCCCTGAGTCTATTTTGCACAGCAGGAGCATATGATATTACAGGTCCATCACCAATTTTTGTTTCACCTTGTGTCTTCTTTTCTATCATTGGAGTAGTAGTATCATGACAGACATCAGTTACAATCGCTACATTAGGCTTTATCGTTTGTGTAATCATTTCAGCACCTCGCAAACCTATTTCTTCTTGTACAGAATTAGTAATGTATAATCCAAAATCTAGTTTGTTTTTATTTTCTTTCAATAAACGAGCAACTTCTGCAATCATAAACCCACCCATTCGATTATCTAGGGCACGACACACGAACTTATTTTTATTAAGAATAAAAAATTCATCGGGATAGGTAATAACACATCCTACATGTACACCAAGTTTTAAAACCTCTTCTTTAGTGTTGCAACCTATATCAATACAAATATTTGTGAGTTTAGGAGGTTCTTCTTTTGCCCTGTTTCTTGTGTGGATTGCTGGCCAGCCAAAGACTCCCTGTACAATACCTTTTTTGGTATGTATATTAACTCTTTTTGATGTAGCAATCTGATGATCACTACCACCATTTCTAATTACATAGATAAGACCATTGTCAGTAATATAATTTACATACCACGAGATTTCGTCCGCGTGTCCTTCAATTACAACTTTATATTTTGCTTTAGGGTTAATTACCCCAACAGCAGTACCATATGTATCAGTAATAAAATCATCTACATAAGGTTTTAGATAATTCATCCATATTTTTTGCCCTTCCCATTCATAGCCAGTAGGTGCAGCATTATTCAGATATTTTTCTAAAAATGCGATAGATTTTTTATTCAGTATACTTTTTTTAGCCATTTAGATATATTTATTAATGAAACTCTATTTAAAGAAGTTACGAAACAGATATCTAAAATTGTTAGTGCATTTAATTCCATTTTTCAATAGAATTTTAAACCTAATAACTCTAAGTATACCTGTCGTATAACAGATTTATATTGTAATTTTTAGATCTTATGAATTTACTCCAAAAATCATTTACTTTTACGAATTTAATAATATTCACAAAGATTTTACAGTTTACAAACTCTTTATTGTTAATTTTGGATTGATTATAATTTGATCATAACCTACTATGTGTAAATTAAAGTATATACTAATCATTCTATTTGTTCCTATAGCAGTATTGTCCCAAAAGGATAAAAGAATACATATAGATAGTATAAAAACTGACTCATTAAAATATGTGCAGTACTATATTATAGAAGGAGATACTATTCTACACGATGCAATTGATCTGGAAGAAGTAGTGATATTAGGTAAACTAAAATTTAAAGATAAATTAGCTCGTAGAAAATATTTGATTCTAAGACGTAAAACCAGAAAGGTGTACCCTTATGCAAAATTGGCATCAGATAGATTAAATAGTTTAAACGAAAGATTAAATAATATAGAATCTAAAAGAGCTCGAAAAAAATACATTAAGATATTACAGAAATATATGGAAGAAGAGTTTACTACAGAGCTAAAAAAAATGACACGTACCGAAGGGCAAATTTTAATTAAATTAATTCATAGACAGACAGGAGTTACAATGTTTGATCTAGTAAAAGAATACAGAAGTGGTTGGACTGCATTTTGGTATAATAATACGGCTAAAATTTTTAACATATCCTTAAAAGAAAAATACAACCCCATTACTGTCGAAGAAGACTATTGGATAGAAGATATATTACAACGTAGTTTTCAGTCTAGCATATTAGAAGAACAAAAAACCGCTCTTGACTTTAGCTTTTATGAATTGAGAAATAAATGGAGTGTCCCAGATACAATAGCTACTCCTTTAAAAAAATGAGTTCATATTAACTATACATATATAGAGTCTATTGATTTTTTACTTTTATAAAAGCTGAATTTCTTACCCCAGGAGTATCAGTTTAAAAGAAGCTATCATATCATAGTTATTCCTTGTGTTACTGTTATTATTATTGTTGTATTTTATTTTTTTTAAATAAAGTTATAAAAACATTTGTCAGAATAAAAGTTGGTTGTATATTTGCATCCGCTTAGCTTAATAAGCGATTGTTCATTATTTATTAGGGATTATACTGGTGTATTAAATAGAGGTTCGATTCCTTTTTAATTTGCGATTAATTACGGTGTTTGATATTTTGATTTTATGTTGTAATTTAAGAAGAGTT
>CANLRN010000054.1 GCA_947493495.1 uncultured Aquimarina sp.
GAAAAAAAGAAAAAGAAGATTGTGAAACAACCTTACAATCAGCTTATTAAAATTTAGTTAGATGGAATTATCAATGTGATTTAGTTAAGTTATATATTTTAGAAAAGTACAATATCAAAAAAAAGCCTTTTCATTTTATGAAAAGGCTTTTTATATTTTTTATAAAGAATACTTCTAGTGATGCATTTCTTCTTCTCCTTCTTGTAATGGAGTAATCTGAGAGACAAAATCTTGCCCTGGTATTACATATTCGCCATCTTCTCTAGTCTTGCTATAATCATAAGGCCATCTGTATACGTGTGGAATTGCTCCTGGCCAGTTTCCGTGCATATGCTCTACTGGTGCAGTCCACTCTAATGTATTAGATTTCCACGGATTCTGTATAGCTCTTTTTCCATAGAAAATAGAATGGATAAAGTTATATAAGAATACTAGCTGCCCAGCAGCAGTAATCAAAGCAAAAACTGTGATCAATACATTAGTGTCTGCTAAGTCATCGAAATATGGGAAATAACTATTCGTATAATAACGCCTTGGTAATCCTGCCATTCCTATAAAATGCATCGGAAAGAAAACCCCATATGCGCCAATTGCAGTTACCCAAAAATGTATATATCCTAAATTCTTATTCATCATCTTACCATACATCTTAGGAAACCAATGATATACTCCTGCAAATAATCCATACAATGCTGATATCCCCATTACCAAGTGGAAATGCGCTACTACAAAATATGTGTCGTGTACATTGATATCAAGTGTGCTATCTCCAAGAATAATACCTGTAAGACCTCCTGTAATAAAAGTAGATACTAATCCTATGGAGAATAACATGGCTGGATTTAACTGTAAATTTCCTTTCCACAGAGTAGTGATATAATTAAATGCTTTCACTGCAGATGGTATAGCGATCAATAAGGTTGTAAAGGTAAATACCGATCCCAAAAATGGATTCATTCCTGAGATAAACATATGGTGTCCCCATACAATTGTAGATAAGAAAGCAATTGCCAAAATCGAAGCAACCATCGCTCTATATCCAAAAATTGGTTTACGTGCATTGGTAGCGATAATCTCTGAGGTGATTCCTAATGCTGGTAATAATACAATATATACCTCTGGATGTCCTAAGAACCAAAATAAGTGTTCAAATAATACCGGAGATCCTCCTTGATTATGTAATACTTCTCCTGCGATATATATATCACTCAAGTAGAATGAAGTACCAAAACCTCTATCCATTATTAGTAATAAAGCCGCAGATAATAATACTGGAAAGGATACGATACCTATGATAGCTGTTACAAAAAAGGCCCATATGGTTAATGGCATACGTGTCATTGACATGCCTTTGGTACGTAGATTAATCACCGTAACTACATAATTCAGCGACCCCAGTAAAGAGGACGCTATAAAGATAGCCATAGATACCAACCATAATGTCATCCCTGTTCCTGATCCACCAATTGCTTGTGGCAATGCACTAAGAGGTGGATAAATAGTCCACCCTGCAGATGCAGGACCTGCCTCAGCAAATAAAGACAATACCATAATCACACTACTTAAGAAAAACAACCAATAGGATATCATATTTAAGAACCCTGATGCCATATCTCGTGCTCCTATCTGTAGCGGAATTAGTAAATTACTAAATGTACCACTAAGACCTGCTGTCAATACAAAAAATACCATAATAGTACCGTGAATAGTAACTAAAGCCAGATAAATACCTGGATCCATTACTCCATCTTCTCCGAATTTTCCTAAAAGGACTTCGAAAACAGTAAATTTATGATCTGGCCACGCCAATTGCATTCTAAACAAAATAGACATGGCAATACCTATAATACCCATAATCAAACCAGTAATTAAATACTGCTTAGAGATCATTTTATGATCTTGACTAAAAATATATTTAGTAATAAATGTCTCTTTATGATGATGTCCGTGATCGTGATCTTCTGCGTGATCATCTACGTGTGCTATTGCTGACATACAGTTATTCTTTTATAATAAAATATATTAATTTTTCTTTTTTAGTTGCTTGCTTGTACTGACATCTGTTCTTTAAATGTTTGTTGTGTTTTTAACCAAGCGTTATAATCTTCTTCAGACTCTACAACAATTTTCATTTGCATATTATAATGAGAAGCTCCGCAAATTTTATTACATAGTAAGTAATATTCAAACTCATATTCTTCTAAAGCTTCGTCACCAGCAGCTACTAGTTTTTTACTTTTTTCTTTTCGTATTTTATTGATTGTTGCTACTTTTTCTATCATAAAATCACTATTCTTCATTTCTTCAGAAGTTATGGTAGGAGTATATGCAAATTCTGTAATCATACCTGGCACCACATTCATCTGTGCTCTAAAAAATGGCATATACGCAGAATGTAGTACATCTTGCGAACGTAACTTAAAAATCACTTTCCTATTTATTGGCAAATGTAATTCATTGGTGATTTTATCATCCATTCCATACGTATCAGAAGCATCTACCCCTAATGTGTTTACTCCTTCGATAAAACGAACATTCGCTTTACCTAATACATTATCTTGACCAGCATAACGTGCTCTCCAATCAAATTGATAGGCATATAATTCTACTATTAATGGATTTCCTTCTTGTTCATCAATATCCATGATTTCTGTCCAAGTAAATAACCCATAAATAATCAATCCTGCTAAAACTATTACAGGAATGATTGTCCAGATAAATTCTAATTTATCATTATCCGCAAAAAACAATGCCTTGTTATTTTTATTGCCTCGATATTTATAAGCGAAAAAATGTAATAATCCCTGAGTAATAATCTGTACAAACATAATTAGTACCATAGATATCAACATCAATTGATCGTATCCTACTCCGTGTTCTGAAGCTGATTCTGGAAGAAAAAACGATCGATATTGAACAAAACAATATATAGTTAATAGGTACATAAATATTACAAAAGCAAACATTAACTTACCTTGTAAGTTATTATCCTTGTCATTAGCTACTTGCGAAGTATCATTTTTTATTTGAGACAATTTCAAAATTTTTGACATTTGCCACAATGAGATTCCTATAAGTGCTATTACTACTATGGTTAAGAATACAGTCATTTTTTATCTATCTTCTTTTTACAATCTAATTTTTAATAATGAAAGTGTTTACTTTCTTCAATATAAGGGTTCCCCTTGGCCAATAATGGTGCTTTAGTCAGTGCTTTGAATACTATTAATAAGAACAACCCTAAAAACAGCAATACTGCACTAATTTCTGACACTCCTATAAACCAAGACTCACCAACTGTTGCTGGCATTACCATATTAAATATATCTATATAATGCCCACATAGTATGATAACTCCTGCCATCACTACAAACCAGTTAACTCTCTTATAATCGCTATTCATTAATACCAATATTGGGAATAAGAAATTCATTACTAACATCCCAAAGAAAGGTAATTTATAGTCTTCTATACGAGTAATAAAATATGTTACTTCTTCTGGAATATTAGAGTACCATATTAGCATAAACTGTGAAAACCAGAGGTATGTCCAGAAAATGCTAATCCCAAACATAAATTTAGCTAAATCATGGATATGGCTATCGTTTACAAACTCTAAATATCCTTTAGATTTAAGATATATTGTAATCAATGCTATGGTTGTAATCCCAGATACAAAAAGACTGGCAAATACATACCATCCAAATAAGGTACTAAACCAGTGTGGGTCAAAACTCATAATCCAATCCCAAGATGCCATAGATTCTGTATATATAAAAAACACTAAGAATCCGGCTGCGATCTTAAAACTTTTTTTATACCATTTGTTTCCATTTGGATCTTCATCTTGCTTTCTAGAATATTTTATTGCAAAGTGGCGGTATAGTAACCATCCTCCTAGGAAGACAATAGCTCTTATAATAAACCATCCACTATTTAACCAACTTGCTTTTCCTTGTAGCAATTTATCGTGTGCCACTACTTCTGGATCTGCCCATACAAATAAGTGATTGATATGAAATCCAGACAATGCAAGGATTACAAATAATATGATTCCTCCGGGAACTAAATATGCTGTAATTGCTTCCATAACTCTAAACAATACGGGAGACCAACCTGCTTGTGCCGCAAACTGAATGGCATAAAACGCTAATACACCTAATGCAATCATAAAAAAGAAAAACGCCGCTACATACAATGCTGCCCAAGGCTTGTTTTGTAATTGATGTAGTGTATGCTCGTAATGTGCATCTCCGCCGTGAGCATCTTCGTTTCCGTGTCCTTCTGTTGCATGGGTGTTTGCAGTTGCATTCGTATTGCCATGACCTCCACCGTGAGCATCATGTGCTGCCATCATTTCTTTGACTTCTTCAATGGTATTTGGAGTAGAAAGGAAACCTATCGTTAATCCTATTGCACCTATGACCACAAGAATGATAGAAAATACTCTTAATTTACTTGATAGCGTATACATATCTATATAATATCGTTATTCTTAACTTTTAAAAAATAATGCACCTTAATGATGTGCGTTATCATGATTTTCTTCTGTTGTTTCATTAGAAACTTTGACAACCTCAGTTGACAAAGCTACTCCTGTATCTACCCTTGGCGTTTTACCTTCTAAATCTGCTTTTAATTTCTGCACATATTGTACTATTTGCCATCTTTCATGCTCACTGGTTTGGGATGCATAGGATCCCATAGAGTTAATCCCATAATACATTACGTGATAAATACTGCCTTGTGTAATTGCTCTACCAATATCATCATAACTAGGAACACCAAGAATCTTTTCTCTTTTTACTAAAGTTCCTTTTCCATCTCCTTTCTCTCCATGGCATATCGCACAATAGATATTATATAACTCTTTTCCTGATTCTTGATTTGCTTTGGTATATCGAATTGGGTTTTTTAATGAATCTTTTGCCAATTGATATCCTGTAGTAGAATTTTCATAATCATATGGCATCCAACCTCTAGGAATAGAACCTGGTGCTGGGAGTTGAGCTTCTTGACCAGTTTCTCCAAAAACATTATACTCTCCATATGTTTCGTATCCTAATGACTCATACATATTAGGCATATACTGATAATTAGGTTTTGAATCTTTTTTACAAGAAACAATACTTAACATTAGTATCGAGGTTATTATTATTTTTATACTGTTTTTCATTAGTACTAATGGTTATCTTCCTTATCAATTACTTTAATTTCTACAGCTCCTGTATTGCTTAAGAAACTTGTCATAGTGTCTACATCATGATGACCAGTATCAATCGCCATCAAAAAATGATCATCTGTGGTTCTAACATCTGGGTTTTCTGCTTCTTTGAATGGCCATAATTTACTTCTCATATAAAAAGTGATTACCATTAAATGCGCTGCAAAAAACACTGTAAGTTCGAACATAATTGGAACAAAAGCTGGCATGTTTTCGATATAACTAAAACTCGGTTTACCACCTATATTCTGTGGCCAGTCTTCTATCATAATATAGTTCATCATGGTAATTGCTACTGTGAGTCCCACACATCCATACATAAAAGATGTAATTGCTAACTTAGTTGGTGCTAATCCCATCGCCTTATCTAGGCCATGAACTGGAAAAGGAGTGTATACCTCTTCTATATGATAATGTTCTGCACGAACCTGCTTTACAGCATCCATCAGGATATCATCATCTATATATAATGCATGTATAACTTTTGATGCCATACTCTTACTTGTTTTTTAATTTATCTGCTTGCCCTGCCCAGTCATCACGTTGTGCTCTGCCAGGAAAAGATCCTGTTATACTATCTAAAAGGTTATATTCTCTTTCGGTCATTTTACTTACTTGCCCAAAAGTAAATATCCCTATTTCATTTAATTTTTTCTCCATTACCGGACCAATACCATTCACTTTTTTAAGATCATCAGCTTTCTGAGTAGCAGCATCAAATGTTCCTAAATTACCTAGTAAGCTATTAATATCTTCTTGGCTAGTTTCTGCAATAGGTTTCTCCTCTACTTCCGAAACACCACCTTCTGTATCTATTTTAGCTTTTACTTTTGGCAATTCATCTCTATGATCTTTTCCTGCTTCTCTTAGTTTTTTATATTTCTCTCCAGAAGATTTTAAAATCGTTTTTACTTCTGCTTGTGCAATCACAGGGAATGTACGCGCATACAATAAGAACAATACAAAGAAAAACCCAATAGTTCCAATAAATATTCCTATATCTACAAATGTAGGTGAGAACATTGTCCAAGAAGATGGTAAGTAATCTCTGTGTAATGAAGTTACAATAATTACAAAACGTTCGAACCACATTCCTATATTTACTACAATAGAAATAATAAATGAGAACATGATGCTTCTTCTTAATTTAGGGAACCACATAAATTGTGGTGAAAACACATTACAAGACATCATTGCCCAGTATGCCCACCAATAAGGTCCTGTTGCTCTGTTTAGAAATGCATATTGTTCGTATTCTACACCCGAGTACCAAGCTACAAACAGTTCTGTAATATAGGCCACACCTACTATAGAACCTGTAATCATAATGACTATATTCATCAGTTCGATGTGCTGTATGGTAATATAATTTTCTAAATTAGAAACTTTTCTCATTATGATCAGCAATGTATTTACCATTGCAAATCCAGAAAAGATTGCTCCAGCAACAAAATATGGTGGAAAAATCGTAGTATGCCATCCTGGTATTACTGATGTAGCAAAGTCAAAAGATACTATGGTATGCACAGAAAGTACGAGTGGTGTAGCCAGACCTGCTAATACCAATGAAACTTCTTCGAAACGTTGCCAATCTTTTGCTCTTCCACTCCATCCAAAAGATAGCAAGCTATATATTTTTTTATTGAAAGGTGTAATTGCTCTATCTCTAATCATTGCAAAATCAGGTAATAACCCTGTCCACCAAAATACTAAAGAAACTGATAGGTATGTAGAAATCGCAAATACATCCCAAAGTAATGGTGAATTAAAATTAACCCATAAGGATCCAAATTGATTAGGAATAGGTAATACCCAATATGCCAACCATGGACGCCCCATATGGATAATTGGGAATAATCCTGCCTGAATTACAGAAAAAATGGTCATCGCCTCAGCAGATCGATTAATAGCCATTCTCCATTTCTGACGGAATAACAATAATACAGCAGAGATAAGCGTTCCTGCGTGACCAATACCTACCCACCAAACAAAGTTTGTGATATCCCAGGCCCATCCTACGGTTTTATTTAATCCCCAAGTTCCGATTCCTGTAGAGATCGTGTATATTATACAACCTATCCCCCAAAGGAAAGCAATAAGCGCGATAGAAAATACAATCCACCAAGATTTATTTGCTTTACCTTCAACTGGTGCAGCTACATCCACAGTTACATCGTGGTACGTCTTATCGCCAGTTACTAAAGGTTTTCTTATAGGTGCTTCGTAATGAGACATAATCCTTTATAATTGAATTGATTCTTTATTTTAGTTTAATTAAGCTTCGGTTGTATTTCTTATTTTTGCCTGATACATTACATTTGGTTTTGTACCTACATGCTCCAATAAATGATACATACGCTTATCTTCTGTAAGCTCAGCTACTTTACTTTTCTTATCATTGATATCTCCAAAAATCATAGCTCCTGATGAACAAGCAGCAGAGCATGCCGTTTGGAATTCTCCATCCTTAACTGTTCTTCCATCTCTCTTAGCGTCTAATATTGTTTTTTGAGTCATCTGCATACACATAGAACATTTTTCCATAACTCCTCTGGAACGTACAGTCACATCTGGATTGATTACCATACGTCCTAAATCATTATTCATGTAATAATCAAACTCATCATTATTATTATACAAGAACCAGTTAAATCGACGTACTTTATACGGACAGTTATTCGCACAATATCTAGTCCCCACACAACGGTTATATGCCATATGGTTTTGTCCTTGTCTCCCATGTGATGTTGCCGCTACAGGACAAACTGTTTCACATGGTGCATGATTACAGTGTTGACACATAACTGGCTGAAATGCTACTTCTGGATTATCAGAAGGGCTTTCCATCTCTCCGAATTCAGACAGGGAACTTCCTAATCCTGAAATAGCATCTTTCTTATTATTATCTCCTACAAAATTATCTTCAGATGAATAATAACGGTCAATACGCAACCAATGCATATCACGAGATCTGCGGATCTCTGATTTACCTACTACAGGGACATTATTTTCTGCATGACACGCAATCACACAAGCTCCACATCCCGTACATGCATTTAAATCAATAGAAAGATTAAAATGATGTCCTACAGAACGATCAAACTCATCCCATAAGTCTACTTCAGGTGAAGTTACTTCGTATTCTATATGATTTTTACTCACTTCAGGAATTGCATTCCATTCGTGTTTATCTCTTGTATTAAATATTTCTAAGGTCGTTTCTTTGATGATATCGCCACGACCCATTAATGTATTATGTAGTTGCACACAAGCAAACTCGTGAGTTCCTTCGGCCTTAGCTATCGTAACAGATTGTATTGTATTCTGATTTTTATACAATGCATATGCATTTACTCCTACCTGCATTTCTGCTTTCAGGCCTTCTTTTTTACCATACCCAAGTGCCAATCCTACTGATCCTATAGCTTGTCCTGGTTGAATAATTACTGGAGCAATCACATGAGCTCCATCTACATTAACTTTTGCATAACTCCCATTTAGAGCTCCATTAGCTACATTCTCATTTATCAACCCTAATTTTTCTGCATCAGTTCTAGACACAGTTAGGTAATTATCCCAAGAAGCTCTAGTGATTGGATCAGGCATCTCCTGTAACCAAGGGTTATTGGCTTGTTTCCCATCACCCATTGCCGTTTTGGTGTATAATGTAAGCTCTAATCCAGTAGATTTTGCATTAGACAATCTTCTAGCTGCAGCACTATAATTAGGTGCAACTGGTGTTGTATTTTCTTCTACTTCTTCTGTAATTACTATATCTCCTTCTGGAGCATCGATGGCAGTTTCTAATACTTTTTTAGGAATCGATGGTTTTACAAGTACTCCATCATGCAAGGCTTGATTCCAAGATGTTCCGCCAAGAATACCTGTCCAAGTACTTCGAATATAATCGCTGTATGACACTGTACTTCCTATCCATTTTAATAATGTATCCTGAAATTGACGTGTATCAAATAATGGTCGGATGGTAGGTTGCATTAGGCTAAAACTACCTTTTTTCAATTCTACATCTCCCCATGATTCTAGATAATGTGGAGTTGTAGCAATGTAATTACATAAAGAAGCTGTTTCATCTTTATGCAGACTACATGCTATAGAAACTGCTACTTTATTAAGACCTTCTTTGAATGCTGAAGCATTCGCTAATGAATATACTGGATTTACACCTGCTATCAATAAGCCTCCTACTCTACCTGCATTCATATCACTAACAAGTTGTGCAACTGCTTTTGCATTTCCTTGTCTGATTTTGCGTGGTGTTTTTTCATTAAAAGCCTTACTACGTATTGCCTTATTAATTGCTAATACTAGTAATTGTGCATCTATATGCTGTATACCAGAAACCACTACTGCATTATTACCTGCTTTTCTTATTTGTTTTGCTGCTTTTACAACTTCTGCATCTAGTGTTGAATCCAAAGAACTTTTAGATCCTGATCCTGTAACATAATTATATAATGATGCTAATATCTGTTTTTGTTGCGATGGTGTAGCTTTTACTCTTTTGTCTGCATTTGCCCCTGTGAGAGACATATTAGCTTCAAAGTGAATATGCTTAGACATTTTTCCATTCTTAGGCACACGTCCTTTCGCATATCCGCTATCATATCCGCCTCCCTGCCAATCGCCTAGAAAATCTGCATCGACACTAACAATTGTACTTGCTTTAGAAAAATCATAATCCGCCAATGCTCTCTCTCCATATATCATCTGATACGCATCTAATGCTTCACTAGATGATATCGTATCATATACTATATGTTTTACATTACGGTATTTTGCCTTAAATTCTGAAATCAATCTTGATGTAGACGGGCTTGCATAGGTCTGAGTTAACACTACTATATTTTTATTCCCGAGATTGCCTAGCTTAGCTTTTACTTCTTTATCTAATGCTTTCCAACTAATATCTTCTGAACCATTTTCTCCATTTTTCTTAGGACCAGTTAAACGAGTAGTATCATATAGTGACAATACAGATGCTTGTACTCTGGCATTTGCTCCTCCATTAGAAGTGGCTAAGTTATTATTTTCAACTTTTATAGGACGACCTTCTCTAGTTTTAATTAGTATACTAGCAAAATCGAATCCATCTGCAATAGTGGTTGCATAATAATTAGCTACACCCGGAACAATCCTTTCAGGTTGCACCACATAAGGTATCGATTTTACCACAGGTCCTTCACAAGCTGCTAATGAAGCTGCTGCAGTACTAAATCCAACATATTTAAGAAAATCACGACGAGAAGTCGAAGAGTTTTCCAGAGATGCTTTATCTCCTAAAAATTCATCCGTTGGAATTTCCTGAACGAACTCATTTTGTTGTAGCGTCTCAACAATAGAGCTATTTTCGTTTAGCTCTTCAACACTTTTCCAGTATTTCTTGTTTGATGACATATATAATTGATATTAACTTCTTATTAGTTCCGAAAAACGGATATTCTCATTTATTTAGTAATGACATTTGCCACATTCTAGCCCACCCATTTGGGCAGCAGTCAATTTATCTACTCCATATTTCTTAGATAATTCTTCATGGATTTTTGCATAATATTCATTACCTTCTACTTTAACATTAGTCTCTCTATGGCAATTGATACACCATCCCATAGTTAACGGAGCGTGTTGATACATCACTTCCATTTCTTCTACTGGACCATGGCATTTTTGGCACTCCACTCCTGCCACACTCACGTGCTGAGAGTGATTAAAATATGCAAAATCAGGGAGATTATGAATTCGTACCCATTTTACTGGTTCTGTATCACCTGTATACGATTGTGATCCCTCATCCCAACCAACAGCTTTATATAATTTCTGAATTTCTTTGTCATAAAATGCTTTTGAGTAGTCTTCTGTAGCTGTTTCTTCTGCTACTTCACTTATTGATTTATGACAATTCATACATACATTAAGTGATGGGATTCCCGAATGCTTAGAGACTCTAGCAGAAGAATGACAGTATTTACATTCTATCTTGTTATCACCAGCGTGTATCTTATGTGAGTAATGAATCGGCTGAATCGGTTGATACCCTTGATCTACACCTACTTGCATAAAATATCCGTATACAAAATATCCACTCGCTAATAATACGAATATAGCTGTTACTAGTATAAGGAATTGATTCTCTACAAATGATTGCCAGATTGGTTTTCTATGTTCTTCTTCTGGTAATTCTATATTATTGGCAGCTGCAAAATTTCGTAATGTTCTATTTACTAAAAACAATACGCCAACCAACATCAAGAATATCAACCCAAGTGCTAATAGAATGAGATTTGTTGACACACCTGAACCACTATCTGGACTTACTGCGGTACTTGCAGTTCCTACAGGTGTTTTTGGTGCTGCTTTAGGCACCATAACATACGCTAGTATATTATCTATATCTGTATTGGTCAACTGCGGAAATGAGTTCATCGCAGTTTTATTATACTCTTCATAAATAGCAATAGCATCTGCATCACCAGATGCGATCATTGCCGAACTATTCTTGATCCAAGAGTACAACCATTCTGTATCGCGTCTTTCTGTTACTCCAAATAATGCTGGCCCTGTCATCTTCTTATAGCGCTTATGACAAGCAGCACAGAGTGATTTAAATAAAGCTTCTCCTTTTGTAACATCTCCTCCAGCAGCAGCAGCTTCTGTTGCTACAGCTTCGGGTGTAGCTGTTTCTTCCTGAGCTAAAACTGGATTCAATAAAGAAAATAAAAAAACAGTTCCTAGAAGTAGGATTTTTGAGGCTGAATTTCGGTATTTCACCTGTTTCATATTATTAAGTAGAATTATCGTCTAATTTTTGGTATGGTTTTTTCGATTAAATTAAAAATAATTTAAAAACCACTGCCTTTTAATTCGACAGCAAAAGTACTATAATAAGTCGATTTTAGAAATGTTGGTGAACTGTTAAATTGTAATTTATAACAATTCTAAATAATATTTTTTAAGGTTTATGAGTTATTAAACTTTACCTTTGTATCAAATCTATTTATAATGAGAAAATTAAATAAAATAAACCTCTTTATATTGGTTAGTTTTTGTTTTTTTGGAGCACTTCAACTATGTGCTCAGGATACTACAATTTCTGATAATCCTGATGGTTTTACTACTATTCAGGCAGCTCCCAAATCTGAGCCTACACTACTAATAAATGAAGATCCCAAAATCGCACAATTACTTGCTATCAAAACTGAAATGGATAAAAATGGTACTCTAAGCAATAGTTATCGAATTCAATTGTATAATGGGACAATGAATCAGGCTCAAAAAGTACTTAAAAAAGCAGAAGCGCTTTTCCCTCAATGGAAAACAGATTTTAAATGGGAAACTCCCGAGTTTAAGGTATGGATTGGCAACTACCGTAGTAAATTAGAAAGAGATCGTGCACTAAGAGAAATCAAAAAGGAGTTTCCGGCTGCCTTTAGTCCTCAATCTGTAAATAACTAATTTCTGCTCTAGTATTTGTTTTCAAATAATTAAATTACATAATACAATATATATAATTCAACCCTTGAAATTAAAGAAGCTATAGCTTTTTCTTTACTGCTACTTCTTGGAAACTTTCGACAACATCACCTATCTTAATATCATTATAGTTTTTCACTTGCAATCCACAATCATAGCCTTTGGCAACTTCTTTAGCATCATCTTTAAATCTTTTTAGAGATGCTAGTTCACCTGTATATACTACAACACCTTCTCTGATTAAGCGAATTCCTGCATTACGAACTATTTTACCAGTCTGTACCATACATCCAGCTATGGTTCCAACTTTAGATATCTTAAATGTTTCTCTAATTTCTGCTGTTCCTGTAATTTCTTCTTTCATTACTGGAGAAAGCATTCCTTCCATAGCATCTTTTAGGTCATTGATAGCATCGTAGATGATAGAATATGTTCTGATATCGATTTCTTCCTTATCGGCAACTTGCCTAGCATTTCCAGCTGGTCTAACATTAAACCCTATAATAATTGCATCAGATGCAGAGGCTAACAATACATCACTTTCGGTAATAGCTCCTACAGCCTTGTGTATAATATTTACATGAATTTCTTCTGTAGATAGTTTCTGGAAAGAATCTGTTAATGCTTCTACCGAACCATCCACATCCCCTTTTAGGATAATATTTAATTCCTTAAAGTCTCCAAGTGCTATTCTACGACCAATTTCATCTAATGTAATATGGCGCTGTGTACGTACAGATTGTTCTCTATGTAATTGAGCTCGTTTAGCAGCAATATCTTTTGCTTCTCTTTCATCTTCTAATACACTAAATTTATCTCCTGCTTGTGGTGCTCCATCTAATCCCAAAATAGAAACTGGAGTTGAAGGACCTGCTTCTTTTATATTATTTCCTCTTTCATCGTGCATCGCCTTTATCTTACCACTATTTTTTCCAGCAAGTACATAATCTCCAACACGAAGTGTTCCTGTCTGCACCAAAATAGTAGATACGTATCCACGTCCTTTATCCAAAAATGCTTCTACTACTGTACCTGCAGCGTATCTATCAGGATTTGCTGTAAGCTCGAGTATTTCTGCTTCTAATAATACTTTTTCTAACAGTTCTTTTACTCCTAGTCCTGTTTTAGCAGAAATGTCATGAGATTGGATTTTACCTCCCCAATCTTCTACCAACAGATTCATAGAAGCTAATTTTTCTTTTATTTTTTCGGGGTTTGCTTCAGGCCTATCGACTTTATTAATAGCAAAAACAATAGGAACTGATGCTGCTTGTGCGTGACTTATAGCTTCTTTAGTTTGCGGCATTACATCATCATCTGCAGCAATTACAATGATTGCTAAGTCAGTAACCTGAGCTCCACGCGCACGCATTGCCGTAAAGGCTTCGTGACCTGGTGTATCAAGGAATGCTATCTTCTGTCCATTCTCTAATTGTACTCCGTATGCGCCTATGTGTTGAGTAATTCCACCACTCTCTCCTGCAATTACATTTTCTTCGCGAATGTAATCCAATAAAGATGTTTTACCGTGATCTACATGCCCCATTACTGTTACAATCGGTGCTCGATTAACTAAATCTTCAGGAGCATCAACAATTTCTTCTATAGATTCTTCTATATCTGAGGTAACAAAATCTACCTCATATCCAAATTCTTCTGCAACAATAGATAGTGTTTCTGCATCAAGTCGTTGATTCATTGTCACCATTATACCTAATGTCATACACGCCGAAATCACTTGGGTTATCGGTACATTCATCATAGTAGCTACTTCGGATACAGTAACAAATTCTGTCACTTTAAGCACTTTACTTTCTTGCTCTTGTTGAGCTACATCATCTTCTGCTTTCTGACGGTGCTGATCACGTTTATCTCTACGATATTTTGCTGCCTTAGATTTATTGGATTTTCCTTGTAATTTTTCTAAGGTTTCTCTTACTTGTTTTTGTACTTCTTCCTCACTAGGCTCTTCTTTTACTACAGCAGGTCTCTTACCTCTTGCTGGTCCTCTATTAGAACCGCGATACCCTCCTCCTTGTCTGTTGTTTTCAGAATTTGAACCTGGTTTAGCTCCACTACCTTCTTTACTAATTCTTCTTCTACGTTTCTTAGGATCACCGCTTTTGGCACCCCCTTGATTGGGTTTTTTATCTTCTTTCTTCTTAGGAGGTTTTTGAAACTTAGTTAAATCGATTTTTTGCCCTGTAAAATTAGGGCCGTCTAATTTTTTATATTGAGTCTCTACCTTAACTGTTTCTTCAGATGCTTCAGGTTCTACAACAACTGTTTCTTCTTTTTTTGCAGTAGGCGACTCTATTTGTTTTTTTGCTTTTTTTTGTTCTAAATCAATAGCGGCAACTTTGGCTATTTTGATATTTTTCTTTTCGGGGCGATTAGAAATTGTTTCTGTCTTACCTTTCTCCTTTTCCTTTACTTCTGGTTTTACAGGAGCTTTTACATCTTTAGTTTTAGGCTGTTCTTCTTCTTTTACAGTGTCTTCTTTCTTTTGATCTAAGTCTATTTTTCCAACTTGCTTAGTACCTGTTAATTGAGCTTTGGCTTTTACAACTTCACGAGCTTCTGCTCTCTTTCGTCTTTCTTCTTGTTCTGACTCTATCTGTACCCGAAGTGCTTCTTTTTCTTTTCTCTTTTCTTCGCCAACTTCTTTAGAAGCTACTTTTTTACTCTTATCTGTTTGAAACTCATCAAACAAGAGTTGATAGATATCTGGAGATATTTTTGTGGTAGGACGCGCATCTATCTCGTGACCTTTTGAATTCAAAAAGTCAACAGCCCGATCTAGCGAGATATTGAATTCGCGTAACACTTTATTTAATCTCATTGTTCTTGCTTCAGCCATAAATGCCTCTTAATTTTATGCTCAAATATAATTTAATTGAAGTTATTAATCTTCAAATTCTGATTTTAATATTCTAATTACTTCTCCTACAGTCTCTTCTTCTAAGTCAGTTCTTTTTACTAAATCTGCAATATCTTGTTCTAAAATACTCTTTGCTGTGTCTAATCCAATTTTTGCAAATTCTTCGATAATCCAAGAATCTATCTCATCAGAGAATTCTGATAATTCTACATCTTCTTCTACACCTTCTCTAAATACATCTATTTCATAGCCTGTTAATTGTCCTGCTAATCGTATGTTATGACCTCCTCGCCCAATAGCTTTAGAAACTTCTTCAGGTTTTAGCATAACTTCTGCTCTACTTCTTTCTTCGTCTAATTTTATTGAGGTTACTCTAGCGGGACTCAATGCTCTGGTTATAAATAATTGTAAATTATTGGTATAATTAATTACATCTATATTTTCGTTTCCTAATTCTCTTACAATCCCATGGATACGAGAACCTTTCATCCCTACACAAGCTCCTACTGGATCTATCCTATCATCATATGAGTCTACAGCAACTTTTGCCTTTTCGCCAGGAATTCTTACTACCTTTTTTACTGTGATTAATCCATCAAAAACTTCAGGGATTTCAGACTCGAATAATTTTTCCAAAAATAATGGAGATGTTCTAGACATGATAATCGCAGGCTTATTTCCTTTTAGCTCTACCGATTCTATAACTCCTCTTACATTTTCTCCTTTGCGAAAGAAATCAGATGGTATTTGTCTATCTTTTGGCAAAATAATCTCATTCCCTTCATCATCTAATAATATGATAGCTCTATGTCGTATATGATGCACCTCTGCAGTATATATTTCCCCTTCTAATTCTTTAAATTGCTTATAAATGTTTGTATTATCGTGTTCGTGAATCTTAGAAATCAAATTTTGTCGTAAGGCAAGAATAGATCTTCTTCCAAGATCTATTAGTTTTACTTCCTCAGACACATCTTCACCTACCTCAAAATCTGGTTCAATTCGCTGAGCTTGAGTTATTGAAATCTCCTGATTACCATCTTCTACCTCTCCATCAGCAACTACAATACGATTTCTCCATATTTCAAGATCTCCTTTATCAGGGTTTATAATAATATCGAAATTATCATCACTCCCAAATTTTTTCTTTAATGCATTTCTAAATACATCTTCTAAGATCGCCATTAATGTTACACGATCTATTAATTTATCATCTTTGAACTCTGAAAATGATTCTATTAAAGCGATATTTTCCATATCAATGTATAATTAAAATGTTATCATAACTTTTGCTTCTTGTATTTCTTTATACGCAATACAAGCTTCTTTGGTTACCGTTACTTTTCCTTTTCCAACTGGTTTTGGTTCTCTTGTTTTCCAAGCTAATTTTATATGATCATTAGTTGTAGAAATTAGTTCTCCTTCAATCACACCATTATCTTCGGTTTTTACTTTAAGTTTTCTGCCTATATTTTTTGCATATTGCCGCTCGTGTTTCAACCCTTCTGTTACTCCTGCAGACATCACTTGAAGAGAAAAATCTTCTTGCTCTCGATCCAAATTATGTTCGATAGCCCTGCTTATAGCAATACAGTCTTCTACCTTTACACCTTGATCACCGTCGACAATAACCTCAATACTATTTCCAGAATGTATGTTAAAATCAATTAAAAATAATGAGGGGTTTTCATTAAGTGCTTCTTCTAATAAACTTTGAACCTTTACTTTTAATGACATAATTAGATAAAAAGAGGGGACTTTTGCGTCCCCTCAATTTCTGGTTTTTTAATTTCAACGGTGCAAAGATAAGAATAATATCTTACATTCAAAACTCATATAAGAATGATTTTATTCGTAACTTTAAGTGGCTCATAAAATAGTTTTTGTTTTATCTACTAATAATATCTGTAAAACAGAATACAATCTTTAGTCTTTTACTGCCATTAGATAATCTCTTATACCATAAAAATTAATCATCATGATAAAAAAAATACTTGTTCCAACTGATTTTTCATCTCAGGCAGAAAGTGCCTTAAAAGTAGCTGCACAGATTGCTAAAAAAAATAATAGCGAAATTTATTTACTCCATATATTAGAACTGCCTGTTCACTTAAATGATTTAATGACTTCTAATAGCTCTGCTCCAGCTCCTGAAGCTATATTTTTTATGCAACAAACGCATAAAAAATTTGAAGAACTCATGGGAAGTTCTTACTTAAACGGAATAGAAGTTAAGGAAACTGTAAGTTTCGAAGATGTTCTAAAAGGAATTATGGATTCTTGTGATAAAAATGATATTGATATCATTGTTATGGGATCTCATGGATCTTCTGGTTTTGAAGAATTATTTATAGGTTCTAATGCCGAAAAAGTAGTCCGCACATCTAAACAACCTGTGTTGGTCATCAAAGAAGATTGTAGCATATTTGACGTTAAAAATATGGTATATGCTACCAATTTTGATGACGAGGACAAGCCATCTCTTATAGCTGCTCATCAATTTGCTAAACTATTAGAAGCAAAACTTCATTTGTTATGGGTTAATACTATTAATAGTTTTAAAACAACAGCCGAAACAGAAGAAAAAATGAATCTAATGATCGCTGGATTATCAATTGACAACCATACTCTAAACATATATAATGATATTAATGTAGAAAAAGGGATTTTTAATTTCGCAAATTCTATTGATGCAGGTCTAATCGGTATTAGTACTCATGGCAGAAAAGGATTGTCTCATTTTATTAATGGAAGCCTAGGAGAAGATGTCGTAAATCATGCTAAAAGACCTGTACTTACTTTTAAGATATGATCATTTTTAATACCTCTTTAGAAAACGGGATTTTAATCCTATATATCTGATTATAATACTCTTTCGTTTAACACCAAAGAATAATGTTTAACATTTATTTTGGTTTTCATTACCCTAATACCGGTATCTTTATTGTTCTTAACGTCATTCACATATCATTAAAAATATAAACAAACCCCGTTTTCAAATATTGATTTGGAAGCGATTTTTTATGTTTATTTTAAACTTTAAAAATTTAATGTATGCGAGTACTCAGAATTTTCCTGTATCTCTGTATAGTTTTGACAATTTCTTCTTGTTATTCAGTACGGTTTCAGGTTTCAAACGGGCAATGGGAATCAGCAGATACCGAAATAGACGGATCTTATGCTGGATATAATGTACATACTCTAGATACTATTGTTACTATAAAATCAACTACAGGAAAAGATTATTTTAATATTTATGATTGCCCTTCAGGTGCATTACACACAGTAGAGTACAAGAATAGTCTTGGGAGTATTCTATTAAACTGTATCACTTTTGGAAGGAAGAAGAAAGTAAAGATAAAGTATGTCTGTATAAAGGAAAATAGCATGTGATATGGCAACTACTAAAATTGATAAACGAATGCGTTGGGATACGCTTCATAAAAATGGTCCATTCCCTTTAAAATTTTTTCTAACTACCAAATTAGAGAAAAATTCTTCGGGTCTTACTGGATTTGAAAAATATAACAATGCCGCACTGGAAATTCAAAAACTGATACAGCAAGCAGCAGATAAAAATGAGCGTTTTCGGGCAATTGGCTCGAAATGGTCTATGTCTAGTATCGCACACTGTAAAGATCGCCTGCACTACAACAGTTTTATGAATCTGAAATTTTCAATTTTCGAAGGTGAAATGCATGAAGACTCTACATACGATCACAGTAATTTATTCTGGTTTCAATGTGGCAATCAAATCAAAGAAATTTCACTATTCCTAGAACGTCGAGGGAAGTCTCTTAAGACCTCTGGAGCAAGTAATGGACAAACTATCGCTGGATGCATTTCTACTGGAGTTCATGGATCTACGATTGATATGGGTTCTGTTCAGGATTATGTAGTAGGGCTTAACTTGATTGTTGGACCTAAGCCCGAGGACATTCTCTATATTGAACGAAAGTCAAAACCAGCTTTGAGGGATACGTATACCCAAAATTTTAATTCTAGAGTAATCCGAGATGATGAAATTTTTAATGCTGTTCTAGTTGGCTTAGGATCAATGGGAGTGATACACGGAGTTGTTATAGAAGCTGAAAACCTGTTTCTACTTCACAGATATGTTAAAAAGATTGAAAAAGCTAAAGCGCTTCAACTTGCAGATCGTCTAGATTTTAATACTTATGACCCTAAGATTCCTGGTTCAAATTTCAAGGGAGTACGCCCTTTTCACTATAAAATATTCATAAATCCATACAACACTAATGAAAAAGAGTACGCCGTAGAATTTATATACAAAATAAAGTATTACGAGAATTATAAAAAAGATTTTGGAAATCCAATTCCTTTTCAGAAAGAATTTGTGTATTTAGATCTCATCTATTTATTCATCAAGATTACAGAACGGTTTCCGAAATCGATCCCTAAATTAATTAACTTACTTAAATCTTCTATATTACCCAAAGAAGAAAAAACTACCGTTGGGAAATTATCGGAGATTTTCTGGGATACTGGATATCAAGGGAGAGCATTTGCTTGCTCGTTTGGTGTAGACCACAAACACTCCTCAAAAACTTTAGAAGTATTAACTGAGCTTACTAGAAAACATCCTGTTCCAGGGATTTTTGCAATGCGTTTCATCAAACAATCTGAAGCCACACTAGCTTTTTCTAAATTTCCATTTACTTGTATGATTGAGATTGATGGGATACAATGGAGTGATAAAGAAAAACTCATAAGCCTAAAAGAATACTCTACAAAAATGATTCAGGTTTTAAAAGATACTAACATTCCTTTTACCATTCATTGGGGTAAGAATGCCAATTGGGGGTTTCACGGTTTAGTAGAACATATGTATGGAGATAAGGTCAAGAAATGGAAGAAAGTTAGAAGTAGTTTGCTTTCTACACAAATGCAGGATTTGTTTTCTAACGAGTTCTTAGACTCAACAAAACTTTCAAAACCTTTGATATCTGATGAAGATCTAATTGCTTAGACAACTACTATATTCTTATAATTTAAAACGCTATAATTTGAAGATATTATTACGCAACTTTTCAAATCAATATGTTCATTAATAAAAAAAGAAAGTCCTGAGTCATTAGAAGCTCAGGACTTTTTTAAGTTGGTCTACTAGGGCTCGAACCTAGACTCTTCTGGACCAAAACCAGACGTGTTGCCAGTTACACCATAGACCAATGTATCTTTGCGGGTGCAAATTTAAGATATTCTTTTGGCTCTACAAATATTTTTGCTAAAAAATTAGCCCTTTTCAGTGCACTACCTATTATGATTTTAATTTAGAGGTTTTTCATAATATAAACTTCTGTTAAGCGTTTGCTAAAAAAGCTAAGGGAAAAGTATTTTTATTACTAAATTCGCCTCACGTTATAATAATTACTTCTTATGAGCACATTCAACTTTAAAAAGTGGAATAAAATATTGGGGTGGGTTGTTTTTTTAATTGCCCTTTGTGTCTACTCCCTTACTGTAGAACCAACTGCAAGTTTCTGGGATGCTGGAGAATATATTGCTACGTCTTCTAAGTTACAGGTAGGACACCCTCCAGGAGCTCCATTGTTTCAGATGATCGGTGCATTTGCATCCATATTTGCTTTAGAACCAACACAAATAGCACTTGTAGTTAATATGACATCTGCATTTGCCAGTGCATTTGCTATTTTATTTATGTTTTGGTCGATTACCATATTGCTTCGTAAGCTAATTATTAAAGAAGAAAAAATTACAACAAGTAAAGCTATAGCGGTACTTGGTAGTGGACTGGTAGGTGCTCTAGCATTTACATTTACGGATAGTTTTTGGTTTAATGCCGTAGAAGCAGAGGTATATGCAATGGCAATCTGTATTCTGTCTATTCTATTTTATCTTGGGCTGCTCTGGGAACGCGATATGCATAAACCACGAGGCAATCGTTGGTTAATACTTATTGCTTTTATTGCTGGGCTTTCTTTTGGAATTCACTTTATGGGATTATTATCTATTCCTGCCATCGGACTATTGTATTACTTTAAAAACTACAAAGTAACGATACAGAGTTTTATTACTGCTAATCTAATAGTAGTTGCCATCTTACTATTTATATTTAAATTACTTCTACCTACTACACTAAAACTATTTGGTTGGTTTGAGGTTCAGTTTGTAAACACACTAGGAATGCCATTTAACTCTGGAACTATATTCTTAGGATTAGCCATCACTGCAGCTTTTTATTATATTTTAAAATATACAAGGACTAGAAATTTACCTCTAATTAATACATCAATTCTATGTGTATTATTCATTTTTATCGGTTTCTCATGCTGGATTATGTTGCCTATACGGGCTAATGCAGGAACTATAATCAATGAAAACAATCCGAATAATGCTCGTGAATTGCTCGCATATTATAATCTAGAGCAATACCCAGAAACACATTTGTTCTATGGACCTCAGTTTACAGAAATCTATGGTGGATTAGATGATGATGAACCTTATGAAGATGATAAGCCCAAATACGAAAAAAACACAAAAACTGGAAAGTATGATATTGTTAATGACTGGAAAAATGCCAAACAAAACATAGACGACGATCATAAAGCCTTTCTGCCAAGAATGTGGAGCACAGAACATATTGCTAATTATATGGATTTTACGGGTCCTATGAAATTTTCGATAAAGCCAAAGTATCAAGAAGAAAAAGAATTATTGGATGCTGTTACTCAATTTAGAAGAGAATATGCTGTTGGCAAATTAGATAATGATGACTATCACAAGTTTTTACAGTCCTTTAGTGAATATCTTATTATAGAAAAACCATCTTTTGGCTCTAATATAAGATATCTAATTGAGTATCAAATGGGATATATGTATTGGCGTTATTTTATGTGGAATTTTGTAGGAAGACAAGATGACAATCAAGGGCAATATACTGATCTAGAAGGCAATTGGCTCAGTGGTATCAAATTTATAGATGAAATTCATATAGGATCACAAGACAATCTGCCTAGTGATGCTTTAAAAAATAAAGCCCGTAATACCTACTATTTTTTACCATTATTATTAGGTCTCTTAGGATTGGTTTTTCAAGCCTCTCGAGATAAGAAAAATTTCTGGATTTTATTAGTTTTCTTTTTATTTACTGGATTAGCACTTAAGATATACCTCAACGAACGTCCTTTTGAGCCAAGAGAACGTGATTATGCTCTGGTAGGTTCTTTTTATGTATTTGCCATATGGATTGGTTTTGGAGTGTATGCTTTATTTGATCTATTAAAAAATACTATTAAACCAAAATTACTTGCTCCAATAATCACTACAATATGCTTACTAGCTGTTCCTGTGCTACTGGCTGCCCAGAATTGGGATGACCACGATCGTTCTAATAGATATACAGCCCAATCCATGGCAAAAATGTATCTACAGTCCTGCCAGGATGATGCAATTCTTTTTACGATTGGAGACAATGACACCTTTGCACTATGGTATGCACAGGAAATAGAAGAATATCGTACTGATGTACGAACTGTAAACACAAGCCTTTTTGCTACCGATTGGTATATTGATCAGATGAAAAGAGCTGCTTATGATGGCAAACCCATCCCATCACAGTTAACTCACGATTTTTATAGATTTGGTAATAATGATGCGATCTATTACAAACCAGTTACCAATGACACTATGCTTATCAAAAACTGGATGCGTTGGATACAAACAGATGATCCAAGAACAAAAGGAGATTTACAAAATGGAAAACAAGTAAATACATTTCCTACCAAACATATAAGAATCCCAGTAGATAAAGAGACTGTTCTTAAAAACGGTATTGTAGCTCAAAAAGATGCAGATCTTATCGTGCCCTATATTGACATACATCTTAAAGGTGATTTACTATTTAAAAACCGTTTATTAATGCTTGATATCATTGCTAATAATAACTGGGAACGGCCTATATATTTTACAGGAGGTAGTTTTGGTGATGATGATTATCTATGGATGAAAGATTATTTACAATTAGATGGGGTAACTTATAAATTAGTGCCGATCCGTACCAAACTAGACAAGCGTAACCCTTATGATATGGGACGCATAGATACTGATGTAATGTATAAGAATGTTACCAGTTGGGATTGGGGTAATAGTGAAGACCCAAATATTTATCACGATCCAGAAACTCGAAAAAATGCCATCACCTACAGAAGTAATCTAGCTCGATTAGTAGAAGCACTGATTAAAGAAGATAAGAAAGAAAAAGCAACAGAAATTCTGGATCTGGGAATGGAAAAAATGCCTATTGAGTATTATGAATACTACACGCTCCTAGAACCCTATGTAAATGGATATTATGATGTGGGTAAAAAAGAAAAAGCACGCGAATTATGGAATAAAATTGCAAAAAAATATCAAGAAAAACTCACTTATTTTGGCAGCTTGACTTTAGAAAAACAATATGATTATGCTAGCGAAATTGTGAGTAATGTAGAACGATACAGAAGCGTAGTTGACCTGTTACTTATCAATCGAGATAGAGAACTAATAGAAGAAAAAGCAGAAGAGTTTAACAAGTATTTACGCTTGTTTACACGACTATACTCCGAAGATGAGGAATACAATGATGAAGATGCTGTCCAAAAACGAGAAGAAGATGTACAGAAGGAGTTTCAGGATAGTCAAAAAATACTAGATACATTGAATAAGGATAGTATTTCCAATCCTTAGTTGACAAAAAAAAGAAAACTTTAGAGTAGTAGAATATCAAAAACAATATTGCTTTTCTATAACAGTTAAAATGACTAATCTGTTTATAAATTGATATTCCATTTGGTAATTGGGGAAATATAATGAAGACTTTCTTTTTTAATCGAAGTCTCAGTTATGAATACTATACTTATATATCAAATCTAAATGATGTGATGTTTTATTTAGATGTAGCTATACATATTCTTTCATCAGGCCTATTAGTGTATTGGCATCTTGTTCTCCACTTTGCCTCCATACCATCTCCCCTTCTTTATATATCATCAGTGTAGGCAACCCTTTTATTCTTAATGCAGTAGCTAATTCTTCATTCTTATCTACATCAATCTTAATCACTTTACCCTTGTCTCCTAGAGCAGCAGCTACATCTTTCAATACTGGATGCATAGAAACAGATGGTTCACTCCATTCGGTATAAAAATCTAATAAGACTGGAACTTCAATCCCTATTAATTCTCCAAACTTTGACATCGTTTACTTTTTTATAATGTAACTTCCTAGTTATATAGCTTATAAAAGTCCGTATACAACTGTAAAGATAACACTTTCTGCGAATTATACAGCCTGAGTTCCTTTTCGTAATTCTATGACCGTAATTTCTGGCCAGATCCCTACTCGTCCTGGAAATGCATGAAAACCAAATCCTCTATTGACATTAATATAGCGCCCCAATTCAGAGTACATCCCTGCCCATTGCTTATATACATATTGTACAGGACTCCACTTAATAAAACCAGGAATTTCAATCCCGAACTGAAACCCATGTGTATGCCCACTTAAGGTGAGGTGATAGTGATCTTGATGATTTTTTACTTCATACTCCCAATGCGATGGATCATGACTTAATAGTATTTTAAAATCTTCTTTTGCTATACCTTGTGATGCCTTAGTTAGATCCCCAGCTTTCTTAAAATTATGACCCCAATTCTCAACTCCTACTAATGCAATTCTTTGCTGATCTTTCTCTATAAAAGTATTTTCATTAAGTAATAATCTAAAATCTATTTTAGCATGAACATCTTTTATTGCTTGAAAATTAGCATCTTTCTCCTTTTCAGTATTCCAGGTTACATATTCTCCATAATCATGATTTCCTAAAATAGAATATTTACCATGTTTTGGTGTTTTAATTTTTTTAAAAATAGGTATCCAATTATCCATCTCACTGGCCATCGTATTCACAATATCACCTGTAAATAGTAGTACATCCATCTCTTGTTGATTAATTAAGTCTATAGCATACTCAATTTTATCAACCTCATCAAAACTTCCTGAATGGATATCAGAGATTTGAGTCAATCTAAATCCATCAAATGCATCTGGTAAGTCTTCAAAATATAACACATGATTTATTACCTTATAGTTATATTTTCCTCTAAATATTCCGTGAATTAATCCTGCAAAAGGAATTGCAGCAACTCCTAGAGCTAATTGACTAATAAATTTTCTGCGATCTGGTAAGTACTGCGTTGCATTTCCATCAAAAAACGTATTCGTAAGATATGTATAGCCTGCAATACACAGTCGTATGATATCCTCGCCAAACATAAATAATACAAGGATCAACTTTGGGACTAATGTAACTAATAGTAAACCACTTGCTCTAAGCGAATACTTTGTAGGACCAACACTCCTATCATAATTTGCAAAAACATATACGACATATCCTATAACAAGTATAGAAAAAACTAAATACATTACCTGAATCCACTGATTTTTGGTAATGGTTCTAATCACTTGATATGCATATATTTCTATTAAAACATAAAAAACTAAAGGGATGATCCAACGCATAAAAACTATACTATGACGTGATTTAAACTTTTTTTCACTTGATTTCTGTATTTTCTAACTTCAATTGATCAAAAAAATACCATTTTTCGCTAGAATCAAAAAAGTTTAAATCATTTCTACTAAAAAAACAAAGCTATTCTTCATTTTTTCAATACTAATTATATTTAAGTAAACATTAACGAATTACGGTATTCCCTTGTTAAAGATGTTTAAATAATGGCAAATAGAATCATTAAAACTTACAATTGTTATTTTTTTGTTTCTCAAGTAAAATTTTTATTCGTACATTCGTTGCATCTTACAGAAGAATAAATTTCTTCTTGATAATAAGAGTATTTAGAAAAAATTATAACCGTATTTATAGCAATTGATAACATTGTTATCAATTTTATTTTGGGGCGAAATGCCGTCAGTACTTGACGGCATTTCTTTATTTTAATAGTTTTTTAAAAGTATCTTCAATCTTCTTTTTATATTGCATTTTTAAAAATTGAACTCAAATTATGTCACAAAAACGTCTTTTCCTTCTAGATGCTTTCGCACTTATTTTTAGGGGATATTATGCGCTTATCAAAAACCCAAGAATTAATTCTAAGGGGCAAGATACATCTGCCATTATGGGGTTTGTCAACTCCTTGTTTGATGTAATCAAAAGAGAAAATCCAGATCATCTTGCAGTAGCTTTTGATAAACAAGGTAGTAAAGATCGCTTAGCTATATTTCCAGAATATAAAGCGAATCGAGATGAAACTCCAGAGGCTATCAAAATTGCGGTGCCAATCATACAAGAAATTCTCAAGGCTATGCATATACCAATCATCGAAAAAGCAGGGGTAGAAGCCGATGATCTAATAGGCACTATTGCCAAGCAGGCAGAAAAAGAAGGATATCAAACCTATATGGTAACTCCTGATAAGGATTATGCGCAATTGGTGTCAGAAAATATTTTTATGTATCGCCCAGCCAGAATGGGTAATGGTATCGAAATATGGGGAATCCCCGAGGTACAAAAGAGATTTGAAGTAGAACGACCAGAACAAGTAATTGATTATCTAGGTATGATGGGAGATGCTGTAGATAATATTCCTGGTTTACCAGGAGTAGGAGATAAAACTGCGAAAAAATTTATTGCTGCTTATGGGTCTATAGAAGGGCTTTTTGAGAATATTGATCAGCTAAAAGGTAAAATGAAAGAAAAAGTAGAAGCTAACCAAGAATTAGGGTTACTCTCTAAAAAACTAGCCACTATTATTTTAGACTGTGATGTTCTTTTTAATGCAAAAGACTATGAAATCTCTACTCCAGATGCAAAAAAAGTACAAGAAATTTTTGGCGAATTAGAGTTTAGAAGATTATCAGATCAATTTACTAAAATTTTCTTTCCTTCTGAAGAAGCCACAATATTATCAACCTCTTCTAACTCTAGTTCAAAAAAGAAAAATTCTCCAGCAGGTGCTGGGCAGTTCTCTTTATTTGGAGACAGCGAAGAAGCTAGCACAGGAACTACGTCTTTTTCAGGAAGAAAAACTATTGTTAATACTGAGCACTTTTATCAAAGTATTGCTCCAGGAATGGCGATGAAGTTATTTTTACAAAATTTACTAAAACAAAAAAGCGTTTGTTTTGATACAGAAACTACCGGCCTTAATCCTCTAACAGCAGAATTGGTAGGCATTGCTTTTTCTTGGGAATCTGGAAAAGGTTTTTATATCCCATTCTCCGAAGATCGTGAAGAGGCACAGGCATCGATTGAACAACTTCGCCCTTTTTTTGAATCTGAAGCAATCCTCAAAATTGGTCAAAACTTAAAATATGATATCAAAGTACTGGCAAAATACAATATTGAAGTAAGAGGAACCTTGTTTGACACCATGCTAGCACATTACCTGATTAATCCAGATATGCGTCACAATATGGATGTACTATCTGAAACATATCTTAATTACACATCCGTTTCTATTACCGAATTGATTGGCAAAAAAGGTAAAAATCAATTATCCTTCAGGCAAGTTCCTATAGATAAACAAACGGAATATGCTGTAGAAGATGCAGATATCACCTATCAGCTTAAAGAACATTTTGCGCCAGAGCTAAACGATGCAAATATTCTATCGTTGTTTGAAGAGATTGAAGTACCATTACTTCGAGTACTCGCCGATATGGAGGTTGAAGGTATCAATCTAGATAAAGATTTTTTGCAATCCCTGTCCAAAGATTTAGACAATGATATCTTAACTCTAGAAAAAAGTATTTATGACGAAGCCGGTGAAGAATTTAATATAGCATCGCCAAAGCAATTAGGAATTATTTTATTCGAAAAAATGAAACTGGTAGAAAAGCCTAAAAAAACAAAAACGGGTCAATATTCTACTGCCGAAGATGTACTATCGTATTTAGCCAAAGAACATCAGATCATTCAGAACATATTGGACTATAGAGGACTCTCTAAATTAAAAAGCACCTATGTAGATGCTCTGCCCAATCAAGTAAATCCAAATACTCAGCGTGTCCACACTGATTATATGCAAACGGTTGCTGCAACCGGACGATTAAGCTCTAACAATCCTAATTTACAGAATATTCCGATAAGAACAGAACGTGGAAGACAAGTACGAAAAGCATTTATTCCGAGAAATCAGGAATACACTTTACTAGCTGCCGATTATTCGCAGATAGAATTACGAATCATTGCAGCATTAAGTGAAGAAGAAACCATGATCAATGCTTTTAAAAATGGCGAAGATATCCACGCTACTACAGCTGCAAAAGTGTTCAATGTTCCTATAGAAGAAGTGACGAGAGAACAGCGTAGTAATGCAAAAACAGTAAATTTTGGGATTATCTACGGTGTTTCGGCTTTTGGGTTAAGTAATCAAACAGATCTCTCTCGTAGCGAAGCAAAAGAACTAATAGACACCTACTATAAAACCTATCCCAAACTACGCAATTATATGAGTGAATTGGTAGATTTTGCTAGAGATAATGGATATGTACAGACAGTATTAGGAAGACGCCGCTATCTCAAAGATATTAATTCTGGGAATGCTGTGGTACGAGGTGCGGCAGAACGGAATGCTGTCAACGCTCCTATTCAAGGGAGTGCGGCAGATATTATCAAAATAGCTATGATTAATATCCATAAAAAACTAAAAGAAGGAAATTACAAAACTAAAATGCTATTACAGGTGCACGATGAATTGGTTTTTGATGTCTATACCCCCGAATTAGAAAAAATACAACCGCTAATTAAATCCGAAATGGAAAATGCCTATACACTAGCCGTTCCATTAGATGTAGATATAGGATTAGGAAATAATTGGCTCGAGGCACATTAAAATGGTATTACTTTTATAATTTTATAATTACAAAATATAATTAATCACATTTCATTTATGGAACAACTTTTTACGCTCGATAGTCTTTTTACTTTATTCATGCTTGTGTTACTCCAAGCGGTACTAGGTTTTGATAATTTATTATATATCTCTTTAGAATCCAAAAAAGCGCCTGCCGATAAACAGAGTTTTGTTCGGAAAATGGGTGTGGGATTAGCGATCATCCTTAGGATTGTATTACTTTTTGTACTGATGTCATTGATTCAGTATTTTCAAGATCCTTTTGTCAGTTTACACGATAATAGTATTATCGAATTCGAATTTAATGTACATAGTATTATTGTGCTTGTCGGAGGGGTATTTATTATTTATACCGCGGTAAAAGAAATATGGCATATGATGCTGCTTAAGGAGCATGACAGTGCACAACAAGGGTCCAAAAAAAAATCTACCAACACCATTATTTTTTGGATTGTAATTATGAATCTGGTTTTTTCTTTTGATTCTATCCTTAGTGCTATGGCGCTAACGAGTGATATGGAATATGTACCACAACTAATTTTAATGTCTATCGCCATCATCATGGGAGGTGTTTTGATGATCGTTCTAGCAGATAAAGTATCTAATTTCTTGCAGAAAAACAGGATGTATGAGGTACTAGGGCTTTTTATACTGTTTATTGTAGGGATTATGTTATTATCAGAAGGAGGGCATTTAGCGCATTTACATCTATTTAATAATGCGATCACTCCTATGAGTAAAACAACTTTCTATTTTGTTATTATTGTATTAGTGATTGTAGATGTGGTTCAGGGACGTTATCAAAAAAAGTTGCTGGCAGAAAAAGAACATCAGGAGGCACTTGCAGAAAAAGAAGAGTAGAAATGTAGTGGTTTAAACTTTTTTCAATTTGCTAAAAAAATATAGATCTGAATCAACACTGCAATCAAACTTGCTTTATGCAATAAAACTTTTGAAATTAAAAAAAGTAGTCAGATGATAGTATTTGACGTAGCGCATAGATAAAATAGATTTTGTAGTACATAAAGAGAGTTGAACCCGCTTTATGCAATAGAAGGTTGTCAAGAAGCTTGTAGATGCAAGAAATACTAGTGTTTTCTTAATTTTTGCATAGCACCGCTATGGTGAAATTAAAAAACGCAGTGCAGCGTTAGTATTTGCGGTAGCTACAAGATGTAATAAATTTTCTATTGCATAAAGCGGGTTGAAATACTAGCATAATTTTTTAGATTTGTACGAAATGTAATCAAGAACCCACGTATAGAGCGCTATGTGTGGGTTTAGAATTTTTAGAAAAAAAAGAAGAAGGTGAGTCATTATTGCTCTTGACTTTTTATTTTATATAAAAATAATTTTTTATATAAACGTCCTATTTTTAGATCGACTTCATTTATTTTTAAAGATGTTTCGCTAAAAGAAGTCACTTTAGTAATATGTACAATATAAGATTTATGAACTCTTATAAATTGATCTTTTGGCAGAAGGTTTTCCATACTTATCATCGTTTCTTCAGCTAAGACAGTCGTTTGATCATCTCGATATATTCGCACATAATTACCAAAAGCTTCAACGTACGCCACAGTATCTAATGGCAATACAGCGCTCTTTTTTTTGGTTATCTGAATCGTAATCTCCTGTTCTTTTTTTTCTTTAGAACTATTCAGATGGGTATCTGCTGGTATTATTTTTGATTTTAACCCTCTTTGTACAGCAATTAAAAAACGCTGAAAAGAAAAAGGTTTTAAAAGATAATCAACGACCCCTAGATTAAAACCTTCTATCGCATGTTCATTAAAGGCTGTGGTAAAAACAATTTTGGTACCATCGGCAATGGTTTTAGCAAATTCGACACCATTGAGCTGTGGCATTTTAATATCTAAAAAGATTAGATCCACTTGGTGCTCTTGTAAAAAAGTAAGTGCTTCAAAGGCATTTTTACATTCCTTAGCAACCTCTAAATATGGGATTTTATCCACATATTCCATTAAAAGAACTCTTGCTTTGGGTTCATCATCAACTACCAAGCACGTATAATGCGTCATAATGTAAGCGTTAAACTAACCATAAAAGTAGCATTAAGATCTTTAACAAACAACTCGTGTTTATTAGGGTATAAAAGTTCTAAACGTTTCTCTAAATTCCCTATTTAAATCAATTAAATTTTGATTTTGGAAGTTTAAAAAGTAAGTTTGATAACGAAGTTGAAAAA
>CANLRN010000055.1 GCA_947493495.1 uncultured Aquimarina sp.
TTTCCGTTATCTGTGGTATTAGCAATTGCAACTGTTGTGGGTAAGTTCAAATGATTATAAGTAATCCCTGTAATCCCTTTATTCCGATCAATGGTCATATTTCCATTAGCATCATAGTCATAGTCATCATTGGTATTGGTCCCATCTTTAAAGCCAAAACCTTCATTTCCTGTATCAGTTACTTTTTGTAGCTTATTACCACTATCGTACTCATAAGTAAGTATATCATGCGCATTCTGATTATCAAGTCCTCCTCCTCTGAATAAACCTTCTATATTCCCATTTTTATCATAGCTTACATCTGATAATCCATATAAGGGATGAGAGAAAGATGCTTTAGTAATCCTGTTTAAGGCATCATAATGATATCGATAAGAACGTTTGGTAGTCCCCGCATCATTAGCTGTTTTCCAATGCGTTTCACTGATGTTTCCATTATACAATAGTTTGGCTGCTCCTTGAAATGGAAAGGTAGTAGGATCGCTGGTGTTGTAATTGATCTTAAAAGTAAATAGATCACTCCCTATATTTTCTATATCATTGATTTCGGTTAACCATCCTCGGACATTGTATGTATAATCGACGGTTTGTAAGGGTGCTTGCTCTGCATTCCCTACTTTTTTGTTTTCCAGTTGTCCTAGCTCGTCATAAGTGTTAGCTACAATCATTTCTGCTGCCTGATTATCGATTTGTTGTTGCTGTGTCAATAATCGGCCCATATGATCATAGGTATAGGTATCTATGGTTACAATAGGAGCATTGCCATCTTTGGTATGAGTGGTTTTTACTTGAAGAGGCTTGCCGACAAAATCAAGTTCTGTTTCTATGACATCAGTAGTCTTTAGATAGTCATTTCTACTCCCAATCCAGATTGGCCTCCCTTTACTGTCATAAGCCGTAACTGTTGTGATCCATTGATCAGTACCGAGTACTCTTACTTTACTACCCGTAGCTAAACTTTTTACAGCATTACTAGTGGGTACCCCAAAAACCTGAGTAGGTTTGTTCATCCCATCTCTGTCAAAGCTGTAATTGTCGTAATAATTGATGGTGTATATTTTGTTAATGCTATTACCACTTGGATAAGCAGTATCAGAATAGTACAATTGTGTTCCTGCAAGTGTTCTTGAAGGAGTTCTGTTTTCGAACTGTTGATCTCTACCATTTGCACTAATCTGAACTATGCCCCTATGAACAGTGAAATCAGCACCAAGTTTAACCAGACCAGTATAGGCTACTCTCCCAAAGGCGTCATATTTAGTGAACAACCACTCATTATTTGTTCTTTGATTTGCATCCTGAGTCATAATGGGTTGATCGAGCTTATTATACACAATATATTCCCAACCTTTACCTGGTATTTTCTTTTCGATCAGTCGGTTTCTGTGATCGTATTTGTATTGATAACAGAGTTCGTTTAACTCTATGGTAGATACACCATCACTAGCGCCTAAGGTTACTTTAGGCGGAATAACATAAGTAAGATTGCCAAAATCATCATATACATAATAGGTATCATGTGCTACATTCTTATCATAGGTTCTTTTAAGCACTACCCGTCCTTGTTTATCTGTATACTCTCTGGTGGTATGATCATTAGCATTAGTTTGCCCTGGTTGCCAGTTCTCGTCTTTAGTGATGGTTACATATATTTCATTTTCATCATAATACCCATCTTTTAGTAGGCTTGGGCTCTTCGTATTATCTGGATTTGCAAAATCTACCTGAAAACGAAATACTTCATTATCATCATTAGCATAATAATTAAATTTAATAGAATGATCATTCCTTTCCTCAAGACTTGCTTTCCAATCCTTACCTGGAGCCCCTTGCTCTATTACTCTATTTAGAATCGAAGGTTCGAGTATACTCTCTGAATATGCATTTACATTAGCTAAAGCTACTCCTGAAAAGTCATCAGGATATTTATTTTTATAATAGGCATTGATATCATTTATGACATTCAAACCCTTATAACTTCCTTTGTTAGTTGTTTGACGTTCAAAAGGGAGGTATTGTTTGTTTTGCCTACCATAATCATCATATTCAATATGAGTGATGATATCATTTTTATCTGGAGAAGCTTTGATAGCAACTTGTTGTTTAGGCCTCCCTAATCCATCAATATACGTTATGCTCTCAATGACGTCACTATTATTGGCAATTCCATTACTACTCGTCATAGGAGCTTGATAGGCTCTTGTAAATACATAATTCTCGGTACCACTAAGTGATATGGGAAGATACGCATCTGCCGATATGCTGGCAGAAAAAGTACTCCCTGCTTTGATCCAGGTATTTGGTTTTAATGTAATACTTTGTGTGGCAACCAAAGGAGGTTCATTGCCAGTAACCGTATAATTTCCTTGTTTTACAATCGTGGCTTGCGTTTGTGCAAACCCAACTATGCTTATAAAAAATAAGCAGATTGCGATATGTTTTTTTATTGTTTGTATCATCTTGCTTAGTTTTTATAGTTATACTTGTTTTCTGAGACTAGATTTCCATCTTGATCTTTTACGAATTCTAATCGGTTAAATTCATCATAGTAATAGGTCATTGTATAGCCACGAGGATCTGTAATACTTGTCACTCCAATCAGGGGATCATAGGTATAATAACTCATCTGTGCATTGGCAAAAAAGGAATGTGTTCTTAAATTTTCTAGTTTTGATCGTAATGAAGTTTCTTTTGCAATACTATTTTCGATATTGGAGTCCGTCTTGACCTGATTAATCAATGTCCGTATTGCAGAAGGCATTCCTGTATAGCTAGCATTTTCTATTTTAGCGATTGGATACTGATGATTATAGCCCCAGATATAGATGAAGCTAATACCATCTTTCAATGAAGCCTCTTCAGGGTTCCCATATTTGTCATATTTAGAGAAGACAATATTATCTTCCATTTTAAAATCAGAAGGAAGTTTCCCTTTTAAGCTTTGCTGTATTTGAGGTAATATTAATTTATTTGTTGCATTAGCATTATCGCCCCAATCTTTAAATACTGTATATTGATGAGAAAGATCAGTATATGTAGATTCATCTTTTTTCTTTATTTCTGTTTTAGTGTATAAAGGGGTCCCATATCGGTGTTGTTGGACTAATTTAGACTTAATACTATTATGAGACAGATTTGATGGTACATCATGATCGTCCTGAGGATATTTAATCGTAGTCTGATAAGTATCACCTTTACTATCCTTTTTTTGAATTAATCTTCTTTGAGAAATATAGTCGTGAAAATTGTAGAAATAAGATTCTTCGGTATAAAGCTTCTTAAAATCCGAACCATAAAGAAGTAAATCCATAGTTTTTACTGATAATAGGTCGTGATATGCAGTTTCAATAGCATATTCGTTAGTTATTCCTAAATCGCTATTAAAATTGGAGCCAAATATAATAGTAGGGCCAAAAAATGATCGATAAATATTTTCTTCGGATTTTACTAGTAATTCGTTAGCATAATGTTGTTTTTTTATTAATTTTCCATTAGAAATATCTTCGTCATTTGGCAATCCCCATCTCTTTTCTGTAGCTCTTTTATTGTTAAAATAGTAAATATTTTGAATAAACCTATTCGGCTTAGATGGATCAATAATGCGTTCTCTTACCTTAGAGTACCCTATAATATTACCTGTGATACCGCCGCTAAGAGGGTAGTTACTATTTGATTGTCTTATGCTAGAAAGAACTTTGCCAAGTCGTTGTGCATTAGCTTCCTGAGAAGAACCATCTCCATAAAACCTATTTTCCTTAAGTGCATAATAATTATATTTTCCCAAAAGAATTCCTGTTGATTTATTAGAATTATCGTTGTAGTTAAATTCACGGATATTCTTTTCTGAAGTGATTTTAGAAATTCTTAATCCACCTCCCAATAAATTTTGAGCAGGTTGATTACCTGAAGTGTTGTCAAGCATTATTTTTTCTTTAAAATTAATTCCTCCATTAACAACAATTCCAGAATAAGTCCCGTTAGATAAATAACCAGGTATGCTTAGTCTTAAAGTATAATTGCCTGGTTCTAAATTTTCTAAAAAATTTTTTTGACATCCAACAGAACCTGTAATATTATAATCAGAGCTAAATGGCTCACTACAAAGGAAGGAAGTAATCATTTGCGAACCTTTCCAAATTTCTATTCTAAAATTATTAGATTGATAAAACGCTCGATTACGCATTGCTTCTAGAGTTTCTTGCGAATATCCAAATCGTAAATCATAACTTATAACCTCTCCTGTAATAGTAAAAGGATCTTCGCTATTAAATGGATTCTCACCAGTCCCAGGATCATAAGCAAATCCGATACTGGCTCTATTAGAAGTATATTCATAAGGCTCTTCATTATCATCTTCTTCTCTGATATAAGTGTTGAGCTCGTATTCAAAATTTTCTACTCCACCTGTAGGATATTGAATTTGATTGAGTATTCCAGATCGAGCAGCGTCTAACCTGGGTTCTCTATTAGCTCCAGCAAAAAGGAGATCTAAATTACTTGGTATTTTTGGGGTTAGCCCACTATTTAAAATCCGCTCTGTTATGTCTTCTAAATATTTTATTTGCTCATCAGGGTCACTTTTTTCGGGAACTATATTTTCTTTTTTATTATTAGCCTTATTATAATACCCCCAATGATCATAATCATTAGAAGTTTTTGGAGGTAAATCAAAAGTTTCGTCATATCCAAACACATGTTTCTTAGGCTTTATATTCTCTATATTTGTTATAGGCTGTTCTAGGAGAGAGGTTAATTTAAGTCTCCAGCTAAGATCTTTTTCATTTGTATTGTCATCTTTAAAATAATTGTACTTTAAATCATAATGTTTTACCAGTTTTTCTAAATTATTAATTTTAGAAAACACTTCTATCTTATCAATCTTTTGATTTAGCCCGTGAATCAAATCTAATCGATTAGAAGTAGTAAATTTAATTAAACCATTAGGCCAACTTATTTCATCCAAAATAAAAGCTTTACCTATATTATATGATTGGCTATAATAATCATTAGGCAAAGAATTAGAGCGAGGTAAGCCTTGAGCAGCTACGATTTGATATTTAAACTGTGATTTGATAAGTGTACTTTGTACTGTGCCTAATCTTCCATCAGGTTTGTAGGTGAAATTAATCGGTGTGCCATTGTTTAATACAACTTTGGTTAATAACCAACTATCATCTGTTATGGGAGATACATTACGATTTTCGTTTGCAGAAAAAGATGGCCCACTGAAAAAATAATTTTCTGAAGTTTCTGTCAATTTAAATTCATAAGTAGTACCATTTGAGTCTTTTATTGTAAAAAAAGAATTGCCTTGGAATATTCTAAATTTAATAGTGAGATTATTTTTTCTATCGATCAGAATTCCATCGCCTTTTCCATTTTCGTTTGATTGCAAGATAAACTTACCACTATATCCTGCAAAATTGTATATGAACATATCCGGTTCACCATCTTTTACTACTATAGGGGTAGGCACATCAAAAGATGTAATATAACGAGGATGAGTTGTTGTAGTTTGTACATTTTGAGGCAGTACAATTTCAAGTTGTTCATTAGCTGGATACTCATAATTATCTCTATTATGAAAATATCCTAAAGGAGTGAATGTACTAAAATCATACGCCCCTCTTGTTTGCCTTGTTATCATACCACCTGCATTTAAACTCCATCCTAAACCTACATTACTAGCCTCTTGCGAGACTTTAATACCCGAAGCACTATAACTTAAACTCAGGGGTAAACTAAACCCATCAGTTTCTATTGTATATAGCGGGATATTGATACTAGGTGTACCCGAATAATAACTAACTGGTGTATCCGCATATTGTGCTAAAGCTGCAACCGATGGGCTTGCGGGGAAATTAATATTGTGTGGCAAACTAGCAGGTTGAGCAAAAGCGACTGAATATAAAAGATGTATGCTTATGACATATAAGTAGAAAGCTGTTTTTTTCATAGTTTTCATCGTGTATTCTTTAATTATATTATGCTGTATTCTTATTCCTTATTTTAACAATTCCTCAATCCTAGCCAAACGAACTTCGAGTTCTCTATTCTTCGCTTTTACTTTTTGTAACTTTTCAATTTCTTTCTCCTGCGCAATCGTATATAGAGTTAGCTCTTCAATTTTTTCGAGGAGCTTGGCATTCATATCACCTAAGAGAATTCCATTTTCTGCTACTTCGGTTGCAGATGGGATATTGATTAAATGTCCATTTTGATTGATATGATCTTCTACTTGTTGTAGGGTAGGGAGCTTGTAATCCTCTTTAAATACATAATCTGCCCAGCCACTAAGATCTACTTTTACCTCTTTGGTATGGATCTTACCGTTTACCGCTAGTTTTGCGTCTGGTGTTGTAGTGCCAATACCAACGTTGCCATTTCCCATTAATCGCAACAAATTTTTATCACTAGGTCCTTGGAATTGAAATCCATTACTTGCCCCAACATTATTACCTCCAACTCGTATACGCGCAATATTATTTTGCCAAGATAAATTAACAGTTGCTCCAAGATTATTCGGGTTACGTGTTAAAATATAGCCTGTACTGGCTATATTACCAATAACATGTAATTTTTCTTTAGGATTTGTTGTACCTATACCTACATTACCAATCTTATTAATATTTAGAAATGACGTGCCAAAGTTATTTTTTCCAAATTCAAAACCTCGACCATCACTAATTCTTAATCCATAAGTATCAGCTTCAGTATTACTGCCACCATGTTTTAGACTGATATAATCTCCTATTCCACTAAGCCATTTTGATTCTATCAGACTTCTACTATATTCGTCGTCTGTAATATTAAAAATGAAGTCTGTTTTTATATGATTTACTCTTCCTGTAGAAGGGTTTATATCTACCTGTGAAAACAGATTAGAACTAAGAACAACTAGGACTAAAAAGATCAAATTTTTCATAACTTAAAAATTATAATTGATTAAAATAAATACCATGATACTCTTCTATTTCGGGGCGACAAGAAGAAGGTGCAAATATAAAAATAGTATGGAATATCCGTAAGGGAAATTTACATTTTGTTAATAACTTCTTAATACTTGTTAAAACAACATCCTCCACTACAGATATACTACTTCTTACTACTTTCACTTTTTACGTCTTATATTCCCATTTGTATACGTAAGTGTCCTAAATAAAAAATATGTTACCCTAAAAAATGAAAAAAAATTAATCTCTCACATATTTCTGTTAATATCTATAGCTAACGCTACTTAAAAATTCGTTAACCCAAAACTGCCAATATCAAATCTTATAGTATATTTGACAAACGATACACAGGAATGCATTTTAAACATCCAGAATACCTTTACGCCCTTATTGCCCTTATCATTCCTATTCTAGTTCATTTATTTCAATTACGCCGTTTTCAGAAAGTAGCTTTTACCAATGTAGAATTTTTAAAAAAAGTAACCCTGCAAACACGTAAGAGTTCGCAGATCAAAAAATGGCTCACACTCTTAGCGCGATTAATGGCATTAGCTGCTCTGATTATCGCATTCGCACAACCTTTTGCCGCTAATCAAGAGATTGTAGGCAAGCAAAGTGAAACGGCTATATACCTAGATAACTCGTTTAGCATGCAAGCTAGAGGTGCTAAAGGGCCATTATTACAGAGAGCTGTACAAGAGTTACTAAGCAACCTGCCCGATGATGAAATGTTTTCTCTGTTTACTAATACAGAAACATTTAAGGATGTAACTAAAAAAGACATACAAAATGATGTACTCCAACTTGAGCATAGCTCGAGTCAGATGGACTACGCTGCAGCATACCTAAAAGGCAAACAATTATTAGGTAGAATCCCCGAAAGCCTAAAGCGAGTGATTATGATTTCTGATTTTCAGCAAAAAGAAGAAGCATTTAGCATTCCTTCTGATTCGGACACTAGTACTAGCTTAGTACAATTACAACCTGTTACGAATCAAAATATATCTATAGACAGCCTGTTTCTTCAAAGAAATACGAATAATGAGCTTATGCTCAACCTCATTGTGAGTACTATAGATATAAATGCAGAAAATATACCCGTTGCTTTGTATAATGATGAAAAATTAATGGCCAAAACTTCTATTTCGATTCCTAAAAATGGGCAGATAACCACACAGTTTAGAATAGATGATGCAATCAAAATTAATGGTAAGGTTAGTATAGAGGATCCAGCCTTAAGCTTTGATAACTCAAGATATTTTACAATCAATATTCCAGAAAAAATAAAAGTAGTAGCGATCAATGAAAGCGACGATAATTTTATAAAAAACATCTACACTCCAGATAAATTTACTGTTATCAGTACTACTATTACCGCGTTAGATTATAATGATATTAGTACTGCGAATCTTGTCATTATTAATGAACTCAAACAACTTCCTATTCCGCTAGTTAATGCATTAAAATCATTAGCCGATCAGGGAGGCACGATATGTTTTATCCCTTCAGAAGAGGGTAATATATCTTCGTATCAGCAATTACTGAGCAGGTTTTCTCCTGAAGTCTTATTTCCTAAACGAACACAAGAAAAAAAGATAACTACTATCCATTTTTCACATCCTGTTTTTAGAGGTGTTTTTGACAAAAAAATTTCTAATTTTCAATACCCAAAAGTAAACAGTTATTTTCCATCTAATACTACTGGTAATAGTATCTTATCGTATGAAGATGGTAGTCCTTTTTTATTTAAAACAATTGGGATGTATGTATTTACGGCAGCCATAAATACTAAAAATTCTAATTTTAAGAATTCTCCATTAATTGTCCCCGCGCTGTATAATATAGGCAAGCAAAGCTTACAAAGCTCTGATATATCCTATATAATCGGACAAACTAATACATATGATGTGCCTATTGTACTAGGGCAAGATGGTATATTATCTCTGGCATCTGATCAAGAGCGTATCATCCCCCTACAACAGAGTTTTGCAAATAAAGTACGTATTACTACAGATGACAGTCCTGATAAGGCGGGTATTTATACACTAAAAAATGATCAAAAATCCATCCAAAATGTAAGTTATAATTATGACAGTCAAGAAAGTAGTTTACAGTATTATCACCTTACTACCACAGATACATATCAGGTACATGATTCTGTAGTTTCTCTTTTTGAGCAGCTAAGAGAAGAAACTAGTGTTAATGAGTTTTGGAAATGGTTTGTTATTTTTGCTCTGCTATTTCTATTCATCGAAATCCTATTATTAAAATATCTAAAATGAATTTTATCTTAAAGGCCGCAACTATACTTGATCCTTCTTCTCCATTTCATAATCAAACGGTTGATATTTTTATTAAAGAGGGAGTGATCAGTGATATAGATGCCTTACTAAAACCTAAAGAAGGAATAGAAGAAATAGAATTAGACACCTTACACGTTTCACAGGGATGGTTCGATAGTAGTGTTAGTTTTGGAGAACCTGGCTACGAAGAGCGCGAAACAATATCTAATGGACTAGCTACTGCTGCCAAAAGTGGATATACCAGTATTGCGCTACATCCGAATACGCTACCTATAACAGATACTGGAGCCTCTGTAGGTTTTCTTAAAGGAAAATCCCTGAACAATCCTGTAAGCGTATATCCCATTGGAGCACTAACCCATGCATCTGAAGGTACTGATCTAGCAGAACTATATGATATGAAAAAGGCTGGTGCTATTGCTTTTGGGGATTATAAAAAATCGATTACTAATCCTAATCTATTAAAAATAGCATTGCTTTACGCCCAAAATTTTGATGGCTTAGTGGTATCATTTCCGCAGAATAATGATATTGCAGGAAAAGGAATGGTACACGAAGAAAAGCAAAGTACACTCTTGGGACTTAGAGGAATTCCTGCCTTAGCCGAAGAATTACAAATCGCCAGAGATATTTTCTTATTAGAATATACCGGAGGTAAATTGCATATCCCTACTATATCAACTGCAAAATCCGTACAACTCATGAGAGAGGCAAAAGCAAAAGGATTACAAATAAGCTGTAGTGTATCTGTACATCACCTTATATTAACCGATAAGGAATTATCAGAATTTGATACAAATTATAAAGTACTACCGCCACTAAGAACCCAAAAAGATATCGATGCCATTAATGTCGGTATAGAGGATGGTACTATCGATATGATTACCAGTGATCATCAACCTATAGATATTGAACATAAAAAAATAGAATTTGACAATGCAACATACGGTACTATTGGTCTAGAGAGTGCTTTTGGTATCCTGAATACAATCTTACCTACAGAAAAAGTAATAGAAATGCTAACAAAAGGAAAGGCAATTTTTGGGATCGAGAGTGTACCAATTGCAATAGGCAACAAAGCTGAGCTTTCCCTTTTTACCCCAAAAGGAATGGCTACTTTTTCAGAAAAACATATTTTATCGACATCAAAAAACAGTGCTTTTATCGGTCAAAAAACAAAAGGACAATCATACGGAATTATTGCGAATAAGCAATTATATATCAAATAGCTAACAGAAAATACAATATCACCATGCAATCAGATTATGCTAAACAAGGAAAAACTGCTGCAATTATAGCTTATATTACCATTATTGGAACCATCATTGCTTTTTATATGAATCAAGAAGAAAAAAATACGTTTGCTAATTTTCATATTCGGCAAGCTTTTGGTATACATATCAGTTTTTATTTATTAGGAGCTTTTGTGAGTATGTTTGATTTATGGATCATCTCATCTGCCTTTTATATTTTTATTTTTGTACTCTTTATATTTGGTTTACTAACGGCTATAAAAGAAGAACAAAAACCGACTCCTATCTTGGGGTCACATTTTCAAAAATGGTTTACATTTGTTAAGTAAATTAGCTATCTGAGCAGTTCTATATTAACAAAAACACTTATGAAAACAAAAACATTATCACTACATCATATTATTAGAGAACCATTACTAAAAAAAGATAAGACTCCGGTTTTATTTATGTTTCACGGGTATGGTAGTGATGAAAATGATTTGTTTTCTTTTGCCTCTGAATTAGCTGAAGAACTATTCATTATCTCTGTACGGGCTCCCTACCCTATGCAGCCCCAAGGCAATGCTTGGTATGCTATCTATTTTGATGATGCTCAAGGCAAGTTTAGCGATGATGCTCAGGCTATCGAATCTCGTGATACCATTGCTAATTTTATCGATGAAGCTATATCAGCATATCATCTAGATCCTACTAATGTTACCCTACTTGGTTTTAGCCAAGGTACTATTCTTAGCTATGCTGTTGCGCTTTCTTATCCAAAAAAGGTAACCAATGTAATTGCACTAAGCGGGTATCTTAATGAAGCTATTCTTAAAGATGATTATACCGAAAATGATTTTTCTAAACTAAATATCTACTGTTCCCATGGTAGTGTAGATCAGGTAATTCCTGTAGAATGGGCACGTAAAGCTCCTGTAAAACTCAATGACCTTGGCATTAAAACTTCTTTGCAAGAATTTGCTGTAGGACATGGGGTAACGCCTCAAAATTTTTATCAGTTTAAAGAATGGTTAAGTAAACAATTGTAGCGATCAAAATACTAATATGCATACTGACGAAAGAATTATGACACTACACCCGCAAGGAAAAAACGGGGTTCATATTTTAAAAAGAAGATATGATCAGATCAAAGATTTTATTACCCAAACCATTACCGACCATCAAGAAATTTCTTATCAGGAACTAACAAGAATTGCTATAATAAAACTAACCGACTCCTTTGATGGAAAAATCACCTGGTATATTGTCTCTGTAAAATTAGATTTAGAAGCAAGAGGTATTATTGAACGGATTCCAAAAACAAGCCCACATCAGCTACGAATAAAAAATTGAGTATATAACATTATAAAGTAATCACAGCACTTTTAGCTGTACTGGTACTCCAATCAAAACTTATATGTACAGTTTTTTGCTCTTCATTCCAGTATATTGGTACTTCTTCTACACCAATTTTGATAGCCTTGGGTAAAAAAGTCATACCATGAATAACCAAATCAATCTTTCGAATAGTTGCTGTATATAATGTTCCTGTAGTAGCAGAAAAATTTATAGAAATCCCCTCTTTTGTGACTGCCCCATCAAAATGTAACAATTCATACTTTCCTTTTTCAAAAGCATTAGGTGTAACACCATCATCATCATACAATTTTCCTTTACTATTTTTTACATCTTTATCATAATAGTAATGAAGTGTAATCTGATTGGCAGTATACTGTACTGTATTCTGAATGGTCTCTATCATCGGAATAAACGATCCTCCTTTTACAAAAACAGGAATATGATCTTCTGCTGTAGCCACTGTATGATATCGACCTCCACTATATTTCTGATCAGTAAAAAAATCATACCAATTTGCTGTTTTGGGAAAATAAACATCTTTAGAAACCACATTAGCTTTGGTAATTGGAGAAACCAAAAAATTGTCTCCCCATAAATACGTATGCGTCATAATCTGTACATCTTTATTTTCGGAATTTTCAAAAAATAAAGGGCGCATCAGTGGGACTCCTGTTTGATTATTATCAAATGCCAGCGTGTAATTATAGGGCAACATTTGATATCTTAGTGCTATACTTTTTTTAGCTAAGGATTTTGTCTTTTTATCTTGAAAAACTGGTTCAGGAGCAATATGTTCTTGTCCGTGCGGTCTGAATATGGGTTGAAAAACCCCATACTGCAACCAACGTACATACAATTCTAAGTCAAAAACCTCTCCGCCCGCAAAACCTCCTAAATCGGAGTGCATATATCCGAGTCCTTGTATGCCCATTGATAATGCTATTTCTGGTTGTGCTTGTAATCCCCCCCAACTTCTGCTTACATCACCAGACCAGGGAATTACACCAAACCGCTGCGATCCCGAATATCCTGCCCGCATCAAAATAAAAGGGCGTTGATCCGGAAAATCGTTTTGATATCCCTCTTGTAGTAACCTAGCCCAATCGTGACCATAGATATTATGTACCTCATCAGCGGTTCCTGTCTCATGGTATACATCAGATGGATGCACTTCTGGTTCTCCCAGATCACCCCACCATCCAGCGATACCATATTCTTTAGTATATGTTTCATAAATATTCCAGAACCAATCTTTTGCTTTAGGATCATATATATCGATGATTCCTGTATTACCAAAATAAAAATCAAACGTGTATGGATTGCCTATCGAATCTTTTGCTAACACTTGCTTTGCAACAGCTTCTTCCCATCTATCAGAAGTAGATAGTATAAATGGTTCTGTAATAAGTACAGTTTTTATTCCTTGATCTTTAAAATCATTGATCATCCGTTTTGGATCAGGAAATGAATCTTTTAAAAATTCTAAATTTCCCATATGCCCTTTTATCTCTTTTCCGAACCAATAGATATCCAAAACAAGAGCGTCTAATGGTATCGAATCTTTCTTAAACTTGTCTATCGTATTCCTTGCTTCTGCTGCTGAATGGTATCCAAAACGACTTGAAAAATTACCGAAGGCCCAACGTGGAGGTAATGGTTGTTTTCCTGTTAGATCAGTATACTGATTCATTAAATCTTTCCAATCATCACTAGCTACCACTTGATATGTCTTTCTTCCATTGATCGTTTCGTAACTCAATGTATTATCTTTTTTACTATCAATATCTAGATACCCTATAGACGAATTATCAAAATGCATTGCATACTTTTTAGATGATAGTACTAGAGGCATCGTATAATTCATCAACTCAGAATAGTTTTCATAGCCATAGTGCGCTTTGTTGTACAACTGTAATCGTTTTCCTCTTCTATTCATTCCTACTACTCTTGCTCCTGCACCATACATCACTTCATCTTTATCTAAATTAAAATTCAATATTTCTGTAGAATCTGTTTTAAGATACCCCTTGTTCTCTGAGATTAATTCTTTTCCTTTATATCTATATGAAATATGAAATGGTTCTTTTGTTATACGGACACTGATTCCATCAGAATTGCCATATACGATTCTTTTTTCAGTTTCCTCTAGGTCTGCAACAATTCCATTTTCCAAAACAACAGCGTGCGATTTGGGATCAAAAACTTCTCCAGTTGGTATAAATGAAGTTTCTATAATTTTATTAGAATATAGTTGTATTAGATATTTACCATTATCTCTAGAAACCTCAATAAAACCATCTTTTTTATAGCTATCGATATTGGTTATAAAATCATTAGCATTAGGTTTACAAGAAAACGTTAAAAACGTGACTATTCCTGAAAGGTAAAAGAAAAAAAATCTTAACTTCATTATATAATGGATGTTTTCTAATGTTGATAAGATTCAAATATACTAGAATACCTTTAGAATAAGGTTACAACTAAAAATGACGATACCGAATTATTGAATTTTCATTCAAAACAAAAAAACACAATAAAAATCACAACACTTCACTATAACGTTTTCGTAACTAAATAGAATTAGTTTAATCATATCGTAATCGATTTCATACAGTAAAAGCATTAACATAAAATACCTAACCTAAACCTAAACATTTGTTGAGATAGACTAAACATTTTGGTAATACCGAAAGATTACTTTTAGGGTATTAATAACCAATTTAATCTTAATCGTATCACACATGAAAAATTATCTTTATTCTATGTCTAATCGACACAGAAAATCAATATGCATTTCTGTATGCTTAGGTTTTCTAATTTCTTTTTCTGCTTTTGCCCAAACAGAAAAAGATAAATCGACACCACAATTTGATCTACCAAATGACAATTATTATGGTCAAGAAATTTATGCAAAAGGAAAAGGAAAATCTTTTAGAAACTTCGGGGATTTACTTTTCTCTAGAGCTGTATTAGATGCCGCTAGTTTTTCCGAAGGTCCTACTTCTGGTCTTTTTATAGGCAGTAATCCTATTAATGAACAAGAACTCCCTTTCTATAACAAACAACCTATTCAGGGGTTCTCTTCGGTATTAAATAATATGGACGGAACTTTTACTGCAATGTCAGATAATGGTTTCGGAAGTATTGAGAATTCTTCGGATTATAATTTACGCTTATACAAAATCAAACCTAGATTTGAGACATTTTTCAGAAGAGGCAAAGGAGATATTCAGGTACTGGAATATATCGAACTAAAAGATCCTAATGGGTTAATACCATTTGCAATTACTAATCACTTTAGTCAAGATAGAATTTTAACTGGTGCAGACTTTGATATTGAATCTATCCAAAGAACTACTAATGGAGATTATTGGATCGGAGATGAATTTGGGCCTTTCTTATTACATTTTGACCGAAATGGAGTATTACTAGACGCTCCTTATCCTCTACCTGATCTAGATAATGCTGGTAAAGAACTACGTTCTCCACAAAATCCATTTAGTGAAGAAGCGAGTGCTATTAGAATTATGAATGCTATGAGGGCACATGCACAAGCTAATGGTAGTAAAGCTCCAGTAATGTCACCTTGGTTTGTTATGTTAGATGATAATGACGAAACTACAGTAGTAGAAAGTAGAATGACAACTGCCAATGGATTGGTAGAAGCATCAAGTGAATTATTTAATGTTTCTTCTTTAAATCGTGCTGGTCATCCAGTAGTTGTATACACCGTTAACGATACTTCAACCATGAATCGTTTGTTGGACCTAGACGTACAAGGAATTATATCAGATCGCCCTGACCTTTTATTAGAAGCTGTACAAAATTTTGATAAGAACCAAGACGGTCGCGCTGATTATATGGATGATAATGGACTTATTGATGTTACTCTTTTTGATGCACAAGGACATCGTGGAGCTAGAAATTTACGTCCAGAAAACACCATACCATCTATGGAAGCAGCATTAGACTATTTGATGCCTACATTAGAAACAGACTGTGGAATCACTTTAGACGGAATCCCTGTACTAGATCACGACCCACATATAGAAGCGGCAAAGACAAGAAAAGTAGATGGCACTCCATATGAATTTGAAGATGAAGTATTGGTAAAAAATCTAACATTAGACAGTATCCAAAAAACATTTATTGCAGACAAAATCTTAGCTGGAAGACCTGCTCAGACCAATGACCTTTCACTCTCTCCTGTTGCTGTAGCTTTTGCACATGAAAAAGGATTTATTGATCCTTACGTAATGCCATCATTGCAACAATTATTTGATTTTGTAGAGTTTTATGTTGACTATTATAAAAATGGAGAAGGATCTTCTCATCCTGAAGCTACGAAACGTTGGATGAACGCATCTAAAGTTCGCTTTAATATAGAAACCAAAATTAATCCAAGAACAGATTTAGATGATCGAGGTGATATTTTTGCTGAAAGAACTTTTGGTCCGGAAACATTTACGAAAGCAATTGCTGATGTTATTGTTGCGAATGAATTAACGGATCGTGCAGATATACAAAGTTTTGATTTTAGAACACTATTACTTTCACAAGCACAATATCCAGAAATTAGAACGGTTTGTTTATTTGGTGATTTCCCTAAAGTTGGAGATGCTGGTGATGGTACAAATTTACAAGATCAAAATGGAGAAAACACTCCTTGGTTAGCAGGAATGTATTGGCCATATCGAGTGACGAAATTAGATACTCCTTTTAATGTAAAACAAAGTGGCGGTTTCGAAGGAATGGCCTTAACTACAGATAATACCACATTATTACCATTGCTAGAAAAACCACTAGAAGGTAGCGAAAATAACAATTTATTAATCCACGAATTCAATCTTTCCAGTAAATCTTACACCAATAAAAGATATGAATATCTACTTAACGAAAGAGCTTCTGCAATTGGTGATTTTGTAATGTTTAGTCACCAAAGAGGATTAATAATCGAAAGAGATGGATCTCAAGGAGATCTTGAAGGATTCAAAGCTATTTATGAAATAAAATTAGACGAAGATTCTACTATGATTCAAAAAAGACTTAATGTAGACTTATTGAAGATTAAAGATCTTAGAAGAATTTCAGAACCTGGTTTACCTGGAGATGTAGGCATTGGAAGAGAATTTGCTTTTCCTTTTGTTACTATAGAAAGTGTTGTAGTTCTTAACCCATTTTTGATTGGTGTTCTAAATGATAATAACTATCCATTTAGTGTTGGTCGACACGTTGGCAAAGGTTTACCTGATGATAATGAGTTTATTCTACTCTGGTTAGACCAACGATTAGGATTGCCGTGGTACAAAGGAAAAGATACTGTTTTAAAAATTAACGAAGATGATTTTAAAACATATCCTAGCACTTTTACCGATAAGGTTACTTTCTCTTCTGTTAATGAAAAAATTAGCACAGTAAGCATTGATATATTTGATTTGGCAGGAAATTTAGTAAAACAAATAAACTCTACTAAAACAAATGAAAATGGTTTTGAATATGTATGGGATGGTAAAACCGATAGTGGTACTGATGTATCTACAGGAATATATATTGCAATTATCCAAGCTGATGGAGAATTTATAAAGAAAAAATTAATGAAAAAATAAAAGCTGAAAATTAACCAACTTACTAGCAATAATAATCAAAAAAGAGACCTGCTTGCAACAGCAGGTCTCTTTTAAATATACTAATAATATATCCTAACTTTTAGGATATAAAAAAGATTTTTCTACTTCAAAATCAACTATTCCATCCTTTCTTACATCATAGATGATAAATAATTGCCCCCAATATACACCATCAGTAAAATCAGCAATGATCCACTTATGATTAAGCAAACGCACTTTATTGATAGCCATATGGCCTTCCATCCCTACAAATGGGACAATAGGGTTATCTACTCCAGCTTTATTCTGACTTATGATCTGATCACTGATTGTTAATTCTAATTTCTTAGCATCATACCCTTGCTCTTCGAAATAGTTTATAGCTTCTTCATCACTATCTAATGAAAAATATGTAAGGTCTAATATGGTACTTATCAGAGAATCTTTTTCCTCATTTTTAGCACTAATTTCATTTTCTTTTTCTGTTATTTTTGCCATTAAATTATCAATCTTACCATCATAAGACTCTTTGGCTTTTTTGGCATTCATAAACTGAAACAATATAAATAATACTGAAAAAATAAATAGATATAAAAAAATTCTGCTACGCATGTTAAATTGTTATTTTTAGATTATCATAGGCTATATACACACCTTCTGGCAATTCTTTTTGTACTTCCTCATGAAACCCTAACATATGACTAATATGTGTTAGATATGCATATTTTGGTTTTACATCATCAATAAAAGCTAATGCTTCTTTAAGGTTGAAATGAGAATGATGGGGTTCTATCCGTAATGCATTAACGACTAATACTTTTAGGCCTTCAAGTTTTTTCTTCTCTTTTTCTTCTATTGTTTTTACATCTGTAAGATATGCAAAATCTCCAAAACGAAACCCAAAAACTTGTAGGCGATTATGTCTAGTATCAATAGGTATTACTTGTAGATTCCCTAACATAAATGGTTGATTAGTGATCAAATTTTCGATAACACTAGGAGCTCCCGGATATTTATTTTCAGAAGAAAATATATAATCAAATCTAGATCGTAATGATTCTAAAACTCTCTCATGCGCATATACAGGAATATCACCTTGCCTAAAAAAGAAAGGTCTTATATCGTCCATCCCCATAGTATGATCAGCATGTTCATGGGTAAAAACGATACCGTCTATCTTTTTTACATCATTAGTAAGCATCTGTTGTCTAAAATCAGGACCACAATCAATAATATAGGTATACTCATCCCAGGAAATCATGACAGATACACGTAATCGCTTGTCTTTTTTATCAGTACTATGACAAACAGGATGGTTACTTCCTATAACAGGAATTCCTTGCGAAGTACCAGTACCGAGAAATGTAACTTTCATATGTAATTATGAATAAGAGCAAATGTACTTATTATTTTTTTGCTCTAAAAAGTAATACGTTTGTTCTAAAAATTATTATTTATACAGATTATAAAAAATAAAAAACTCCTTCTAGTTTTTTAATAATTCTTTACGTATTAGTAACTTTACATAAAACAAGAAAACCCCATTTCGCTATGCCTATTAAAATCATGGGAGACAAGGAATTTGAATCTGTTCCGTCTCTAAAAAGTAAAGCTCTACGTATTAATCTAAATGCCAATATATATGGCACCTTCGCAGAAATTGGTGCTGGACAGGAAACAGCACGTAATTTTTTTAGAGCAGGTGGCGCTTCTGGTACTATCGCCAAAGCTATGAGTGCCTATGATAAGGACTTTAGTGATGCCATTTATGGAATAGAAGATGACAAACGTTATGTTACCGAAGCGCGTCTTAAGAAAATGCTGAGACACGAAGTTGGTCTAATAGAAGAACGTATACAGAGAGAAAAACATCCTAACAAGCTTTTTTTTAGTTATGCCAATACGGTAGCTACTATCGATTTTGCAAAAAAATACAAAGGACACGGATGGGTAGGTATCCGATATCAAACCAAACCTGATGAGGATTATAATGAGATTATACTACACATCCGATTTCATGAAAATGATGCTAGATTACAACAGATGACACTTGGGGTACTTGGCGTAAATCTTATATATGGAGCCTATTATAAGTATGATAATCCTAAGAAATTATTACGCTACCTCTATGATCATCTGGATAAAGACCAAATAGAAATCGATACTATCAACTTTTCTGGTCCTAGATTTAGCAAAGTAGACAACCGATTAATGAGTCTACAATTGGTCAAAAATGGAATGACTGAAGCGGTTATGTTTGGTCCAGATGGAAACAATGTACTACCTGCTGCCGTACTATATAAAAAAAATATACTCGCACTCAGAGGAAGTTTTAGACCTGTAACCAAAGTAAATATGGATATTTACAAAACGGCTCTAAATATGTTCCGTAATGAAAATACTGTAAACAAAGATAAAACCATAGAGATTTTTGAAATTACACTGTCCAACTTACGTGCTGAAGGAGAAATTGATGAAGAAGATTTTATGTCTAGAGCTAGATTATTATGCTCTCTTGGACAAACAGTAATGATCTCTAATTTCCAAGAATATTACAAAGTAGTAGAATATTTTTCTAATTATACAAAAGAGCGCATGGCGCTAGCTATGGGGATTAATAACCTAATAGATATTTTTGATGAGAAATATTACAGACATCTTAGTGGCGGTATTCTCGAAGCATTCGGTAAATTATTTTTTAAAGATCTGAAAGTATATTTATACCCGTTAAAAGATGCTAAAACAGGAAAACTAACTACTAGTGATACGCTAAAAGTACACCCTCGAATGAAAGAATTATACAAATTCTTTAAATACAATGGTAAGCTACAAGACATTGTAGATTATGACCCTATTATTATGGATATTTTCTCTAGAGAAGTACTTTATAAAATACAAAATGGAGAATCAGGATGGGAAGATCAATTACCAGATCTTATTCCTGATATGATCAAGGAAAATAATTTCTTTGGGTATAAACAACCTGAAAAAGTCTAATGCTATTTATATTGATATCGGAGATAAAAGTAAGTTAGTTATCGTCATTTTTCTTATAACTTCCGAAATCAATTGTATCAATAGGTCTAAAAATTTACAGTCCCATTAAAATCTCCTTCATGAACACTATGTAAATTTAGTACTGAGTGAAACATATCTGCTCTCGGTTGTAGAGACAAAGCACCATCTCTAAGTGGTAAGTATTGTCCATTTAATAAAACTTCAGTGATGCGATTATTCTGCTGGCAATCACAATGATTATAGATATGATAATTATAATCATTAGGATTGGCTGTTGCAATATATAACTCCAATACATCTCCTGTATCTAGATGGTATATCACTCGTTCTATCCCTTTATTGGTTGGTTCTAAACTAGCTTGTACTACCTGATATATTTGTCTTCCATAAGGCCCGTTTTGATTTTGTATCTCTCCATAGCCATAATTCTCATGAGTAGGCGTATGAATTACTGGACGCTCTCTTCTGGGTTCTGTAATTACTACAGGAGGTTTTGGGGTACGCCCTATCACTACTACATCGGGTATGGGTATATCAATATTTACATCAATAGATACTCCCCCTCCTATTCTAACTTGACTTAAAATTGGTTGTAGTGATAGGATACATAATAGTAGTAAAAAAGATGGAGTAGTTTTCATAATTAAAATGATTAGTGTTATGCTCTACATCTCATCAAACAATGTGCCATAATAAGGTTATAAACAACCTATTTTTATTTTTGATATACCTGAAAGAAAATAACTTCTTAGAGTACAACCAAAATTGAAAAAATGTAATCAAAATTTTATGCACTAACTATAGGTAAATACTATTACAAAAAAATAAGCATACAAAAAAAGATCACATTAGCTTATAAGCTAATGTGATCTTTTTTTTAAACGCTCCTACATTACTAAAAACAAGGTTTATGACCATCTGCAAATCGAGTTACACTATAATTAAATGTATTGCCTGATATTCTAACTGTACCTGATGCACTTGCATTGATAGGTCCATCTATAGAAGTTCTTATAAATACTCTTCCAGAATCTGGCATTACAAAAGTTCTATTTGTCAAATTAGGGTTATTTTGAGTGATTGTCCCATTCCCACAAGTTGTTAATCTTGCACCGCCCAATGCATCTCTTCTAAATTGCACATAGGCTAAATAATTTACTCCAGAAGGCGCATTTCCACTTATCGAATACGTAACTGTAGTACCTGGGTTAGCTCTAAGTTCCCTTGATCCATTATCATAAGAAGGAGTAACACTTCTAACATTTATAGTTCTTGTTTCATTAGTCATATTGCCTGATGTATCTTCTACACTATAAATAATGGTATACTCTCCTGGAATTAATGTATTACTAAATGTTCCACTCGTAGTGATTGATGATGTAATATTGCCATCAAAATTATCAGTTGCTGTTGCTCCTTGGTCGTTGTAATTGTCCCCAGCATTTACGGAAACGGTACTTTGTCCAGTTATGGTAATTACTGGAGCGACATCATCGATTACCCTTACAATAAGCTTTTTATTAGAACTATTACCCGACTGATCCTCTGCGGTGTAGGTCAACTCATTATCTCCTAACCTATTTATATTTACTGCCCCACTAACAACAGCTGTAATAGAGGTGTCAAAATTATCAGTAATAGTCGCTACTGGATTACTAAATGGAGTATTAACTCTATGCGTGATTGTAGGCCCTACTGGTAGAGTAATCACAGGCGCTACATCATCTATTACACGTACCGTCAGTTTCTTTTCGGTCTTATTGCCAGCTTTATCTTCTGCAGTCCAAGTCAAAACATAGTCATCTAAAACATTAATATTTACAGTTCCACTTAGTATTGCAGTCAATGGATCATTAGCATTATCAGTAACTGTAGCAGTAGGAATCGTAAATGGAGTCTTTGCGCTATGAGTGATCATAGTCCCCGTAACACTTAATGTGATCACTGGAGCTTCATTATCTATAACTATAACTTCTCGTACTGCTCTAGCAGGATTATTAGCAGAATCTGTTACAGTATAGATTACTGTATAATTACCAGGGTCATCACTGATTACTTGATCATCCGTTTGTATAGTCAAACCTTCGTCTACATCATCTGTAACCCTAGCACCTGCATCGTCATAGGTAGCTCTAGCATTAAAAGTCAAAGGATTATCACCTAAGATGGTAATAACTGGAGGAGCATCATTAACTACATTGACTGTTCTCTCAACCGAAACTTCATTATCAGAAGAATCTCTTACAGTATAGATAATAGTATAACTCCCTTCTTCATTTTCATTTACAGTTCCTGTGACTACCAAAGCATCTTGTAACATCTCTTCAGTATCTAAATTGTCGGTAATTGTAACACCTGGATCATTAAAAGTAGTACCTAACAGTAATTGTAATGGGTTATCGCCTATCAATTCTATTTTTGGTGCTTCATCATCAATAACTATTACTGTTCTAGTTACTGAAGACGAATTCATAGAACTATCAGTAGCGGTATAGGTAACGATATACTCGCCTGGTACATTAATATCAATATTTTCTGTAACCTCGACAGCAACTGGATCATCTATATTATCTGTAGCAGTGACTCCTGGATCATCAAATTCTTCTCCAACTTGTATTGTGATCTCTTCCTCTCCATTAAGCACTATAACGGGTCCTTCTGTATCTGGATCTGTGTACTCTATAGCAATTGTAGCCATCTTCTCTACTGGTGTTGAACTTGAATTGGCTACTGTAAATATTATTTCGTGATTTCCCATTACCATACCTGTATAAATCCCAGAAGATGTTCCTATCGTTATAGGGATTTCTCCTCCTGATTCATACACAACCCCATCATAGATAAATGTAGCCGTATTATTAGTGGTTAATGTTAGTATATATTCCGAGTTCCCTACAGTTTCTAAGAGTTCAAAATCTATAGTTGTTTCTACATTGGTAGGGAGTTCAGAAACTTCAGATACTGCAGTAAACGTAAAATCAGGAGTCTCTGTTACAGGAATTTCTAGTTTCTTATCTGCTGTAGTTCCTAAACTACTTTCTGCTGTAAATACAATCGTTACATTACCTGTTGTTATCCCTTCTAACTGCCAAGAAAATTCTTGATTATCTTCAATATCAATACGTGTCCCTTCTTCAATAATTTGACCATCTACAGAAATAACACCAGAACCACTCTTATCAGTATCTGTTTCTATAAATGTAAAGGATACTGTATAATCTGCAGCATCTATCTTATCAGTGATACTACCATCTAGATCAATAGTTCCGCCAATATATGCTGATGGAAGACTAGGTGTAGCTTCGATATCAAATTTCGTATCCAGCACTTTAAATGTCACTGATGCTTCTTGCTCGTTCCCAAATGAATCTCTTACTACAATTGTTATAATATTTTCATCAATCGTAGTACCAGTATATTCAATAGTATATAAAAGGCCTTGTGGTAATGATATAAATACATCTGGTTCTATTCTTTCTGAATTAATTGTCAAAAAACCAGCTCCTTTAGTCACTGAATATTTAAATTCATACATATCCGCAGATTGAACACCTTCGATTCTGAATTCTGCAGATTTGGATATATTCAAAAATGATTCAACGGTTGTTTCTGTAAATTGTATAGAAAAAGTTTTAATTAAATCGTCTGTTATCTCTTTTGTACACGCTATGGCAACTAATACTATGAGAAATCCCAAATATCTGTTTGTATGTTTTCTTTTCATAACATCCTATTATTTTATAATTAATTTTAACCCTAAGCCTATATATGGTGTGAGTTCACCAACATTACTATTAATATGATATGCTTCGTTAGCCTTTATATTTATTGCTACTGTAGGGCTTAAAAAAATATCTGCATCTATACCTGCATATGCTCCATATAGTAGTGTGTTTGTTTCGATATCGAGACGAAGATTATTCTGTATTTCTGGATCACCACCGTTAATGATCTCATAGCCAACTAGGCCTCCTACACCTATTCCCACAGCAAAAGTTCGGCTGTTATTTCTTAAAATATCAAAAAAGAAACCTGCCTGAAATGCGTATAGATTAATAGGAATCTCAATTTCTTGTAATTCTAAATTAGTAAAACTAGCTTGTGCATTTAATTGGATATAATCATAATCATTTACTTTGTAATCTACAGTTACAAAACCAGCAAATCCATCATCTACAATACCTCCTGTAAATGAAAAAGCAACCTTATGTTCTTGTGCTATTGCTATCGAAGAGATGAAAGCAATAATAAGCACCAGTAATGTCTTAAAAAAAAATATTCTACTCATCTATAATTTATATTTTAAAAAAACCAATGGTTTATGCCACTAAAAAATAATTCTTTACTCTTAACAAGATTTAAAAAATAGTTGTTTAAAAAAACAAGACTATCTGATACTACAAATCAAGTTAATAGAAGTGCTAAAAAAGTGGTCATGTGGATTTTTGATCTAAATATGAGGATGAATGTTAGGATTAAGTGGGCTAAAAAATACCACAGACCCAATCTCGAAGAAAATATTTATAAAAAAACCGTTTGAAAGATATCCAAACGGTTTATACGATATGATGTGTATAATTTTTTAAGCTTGACCTCTAGCTTTTCGTTTTTCTGCTGCTTTTAGTTTAATATTTTCAATTGTAGCTCCAAAAATCCAATAAGGAATTACAAAAGTTAATAAAAATATCATTAACCAAAATCCTATTGTAAGGATTGTTAAGAATGCTAAAAAACCAAGGTATTGATCAAATTCAAACATAATACTACTGTAATTTCAATTTTTGCCAAAGATAGCAACTCTTCTTATGATCTCATAGCATAAATATAATTTATTTTCAAATACACCATCAAACAAATTTTGTATGCTAAAAAATATATCCTTTATTCAGAAGTAGCTCCACAAATCCTTAAATTTGCGCTTTCAAAATACAAATCATTACTGTTATGGGATATAGAATAGAGAAAGATACTATGGGCGAGGTAAAAGTGCCTACTGATAAATTATGGGGAGCACAGACAGAACGTTCTAGAAATAATTTCAAGATTGGAGCTCCTGCTTCTATGCCATTAGAGATCGTGTATGGTTTTGCCTATCTAAAAAAAGCTGCTGCCTATACCAATTGTGAACTGGGTGCATTACCTATAGAAAAAAGAGATTTAATTGCGCAGGTATGTGATGAGATTCTCGAAGGAAAACACAATGATCAGTTTCCCTTAGTCATCTGGCAAACTGGTTCTGGCACTCAGAGTAATATGAACGTTAATGAAGTGATTGCTAATCGGGCGCATCAATTAGCTGGGAATACGATTGGAGAAGGAGAAAAAACATTGCAACCTAATGATGATGTAAATAAATCACAGTCTTCTAATGACACCTTCCCGACAGGTATGCATATTGCTGCTTATAAAAAAATAGTAGAAGTGACAATCCCAGGCATCACACAACTTAGAGACACCTTAAAGAAGAAATCTGAAGAGTTTAAGAATATTGTAAAAATTGGGCGTACTCATTTTATGGATGCCACTCCACTAACCATTGGTCAGGAATTATCAGGATATGTCTCTCAGCTAGATCACGGTATTAAAGCTTTAGAAAACACATTACCGCATATGTCCGAGATAGCATTAGGTGGTACGGCTGTAGGTACTGGGCTGAATACACCAAAGGGATATGCAAAAAGAGTATCAGAGTTTATTGCACAATTTACAAGTCTTCCTTTTATCACTGCAGAAAATAAATTTGAAGCCCTAGCAGCACACGATGCATTTGTAGAAACGCACGGAGCATTAAAACAATTGGCTGTTTCGCTTAACAAAATAGGAAACGATATCCGTATGCTTGCTTCTGGCCCTAGAAGTGGTATTGGAGAATTAATGATTCCTGCTAATGAACCTGGAAGTTCTATTATGCCAGGAAAAGTAAACCCTACGCAATGCGAGGCATTAACTATGGTATGTGCACAAGTATTAGGAAATGATGTTGCTATTAATGTAGGTGGAATGCAAGGCCATTTTGAGCTAAATGTTTTTAAACCAATGATGGCAGCCAACCTTTTGCAAAGTGCTCAGTTACTTGGAGATGCCTGTATTTCTTTTGATGAACATTGTGCGCAAGGAATTGAACCCAATCAAAAACGTATTACAGAATTACTCAATAATTCATTAATGCTGGTTACTGCTCTTAATACCAAAATAGGATATTATAAAGCAGCAGAAATAGCAAATACAGCTCATAAAAATGGAACAACACTAAAACAAGAAGCTGTCGCCTTGGGGTATGTTACAGAACAAGAATTTGATGAATGGGTAAAACCAGAAGATATGGTAGGAGCTCTGAAATAATATATCATATACATAACGTATAGAGTCAGGTTTTTTTTAGAAGACTTGACTTTTTTTATTAAAAAATCTAAATTACGCTTATTAGTGAAACTCTGATTTGAAAAGTTGCGCAGTAATGACTTCAAATGAGATAGTTGATCTAATCCCATTTTTTCAGCGTGATCTCAGGTCTAATACCTCGAAACTTGCTTCGGAATCTTAAAAATTATTTTCAGTTCAATACCTCGTGAGCTTACTCCGAGGTAGTTTACTATAAAAAGGGATAGTATTCTTGTATATGCATTCGGCTTTTTATTCCCCAATTATTAGAATTTTCTAGTTTTACTACTTTCAAAAGAATAGGTTATTTAAATTAAGATCCGTATCTTACAACAGATTGGGGCTATCTTTCTAAGATTAATTCTATTTATGTTTATCTAAATAGTATTATAATACATATGAAAAAATCCCTTTCATTATTTGGTATCCTCTTTTTCTTCATTTCTGGTACCATATCCGCCCAACAAGCCTTTATTACCACTTGGAAAACCGATAATCCAGGAACAACAGACGATGATCAGATTTCTATAAGAGTACAAGGAGGAGAAACGTATAATTATAATGTTGACTGGGGAGATGGAACTCCTCAAACTAACGAAACGGGAAATGCGATGCATACCTATGCAATTCCAGGAACTTATACCGTTAGTATTACTGGGGTTTTTCCTGCTATAGACTTTAGTTTTAACGGAGATCGACAAAAAATACTAACCATTGAACAGTGGGGAGATATAGCTTGGAGCACCATGGAAGATGCTTTCATTGGATGTTCTAATTTAACGATTACAAACCCTCTAATTGACGCACCAGATCTAAGTAATGTAATTAACATGGAATCCATGTTTAATCAGTGTGGCAATTTTAATGGTCTTATTGGTAATTGGGATGTAAGTAATGTTACTAATATGAGCAGTATGTTTAGTGATGCTACTTCATTTAACCAACCTATTAACGCTTGGAATGTTGGTAATGTAACTGATATGACAAGCATGTTTAGTGATGCTACTTCATTTAACCAACCTATTAACGCTTGGAATGTCGGTAATGTAACCGATATGACAAGCATGTTTAGTGGTGCCACGGATTTCAATCAACCTATTAATGGCTGGAATGTAAGCAATGTAACAGATATGAGGGATATGTTTGAAAAAGCAGAAAGCTTTAATCAAAACCTTAATAATTGGAACGTAGGCAACGTAACTAATATGAGTGATATGTTTAATGATGCTTTAAATTTTAATGGCAATATTCAAAGTTGGAATGTAGGTAGTGTGGATAATATGAGGCGAATGTTTATGGGAGCTGAGAACTTTGATCAGGATATTGGCACTTGGAATGTAAGCAGTGTAGAGAACATGGAAGAAATGTTTGCTATGGCTCGATCATTTAATCAAGACATCAATGATTGGGTTGTTAGTAGCGTAACTGATATGAGTGCTATGTTTCAGAATACAGACACCTTTAATCAATCTCTTAATGATTGGGATGTAAGTAGTGTTAGAGATATGCCTGATATGTTTGAAAATGCTGCTGCTTTTAATGGTGATATAGGCGATTGGAATGTGAGTAGTGTAAGAGATATGACGCAGATGTTTAGAGTTACCAATCCTGTGACCTCATCTTTTAATCAGGATATAGGTGATTGGAATGTGAGCAGTGTAACCAATATGACTGGTATGTTTTCTATGGCTACTAATTTTGATCAAGATATTGGGAGATGGAATGTGATGAGTGTAAGAAATATGTCGGGAATGTTTTTTGAAGCAACATCTTTCAATCAAGATTTAAGTTTATGGGATGTGAGTAGTGTAACCAATATGGGTATAGGGCTGCCAGGTTCTATAGGCGGGATGTTTGAAGGAGCTATTTCATTTGATCAGGATATAAGCGATTGGAATGTAGAAAATGTCACTCGAATGAATGATATGTTTGAAGGAGTAACCCTATCAATAGCTAATTATGAGGCGCTACTTATTGGTTGGAATTCGCAAAATTTACGCCCTAATGTTCGATTTAGTGGAGGTAACAGCATTTTTTGTTCACAAGAGGCTACTGATGACCGTCAAAACATGATTGATAATGATTCATGGCGTATCACCGATGGAGGGTCTCCTACTCCCGCAATAGATGATATTCCAGATATAACCAATGCTATGGATAGTTACACATTACCTGCAATAACTGGAACAAGCCTTTCTGGCAATGAAATGTATTATACCCAAACTAATGGTGGAGGTACTTCCTTTGCTCCTGGCGATACTATCAATTTTGATAACGCTGCTACGTACCCTATAACACTTTTTATATTTGATTCTGGAGGATGTGGTAATTCAGAAGAAGATTTTGCCTTAACCATTATAGAGACTGTGACTAGCCTACCGTTTATCACTACCTGGCAAACGACTACCCTTAATGAAGAAATATTCATCCCTACTTTTCCTAGCGAAACCTATAATTATACAGTAGATTGGGGAGATGGATCTTCAACTACTGGAGAAACAGGAAATGCTATCCATACGTATGCAACTCCTGGAATACATACTGTAAGTATTTCTGGAACTTTCCCTAGAATTTATTTTAATAATAATTTTCAAGTTAGAACTAAAATTCTAACAATTGAACAGTGGGGTGATAATCCGTGGACTTCTATGGAAAGTGCTTTTTTAGGCTGTAGCAATCTAAACATTACTAACCCTTCTATTGATACTCCCGATTTAAGTAATGTTACTGACTTAAGTTTTATGTTTTCTAATGCAACTTCCTTTAATGGAGACATAACTAATTGGGATATAAGTACAATACAAAATATGGAAAGTACTTTTGAAATGGCCAGTGCTTTTAATCAACCTATAGGGAATTGGAATGTGAATAATGTCACTAACATGGCTTCTATGTTCGAGAATGCTTCTGTTTTTAATCAAAATATTGACACTTGGGATGTCGGGAGTGTAACAGATATGAGGTTTATGTTTAATAGAGCTACTATTTTCAATCAATCGTTAAATAGCTGGAATACAGAAAAGGTAACAAATATGGTCTCTATGTTCCAAGAAGCTAGAGCTTTTAACGAAGATATAGGCAATTGGGATGTAGGAAATGTTACAAGTATGTCTAATATGTTTAATGCCGCTAATCGATTTAATCGCCCTATAGGAAATTGGAATGTAAGCAGTGTAATTACTATGAGTAGAATGTTTATTCTAGCTTCTGATTTTAATCAAGATATCGGGAACTGGAATGTCGAGAACGTCACTACTATGGAAAGTATGTTTAGTGGCGCTGGAGCTTTTAATCAAGATATAGGAAGCTGGGATGTAGAAAACGTCACTACTATGGAAAGAATGTTTAGTGGAGCTGGAGCTTTTAATCAAGATATAAGGAGCTGGAATGTCGAGAACGTCACTACTATGGAAAGAATGTTTGCCGCAGCAATAACTTTTAATCAAGACATCGGAAGTTGGAATGTTAACAGTGTTACTACTATGGATAGAATGTTTATTAATGCTGAGGATTTTGATCAAGATATCGGAAGCTGGGATGTCGAGAACGTAATTAATATGAGAAATATGTTCTCTAATGCTGAGGATTTTGATCAAGATCTTGGAAGTTGGGAAATAATTAATTTGACTAATGCAGCAAATATGTTCAGTGGAGTAACACTATCTGTAAATAATTATGAATCACTACTTATTGGGTGGGAGGCTCAAAACTTGACTCCTAATGTTAATTTTCATGGCGGTAATAGTATGTATTGTTCTCAAGAAGCTACCAATGCTCGTCAAAATATGATTGATAATGATGGATGGGGAACTCCTGCTGGATCTGGTAATATTAGAGATGGCGGTAGAGTTGCTTTAGCCACTATAACTGACATTGCAGATGTAACCAACGCTATGGATAGTTACACATTACCTGCAATAACTGGAATAAATCTATCGGCAGGTCGACAGTTTTATACAGAACCATCAGGGCAAGGAACTTCATTTAATTCGGGAGATATTATAGACTTTGCAGATTTTCCTTCATATCCAGTAACTATTTATTTATATGACGAAAATGTCTGTCTTGATACTGAGCAAGATTTTCAATTAACAATTATTGAAACCCCTCCAACTCCACCTCTTTGTACCACTATTACTACGCCTACGGATATGGATACCAATGTGAGTGTAGCTACAAATATCAATTGGAATGCTGTAGCTAAT
>CANLRN010000056.1 GCA_947493495.1 uncultured Aquimarina sp.
AGGAGTATTAGGAAGGTAGAATGACAAGCCGTCATTATCTACTCCAACCTCTACATTATAAGATACTGTAACGGATTTGGACGGCTCTACATATAAATCTCCATCAACACTCAAAGCTTGTAATTGCCTATATGTACCAGGACGAAGACACAACCAATACTCGCTCAGATCGATTGAGCCATCTCCAAAATTTGTTATTGTTACGGTAGCTAAATTCTCTACAGGATTAACCATTGTAATCCTAGGATTTCCTTCTACCGAAGCACTACGTACTACTGTAATCGAATTCGATAAATCAAAACATCCCGATAAATCTGTCAATGCATTATTTCCTGCTTCCAATCCTTCTAATCCATCTTCATAACGAAGATACCAGATCAAACAAGTTCCTACTCCTGCTTCATCAAAATTAACACCCTCTAAGGCTTCAATTGTTGGTGGTAACCCTAAAATCAATCCTTGATCATCCGTAACTACCCAAGTAGCATTGCTACCTGAACTACCGCTTACTGAAACTCCACTTACATTATCAACCTCGCCATCTACAGTGAAGTTAAAAGGACCGCCTGTAATCTCTCCACCATCTGGTGCATTTCTAGTAACACTGATAGAATTAGATAAGTCATATACTCCTGATAAATCTGTCAATGCATTATTTCCTGCTTCCAATCCTTCTAATCCATCTTCATAACGAATATACCAGATCAAGCATACGCCTGCTCCTGCTTCATCAAAATTAACACCCTCTAAGGCTTCAATTGTTGGTGGTAACCCTAAAATCAATCCTTGATCATCCGTAACTACCCAACTTGCATTACTGCCTGAACTACCGCTTACTGAAACTCCACTTACGTTATCAACCTCTCCATCTACACAAAACTCAAAAGGACCACCGCTAATCTCTCCGCCATCTACCAAAGCATTACGCACTACTGTAATCGAATTCGATAAATCAAAACATCCTGATAAATCTGTCAATGCATTATTTCCTGCTTCCAATCCTTCTAATCCATCTTCATAACGAAGGTACCAGATCAAACAAGTTCCTACTCCTGCTTCATCAAAATTAACACCCTCTAAGGCTTCAATTGTTGGTGGTAACCCTAAAATCAATCCTTGATCATCCGTAACTACCCAAGTAGCATTGCTGCCTGAACTACCGCTTACTGAAACTCCACTTACATTATCAACCTCGCCATCTACAGTGAAGTTAAAAGGACCGCCTGTAATCTCTCCACCATCTGGTGCATTTCTAGTAACACTGATAGAATTAGATAAATCAAATATCCCTCTTAAATAACGAATGTTACGACCCTTTTTTAAGCCTCTTATATATTTAAATGAAATATGATAAATTGAGCAAATCCCGGGACCTGCAGGATCAAAATTAAATGGTGGCGCTTCTGGTAATGCCATAATTTTTCCTTGATCATCGGTAATTATCCATCGTTTTTTAAGACCTATGGCATTAACCAATTTAACATCTATGACATCACTTTCTCCATCAACACAGATGGTAGTATCGTCATCAGTACTAATAACTCCTCCATTTAAATATATTTTTTCTTGAAGGTCTTGTGCATTCACTTCTATTGAAACGAATGACAATAACAAACATAAAAATCCACTGATAGTTACTTGCCAGGAAAACAAATTCCATTTTGTTTTTCCTGATGAGGGTAATACTTCTTTCATTTAGATTTGATTTTAATTAAAGAAAATTTGTGTTTTATAATTTAGAGATCTAAAATTATATCAATAAAAACATATAAAATGTTAGACATCTAACATTCTTAAAAACAAATCATTACAAACTATTGTTATTTGGCAAGTTCTAATTTTTCTGCAAAATAATCGCAGAAATCTTTCATAGTTGCAGTCATCTTTTCGTCTTGAGTTGCTCTGTAAAAAGTATCACTCATAGATACCAATGTTTGATGAAAAAATATTTTCATTTCATCTACAGGCATGTCCTTAGTCCACAGATCTATTCTGAGACTTTCTTTTTCCTTTTGATCCCAAACAGATAATAACATTGCTTTGGTTTCTTGATTTTCGACTCCACCATCTTTTGCTGTCCATCGCAATTTTTCGGGAACTCTATTCTCATCAAGACCTATTTCTATTTCAATTTTAGAATTATATGTATCTGCCATCATCTAGCGGGTTTATATTTTGATCTATTAAAAATTGTTTCAGCGTCTTCTAATAATAATTGCCGCAAAGATACATTGTTATTTTTCATATAAGAAGTTACTATTCGCCAACCTATAAATTGGCCGACCCTATCTGGAGCTTCTTGATCTATTTCTTCTAAATAAAACTTAGAAAAAGGTCCTGGATATAAGAACCTTGATGACAAATCAGCTTCTGTACTATACAATAATTGGCGATCTATAAAATACCTCCATATTTCTTCTTCATTAGCCTCTGCCCAAGCATATTTTTCTTCTGAATATTGTATTTTCTGAGCATTAGAGAAGTCTGGTAAAAATATATTTTTAAGATATATTTCTTTGCCATAATATATCATATTAGCCAAAAAAGTTCTATTTTTTGGCAACTCTACTAATTGCTTGGCATATATAGTTGCCACATCAGGAAGTATATATTCTCGATTAAAGTTGTTTTTTATATAGGTCTGAATCCCTTCATAAAAATGATGATCAGTTCCTAGATAAGTATCTAAAGCAATAAGCAAAAGGTTGTCTGATAATACTACTTTGTTTTGGTAATCTACATCAGAAGTAATTGTTATCACTCGTGGCGTAGTAACTTCTGGAAAATAGTATTTTACGTGTTTTAAAAAAGTCTCTAAAAGCTCTTTTTCTCCAGCAAAATTAGGATATACTTTTTCTACTTCGGTATTGATTTCTAATTGCAAAGTATCCTTTGCTTTATTGATCCAGATGCTATCTGGATACCTAGAAGGAAATAGAAATGGATATTCTTCTTTTATTTGAGCAAGGTTCTCTGCTGTTAGATCTGCAAAAATTCTATCAAAACGTTCAATAGTAACCTGAACAGGTATCTTGGCTATTTCTTCTGCTGTTTTACTATCCTTCGTGCAAGAGCTAAACATATAGAAAATGACGCCTATTTTTAAAAACTTCATCATTTTTATCTTAATAATATGATATCTAAACAAATAACTAATCATATCCATGAACGCCATCTTTTTTTATTAATTTTATGCCTACAAAGGTAACATTCTTAGTTCATCTATAGTATACTTACCTATGAGTTATCTTTTTATATCAAAATAATTTTAAAAATAAAATATGCAAACAGAAAAAGTAATTGATCATATTGTTAATTGGCTTAGAGATTATGCCAACAATGCTACTATCAAAGGTTTTGTTGTAGGAATTAGTGGAGGGATTGATAGTGCAGTTACCTCTTCTCTATGTGCTAAAACTGGTTTACAAACAGTATGTGTAGAAATGCCTATTCATCAAGCTTCGAGTCAGGTGAATAGAGCTCAGGAGCATATACTTCAATTAAAATCTAATTATAAGAATGTAACTGATACCAGTGTAGACCTTACTCCTGTTTTTGAAGAATTTAAAAAAAACGTTCCTGCTATGGGTGATAAAGCAACTATAAATTTAGCTTTAGCCAATACTAGAGCAAGATTGAGAATGACTTCTTTATACTATCTAGCTGGGCTTCATGGATACTTAGTAGCGGGTACAGGGAATAAAGTTGAAGATTTTGGGGTCGGATTTTATACTAAATATGGTGATGGTGGCGTTGATATAAGTCCAATAGCTGATCTAGTGAAAAGCCAAGTATATACATTAGGTAAATCTTTAGGCGTTCCTACTTCTATTCAAATAGCAACTCCAACGGATGGATTATTTGGTGATAGTAGAAGTGATGAAGATCAAATTGGAGCTAGTTATGATGAATTAGAATGGGCTATGGAAGCGCAGGAAAAGGGGGAGAATATCACTAATTTTAGTGATAGAGAACTGGAAGTGTATAAGATATACACACATTTAAATACCGTAAACCAGCATAAAATGATTCCAATTCCTGTATGTAATATACCTGTTAATCTATTATAAATAGCTTTTTATCGATAATTTCAAAAAAAGAAGCCTACAGCTACTAGTTCTTATTAGTTTTATAGCGATTTTTGAAATCATAGATTACCCCTAGATTATGTTACATAGTGAAAAAATTAACTAACATTATCAAACGTAAAAAAGAAGAATGACAAATGTTTTAATCGCAGATCATCATCCAATTACAAGAAAAGGGATCGTTTCTTTACTTAGAAATTCTGAGGATTTTGAAATCATCGGAAAAGTAAGTAACGGAAACGAAATGTATGATATTTTAAAATCGAATACCCCTGATGTCCTTATCATGGAATTGGACTTACCACAAATTAATGGTATTATGGCGTTGCGAACCATCAAAAAAGAGTTTACAGGAATAAAAGTAATTATATTTAGTTCTCACCCAGAAGAAATGTATGCGCTAAGTGCCATAAAAGCTGGTGCATCTGCATATCTATCTAAGACAGTACCTACAAAAATTCTTAAAAAAGCTATCGAACGAGTAGCCAGAGGAGGAATTTATCTTAATGATAATCTAACTCAGCAATTAGCTAATGGAAATACGAGTGAGAATAATATGGTAGTAAAATATAAGAAACTTTCTTCTCGCGAGATTGAGGTATTAAACCTACTATCATCAGGTAAACGTAATAAAGATATTGCTAGTACTTTATCTATTAATGAAAAAACAGTAAGTACGTACAAAACAAGGCTATTAAAAAAATTAAAAGTTGATAACTTAGCGGATCTTATCCATCAATCTAGATTATTACATATAAATTAGATCACACGGTTTAATTTATAGTATATTAACTTCTTTAAAGTCTGATAGTCACGTATATTTTCTAATATATTCATATTAGTTTGATAATCTTGAGCTTTTACTTCTTGTGAAAGCTCATCTATTTTTTGGCCAATCAAAAAACCTCTTAAATTTAATATGATATCATTTACATGAGTTGCTATTGAGTCTACTTTCTTTTTTACATGAATTTCTTTATCATGCCATCTCGCAATACTATACTTCTCATCACTCATCAATATTTCAGTAATTTCTGAAGCTATTTCTGGGGAGACCTGATTGATAAAATTATCAATTTTAAATTCTTCGGTTTGATTTAATGCTTGTATTAGATTCGTATATACTTTCTTGAATATATCATTAGTAAACTCTATTTCGTCATCTTGTAGGTCTAGATATATTTTCTCAAAAACTCTAGTTGTATACATTTCAGGTTCCATAACCAACTCTCCTTCTTCATTTTCTTTGAGAATCAAATCCTCAAACTCTTCTTCATGCAATCCATATAATAGTAATGCTTTGATAATATATCTTTCTAATACGTACTGTCTATCTATTTTAGTTTGCTTATCGACTTCTGGTTTAACAACCTCAAAAGATTTTTGGGTTTGTTTTAATTGTTTATTCTGATTCTTAATATCTACATTTCGGATCTGCGCTAGTGTATTAAAAATCACCTCTTCAGAAATATCCATAATTCTAGAGCATTCTTGTACATAAATCTCTCGCTTAATTACATCTGGTATTTTAGAGATACTCGTGACCATATCTCTAACCAACTCTGCTTTTTTTATTGGATCACTTTTGGATTCTTCTTGTAGTAATGAAGCTTTAAATCTTATGAAGTCCTGAGCATTTTTTTCTATATATAACGTGAGTTCATCTAGTGTATTTTGCTTAGCAAAACTATCTGGGTCTTCTCCATCAGGAAAACTACACACTTTTACGTTCATTCCCTGTTCTAGAATAAGGTCAATACCTCTAATAGAAGCTCTCATCCCAGCTGCATCTCCATCAAATAAAACTGTTATATTTTTAGTCAATCTATTAATTAGCCTAATCTGATCAGAGGTCAATGCAGTTCCTGAAGAAGACACCACATTCATCACTCCTGTTTGATGAAACTGAATTACATCTGTATATCCTTCTACCAGAAGGCAATTATCTTCTTTGGCAATAGCTTGTTTTGCTTGATAAATACCATATAATACTTTACTCTTATGATAAATTTCACTTTCTGGTGAATTGAGATACTTTGCTGCTTTTTTTTCATTAGTTAAAATTCTTCCACCAAAACCTAAAACTCTTCCTGACATAGATTGGATCGGAAACATCACACGTCCCTTAAATCTATCGAACTGTTTTTCTTCTTTAACAATAGTAAGTCCCGTTTTTTCTAAAAACTCTACTTGATATCCTTTGCGTATAGCTTCGGATGTAAAAGCATCCCAAGTATCAGGGGAATATCCTAAGCCAAATTTTTTAATTGTCTCTTCTGTAAAACCTCGTTCTCTATAATATGATAATCCAATTGCTTTTCCTTGTTCTGTATTAAGAAGTGTATGTTGAAAAAAAGTATTCGCAAACTCACTAACCAAATACATACTTTCTCGTTCATTGGCTTCTTGCTTTTGCTCATCTGTTTGCTGAGTTTCTTCTATTTCAATATTATACTTTTTTGCCAAGTACTTAATGGCTTCTGGGTAGGTAAAATGTTCATGTTCCATAAGAAATGCAACTACATTTCCTCCTTTACCACTAGAGAAGTCTTTCCATATCTGCTTTACTGGAGAAACCATAAATGATGGAGTTCTCTCCTCACTAAAAGGACTTAAGCCTTTAAAATTACTTCCTGATTTTTTTAGCTGTACAAAATCACCAATTACTTCTTCTAATCGAGCTGTTTCGAATACAGCATCTATGGTAGATTTATGAATCATTTTAGTAATTTATTATATCTCTGGTAAAAATACTATAATTATACAAATCACACATAAGAAGTCAATCCTCAAGCCATTTCTTTATAGACTAACCTTGATAATTTTGTAGGTAGGAGTTGATTGTATTAAAATAGGCTGTCTTTAAAAAGACAGCCTATTAAAAGTAAACTCCCTCGGAGCAAGCTTCGAGCTATTAGACCTGAGATCCCATCGAAAAATCGGGATTAGTTCAACTCCCTGATGTGAATGCATTGCTGCGAAACTTTTCAAATCAGAGTTTCACTAATAAATCTAAGTAAGGTATACTACTATTTATCAGTTATTATAAACTTTCTAGTAATTTCTAGTTCTTCTTTATTTGATGTAAATCGAATAAAATATGTGCCAGAGGCAAGATTACTAACATCAATCTGTCCTCTTTTATTTTGATCAGTGATTTCTTTTACCAATTGTCCGTACATTGAGAAAATCTTTATGTTGTCAATGGTTTTATCACCTATACTTACATTTAATATACCAACAGTAGGATTAGGATATATTTTAAATGCATCTGTATCTACAGCACCAAGTCCACTCAATCTGTAGGTTTTTAATCTAGCTGCAGAGCTTTCTACACAAAAATCTGTTGCTTCCGAGCTACCAAACTCTCCTCCTGATACAATTTCTCCTGCTGTACTAGACAATGTATAAGAACCATTTCCGAATGCGCAACAAATTCCATCACCTAAAGAATCTGATATTGTAAATGTATACGTCCCATCTGCTAATTCGCTTATCGTTTCTGTAATTGTAGATCCATCTGGATTAGCAGTAGAATAACTTTCGGATGCTACAACAGTGCCATCTCCATCAGTAATTTGCCACGAAGTTTCCTGAGGAAACCTATCAAAAGTTAGACTTAGCGTAATATCACCTGTAGCACAATCACCTCCTGGAGCAGGAGTTCCTCCACCAACAGTAAATTGTATGTTATCTATAGCTGCATCAGCTCTCCAGGTTCCTCCTGTAACCCTAACAAATCTCAATTGCAATCCAAAACCTAGATAAGCGGATAAATCAATAGTCGCATTTTGCCATGAATTTTCTTGACTTCCCGATCTATTCCAAACACTTGTCCATGTAGCACCATCATCACTACTTGCCTCTACATCCAATGAACCAAAATCACTAGCTCCAAACATATGATATTGGAAAGAAAAAGTTGCAGCTGTAGCATCATTAAGATCTAAACAAGGAGAATTTAAGATTGCTTGCTTACTAGGGTATCCTGTTCCGTTACCTGAAGCTTCAACATATATATAAGATGATCCATCAACCGCATTAGATGGTCCAGTAGCATTAGATGGTGTACCATCGGTATTAATAATCCAATCTAGGTCATCTCCAGACGCTTGCGTCCAGTCTCCTATACCATTTTCAAAACTTTCACTATACGGAGCTATTAAGCCATTAAGACACCCTGGCCCTGCTACTAAAGTACTCACATTTATTGAATTACTAGCAGCGGATTCATTACCAGCAGCATCTTTTGCTATCACAGAGAAAGAATATGTTGTTTCTGGTGTTAAACCAGTAACAACAGTAGTTGTATCTGAAGCTGTTTGTACTACAACTCCATCCTGATATACATCATATGCTGTAACTCCAACATTATCAGTAGATTCATTCCAAGTTAATGTCGTTTGGTTTGCTGTCGTATTAGAGGCAGTAAGATTTGTTGGTTCTGTAGGGTTTTCTTCATCAACAATAGCAGGTTCTATTTTGAAGGCTACTACATGACTTCTTCTTACATTAGGAGCTGGGCCTTTCATATATTCTGAAATATGCCAAAAAGTCATGTCGTCTAAAGGATCTATGGTCATTTGACCATAATCGCCATATCGACCATCAAGCCTATTAGTTTGACTATCTCCATTAGCTGAAACTTCTTCTGCTGCTGTCATAGTACCTAACGGATCGTTAGCTAACCTACCTGTATATCGTAAGGAAGTAAATACAGAACTGCTAACAACTGTATATGCTAATCCAATATTACCTTGAGCATCTTGTGCAATGCTACCACAGAAAGCACTTAGCCCATCAGGTTGGACATATGTCCCTTCCTGAAAAATAGTCCAAGGTTGACCATCTGCTGTTTGTCTTAGTTCATACCAGCGAATACCTGCTAAACTATCTGCACCATCAAGATCTACTACAAAGTTTAATACCATAGAATTATGAGTACCAAAACGCCTGTAATTAGTCATATACATCATGGTAGATTGTAATGCATCTATGTCTGGTCCATTTCCTGGTTCGTCTAGATTCAGGAATGATCCATTATCAAACACACTATCAAAAGGAGAAGTAGTAACTTCTTGAGGTTGCGAAATAGATGAATTACTTGGAGTAGCCCAATCAACATCGGTAGTCCATATTTTTAAATGATCTGATGTGATTCCTGCCCAACTATCGTCTTGCAAAAATATAATAGAATGCCCTACGCCTACTGGTGGTAAAGTAGTTCCTGTTGCATTAGATCCCCCAGGACTATAAAAACCATTATCTTCTATACCTGGAAGCGGAAAACCTATCAATTGTGCAGAAGGCTCACCAGCAAGCATTTGATCTCTATTTACAGCAAATACTACATCATTACTATCTTGGACGCCTTGACCTGTATTTGCTGTTATGTAGTATCCATCACTCCATATAGATAACTTCTCATAATCAGGAAATAAGTTCGTATTAAAACGATATGTAAACCATCCAGAATTAACTGGATCAGGCCCCTGACTCACCGCAATCAAAAATCCGTTTGGAGTATTACTAAATTCCATAATCACAAATCTATCTGCAAAATTATCATATACAACAATTGGATCTCCTAGTGTTTCTCCAGGGAATATACTTTCCAAAGATGCTTCGGGCAACAAAACATTTCCTTGCCTATCTAGAATACCAAAACCAGAATTAAACGCATAAACGTAATGATTAGGACCTATCGCTCCTGTAGCATCATTAAGTCTTATCCCTACGTGTGCATCAAAAGATGCTACTGGCGCCCTCAATTGCATTTTCTGCGCAATTTTTTGAATGTTTTCTGTATAAAAAGGATCGTTTCCCTTAGGATACCCTTTACCAGGAACTACAGTATTACTGCCTCTTCTTTTAGGAGGAGCTACATGTTCAAAATTCTTCGCAGAAACAATATTATCCATAGAGGATAGTGCAGGTATTTCTCTCATATAAGAAGAAGTACCGATAGTTGTAGGTTTCATAGCCGCTTCTTGTGCTAATACCGCTAAATTGCATAGCATAAATAATGCTATGTAGTAAAAATTTGTTTTCATAAAAATCTGATTAGTAATTTAAGTTTACATATATATAGTCTAAATTATAGTTCACTATTGAACTCATTTAGATTTTTTCAATGGGATGAAAATTACCCATACTCACCTTGCTATATCTGTCCAACTATAAAACTCAAAAAAGCACTAGTTTAAAAATTTTAGACTTTTGTTTTAATACATAAAAATCTAAATGAGTTCATTAAATAAATTATGAAAAGAGAGACAGGGAAAAAATAACTTGCAATTCTTCTTTTGGAATATATACTTTTTAATAAACAAATAAAAAATATGATTGTCGTAAAATACTTACAAACAAGCATTTACAAAAATACCATACTTATTTTACGGGGTTTTGTATCTGTTTAAAATTTACCTTTTTATGTTTATATGCAAATTTATTAACACTAAAACCCTTTACTATTCTAATGATAATATGGTAAAAGCAAATTATATCATTAAAATAGGATACTCATTTTAGAGTTAAAAGCTTCAAAAAAAACCGTAAATTATAGCTGTATTATATGTTTAAAAAAGAGCATAAAAATCAGTTTTGATTGTATAATTAAAAACACTATTACAGAGAAGTAATTCAATTTAGGATTTATTTATAAGTTAAACAACAAGCTAAATGACAAACTATGTTGACTACCTTCATTTTTTATGACTGAAGGTCTCTTATACTACATAAAAATATAGAAGCTAAAACCAAATACACTTACATAATGTCTAGTCGCGTTGGTACAGTAAAATCAAATTTGTATCATTTTTTGCGATCTATGACATAATTAACCATTAATTCTAAAGAAGATTTATATGTAGAATCTGGATATTCAATGAGAATTTTTAGTGCTTCTTCTTTAAATTGGTGCATTGCATGAGTAGCATATTCTAATCCTCCACTCACTTTTACAAAATCAATTACTTCTTTGACTCTTTTTTTATTTTTATTATGATTTTTTACGGAATTAATCAACCACCTCTTTTTTTCTTTACTAGAATGGTTTAGCGTATAGATTAGAGGCAATGTCATTTTTTGTTCTTTGATATCAATCCCTATAGGTTTTCCGATAACATTATCTCCATAATCAAATAAATCATCTTTAATCTGAAAAGCCATTCCTATAAGTTCTCCGAATTTTCTCATTTTTTCGACAGCTTCTGTTTCTGGAGCAACTGAACAGGCACCAAGGCTACAACACGAAGCTATGAGTGTCGCTGTTTTCTGACGGATAATCTCATAATATACTTCTTCTGTGATATCAAGATTACGAGCTTTTTCTATCTGCAATAGTTCTCCTTCACTCATTTCTCTTACTGCTATAGAAATAATTCTGAGCATATCAAAATCTCCATAATCAATTGATAATAGTAAGCCTTTTGATAATAAATAATCCCCAACTAATACCGCTATTTTATTTTTCCATAGTGCATTGATAGAAAAAAAACCTCTACGCCTATTAGAATCATCTACCACATCATCATGTACTAAAGTTGCAGTATGTATTAATTCTATCACAGATGCCCCTCTATACGTTCGTTCATTAATATCTCCTCCAGAAACCATTTTGGCGACAAGAAAAACAAACATTGGCCGCATTTGTTTCCCTTTCCTATTTACAATGTAATGTGTAATCCTATTGAGCAAAGCTACTTTAGAAGACATTGATTCTGTAAACTTCTGTTCAAAAAGTTCCATCTCATCAATTATGGGCAGTTTTATTTGCTCAACAATTTTCAATATAAACTATATAATTATACTTTTCTTAGTAAAATGCAAGATACTACAATACTTTCGAGCATCAAACCTGACCTTAAATAATTTATATACACAACTTAACAAAGAAAATAATTATTATATGTGCTAGACTTATAATCTAATAAACTTATGCTATTTATGATTTATTAGCTAATTGCCCACAAGCTGCGTCTATATCTTTTCCTCTACTCCTTCTTACATTTACTACTACCCCCTTAGCTTCTAAAGCTTGTATATAATTAGTAATTGCTACTGGAGAAGCTTGTCTAAATTCTCCATCATCAATAGGATTGTACTCTATCAAATTAACTTTGCAAGGAATATAGGTACAAAATCTAAGTAAAGCATCTATATCTTTTTTCTGATCGTTAATTCCTTTCCACACTACATATTCATAGGTCACCCTACTCTTTGTCTTTTCATACCAATATTGTAGTGATTCTATAAGATCTAAAAGAGGGAAATTTTTATTAAAAGGCATAATACTAGTACGAACCTGATCTATTGCAGAATGTAATGAAACCGCGAGTTGAAACCGTACTTGATCATCTGCCATTTTTTTAATTATTTTGGGAACACCCGAGGTAGAAACTGTTATTCTCTTAGGCGACATCCCTAAACCATCTGGAGAAGTAATTTTTTCTATCGCTTTGATAACATTATTATAATTCATCAATGGCTCTCCCATACCCATAAACACAATATTGGATAGTGGTCTATCGTGATATAGTCTACTTTCATTATCAATTGCGATCACCTGATCATATATCTCATCTGGATTGAGGTTTCTCATTCTTTTTAATCGTGCAGTGGCACAAAACCTACAATCTAGGCTACAACCTACCTGAGAGGATACGCAGGCAGTGGTTCTTGTTGGAGTAGGAATCAATACCGACTCTACAACTAATCCATCATGAAGACGCACAGCGTTTTTAATCGTGCCATCAGTACTACGCTGTATCTGATCAACCCTTATATGGTTTATTACAAAATCATCTTCGAGAATTTGTCTGGTAGTCTTAGAAATATTGGTCATCGCTTCAAAACTATGAACGCCTTTGCTCCATAGCCATTCGTATACCTGATCTCCTCTATAAGCTTTATCTCCTTTCTTTTCGAAGAATTGACGCAATTGCTGCTTAGTCAAGGCTCTTATATCTTTCTTTTTGGGCTTCATCCGCACAAAAGTATATAAAAGAAATGTCTCTTTCTATTGGTAACCGGAAAGTATTTATTTGTATTATTATCAGAAGTGTATTCTATATATTGAATTCTAGAAGCTTTTAACGGTTCGTAAATCAATTCTTTTAGTATCCTTAGTATCTTTTATACGCTTCCATTTATGAACTCCTCCCCCGCCTTTATATTTTACATTAAGTATATTTTCATCCTTCTTGTCCAACCATATTTGGCAATCGACAACTTTCCCGTCAGTAATATTAGTAAACTTACCATCTACATATTTATTCGGACCGTCTTCTCGTAATCGTTTCAATATAACTAAACCTTCTACTTTTTGGTTTTTATCATCTCCTTGACACTCATAGCATACAGCATCCCTCTCAGATTGTCGCAACATTCTATTTATAGAACCATGCACTCTATCTTTAATTACATATAATTGAATAATACTAATAGCTACTCCTGTTTTTTTATCATATGTTTTCCATTGTCCTAATACTGGATTGGTTTCAGCAGTACCTAATAAATCTTCTTTCAATTTTTCATCAACTGGGTTTTCTCCCAACCAAATTTTGAACAATGCTTGCTTAAATTCTATACCACTTTTAACACTACCAAGTAAGTTCATATTTTTATATAAAGAAATCTTATCTCCCTTAGTGTATACTATTCTAAAAATTTGATACTTTTCAATTTCTTTTGGAAGTATTGCTATGAGATTACGTATCTCATCTTCATACTGATAACTATTCCCATCTGTTGCTCTTTCTAATCCATTTCTTACAATTTCTGTTAATTTCTTATTAGAAATATGTGATGAAGACTTTAATGTAAATGCCATTGTTTCATCTTTATCAGCAACCATAATTCCATCCTGAACGCCATCAACTTCAAAATCTAGGTAGAGACCAAGAACATATAGATTATCTCGTTTCCCTGCGCCATTGAGCATTAGCTCCTTATCTCCAAATGTATCAATATCATTAAAATGAAAATTACCAACTTTGGTTTGTGCTAATGAGTAAAATATTGGAAAAAAAAGTAATAAAAGTAAAAATCTTTTCATAAGTATTAATTTTGTGTTCTAATAGCTTACTAAAACAAGCTCATATACACTATTTATGTATGTTATTACGCATTCTTAATCTTAGTTATTTCAACTTGAACACCATTTACTAGCTGCAAAATAATAGCTTTCTTTTCTTTTGGCATTTTTTTATTAGTTACATTTCAACTAATTATCGCTAAAACGCATATATATTCGATTAAAAACAATTGATTTACGGTTAAACCGTAAAATAAAAACGCAAAAATAAATTATTTTTTTAAAATAGTATAAATAATCAAGAATATTATAACACTAATTTAGTTTTTCTATTGTGTACAATAGAAATTATTACTAAAAATACCGAACGAACTTACTGATCTAGAGCAAGATGATTGTATTTTTTTCCTATAGTAGATATATCTATTTAACTACAAAACATCGTATATAACATAAAAACATTCATTTTTTGTTTTATTTTCTTGTTCATAATTCCTACAGAAAGACTATGGAAATATATCTCAGTCAGTATATAACAAAAAAGCAATTTCGTTAGGTATACTACATTTTAGAATTAGATAATTAACATTGCATCGCCATAAGAATAGAATTTATACTTTTCTTTTACCGCTTCTTCATATGCTTCTTTTATAAAATCGTGTCCTGCAAATGCAGAAACCATCATTAATAATGTAGATTTTGGAGTATGAAAATTAGTAACCATACTATTAGCAATACTAAAATCATAAGGAGGGAAAATAAATTTATTTGTCCATCCTCTAAATTCATTTAATGTATTATCAGAAGATACGGAGCTTTCTAAAGCTCTCATCACTGTTGTACCTACTGCACAGATTCGTTGTTTATTTTCAATCCCTCTATTTATGGTTTCGGTTGCTTTTGCAGTGACATATGCTTCTTCACTATCCATTTTATGCTTAGATAGATCCTCTACTTCTACAGGATGAAATGTCCCTAAGCCAACATGTAAGGTAATCTCTGCAAAATCAATTCCTTTTATTTCTAAACGCTTCATCAAATGTTTAGAAAAATGCAAGCCAGCGGTAGGTGCTGCTACAGCACCTTCATTTTTTGCATAGATGGTTTGATATCTTTCTTCATCTTCTGGCTCTGCTTCTCTTTTGATGTATTTTGGCAGAGGTGTTTCTCCTAAGTCCGTAAGTTTCTGTCTAAACTCATCATATGAGCCATCATACAAGAAACGCAGTGTTCTTCCTCTAGAAGTGGTATTGTCTATTACTTCTGCTACCAAACTTTCGTCATCTCCAAAGTACAATTTATTACCAATTCGTATTTTACGTGCGGGGTCAACCAATACATCCCAAAGACGAGTTTCTGAGTTTAATTCTCTAAGTAAAAACACTTCTATTCTTGCTCCAGTTTTTTCTTTGTTACCATATAATCTGGCAGGAAAAACTTTTGTATTATTAAGAACCATAACATCACTAGGCTCAAAATAATCTATAAGATCTTTAAATTGTTTGTGCTCTATGGTTTGATCCTTTCTGTTTAAAACCATTAAGCGTGACTCGTCTCTGTTCTCTGAGGGGTATTCTGCTAATAGTTCTTGTGGAAGGTTAAAATTGAAATGTGATAACTTCATTCTTGATTTGTTTTTTCGAAATGCAAATATACAATCTCTAAATAGGGGTTGTCAAGTAAATCCCAATTTATATTTTTTACGCGTATATTGTGATTATAATCTGGTTTTATACAGAAGTACTTAATGCTGATGTTTCGAACCCTATTCTTTTCAGGTCTTCCCAAAAATCTGGATACGATTTAGACACTACATCAGCATCCTTAATGCACAAGGAAGTTCTCAAAGCTAGTGGAGCAAATGCCATGGCCATTCGATGATCATTATAGGTATCGATTTCTATATCAGTCTTGATATTAGTAGAAGCTTGTAGTCTTAGTGTATCTTTTGTAATGGTTACAACTCCACCTAGTTTTTCAATTTCGGCTTTTAATGCTTCTAACCTGTCTGTTTCTTTGATTTTTAGTGTATGCAACCCGGTGAGGTAACATGCTTTTCTTAATCCAAAACAAGTAACTGCAATTGTCTGAGCGATATCAGGGGCATTGGATAGATCTAACACTAATTCCTCTGTAGTTACAGGGACTGGCACTTGTCTCAGCGTGATTGTATGCCCCTGAAATGTAGTTTCTACACCTAATGCAGTATATATTTTTGCTAATACAGCATCTCCTTGATAACTCTGTTTCTTATAACTTCCTAGTGTAATACTTCCATTATCAGATAGGGCTACAATACTATAATAATAAGAAGCCGAACTCCAATCAGATTCTATTATTATGGTTTTAGGCACTACTACTTTTGTAGGGCTAATCTCAATACAATTATTACTATAACTCCCTTTTACACCAGCATCTCCTAATATACTTAAGGTCATTTTTATATAAGGCACAGAGGTCACTTTCCCTACTAAAAAAATTTGTAATCCCTTAGGCAGTGAAGGAGCAATGAGCATTAATGCCGATATATATTGACTACTTACATTTGCAGCAAGAGCCACTTGATTATTAATCAGGTGAGTCCCTTTGATCTGTATAGGAGGGTATCCTTCTTCTTTTGCATATGTAATAGTAGCCCCCAGTTGTTCTAAGGCGTCTACCAGAATTTTAATTGGGCGTTCTTGCATTCTTTGACTTCCTGTAAGAATAGTATTTCTTTTATTTTGTACTGAGAAATATGCCGTAAGAAATCGCATGGCAGTACCTGCGTGGTGTATGTCAATAATTTCTTTATCACTTGCAAGTGCTTTTTGCATCAATTGAGAGTCATCACTATTAGAAATATTTTCGATACTTATTTCAGGATATAGCGATTGTAATATCAACAATCTATTGGTTTCACTTTTAGAACCTGTAATCTGTATGATTGAGTTAGTAATATTGGAAATCTGATTGAGTTTCAAATCCATTTTTATTGTCTTAATTTTCGTTTTCTTGCTTCAAAAAAATAGGCCATTATTGTTCCATACAAAAACCCACCTACTATCCTAGATATTGCATATCGTATCCAACGTCCATTGCTAATTCGTTCATCAATAAAAGTACTAATAGCAAAATTTTGATACTCCATAAAATGCTCTACTACACTGTACAAAAAAATAAAACCTACGGCTAATATGCGTGCCGAGATCCAATATTTTTTTGAACTAATGATTGCGGTAAACATTATTTTAGTTTCTTATTAGTATGGTGCCGGTCGTGATCCCGTTTTGTTTTGATATCCAATTTTTTATCAAATGCATCTTGAAGATCTATACCTGTTTGATTGGCTAGACACAAAACTACAAATAACACATCAGCTAATTCTTCTCCTAGGTCTTTATTTTTATCACTTTCTTTTTCACTTTGTTCGCCATACCGACGAGCAATTATTCTTGCTACTTCACCTACTTCTTCGGTAAGTTGTGCCATATTGGTCAACTCATTAAAATATCGAACTCCATGAGTTTTGATCCAGTCATCTACCGCTTTCTGTGCATTATTAATGTTCATGTTTATATTTTTTTGAGTACTACTTGCTCATTTTCTTTTTGTATAATCTGGTTATAAAACTCCTTTAGAGTAAGGTAATGCTGAGCAGTTATTATTGGCACATTTATCTTTTCATTTACATATAACTGGATCAAGTTATTAGCTATATCGGACTTGTAAGAAAAAACACCTAGGTTATCTGGTAATTTAAATATTTTAGACTCTGGGGATTCGACTACTTGATATCCATCAGGTATCTTAATATTAATTCTATATACATTAGAAAATCCATGTCCAAAATCCACAGGGTACTCTCGACTATCTGATTTAAATACATTTTCTTTATCTCGTAAAAATAATAAAGGTGATAAAAATAATTCATTTTCTATTACTTCTGCCTGATCATCTAGTGTAAAGGAACATCTTTCTGTAACTCCTTTACCGTATTCTTTTACTCCTTTTACTTCATAATTTTCTATTTCGCTTAACCCATATCTTTTTTGTAGTCTTTCTATTTTACTATCTTCACTTAATGCTCCATTAGTTTCTCTATAGGCATGTGCGTTATAATTTAAACGCCGTATGTTAAATTTTCCTTGTACTACACCCTCGGGATTAACTTCGCATTGTACATTGTATAAATTCTGAGATGGTTTTTGAGGTCTAAAATTAACCAACTGTGAAGTCCCATTTTTTGCTATTACTCTACCGATTCCTCTCATTACTCTATCTGGTAAAATATTAGGCATTCCATATTTATCGGTAGCGTCTAAATAGAAAACACTATTATCAGCAAGTTTTACCCTTGTTATGACATAATTAAACCCATTGAGGGTAGGAAATAGATTAATTAATCGATCACTGGTACTCACTACCACAGGGTTGGCATCTATTCTAGCATAAGCAAGTATTGAAGTAAGCATTAAATTAATCTCTGCAGCATTTCCAGTACCTTCTTTATATGCTTTTTTTACTCCTTTATTAGTAATAACTGATCGTTTTTTATTCCAACTCATTTTTTGTTTTACAAAATTATAAATCAGGCTAATTTTTTTTATCTGATCAGTTTCTCCCTCAATAAGCTTATCTATATCCTCTTTATAATAAGTAGTCTTTTTTAACTCTCCTCCAAAATTCGAATTCTTAAAGATTGTTTTCGTAACATCTTCCCAGGTTGTAGAACGATAGTCAATAGGTTCATTAGGATATTTTACATATGACAACTCGTAACTCAAGGATGAGATATAATTTTCTTTATTCCCAGAGAAAGGTTCTTCCTTAAAAGCGGGTACATCCACAGAAGTTACCTTATTCACATTTACTTTATGTTCAACCGCATCTCTACTATAAGATGTTTTGGTGACTGAAGAAAACCCACCTCCTGATCTAGTTTTTGATGTAAAAATAATTTTATCATTAAAACTAGATTCTTTTAAATTAATAGGTAAGTATCCCGTGGAAAATTTTTTGTAGTTAAAATATTCTGGGGTTTGAATCTGTACTTCTATCTTTTTTATAGGTATTTCATATTGCAAATAGACTCTATCTATAGTAGATAAAAAAGGAGAGATTATTTTATATTTATATTCTATCACTGCCCCTTCTTGTATTGCTGGCATTGTAAACTTATATTGATCATAATTCTCCGAATATTCATCCTCGAAAACACCATCTTTCTTAAGCTTTGTTTCTTTTATCTCTCCATTTATTATCGAATATGTATACGCTTTCAGGCTACTTACTTTTTCTTCATTACTATTATTTTTATACAAAAAGATCTCTTCTGTAGCATAATCAAATCCATCTTTATTATATAGCTTTATTCTCTTAAAAATTTCTGTTATTAATTGAAATCCATCAGTAGAATTATATTTCACAGCTACCTTTTTATTTTCATATAACACTGTTGCATTTGCAGAACTGTCTAATGGGTTTGATTTTTCTAATAATTCTTCTTTGGATACTTTTCCAAATTTATATTCTTGCGAGTATATATTCTGAATAATTGTAAGAAATATACAAACTCCGACCATTTTTAGTTTTCCCATGTGTAATCTATTTATTGTTGTTTAAGTACTATTTTGGATACATCTATAATTCTAATTTTAGACATAAATCTTCTATATTCTTCATATTGTTCTTTAGGATATGTTCCATCCTTAATTTTTAAAAATCTTTTAAATTTTAATTGAGATTCACTTACTTTTTCTAATTCACAGGTATAATTACCAAAGATTGTCTCCAATTCTTTCTTTTGGGGAACTGAGTTTAATGTATAGCCCTGTGGGATATTAATAGTATATTCATCAGTGTGTACATATCCTCTAGGAATTACCAAATCTGTTTTTCTATCCTCATATTTAGGCATCTTATTGGTATACCGATTAAAGAAATTAGGTATTAATAACAATCGGCTACCTGCTTTTGTAGCATAACTAGTTGCATTGACTCTTATGTTTTCTTGATAGCTGATAGTATCTTTATCATCATTCACATTTATTGATAAAACATTTAAGTTATTCACATAATCCCAATATTCTTTATAATGTAATATTTGATCCTTCTTAGGTTTTAGACTGGTGAGATATCTTGAGTAATATTGCAACCCCTTGGACTCTGATGTTATACTTGCACTAAAAGATCGATCAGATTGAAGGTGGATAGTTGCTTTTGTGGTTACTGTATTTTCTTCTGGCGTATATTTTTTTGTTCTTTTGATTTCTCCTCCTTCTGGTTTGAGTATCAACACATTTCTATCATCTGTAAAACTACCTATAAAATCAAAGGGAGCTGTCTGACTTGTACATTCTAACCAGATATCCTTTTCTCCATCAGGGATATTAAGAATGACATGATTCCCTTGCATAGAAGCAAATTCTGAATCTATATCCTTTTTATCAGTATCTCCGTATACTACTGTGTAGTATGATTCTATATCTTGGGTATCAAGTAAAGCTTTTGTGTAATTGGTTAATGCTTTGCAATCGCCATAGCCCAATTCATCTACATCTTTTGCCTGCATAGGCATCCAACCTCCAATACCTAATTGCACACTAATATATCTTGTTTTATTCTGTACATATTCATAGATGCGTTTTGCTTTTTCTCTATCTGTAGTAGCATCTTGGACCAATGCTGTTATCTTTTGGATTGTTTCTGGAGCTAGTTGATCTCTTCTAGCTACCAAATTATCATATTGCCATTTGCCCATAGACTGCCAATCTATAGCAGATCCTTTTACATCCACTAAAGAAAAATCCTGTAGTGCAACCCACGCATTAGGAACTAATTTATCGAATACAGGGCTTTTCTGTTCAGGTTCTCTGGCAGGTATCATTGCCATAGTATATGAAACTTGCTGATCATTACGCTCTATTTTTATATCGTAGTTTTTAAATTGTTTTTCATTATAACGTAATGCAATTTTTTTGGGATTTACCACCTTGTAAGTAGATTTCTCTACACTTAGATAATTCCCTGAAATTGGATACCAAGGTGTAACCCAAGCAGTACTTTTATTTTCTGTTACACATTCATATATTAATGTATATGGATATTGTGTTGGGGTATGCTCAAAATACAACATTCGATTATCACCGATCAATGAAAATCCATCATACATACTCCTATCTTTAAAATCTTTCTTTTTGTATTTCTTTATTTCCTTACCTAAAGCATTATATACCGTAGCTTGAATATTCTTTATTTTCTTGGATGGGTCATACCATTCGTATGAATCTGTATATCTATTACCATACTTATTCAATACAGTTATTACACGTTTTTTACTTACGGTAATAGAATTTGTAGCATTGATATGTACAACTACATCTTCTGATCTTACGATTGCATTGGCATCTTTGGTTAAAACTGAATCGAGAATTATGGCTTGTAGGCCTAAGTCATTTTGTGCTGTAATTCTAATTGAACTAGATAGAAAAAGCAAAATAATAATTAATTGTAATGTTTGTTTCATATAAAATTTATTTTGGGGAATATTTTTCAAATATAAAATATCATCTGAGAATCTAAAAATTTTTATTTAAACCACTACAAATGATACATTTAAGCTATAGCGTTTATACTTTATTTTTTGTGTCGATTAATATCGTAACGGGGCCATCATTAAGTAATGCTACTTTCATATCAGCTCCAAATTTACCTGTACCTACTTTCTTTCCTATGTCTATTTCTAATTGTCTTATGAATTTCTCATACATAGGTATTGCGATTTCTGGTTTTGCAGCTTTAATGTAACTAGGTCTATTCCCTTTTTTTGTACTTGCTTGTAAAGTAAATTGACTCACTACAATAATTTCTCCATCAATATCTTGTATACTTTCATTCATCACTCCGTGATTATCATTAAAAATCCGTAATCGACTAATTTTATTAGATAACCAACTGATGTCATCTTGATTGTCGGACTCTTCAATACCTATTAATATAAGAAGTCCTGTCTCAATTGAAGAAATTTTATCTCCTGCAACTGTGACCGATGCCTCAGATACTCGTTGGATTACTGCTTTCATTATATAAGTGTAAGATGTGGATCAATTGTTACCCATAAATAGGTTAAAAAAATTATTCGTCATAATTATTTTTACGGTAGTGCTCTTCTTCTCCTTCTAAGATCTGTAGATAACTCTTATATCGAGACCACGCAACCTCTTCTGCATCTAATGCTTCTTTCACAGCACATTTTGGTTCATCAATATGCAAGCAATTATTAAATTTACATTGTGGTTTTAGCTCAAAAAATTCAGGGAAATAATCCCCTAATTCTTCTTTATCCATATCTACAACCCCAAAACCTTTAATACCTGGTGTATCTATAATTTTGGCATCAAAACTAAGATCAAACATCTCTGCAAATGTAGTGGTATGTTGCCCTTGTTGATGTTGATCACTAATCGCTGCTGTTTTTAGTGACAGCCCAGGTTCTATTGCATTGACTAAGGTAGATTTACCAACTCCACTATGACCAGAAAACATGCTTACTTTACCTCTCATAAGTAGTTTTACTTTTTCGACATTTTTTCCTGTTTTGGCAGAAATACCAATACATTCATATCCTATTTTCCTATATAATGCAGCTAAATATTTAATTTCTACTAATTCATCTTCTGTATATGTATCTACTTTATTAAAAAGTAAAACTGCTTTTATGTCATAGGCTTCTGCTGTTACTAAGAATCGATCTATAAATGTGGTAAAAGTAGGTGGATTATTAAGAGTGACCATTAAGAAAACTACATCAATGTTTGCGGCAATGATGTGCGTTTGCTTAGATAGGTTTACAGATTTTCTAATGATATAATTCTGTCGTTCCCATATGTTTTCGATCACTCCTGTTTCTTGGTCGTTTTTGGTTTCTAGTTTAAAATCTACTCTATCTCCTACAGAAACAGGGTTGGTATTCTTAATCCCTTTTATTCTAAATTTACCTTTTATACGGCACTCATATATTTTTCCATTATCTGTTTTAATGGTATACCAGCTCCCTGTAGATTTATATACTGTTCCTGTCATTCCCACAAAGATGCAAATAAATCTCTATATCAAGCAGTAAACTCTATTTTTAAAGTTTTGCTACCTTTTTCTGATGGTTGATAGATTCTTGATGAATCGCTTTATAGATTCTAAGCATAAATTCTTCACTCAGTCCTTTTTCTTCTCCTTCAATGATCATTTTTCCTAAAATTTCGTTCCATCGTTTAGATTGTAGAATGGCAACATTTTGTTTTGCTTTTACCTTTCCTATTTCATCAGATATTTTCATTCTCCTTGATAAAACATCCAGCAATTGATTATCTGCCACGTCTATCTTAGCTCGTAATTCACTCAATGCTTTTTGATAGGCCTCATCTACACCAACTTCTTTACGAATTTTTAAATTTTCCATGTGCTGTATTAAAGTATCTGGTGTTATTTGTTGTTTGGCATCACTCCAGGCATTGTCTGGATCATAATGGGTTTCTATAATCAATCCATCAAAATTAAGATCTAGAGCTGTTTGCGAGAGGTCAAAGATTAAATCTCTTCTTCCTGCTATATGCGAGGGATCTAAAATTAATGGCAAATCCGGAAAACGGTTTTGCAAATCAATCGGTATCTGCCATTCTGGGATATTGCGATACTTTGTTTTTTCATAGGTAGAAAATCCTCTATGGATTACACCAAGGTTGTTAACATCACAAGTATAGAAGCGTTCTACAGCGCCCAACCAAAGGGATAAATCTGGATTGATTGGATTTTTAATCAATACAGGGTTATCAATTCCTCTACAAGCTTCGGCTATGTCTTGAACAATGAATGGAGAAACAGTACTTCTCGCTCCAATCCATAAAACATCTACTCCGTGTTCTAACGCTAACTCTACGTGGTGTGGATTTGCTACTTCTGTAGCGATTTTCATTCCAGTTTCTTCTTTAGCGCGTTGTAACCATTTTAATCCTAAAGCTCCTACTCCCTCAAAATTACCAGGCCTTGTTCTTGGTTTCCATATCCCAGCTCTAAGTACTGTAGCATCACTATCTTTAAGCTGATGTGCAATCTTTACAACTTGTTCTTCCGTTTCTGCACTACATGGTCCTCCTATTACTAGAGGGTGCTCTAATTTATAGGCATCTAACCAGTTTCTAAGTTCTTTCTTATTCTCCATCTTTATTTTTTACTCTTTATTAGTATTTATTTTTGATATTTATTTTATGCAATTCCTTTTAAAATTGTTTTTATATGATTGGTATCTTCCATTTCTTTATAAATTTCAGAAAAATTATCTTCTTTCATCAATTCTTTGAACTGTATTAAATTGGCAATATATTCCTCTAGAGTTTCTATTACATTTTCTTTGTTATGCTTAAATATTGGCGCCCACATCTCTGGAGAACTTTTTGCTAATCTAACTGTAGAGGCAAATCCACTCCCTGCCATATCAAAGATGTCTCGTTCGTTCTTTTCTTTCTCTATTACTGTTTTTCCTAACATAAAAGAACTGATATGTGATAAATGCGAAACATAAGCAATATGTTTATCGTGTGATGCCGGATCCATATATCGGATACGCATTCCTAATCTGGAAAAAATTTCCATTCCTCGTTCTTGTAACTTAAAAGCTGTTTTTTCTACCTCACATATAATATTGGTTTTGCCACGATATAAGTTTGCAATAGCAGCTTGTGGTCCTGAGAATTCTGTTCCAGCAATTGGATGTGTTGCTAAATAATTTCTTCTTTTTGGATGATCTTTTACAGAGATACATAATTTATGTTTTGTAGATCCTACATCAAACACTAAACAATTATCTTTAATTTTATCTAGAATTTCTGGCAAAATTGTTACAGTTGCATCCACAGGAATGGCGGTAATTACCACATCTGCATCATAGAGTTGTTCCATCTCTGATTTATTGTCTATAACTCCTAACCCTAAAGCTTTATCTAGATGTTGGTCATTAGCATCTATACCATATATCTTTGCCTGATTAAAAGCAGCTTTGATATCAATAGCAAATGATCCTCCAATTAACCCTATTCCAATTACAAATACCTTCATAGTCTCTCCTCCTACTCTCTCTATAAGAGAAGGAGTTATATATTAATGTTTAACTTCTATTTTATTTTTTAATCTACTGATGGCTTCTTTTATATTTTCTTTGGGGACACAAAGTGAAAAACGAATATAGCCTTCTCCACGAGTTCCGAATATATTTCCTGGCGTTATAAACACACTATTATCATACAAAATTGTATCGATAAACTTCATGGCATCAATTCCATCAGGAAGCTTGGCCCAAACAAACATTCCTGTTGTTGTTTTATCAAAAGTGCAATCTAATTGAGTGGCTAGTTCCCATATCAGTTCTCTACGTTCTTTGTATATGAGGTTCATATCTTTATACCAATCTCCAGCAATAGTTAATGCAGCAATTGCTCCTTTTTGGATCCCTTGAAACATTCCACTATCCATATTACTCTTTACCTTTAGAATTGCCTCTATTTTATCCTTACTTCCATTAACCATCCCAACACGCCATCCAGCCATATTGAAGGTTTTACTTAATGAGTTTAATTCTAAAGCCACTTCTTTTGCTCCTTCGATTGATAAAATACTCGTGGGAGTGTCATTAAGCACAAAGCTATACGGGTTATCATTAATCAGTAATATGTCATTCTTTTTTGCAAAAGCTATGAGCTTATTAAAAAGCATCGTGTTTCCTGAAGCTCCAGTAGGCATATGAGGATAATTGACCCACATTATTTTTACCTTACTTAGATCTTTTTCTGACAAGGTTTTAAAATCAGGTTCCCACCCATTAGATGCGACTAAATCATAAGCAATAGGGTTTGCTCCGACTAGTTTTGTTACAGAAGTATAGGTAGGATATCCAGGATTAGGAACCAATACTTCATCTCCTTCATTAAGATATGCCATCGAAATATGCATAATTCCTTCTTTAGAACCTATCAGCGGTAAAATTTCTGTAGCAGGGTCTAATAGCACTTTATATTTATTCATATAAAAATCAGCTATTGCTTTTCTAAACTCAGGAATACCTTGATAGCTTTGATATTTATGTGCTCCATCTACCTCAACAGCTTCTTGGATTGCCTTAATTACTTGTTTTGGAGGATCTAGATCAGGGCTTCCAATAGCCATATTCAAAATTGGTTTACCAGAAGCAGCTAGTGCTCTCACTTCACGTAACTTCTTAGAGAAATAATATTCCTCAACGCTTTCTAATCGTTTTGCTGTTTGAATACTCATCCGTTTTGATTTTTATATTCTCCTAAAACTTTAATTTCTAAAGCCATTATTTTTAATACTGAAATGGCCTTTTGATAGTCTTCATACTGCTTAAAAGTAACATCTACAAAGAAAGAATATTTCCAAGGCATATCAATTACTGGTAATGATTGTATCTTAGTTAAATTTAGATTACAATCACTCATTACATTAAGTACCGTTGCTAAACTACCTCGTTTATGATCTGTTATAAACTTTAGTGAGGCCTTGTTTATGTCTTCTTTTTCTACTCCTGATTCTTCTCTGGTGTTTAGAATAAAAAAACGAGTGCTATTGGATTTTATGGTTTGAATTTCTCCAGCTAAAATTTTTAGGTTATAAATACTCGCTGCTGTTTTTCCTGCCACAGCAGCAATTCCTATCAATTGTTGTTGTTCTATTCTTTTAGCAACCTCTGCTGTATCTACATCTTCTACCAACTTAATATGTGGATATTCTCTAAAAAACTCCTTACACTGTAATAAAGCCATGGGATGCGAATACACTTCTTTAATATCTGCTATATCTTGACCCGTTAGTGCCATCAAACAATGATGTATCGCCATAAAATACTCACCACTTATTGTAAGATTATGTTCGTCTATATAGGCATAATTAGGAATTATTGATCCTGCAATAGAGTTTTCGATAGCCATCACTGCATCTGTACTACGTTTATCTTCCAAACTATCTACCAATTCCCTAAATGACATACATTCATCGACAACAATATCTTTTCCAAAACATGCTTGTGCTACTGCATGATGATAGGATCCTTTAATTCCCTGTATGGCTACTTTTTGTTTCAACTTTTTTTAAGATTTTTCTATCAAAAAAAAATCCCGAATTTTCATCGGGATTCTAGTTTTATAAATTTTCATTAGTATTTACATAGCGATCCCGTTCTTACTTTTAAAATAAAAGAAGAAAAAATAAAATCGATTCCAAGTAAATACATTGTTCATTTTCTACGATATATTTGCGATGCTAAATTAAGTAAAACTATTTCTATTAAAAGTTATTTTTATTTTTTTTCAATAGTAAAAAGCTATTATCATGATATTTTTAATTTTTTATTTATATCGTTAACAAATTTTAATAATATCACACATAATACTAAGAATTCTATACATTAAAAACTACTAACAAACGTTCGTATTTAGATCACTTTCAATTCTTTACCAACTTTCACAAAGGATTTTACTGCTTTTTCTAAGTGATCTTGTTCATGACCTGCTGATAATTGTACTCGAATTCTTGCCTTTCCTTTTGGCACCACTGGATAGAAAAAACCGATTACGTATATTCCTTCGTTTAATAATTTTGCTGCAAATTCTTGGGCTAATGTTGCTTCATATAACATAACGGGTACAATTGGATGATCTCCAGGTACAATATCGAATCCTGCAACCGTCATCTCTTTTCTAAAATACTTCGTATTTGCTGCTAGTTTATCTCTTAATGTTGTAGAAGCACTCAATAACTCCAATACTTTAATAGAAGCACCTACTATAGAGGGAGCTACTGTATTAGAAAACAGATAGGGCCTCGAACGCTGCCTTAACAAGTCAACTATTTCTTTTCTTGCTGCAGTAAAACCTCCTGATGCGCCTCCAAGTGCTTTCCCGTATGTGCCCGTAATAATATCAATACGCCCCATTACATTTCTATATTCATGTGTTCCTCGACCTGTTTTTCCCAGAAAACCTGTCGAATGACACTCATCAATCATTACCATAGCGCTGTATTTATCAGCTAAGTCACAAATTTTATCTAATTGAGCAATAGTTCCATCCATTGAAAAAGAACCATCAGTTACGATAAGCTTTCTTCTTGATCCTTCTGCTGCTTGTAGCTGTTTTTTTAGATCTGTCATATTATTATGTTCATATCGAAACCGTTTTGCTTTACACAAACGAATTCCATCTATAATAGACGCGTGGTTTAAAGAGTCTGATATGATGGCATCTGCTGCTGTTAGAATTGGCTCGAATACTCCCCCATTGGCATCAAAAGCAGCCGCATACAAAATACAATCCTCCATCCCTAAAAATTCTGCTGTTTTACGTTCTAATTCTTTGTGAATATCCTGAGTACCACAAATAAATCGAACAGAGGACAAGCCATACCCATGAGAATCTATTGCTTTTTTACCAGCATCAATTACTGCTGGATGAGAAGACAGTCCTAAATAATTATTAGCACAAAAATTTAATACATCCTTAGCATTCGTAGTATTGATCTCTGCACCCTGCGGAGTGGTAATAATTCGTTCTGATTTATACAATCCTGCTGTTTTAATCTCTGCAAGCTCTTTTTGGATATCTTCCTTTATATGTACAAACATTTTTCTTATGGTTTATTTTTTATTTTTTACTTATTGCCATAGTACCCATTCCAATATGATAAAATGGTTTTCGTAGCATATTGTTTATAGTATACTAAAAAGAGTTTACATTGCTAATTTTAATCTATAATACTCTTTTAGTTCGGCTAACATAGTCTGCGTAATTTGCTCTAAGTTGTATTTTGATTTCCAGCCCCAATGTTCAGTGGCTATACTATCATCTATAGAAGATGGCCATCCCGCTGCTATGTCTTGTCTAAAATCTGGATCATAAGACACCTTAAAATTAGGATAAAAATTACGAATCTCTGCTACAATCTCATTGGGTGTAAAACTAACCCCTGCAATATTGTAGGATGTTCTTATTTGTATACACTCCTTAGGGGCTTCCATTAACTCTATTGTTGCTCTAATAACATCATCCATATAAATCATCGGTAAGCTTGTATCTTTTTCTAAGAAACAACTAAAATCTTCTTCTAATACCGCTTTATGAAAAATATCTACAGCATAATCAGTAGTTCCTCCTCCTGGTAAGGACTGATATCCTATGACACCTGGATATCGAATCGAACGTACATCTAATCCATATTGATCAAAATAATACTGCGCCCAATTTTCTCCTGCTGCTTTACTCATCCCGTAAACAGTTGCTGGATTAAGATAGGTAGTCTGTGGAGTGTCAGTTAATGGAACTCCTGCACCAAAAACTGCAATAGAGCTAGGAAAAAAAACTTTTTCTATGTTACTTTCTCTAGACACTTCGAGCACATTAAGCCAGGTTTTCATATTAATATCCCAGGTAATCAAAGGCAATTCTTCTCCTTTGGCAGATAAAATAGCTGCCAAATGATATATCTGCGTGATTTTATATTTTTCTATAACCTGTTTTATTCTTTTTTTATCAGTTGCATCAATTACTTCGAATATACCTTTGAAATCTTCATCAGTTCTAAGATCAGAGGCTATTACGTTTTCTAATGTATATTTCTTTTGCAGTGCCTTGGTAAGAACTGATCCCAACTGGCCATTGGCTCCAATTACTAAAACTTTTGTTTTCATCTGTTCTACTTTTATTACTTTTTGTTGTTTCCTGACGTATCTAACGATTAGATGGCTTGATATTGTCTTGATTATTATAGTATTGACAGCTCTAACTTACTAGCATTATCTATATATAATGCTACCATCAAAACCAAATTACAAACACAATATTTACTAACTAAATTAGTAATAACCATTTTTATTTTATAAAAAATTGATTATTTAAGTAAATATTACTTTATTAATATTATTTTTAAGTATTATTTACTTTTAATGATCATTGATCAATGGTTTTAAAGTAATTTTTTTGATCATACTTATGGGAAATCTAGATACTATTGACATTACTATTCTGAGGATTCTACAAAAAGATTCTAAAAAAACTGCAAAAGAAATTGCAGCCATTCTTAACCTTACTTCTTCTCCTGTTTATGAAAGAATTAGGCGTTTAGAAAAACAAGGTTTTATAAAAAAGTATGTAGCTATTTTAGATAAAAAATTAATCAATAGATCTATAACTACTATCTGCCAAGTATCTATGCGTTATCACAATGAAGCTTTTATTGAAAAATTTGAAGAACAAATCCAAAATCTCGAAGAAGTACAAGAATGCTACCATATGGCAGGGCAAGTAGATTTTATCTTAAAAATACATACTAAAAGCTTAGAAGAATATCACGACTTTGTAAAGACAAAGCTTTCTAAAATTGAAAACATTGGAGTTCTTAACAGTACCTTTGTTTTAAAAGAAATAAAACATTCATCAGAATTTTATATCTGATATAGCTAAAACACTATTAATGTATTACAAATTCATCTGAAAATATGGACAAAAATCTTATAAAATTTGAAAACATGGAATGGGATAAACCTAGTATTGATATAAAAAAAATTAGAGGTCAGTATTTAAATACATATCTTTAAATCACTAAAATAGTTTATTTATGGATATTTTCAAGGGTCAAAACCT
>CANLRN010000057.1 GCA_947493495.1 uncultured Aquimarina sp.
TCCAGATGTAGTAGCTGATAACACAATTGGTTCATCATTACAGATCGTTCTATCATCACCTAAATCTACCGAAAAATTACAGGCTTCTACAACAACAGTAACAGTGTCTTCTGCAACACAGTCACCTCTATATACTCTTACGGTATAGGTAGTTGTCTCAGTTGGTGATACCGTTGGTGATTCATTTGGCGAATCTGTAGAAAACACAACCTCTCCATCCACTAACCAGTCGATTCGATCAACATTATCGACAGCAATGGTACTTAATGTTACCGAGTTTCCTTCAGTAATAGTTTGATCTTCTCCAGCATCGATAGTAAGGTTTTCTATATTTACTTCTACTGTATCACTATCTTTACATTCTTTACAATCCTTTACGTATACTGTGTATGTTCCACTTTCTGTAACAGTAATAGAAGGGGTAGTTTCTCCATTTGACCAAAGATATTTAACCTCGCTATTTGATTCTGAAGAACTACATTGTCCAATAATTAAATTAAAGTCCCCAGTAGTATATTTTTTATCTGTAGTACTAAACCATCCCGAAGCTCCTAATCGACCTTTTCTCTTTTCTGTAGGATTAGCTCCTTTTCCTAACTGAAATGCAGGGCCTCTCCTAGACACGTTAAACGACTTCCCATTACGTGTATTTGTAAAAGTACCTGAAAACTCCCCGTAATACACCCATTTTGATGCATCTTCGTTATTACATTTATGGTACTTAGGACTTCCTTGTGGAGCTGTTCTAGTTCTATTTGTAAAAACTGCATCTACAACATATTTATCATTTCTATTGTAGATGTTTCTAATTTCACCTTTTAATGTAGCAGTTCCATTATCACCTAATTTCCATTCTAGATTGATATTCGAAAAAAATTTAACTTTTCCATCAGTATCAGATAACCATACTACGTAATCAGTATTATCTCTTTCACATAATTCTGTATTTTTTATTTCATATCCAGTACAAGTTCTACATTTACTCTCATTTTCAGATGTTGCTGTTAATGTGATTGATTCTCCTGTACAAACAGTTTGATCTTCGCCAGCATCTACACTAATAGTGCAATATGTTTTCCCGATAGTATCTTGCCCAGTAGTGAACATCACTGAAAAAAGGCAACATAGCATTATAGCATATTTCATAGTTTTAGTAATAAAAGTGTTACTAACATCAACATTTTGCTGATGTTTTTTCATTCTCGAGTGAGATGAATTGTGTGTAATTTTAGGGTTCATAGTCATTTAGTTTTTAATAACAAATAAAATTAATACTATTTTCTATTTATTTTTTTAATTTATCATAAAAATTATATGAAAAACGTTGAAAAACAGTTTTTTATCTATGAAAAGCATTTGAAATAAATTAAGAAGGGTAGCTTTTCAGTAAATCATATATATTTATATTTTTTTGTAATTGTAAGTCCTCTTTTAACTCTTACTATTAAGTATGTTTTTATAAAACCAATCTCTACTATTTACTAATACATTCTTCCACTTAGGTAAAGGCTCTGAAACTCCATAACCATAACCATAATACCTTTTGTTATATGTATCTACATCGTTTATTAAAATAGACATATTAGAAAAACGTTCATCTTTGTACAATTTTTCTGCTACTGATAAAAGTCTTCTATCAGAAAACCCTGATCTAACTACGTATATACATAGGTCTACATAATCACTGAGCAATAGCGCATCAGCAACCAAACTTACTGGTGGTGTGTCAACAATAATGTAATCATATCTTGTTTTTAGTTCTGCAATTAGTTTTTGAAAACGTTTACTCTTAAGTAATTCAACTGGATTTGGAGGGATTATACCAGAATTTATAATATCAAGATTAGGAACTGAATCCAAATTTATAATAATGTCTTCTATAGTTAATTTTTCATCCTTTATATAATTAGTAACTCCTATTGCATCACTCATATTTAGATATTCTAAAATTTTAGGTGATCTAAGATCTAATCCTAGTAGTGCAATCTTTTTAGTGGATCCCGCAAGCGTAATAGATAAGTTAGTCGAAATAAAAGTTTTACCTTCTCCTGTAGCGGAAGAAGTAAATAAAATAGTTTTTCCTTTATCGTTTTTCTCGGAAAGTAAAAAATTAAGATTACTTTCAAAAATTCTAAATGATTCTGCTACAATAGAGCGATCGTCTGTAGAAATAATAAAATTATCTTTGATAGTATTGGCAGGTATTTCTGCCACTATTGGGATATCAAGAGCCTTCTGGATTTCTTTTTTATCCTTGACCTTTACATCTAGAAGATCATGGAAAAAAATTAGTATTGATGGCAACAGAATAGTAGCTAAGAGTGTTACAAGAAAAACAATTCGTTTCTTTGGTTTAACTGGAAATTTAGAACTATATGCCCTTTCTATAATTTTTGCATTCGCAACTGTAGCTGCAAGGGAAATTGCTGTTTCTTCTCTTTTTTGTAATAAATAGAGATATAATGTTTCTTTAATTTTTTGTTGCCTGACAATATCTCTTAGCTGTCTCTCTTGTTTAGGTAAAGAAGCTATTTTTGCATTCATTAATTTATCTTGCCTATCTAAACTTTTTAGTCTAATTCTAAGTGATGTTTTTTGATTATTTAAACTCTGTTTTAAATTCTGTCTAAGCGTTGTCAATTTTTCATTCAGACTAATTACAATTGGGTTCTTTGCAGTAGTTCCATTAAGAACCTCATCTCTTCTAAGTGCAATTTCGTTATATTGTTCAATAATTCCTGATACGGATTGATCAGAAAAACCTAAATTAGCTGGTAGTAAACCTTCTTTATTCCTTCTTAGATAACTACTTAAAAAATTGACTAAACCTAGTTGAGTATTTGTCTCTACAACTTCTTTCATGTTCTCAGATGAATTTTCTAAAAACAATTCAGCCTCAGAGTCTACATCAGTAAGGTTATTAGAAGTTTTAAACGTTTCCACTCCTAGTTCTATATCCGATAATTCTGTATTGATGATAGTTAATCTCTCTTTTATAAAACTTGCAGTATTCTCATAGATTTGATTTTTATCTCTAACAGCATCGATATTGTATTCTTCTACTAATCCATTAAGAATATCTTTTGCTTTTTCTCTAGTCGTTGTGTTTAATTTTAAAGAGATTACATTTGCATCTTTATTCACTAAACCGATACTTACCTTTGATTTATAATCTTCGACTACATCGACTATTGGGTGTACAGAGAGATAGATTTCATTTTCTACATAATTATCTATATATTCTGTTGGAGTGAGAATCAAATTCCCTATTCTAGTTGTAAGTACTTTCCCGAAAAGCCCACTTTTTGCATAATTACTATCTTCTTCGGTAATAGAAAATGATTTTTTTGAATTAATAGTTATCGTAAAATCTGCTGATGTATTATCCAATAATAATGAGTCATCTACAAACGTAGCTACTATCGGCTTATTCTCATAGAGTTCTACCAAACGTTTCGAAAATTTTGTCCTCGCAAAATATTGATGATGAATGTTAAGTTTTTTTATTACATTTCTAAAAAGAGGTCTGGATTTGAGAATTTCTATCTCATTTTCTACATCTTTGTTATTCGATTCTACTATATTTAAATCTTCAAAAGCAGAAAGTTCTGATAACATTCCTGATTTTTCTCCTTTTATCAAGATAGTAGCAGTAACACTATGCTCTACCGCCGTATATTTTAGATATAAAAATGCTAATATCACGCATATAATACCTGATAAGAGAAATAGTTTCCAATATCTTAGATATTTATTTACTTGGTCTTTTATAGTAAGACTACTATGCTCTTGTTGATATTCGTACTCCATATATTATCGAGTTAATAGAATTCCTAAAGACACCAATACTGATGCTACTGATATCCATACGGGAGTATGCCTATTATATGTAGATGACCTTACTTGCGCATTATTGGGAGTAACGTATATGACATCATTTTGTTTCAAGTAAAATACTGGCGAATTAAAAACTCGATCAGAAGTAATATCTACTCTATGGTATTTATACAATCCATCTTCTTCTCGTATTACCATAACATCTTTTCTCCTACCTGTTATAGTCATATCCCCTGCTAAGCCTAAAGCTTCTATAATACTAATACGTTCATTTGGAATCGTAAAAGAGCCTGGAGCATTTACCTCTCCTAGGACTGTGATTTTAAAGTTTACAAGCTCAATATGAATTATTGGGTCTTTTATATAGGAAGACATCTTTGTTTTTAATAACTCTGTAGCTTCAATCCTTGATAAACCTGCCAATTCTATAGTTCCCAAAACAGGAAAATCAATAGTTCCGTCTTTTCTTACTAAATATGTCAGTTGTTTTTGTTCGCCCACTACACTTCCAGGAATGGCATTAAAAGAAACTGCTGGTAGGTTAAATGGCTCTAAACCTTGCATATCAGATGATGAAACTGTAATGGCTAATAAATCATCTGCTTGAAAAATAGTCTTGTATTCTACATTAATTACTTTCCGTTGAGTATCTTTTACATCTTTAAAGTATACAATACGACTTCTAGTAGCACAAGAAGTAATAAATACCAATAAAAAAAGAGGGTATAGGTTCTTCAGTAATTTAATTATCATACGCTAAAATTTAATGAGTATGCTAAGATAGTTTTTAACAACTTCTTTTCCCACGTAAAAGAATGTTTTTCATAATCTGAAGTAGATAATTGATATCTGTTTTTAGAGGGGCTTTTTCATATGCCTCTAAATATTTCATCTCTGAAGCAACAATTTCGTCTAAAGTTTTAGGCATATCTGCATAGAATGGTGGAAGCAAGCCTGGTTTAACTTTGATTCTTTTTTCCTGAAGCTCTTTCGGGTATAGACTGTAATAATGATTACTCAAAGGTCTCACTCCGATTAATTTCATTTCATTTTTAATGAAGTTTATAATCATAGGCAACTCATCAATCCAGTATTTTCTCATTATTTTCCCCTCGTGAGATATCCTAAAGTCATTTTTAATCTTTCCTCCTTCTTTCAGGTCATTTTTTTCGAAAACATACTTCTGAAGATATTCAGAGAATGGATACATTGTCCTAAATTTATAAACTTTTATAGTTTTTCCTTGCTCTCCTAATCTTTTGAGCTTTATCAATGGACCATAGGTTGGATCGTGATCGAAAATAGGCTCTTTTACTTTGCGGGCAACAAAATACAACTCATTGTTAATGGTTTTCTCCTCTAGAATTTCGAAACCACATGAATATAGTCTACCAAAAGTTTCTGCTTTGGTTAAAACTCTACCTTTTCCCTTAGTAATATTAAAATATAGCCCTTTAGTCAACTTCAATTTCGGAAAAACTCTTGTAAGTATAACATCTACAAAATAGTAGGGATAATTAAATGGCTTAGGGATTTTTTCTATAATCCTATTTTTACGAACCGCATGTGTTTCTACTTTATTTATAAAAACACCTCCAATAGGTAATTTAGCATTTACAGATTGAAAATATTTATTAATCCTCCGAAAATCATTGACCCTTTTTAGATTAATGATAGTTCTAAATTTGTTGGCTTCTATTTTCTCAATATTGAAACGAGTTCTTGTAGCAACAACGTGAATATCACTAGGGTTATAAGTAGCTTGCTCTGATATAAAATCGAAAGCTTCGCTTCCTATTTCTTCAATCATCAGATTTTTTATACTACTATTCCAGTCCTGATCTGAGATAGTTACAATATCTCTAGAGGTATCAGGATTTAAAAGTCTTTCTATTTGCTTGTCTATAAACGGGGCGAATTTAGTGATCATTTCAGATAAACCTTTTATTATATATGATTTGCTTGTTGATAACGTTTTTCTACTAATTATAGTATTACTTAACTTTTAATTAATAGATTTTCAGTCAATTATAACAACTTCATATATTTAGAGTTAACATATTCCTTTACTTATGGTGCAATCATAAAATCTTTATTTAATTCCCTTTAATTTTATAATTAGCGAGTGTAAACATACAACTGATTGTTCTATTCTTTAAAATTTTTTACACAGAAATTAACTATGTTTTCGATAAAACAACTTAAATATTAGCTAAAGTGCTGAAGTAAGTTATTTGATTTTGTGAATTTTTACAAAACTCTTCTTAAAAATGTGTGAAATTTTCATAAAAACTAAACCACTAAATGAGATAGTTCGTTAATTATCTAAAGTGAAAATAATATTCAGGATCATTTTTCATTATATCCTGACTTTTAGGGAATTTTTCTACAAACCAAATCATAAAAGCTGTAACATCAATTGTATCTGCTAATAATTTAATTTGTCTCTCGCGAAAGACATCTTTAAGGTTAGGAATTTTTTCTAGTTCTTTAATTGTATCTATGACTACTTTACCTTCTTGAAAATGAAATAATAATCCATAAGCTGCTTGTTCATTTATAGTCCCTGACACAATACTATTGATATATATAGCAGGTGTGCCCAACACTGCACACTCAGATGCCATAGTAGCTCCTTCTCCTATAAACATTTGCGCAAATGCCATTGCATTATGCATTTCTTCTGGAGGTATTTTTATTTGATATTTACTAAATTCCTCTGGCAATTGTCTTTCTGATGATATAAATACTTTATATCTAGATGACAAATATTGAATCAATTCTCGTTTTTCTTCAAGAGTTAATCCATACTGATTGATGTCATGACTGGCATTCCAGGATACAAATCTTAAAATCACATATTTTGTTTCTTTCGCTATCCCTAGAGTATCATAGATTGTATCATTAGGAGTAAAATGATTAGGATGTAAATAGGCTAACTCATGATATCCAGCATATCTAATTTGTTTTTCTCCAAGGTCTTTATGAAAAGTAGTAGATGTTAAAACACTCTTAGTAAATGGTAAATAAAGTTTTACCTGTTCCATATTTCCTGTATCTTCCATAGACACATGAGGTTTTCTGAGTACCGCAGCAGCGTGTGCGGCATACGGAGATCCATGACTCATGAATAGATCTGGCTTAAATCTAAGTCCTTGTACTATTTCTAAGAAATCAAATTTTAACAATCCAAATAGCTTTCCTGCTGTCGAATTATACTTTTTGCCGAATGACACATAATCAAACCCCTCCGCTTCAAGAAGTTCTATTTCGAATTCTTTTTGTCTGCAAGTAAATAAAAACTCATGGCCTTTGCTCTGCATTATTTTTGCAAAATTCTTAAACAAGTGTACATGACCTGGATGCCCTATATCTATGAGAATTCTCATTTAATATTTATTTATATTTTGATTAGTATTTTTTTTATGGCACGATATTCTAATGATTGCAAATTCGAACTCTAATACAGAACTTAATTCTAATTTAATTGTCATCGTATCAAAAACGAAAATATTACTTTATTGGCATAAGGGATAAACCTCATAAATTTGTATTAGGAGAGCTACTTCCTTACAAAGAAATATTTTTTCACCACATTTTTTGTATTTTGTAAAATAAGTTCTTTTGCCCACATTAACTGATTGTCATTCCATCGTTGTGGATGAAATGTAAACATGATCTGATCTGGCAGCGACCCAGAAGCTTCTATAAGTTCTCTTGTCGTATGAAATGTTTGATGAAACGATGTATCGACTCTATCTCTTACGCTTACAGCATGACCATCCCATCGACGACCTGTATCTGTTAAATAAAAAACTTCTTTAAAATCTACATCAAAATAAGGCTCTGCGATTAGATTACAATCCCTATAATTGTAAGTTTTCCATAAATCTTTAGAATCATACTTAGACATCGGACTACCGTGCATACAGATAGTAGTCACTGGTGCTAATACTCTCAATGCTTCTAAATTTTTCTTAAAATCTTCTATACCTTTTTTAAGATCACCATTACAGGTAGTTAGGCACTCATAATGATATCCTATCTCATGACCTAGCGATGCTATTTCTTTAATAACCGCTACATCCCAGCTTTCTGGAACTGCTCGGAAATAATACGTCCCCTTAACCTTATTATCTGCTTGTATTCTAGCAAAATGTAAGGAGTTATAAGGTAATAAATCTACATCATGACGTAATACAATAGATTTTTCTTGGGGTACTCTTATAAATTCTTCAAATGTTTGAAATGTATAGCCTTGATCAATTAATGACTTTAATAATTCTCTATATATTTTTACAGTAAAATCCATTATTTAAAATTATATGATAATCTAAGTTGGTTTTTATCTTTTTCTAGCTCTCTGGAATTTTTTTGTAAACTACATTACAAATCTTGCGATATTTATTACTAATTTTTTACTTTGAAATTGAAAATTATCATCAAGATTTTTTTAAAATTTTGACTGCTGTTTTACCGACAGTATACAAAAGTGGTTGCGCAACATGTAAAAAACGACCATGTTGTACTAGTTCTCCTCCAAATTTAGACTTAAATTCTCGTACACCATAGTCTTCATCTGGTTTTCCAGCTCCCATAAAATCAAATCGTGGAATTTCATTTTTAATAGCATAATCCATCGCTGCCCAAGTAGCTAATATACTTGGATATATATTCTTATACACTCCATCTTTACCACAAACAAACCATTCATATATTACTTTTTGCGGTAATATGGGGCATACAATACCTCCTATAACCTCATCATCATAGATGATCAAGAAAAACTTTACGTTTTTCTGATGAAATAGACTGATAAAAAAATCTATCGAGGGTAGTGGCTTTTTTATTCTTGTTGCATATAAGTTTTTAAGAATTGCATAATAACTCTTGATCTGAGATACTTCTGTAGCTTCTATAATTGTAGCTCCTGATTTTATACTTTTCTTTATTTGTCTGAGTTTGCTACTACTCATTCTTTTTTTCATAGCTTGCTCTTCTGTGGAGTCTAAATGAAAATTAAGATGCTTTACATAGTCAAATCCTGCTCTTTTAAAAGAATCGATATATCTTTCGTAAGAATTTAGATTTCTGGTTTCTATGTAAATCACTTTGTTTTTTAGTGACTTATTTAGTGTATCTAACAACATAAATACATCTTCATCATTTGCAGTGGTATCAATAATAGGACCGCCATAAATAATCCCTCTAGTGGATAATTTTGCTTTTAGCCCTTTTTCTTTTTGGATCATTACGATAACAGAAGCTCTGATTTTATCTTCTCGTTCTACTGCAACAAATGACCATTCTATTTTCGCTTGGTTCAAAAAATTAATAATCTCTGGTGTCTGAAAATAATTAGTTGTTTCGGTATTTAATAATGCCTCCCACTGAGCAGTGCTCAGTTTCTCAGGATCCCTGTATGTCTTATATTCCATATTCATCATAAAAGTTGTTTATAAATATCAATTATTTGGTGTGCTATAACTTCTGATTGTAAATTCTCAATCTGAAGTCTCCCATTAGTACAACCATCTTTTCCCAAAGTTTTTTGTATCGCTTCTTTAATTTCTTCTGCATCAAAGGAAGTTACATAACAACCTACTACTCCACTCATTACTTGTTTTATATCTCCAACATCTACTGCAACGATCTTACAATTGCATGCCATTGCTTCTTTAATAACATTTGGAGATCCCTCCCATAGACTGGTTAATAAAACTACATCTGCTGCATTAAAATAATAAGGCATCTCTTCATTAGGGATATCAACTAACGTATGTAATTGTACATCTTTTTCTTTTAGTAATGAAAAGGCTTTTTCTGCTAGTGAGTAATTTTTTTCTGGTCGCTTGGGATTTGCTGCAAATAATACATGTTTTTTAGTAGCATCCCACTTTGTAATCTCAAGTGCGTCTTTTTTGGCTATAGGTTTAAATTTTTTGAAATTCACTCCATTAGGAATGATATAAGCCTCTTCCAATCCAGCAGCTTTTTTCATGTCTAATGATTTTACAATAACTTTTTTCCAGAAAAAAACAGTAAAGAACCCAATGATATATTTTAGAAATCTAGATGCCTTGACATCACTACCCATCAGTGATACTACTAATGGTTTTGCACCTGCTAGAGAAGCAACCATAGCACTGAGTGAATAATGCGCGTGAATAACCTCAAAGGAATTCTTTTTTAAAAAATCTCTTAGTGTAAAAATGTTTTTAAAATATCCTTTGATTCCTTTTCCTTTTACGGTATAAAAAGTAACCTCATGACCAATATCTATCAGAGACATTCCTTGATTTTTAATGATCGGAGATATTCCATTTTTTGAGTTCCCACTACTAACAAAAAGTATTTTCACGTATGCTATGATTATTTTTTATTCAAAAACTGAACGATACTATCCGCATATACCTTTTCGATTTCTAGTTTTTCTTCGATAAATTTCCAATTCCCTTCTTTTTTAGAAAAATATCCTTTAGAATATGGTATTCCAGCTGTACCAAAATATAACGATTGGAACTCTATAATATACAATTGTTTTCCATCATATGCAATATCAATAGAAAGATGCGGTACTTTCAATTTTTTAAAAACCTCTAATACTAGGTCAAACATCCCTTCTGGTGCTTCTGCTTCTAGGTCATATAAATAATTATCATATCCCCCCCCACTGGCTTTTATTCCTCTTCCTTTCTGGATAGGTCTCTTAAATGTGTACAATCTATCTCCAAAAACATAAACTTTCCAATCATTTTTAAGATTTGGTATAAATTCTTGTAAGATAAATTTTTCTCTATAAATCGATTCTTTGATATATCCTTTATGCTTTACAGCTCTTAATTGATCTCGTATATCTTGCTTATAATTACGATATCCGGCACTAGATTTTTTTACTTGTCTATATAATTCTTGTTTATTTTTTACAAGAGCAACTCCGTTACCTGATGCCCCTTCTGCAGTTTTAAAAACACAAGGAAACGTAACTTGATCGATACGCATTTCTAGATCAGACATAGATCCAAAAACCTTAGATTTTAGATTTGTAGAAATACCTCCTACATCTCTCAATAGCTCCATGAACACTTTATTATTATTTGCTTTAAAATGTTTGTAATCAGGAATCATTTGTGATCCTTTGAGTTCTAAGGCATAGACTATATCTTCTATATAGGATTTATACCTGTATCCTATATCTTCTGAAGAAGTATACGCTATTGGAATATCTTGTAATGTAGTATCGTGTATTTCTACTTCATTAAGATATCTAAATTCTATCTCATATGCAACTTCTTTAAAATATTGTATAAGCTTATCCTTATCCATCCCACTACGATAAGGAGTATCAAAATGTTTAGACCCAAACTTATTTTTGTAATCGGTCAGAAAAATAATTTTATTCATTAGGTCATTGTTTTTTTGGAGTTAGTCAATAAAATGTTTTCCATAGCTAGTAAAATTGATATACTCATCAATAAGGTATCTCTTTCTTTCTCATTAGTATATGGAGACAACTTATCTAATGTATGTATTAAGTATTCTTTATTTGTCCATGAAGTATCTTGAATCATTTTTTTAAATGTTTCTTTTTGTTGAAGTGCACCTGATATAATACCAAGGTTATCAAGATTCACTTGCTTAACTTTTCTTTTAAGTCTTTTCTTAATAAATGGCAGGATGATATTAAGCAGATATAAAGATTCCCTTACATCTTTAGGCCTATATCCTTTTCCTGTTTTTTGATGATAGATTTTTGTATTCGTTTTTCTGATAATATCTGCATAGATATATTGCCCTTTCATTCTTTTAAAAGGGTTTTCTGTAAAAAAATCATTGTTAGCACCAGCATATTGAGTGTTAAGTAACTCTTTTATAAATGTATAATCCAAGAAAGGTGTTCTTACTTGTATGTATCTCATCTGTATGTATATCCATTGACCAAAGAATTTTCTAAATATCTCATCAAAAACAAATAGATAGAATTGCTGATTGGCTGTAAGATGATTAGGAATTGATTTCTTGTAGGTTATTAATTCTTCGATTAGTTCTTCTAGTTCTGCAGCAAAGTCTTGCTTACGGATTGCTAATAAAGGTTTTGCATTTGCTATTTTATGACGTATTTCTTCATCGCTTTCACTGGCAAAAATATCAACCAATGCTTGTGATGTAACTGCTCCTGTAAGATGCAATGCCCTAAATAACTCACTGCCGACTACCCCTGAGATTAAATATTTTGATTTTTTTGCAATTTCTTTAGTACTATGCAAAAAGTGAGAATAAATCAATCCATTAGTACCTGGAGACTGTTCTGTATATTCTTTTGCATTTTCTATGTATTTCTTTTTTGTATAAGAATCCTGGCCTAAATCAAAGTATTGATATGGAATTCCTAATGCAGTTGCATTTTTTTGAGGTATGGCTACATCATCATTTTCTGGTTTTCCAAAGGAAAAAGTATCGAATTTTTTAGCAGTCTCTGTAGCACAACTTACTAGAGTTCTACCATCAAAACCACTAGTAAAAGCTATATCGAAAGACGATTCTGGAAAATACTGCTTGGCAGTTTCTATAAAGAGATCACTTATTTGATTTGCGACTTTTTTCCCTTTTTTAGGTTTCTGGGTGAATAGCGATGTGGTATCAAAATGTTTTCTAACAGCAACTTTATCATTAGTTAATTCTAAAAAACAATTGCTTGGAGTCAATTGAATTCCACGATAAAGTGTTCTATTAAAAAAACCATAGTTAAATAATAGGTTCTCTAAAATAAATTTTTTATCTATTACAAAATCTTCGGGTGATTGCTTTTTTATGCACTGAATTGATGAAGAGATAAATGTGAAATCTGTGTTATAGTATATAGGTAATATACTCAAAAAGCTATTGTATATTTTTACGTTTTCATCTTGAATAACTATGGCATAAAAATTACCTTTCAATTTAGGAATATCTTGATGTTCACTTGCTAAAAACTCTTCCTTAGTTCCTATATAATCTCCAAAAATAATTGCCTTTGTATTTCCTTTATGATATGTTACATAACTATCTGCTTCAGTTGTAAATAAGCTCCACACCGGAGTCAGTACTAATTGGTGTGTTTTTCCAACTAGTTTATTTTTTGATTTTGATATGATAAACTGATCCATCATTTATAATAATCCTCTATTAGATAGTTTGAATAAATTCCACATTAAGATAGCTAGAAAAATAAAGCCTAAGTATATTTTCCATCTTATTGTTTTTTTTGGATGTTCTACAGCCATCCCGTCTGCCATAAAAACGATTAAAAAGGGAAGTGCTAATATCTGAAATCGATCTTGAAAAGAAATTCCTGAAATGGCTAAAATTAATATATAACCAATCGCAAAACTAGCAACAAAAATAGTTCCTTTATTACGCTGCTTTACAATCCTTAATAACCCTAAGAACACAAAAAAATATAAACTATTCCGTATAATTTCATTAAAAAAATGAGCATAAATCCCTAATTGTACTTCTTCAAAATCTAATAATGACGGAAATGGAGTAACGATAGCTCCTGCAATAAGTAATGGTGCTACAATCGCAGTAGTATAACTAATCCCTCTTGATTGAGCAGAATGTGTCAATTCATTATCAAATTGATTTTGGCTTGCGGCGATTATAGTATCTACACTTTCTTTCATCCCTAGCTGCTCCACCACAATATAACTACCATATACCAATCCTATAGAAATAATTATAGAAGCTATGCGATAGTTCTTTTTTCTGGTACGCAGAAATATAAGCTGCAATAAAATGCAAATCAATAATAGAGGAGCAATAAAGGTTCTAAAATATAATGTGATAGGGATTTGCACCACTATAAGTCCTAAAATAAGTAACTTAAACCTAGGAGTATGTATGAGTTTTATAACAAAATATCCAACATTAACAATAATAAAGATCAAAAATGTTTCTTTAAGTAGCATCGCACCAAACCATAATAATGGAGGCATTAACATAGTTAATATCCCTGCTAGTCTAGCTCGTTTCTCATCAAAAATATATTGAGTGATCTGATAAATACGGATTGCGACCAAACTCCCTATTAATATATTAAAAAATTTAATGATTATAGGATATTCTCCAAAAATGTAGTAAAGGAAACCTATAAGAATAGAGAACCCAAAATCAGATGGACCTTTCCAAAATCCTGCTAGAACTTTTGTAATACTATTTCCTTTTTCTAATGCATCTACCACTAATTGCCCTGAGATATGATAGTTTACAGAATCAATAGCACTAATCTCAAAAGGCAAACTGTCTGGATCAAAATTCAAAGTCAGCAGATACAAAGCTACTACTCCTAGTATTCGATAAAAAACACTATGCAAAAAAAGTTTTGTTTTAAAATTTAGTACCGTTTTCCAATGTTTTGAATAATAAAATAAAGACGTATAAAAAAGAAAAATCACTCCCATCCCACCTAATAAAATCAATAATGGCATGGTGTACTCAGGGAATACTATTACATGAAATAGTATAATTGCTATAGAAAATAGTATCGCGATACTTGTATATGTTTTAGTCCAACTCATAGCAATGTTGTATAAGCATTTGAATAAGATTGACTAATACTATCGATTGTATATCTACTATAAAAAGAATCTTTGGCACTACGACTTAAAGTTGTTCTTTCTACTTCGGACAATTTTAAAAAATTAGAAACACTTTTCATAAAAGATGTAGCTGTAAAATCCTGAGCAACAAACCCATTTACATTATTCTTGATGAGATCTTTCATCCCTCCTGCAGGAGTTGTAATAATTGGTTTGCCCAGTGATAAAGCTTCCAATGCAACTATAGGCATCCCTTCTTCTATAGAAGTAATCCATAATGCATCTGCTCCTACAATAAAATCTGCAGCTGCTTTTTGTATCCCTGCAAATAATATATTATCAGACATCAAACTTAAATCATCTTGACTTGCCCCGCCTATAACTAAGCAGCTTACTTGAGAATGAGTAGTACTCAATATATGGCACACTTTTGCGAGTAAATTTAGGTTTTTAAACGGTGAATTATTAGCAATAATCAAAAATCGAATATGAGAATCAGATGGCTCAATCCTACTATTCCAAAAATCATTTATTTCCTCTAGACTTCTAGTAAACTGATAAGGTGCTATCCCATTTTCTACATAAGTTGTTTTCAATTTCGGAAAATGATATTTCACTTCTTCGTGTATAGAAGAAGACAGACATATATGTAATATTTTATTATTGATAAATCTCAGTCTGTTTAATTGTTTTAGGATAGGGTTCCAAACATTAAAACTATTATGTACGGTATGTATATATTTTAATTTATTATTAATAAAAGAAGCTCCATATACATAATAAAAAGGGTTATGTAAGTGTACATGAACTAAATCTACTTTCAGTTTTTTTAATAATCGATAGAGCTCAATAAATTGTTTAAAACTATACTTTTTTTTCCATTTTAACTCAAAAAATTTAATCTTACTGTCAATTTTAGAAATATAACTATGGGACTTATGCGATGTATTTAAAGTAATGATTAACACTTCATTAGCTGTAGATTGCGCATTGGCCAACTGAACTGTAAAATTCTCAGCTCCTCCAAGGTTTAATGTTGATATGACATGAATAATTTTCACAGGCAGCCTATTATTTTTTAAATCTGGATTGAATAATTGATTTTATATCTTCAAATTCTTTAAACTTAAAAACATATGAGCTTGCTACATACCCTATTCCAACAGTTATAACACATACAATTAAATAAAATAATTGATTATCTATAAAACTCCATAGAAAATAACTCATTATAGAAATAGCTATACTAACGCATGCATAAGGTAACATATCCTGAACTTGTTTTAGACCAGAATATCCTACAAACTTACCGCTATAGTATGCGCAGGTAAAAAACCCGACACAGGATACACAAACATAACCTATTGCAATTGCAGTTATCCCAAAACTATATGTGATTGCTAATGTTAATACTATAAGTACATTGTTAATGATTTCTATTTTTAGTGACAAGTCTGACCTTCCTCTTGCATTAATAAAGTTAGTGTTAATAGAATTAATAGGAAAAAAAATAACGCCTATTGATAAAATTTGTAATAAAACAACTGTTGGTAACCATTTTTCTGTAAGTAATATTAATACTAGAGGATATGCAAAAATGATCAATATAGAAATCATAGGAAATAATAAAAAAGCAGTTAATCTAACACTTCTTTTCATTACTTTATATACTTGCTCATCATTTTCAATTACATTTACTAATACTGGAAATGTAACATTTTGCATAATAGTAGTCACTAAGGTTGCTGGAATTTGCTTAAATAAAGTTGCTCTAGTGTAATATCCTAATTCTTCTGATTTATATACTTTACCGATGACTACCAAATATATATTCTGAAAGGCTGCATATAATAATGTAGAAGCAAGTATTTTAGATCCAAAATCAAATAACTTCTTTAAAGCCGCTACACTAAAAATAAGAGAAGGTTTCCAATCATTAAAAACCCAGAATAATAAAGAGGTTATAAAATTTCTGGACAGGTATTGTAAGACTAATGACCATACACCAAATCCTGCTAGCGCACAACCTATGCCTACCAAAGCTCCTATAATTCCAGCACTAATGTTTACAACAGCTTGTACCTTAAAATTTATTTCTTTTATAAGAATAGTCCTTTGAATTATAGCAAAAGAAGAAATAATTACATTTAATCCTACTACTTTTATAAGATCAATTAACAATGGCTCTTCATAAAAATCAGCTATCAAAGGAGCTATAAAATAGAGTATTCCATACACAAGAATACTAATCATGAAATTAAAGAAAAACGTGGTAGAATAGTCTACTTGATCTGCATCTTTTTTTTGTATCAAAGCCCTACTAAAACCACTCTCTACTATTGCCTGAGATATAGTAATGAAAATAGTAATCATTCCTATCAATCCATAATCTTCGGGAAGTAATAAACGTGCTAATATAATCCCAAAAACGAACTGGATTAGCATCGTTGATGACTTATCTATACCGCTCCAGATTACACCACCTGTAGCCTTATTTTTTAGATCGCTCACTTCTTTGCTAATGACTTTAGATACATTCTTTTATGAAGAAGTAAGAATCTGTTTGTTATTTTTAGAAAATTGTGGTTTAATCTTACTTAAAAACGGATGGTAATCTCCTTCTAGTTTTGACAAGGAAGCATTACGTATATCATGCACAATCTCGATAGATTGCTTAGAATCTTCTAATCCATATCCTCCTCCTTGTAGAATGGACTCATAACTCTTAGTATGTAGCTCTGTGAATCCACTACTGAATTCAATTTCTTCTCCATCTACAGTAATTGATCTATACGTTCTTTTACCTTCAGCTTTTGCCTTTTCAGGGATATTGTTATAATCAATAGATAAGAACCAACGTACTCTGGCTTTTTCAAATTCTAAATATCCCGCAGCAGCATTATCGTCAAGCAAGTGTACTTTATTCTGTTTTACAGCTCCAAAAATCCAGGATAACATATCATAAAAATGTACTCCTATATTAGTGGCAATACCACCAGATTTTGACACATCTCCTTTCCAGGAACTATGATACCAATTCCCTCGAGAGGTAAGATATGTTAAGTCTACATCGTATATTTTATCTTTTGGGCCTTCATCAACCTTCTTTTTCAAGGCAATGATACTTTCATGAATTCTTAATTGTAGGATAGAATATACTTTTCTGTCGGATTCTTTTTCAATTTCTATTAATTGATCAATATTCCATGGATTGATCACAATTGGTTTTTCGCAGATCGCATGAGCTCCTCGTCTTAACGCCATTCGGATGTGCGCATCATGAAGATAATTTGGAGTACATATACTTACATAGTCTAATAATACATTTCTTTTTCGTTTCAATTTCTCTATGTGCCTGTCAAATCTTTCGAATTCTACGAAAAAATGTGCGTCAGGAAAATAACTATCCATAATACCTACACTATCAAATTTATCAAGTGCAGCAATGAGGTTATTATTAGTAGCTTTAATTGCCTGAAGGTGTCTTGGAGCAATATACCCTCCAACTCCTATAAGTGCAAAATTTTTATTCATGGTTTTTTATTTTGGTTATTGTGTTGTTCGTGCATTTATATTTTTCTAGACTTTCTTCGCATATAGCGATATCAGAATTTTCGAAATCTAATCGGCATCCATATTCGCTCATCCATCCTATTTGCCTAGCTGGATTCCCTACCATTAGCGCATATGGTTTTACTGTTTTAGTGACTACACTTCCTGCTCCAATAAAAGCAAATTCTCCTATATTGTGCCCACAAACAATAGTAGCATTAGCTCCAATACTAGCCCCTCTTCCTATATGGGTTTTCATATAATCCCCTTGTCTATTTACTTGGCTTCTCGGGTTGATTACATTAGTAAAAACGCATGAAGGACCTAAAAAAACATAGTCATCGCAAGTTACACCACTATACACGGATACATTATTTTGTATCTTTACATGGTTTCCAATAACTACTTCAGGAGATATCACTACGTTCTGACCTATATTACATCCTTCTCCAATATAAGAATTAGACATTATATGCGAAAAATGCCATATTTTTGTGTTTTTTCCGATAGTGCAATTATCATCTACATAAGATGATTCATGGACGAAATAGTTTTTATTCATTGTTTCTATACTCATGACTTTCTTTTCTATTAACTATACTCGCTTCTAAGTAGCGAATTTCGTGTTTTTATAATAACATATTTTAATAATAAAGAAATCAAAAAATCAATTATCGATCAAAAGCTATAATTATCGTTGTTTTGAAATCTAATTGTCTCTACACTAACCAATAATGTAATATAAAACCTATTATTATTCCTTAGGGGAAATTTGATTTCCTTTATATAACTCATTTAAGTTTACAACCCAAAAATATATTTTTTATTTCTAAGGGTACTAGTTTTAATCTATTTTTCTCTATTTAACCCGCTTTATGCAATAGAAAATTTATTACATCTTGTAGCTACCGCAAATACTAACGCTGCACTGCGTTTTTTAATTTCACCATAGCGGTGCTATGCAAAAATTAAGAAAACACTAGTATTTCTTGCATCTACAAGCTTCTTGACAACCTTCTATTGCATAAAGCGGGTTTAATTCGATTTATACAATCTAAGAGTTAATCCTAAATTAATCTGTAATATGTTAGTTCCTACAGCTGCATTATCAATAGAAATTTTACTTAAAACCTCTCCATTCAATCGTAGATTCTCTGATATGTAATAATTAACTCCCAATCCCAGATTTACTGTATTGGCATTATTCCCATTAAAAAAATTCATCCCGAAACCAGTAGAAATATACCCCTCATAGATAGCTCTATGCACATCTAAATAAATATTTGTGAAATAATATTTAAACATACCGTCTAGTCCAAAAAAATTAACCGGATCAACTACTATAGCTCCATTCCTGTTTTTTCCTTCTACATATTGATTAAAATTCCCTGAGATTTCTAATCCATAATCTTTTGCAAATCTCTTTTCTACCGCTATCCGAAAAGGATTACTATAATTATAGTTATCCTTTATTTCTAAAACCCCTCTAATACCATCTCCTGAATCATAAATGGTATTAAATCCGAAACCTAGTACCCAAGGATTATAATCATCTTGGTACGCTTGTGCATTGATTTTCTGAGCGCAAACAATACAAAATAAGCATAGAAATAAATGAATATTTCTCATAACTTCCCTTTTCTATACTAACGCAATCAATTTGCTTATAGTATAACACTATCAACTCTTTACAATATCTATTTCATATAATCAAAATCAGTTTTCCGAAAAAAAGATATTACATGTAGTATCAGGCACTTAGCATTTTAAGAATTTAATAGAAAAAAATCAAATAGTGATTATAGATAATGGAATTACTCTATATCGTATGTCTATTTAGAAAACCTTGGTATAAAAAACCAAGTAAATATTTCACGTGTAGGTTAATGCATAATTACACGGTTAGCTCACTAAATTAATGTATAAAATAGGGCTATCCAAAAAAAAATCTAGATAACCCTACATAAGTATTTATAAAGATATAATACATTAATAGTATTTATCGAACTTGTATTTTAGTTGTTAATTCTTTATTATCCAGCGTTAACCGTAAGAGGTAGAAACCTGTTGATAATTTAGATACATTAATAGTATTCGCAGATTGATTGGCTTTAATATCTTTATTAAATACGCTTCTACCAGTCAAGTCAAAAACGTCTATATCACCTTGAGCAAATGAGAATGGAATAGTAACATTCAATGTTGTATTAATAGGGTTTGGCCAAATTGCAATACCGCTTTTATTAAACTCCTCTACAGATAGTGCGTTGTTATTGAGGCTTATACCTTCTCCACCAGTAGCTCGAAAAACATACAGCCCAAATTCTTGGCTAGCATCAGGTGGAGTAAGTAATCCACTAGCAATAATTGTAATAGCTTCTCCGGTAAGTCCTGATAAATCTGCATCATAAGCCCCTACTACATCCGTACTCCCTTCTGGTCTTACTTCTAATTCATAAGCTAGCGGGTCTAATGTTAAATAACCATCAAATTCTGGAAAAGAAATATTATCTACTATTTCGGTTCCCGAAGTAACTGCTGTTTCGAAAACATCAACAGCAGGAGCATCAGGAGAACCATGGTGTACCAACACATCTACCTTAGTATTATCATCTGCTACTCTTCTTGCTGTATCATACACCTGATATCCTAAAGCAGTATTGCCACTACCTGATAAAAGACCATCTACTACAATAACATAGTCATTATTTTCATCTAGAAGAAATGTATCCGATAACGCTGGTAGCGAGGATGGATTACTATCTGCTGGTCTTAGGTCTATTTTCAAATTTATTTTTGAAAACGCTTCAAAAAAAGGACTTGCAGTTCTAAAGTTAACATCCTCAAAAGTCAATACATTTTCTACATATACATCCACAGGTCCTGCATCAGGGCTATTATGTATCAGCTGCACATCTGCTTTTGGCACAGGAGGTAATTCTAGTCCTACTCCACCTCCACCGAGCGCATTAAATACAAAAAGACCAAATGGTGCACCATCACTATTTGCTGCTGGATCCATAAATCCGCTGGCTACCAAAACTACAGCATCTCCTGCAAGATTTACTCCTTCTAGATTTGTAAAAGGTGCTTCATAAGCTTCTATAGTTTCTACAGTTGCTTCATCAGTTACTTTAATCACATAATCAGCAGCAGGCAATGACTTATATCTACCATTTGTAGTCTCAGAATTATCTCTGCCTACAAATTTACCATAATCTGCGCTATTAAATAAGGCTGGAGATCCTGGAGCTGCAGTAGCGTCAATCACATCAATTTCTGTAGGTGTGTCTGTTCCTCCGTGATGTAAAACAACATCGGTATTAGAAGCTCCATTTAATCCAGCTTCTTGTCCAAATGGATATATATTGATATCAAAAGGAACCATTGGGTCATATCCTGTAGGACTCACAATCCCATCAGCAACTAAAATATAAGTAAACCCATCTACCAAAGTTACTTGTTTTGTAAATACAGGATTACTATTATCTACTGCATCTGATGCAGTAATATCTATGGTAAGCGCTACTCCTGCAGGAACTGTAAGAAATGGAGTTGCTGTTCTAAAAAGAAAATCATCTAATGAGGCATCCGGAATAGCTCCATTTACATACACATCAACTGTTTCTGCTGCTAGATCTGGTGAATTGTGAATGACTTGTACTCTTGCTGTTTGTGCAGAAATATAATTTCCAGTAATCAGAAAGAGTAAAAAATAAAAAAAGACATTTTTTTTCATAAGTTTAATATTTGTGTTAGACAATAATGCTTGATAATTAAGTTAATTAGAGTAATATATATATTTTAAAAAGCTATTATAACTAAACAAATATTAAAATATTAGAAAGAAATGTTATTAGTTAGTTAATCTTTATTTAGAGTGTTGTCTTTTCTAAAAAGAGAATGTTTCGTATAAGGAGATGATAACTCTACCTATACATTCAATTTAATGCAAAAGATACTAGAATTAAGATGGCTAAAACATGTTTTAGCTTATTGTTTTTTAGATGATTGTATTTAAAAAAAACGAAAGGAAAATCCCAGTTTTATTATGATAAAGACTTAGAAAATACTTCTGCAGAATTAAAAGCCGCTTCATTTGCTATTGCCTAAATGGTATAATTACGTATTTTCTTATCAATTTTTAATTGTGCTACAATATAATCGATTCTTAAATCATTCATATATGGAGAAAAAATTTTACTTCTATATAAAATACTCACAATTTTGATATTTATTACTATTACAAAAAACTGTGCAAATAACCTTGGAATTTGTTTCGAAGAAAAAGAGCCGTGGCAGAGATTAAATTTCATAACCACGAATCTGAAGCAGATAGTTTGTTTACGGCGGTTTTGGAAAGGAAGAAAAGATTGTTTAAAAGCTTGTTAAAATAAATTAGGCTAGGGTTTTTTGTGCAAAAAAGGTTTACATTTATTTACATGAAAGGTTCCCCAAAAGAGATTATCCAAGATTTATACAAATTCATCGACACACAAACGATCGATATTTTAAAGTACAATCTAAAAAGCTCTTTATGGTGGAAAGGGCGCAAAGCCATACTAACAAAAAAATATACAAATTTCTGCGGAGAAACAATAGAAAAGGAAGCAATGGTATGTATAGTATCCCCAATGCAGTACATACGTTTTGAAGAAGTTATGCATTGTGGACTCTTTTTTGTTGGTGATCTCCATACTGGAGTAATTATTGGAGGGGTTGATTGTAATGATCTTTTATTGACTGGTCAGAAAATAAACATAAAAAATCATTGGTTTTTTTGGTAATCAATTTGATCTCAATACCATTAAAATTAAGTATTCTAAACTGGTGATTTTAATGAAAATTTATTTTGAGAAGTTGCGTAGCGGCGCAATCAAAATAGATAGCTGAACCCAGATTATACGTTAGAACTTCGTTATGAGTCAATGATATACAATGAATACTAGTGTTTTCTTAATTTTAGTATAGCACCGTATGGTTAAATTAAAAAATACAGTTTACGTTAGTATTTGCAGTAAATCATAGTCGCAATAGATTTTTTATGAATGCGGGTTAAGTATATTTATGTGCCTATTTGTTACCCTTCATCAATAAAATTATACGTTTAATAAACGTATAATCAACGACTACCACTTGCTTACTGCCCATAGATTATCCATATTTGAACATGCCATTCTTCCGAAAACATATTACGCTAAAACATATACTGATTCATAATCAAAAAATGATTGGCATACAGTTTCATCCTGATAAGGTAATCCAGGCATTGATCAAAGAATTGCCCAACCCCAAGTGGAGTAAGGAGTTTTCGATGGTATACATTACATATACTAAAGAAAATCTACATCAAATCTTTGAGAAGTTTAGAGGAGTGGTTTGGGTAAATGGGAATTCATTTTTTAAAGAAAAAATACTACGTGATAACCAAGCTGTGGATATTAACTGGTATCGCAATAGAGCTAAAACAACTTCTTATAACTATGTCCCTGAAGCATTTCTGACAAAATTAGAATTAAAAAGATATGCCTTAAACACCTGTAAAACATATATTTTACAGTTCGAAAAATTCATTAACCACTATCCTGATACTGATATTGTAGCATTATCCGAGCAGGAGATCCGTAGGTATCTACAACACCTTATCCAGCAAAACAAATCCAATAGTTATATCAACCAAGCCATTAACAGTATCAAGTTTTATTATGAAGTAGTGATGGGTATGCCTAACAGGTTTTATAGTATCGAACGCCCTAGAAAAGAGCAGAAACTACCGCAAGTACTTTCTAAAGAAGAAATTCTTGCTATGATTGCTAATACCAATAATATAAAACATCGCTGCATAGTGAGTTTATTATACTCTGCTGGTTTACGTAGAAGTGAATCATTAGACTTAAAAATTGAAGATATAGATAGTAAACGGATGTTAATTTTTATTAGCAATGCTAAAAATAATAAAGACCGGTATTCATTGTTATCAGAAACTGTACTAAAAGAACTAAGAATATATTATAAAGAATGGCAACCAAAAAAATATCTCTTTGAGGGGCCTTTTGGGCAAAAATATTCAGCTTCAAGTGTTGCCAAAATTATTAGAAAAACAAGTGAGAAAGCTGGTATTATAAAAAAGGTAAACCCTCATATGTTACGCCATTCTTTTGCTACTCATCTTTTAGAAAACGGAACAGATATCAGGTACATACAGACTTTATTAGGACATAGCAGTACAAAAACAACAGAGATATATACGCAGGTTGCTATAAATAATTTTAAGTCAATCAAAAATCCATTAGATTTGTAATACATACAATGGATATATATGTACCAATACACATATTTTATTGTTGTAGCACATTTGAGAAATGGGAAACTCATTAAAAATTTTTGGAATTATTATTATTGGCGGAATTCTATTATTTGTGTTTGATCCAGCATTTAATCGGATTGAAAAGTTTGCGGATTATTCAACCAAATATAAATGGCGGATTTTTAATAACTCATATTGTAACTGGAAAACTCACGGACATTGTGCTAATAATAATCTGAACAAACTAAATGCGGAAAGAAAACTCTGGAAAACTCTTGCGGAAAATTACGGCGGAGAAAAAAATATTAAGGACAAATTGGAAAATGTAGTTTTAAGCCATTATCAATTCCATATGACTTACACCGAACGTTTAAAAATTGCGGAAATAAATATTGACTCAATTATAAAACATAAAGACGATTTATTTGAACAATTATATATCAAATGAATTAAAAAGTCGAGTAGGTAAAGGGGAATCTCACCCCTAAACCTCTCACAGAACCGTACGTGATAGTCTCCCATCATACGGCTCTTCTTAACAAGTCAAGTCAAGGTGTAAATCCATATTGCCAATGTACAAACATATTTGGGTACTGCTTAGCAGTTTCCTGTAACCATTTGTACGCTGCAAACCAATGTTTACGCCTAAATCTCCGATATTTGTTGCGTACCCATTTTGCAAGTCGCTTATTCAAGAAACGGAACACATAATGTAATTCACTCATTCTAACTTTACCGTAATAATGAATCCAACCCCGTACTTTATCTGCTATAATGCCTGCCAAATCTAACAGGCGTAAGTGAACCATACGATGGAGTTTCATCTTAAACAATGTTTGATTGATTCGCTTCTGACTTTTACGACTTATCGATGGTGTAAAACCCAAATGAAAATTACCAAAGTAACCCTTTACCATTCGTGGCTTAAATGTAAATCCTAGAAAATCGAATGTTACATAATTCACTTTAAATGGTGGATGCTTCTTTTGGTTGCGCTTGCAATAAACAATATTGCTCTTACCCGATTTTATCTCCAATTTACATTGGGATAATCGAGCTTTTACCGCTTCCAAAGTCCGCAGGGCTTGTTTGAAATTATCGCAATGAATAATAATATCATCTGCATAACGCTCAAACTTTACTTCGGAATGGTGCGTTTCTATCCAACTATCAAAAACTATATGCAGGAAGATGTTTGCCAGTAATGGACTGATTACTCCTCCCTGTGGGGTGCCTTTGATTCGTGGATGTATTGTGCCATCTTTCTTCTGGACTGATGCTTCCAACCAACGTTTTACATACAAGTGAATGTGCTTCTTCTTGGTAAAATGACCTAATGCCTGAAGCATCAATGTGTGGTCTATCTCATCAAAAAAACTCTTGATGTCCAAATCAATTGCCCAATCCATCTCCATACAGTTTTTCCTGCATTGTTTAATGGCATAATGCGATGATTTACCTGGACGATAGCCAAAGGAATTTTTACTAAATTGTTTATCCACAATCTGTTCTAATTCCTCTCGAATTACCATTTGAGCAGTTCGGTCTTGCACCGTTGGAATACCTAGCTTCCTTATACGACCATCTGTTTTGGGTATCTCTACCTCGCGTACAGGTTTTGGAAAATAACTACCACTTGCCAATCTATTCCATACAGGATACAAATATTTAATAGGGCGTGATTGCACTTCTCTAATTGATAAATCATCAACTCCTGATGCGCCTTTGTTACTGCGTACCTTTTTAAAGGCTTCCATTACCTGTCGCTTTGATATCGGTTGCGACTTTTGTTTCTCCTTGAAAATCATCCTAAAAAAAAAATCTTAGTTGTAATACAAATTAAAACCGTTAAGTCAGCCCCTTCGCTCCATATTCATTACAAATACTTCTTCACTACTACGGGCTAATCCGCCACTAAATAATAGTATCGCTACTTTCTTCCTTGCCCTTCGGGGTTATGGAATTTTTGCACTATTATTTAGCTTCTCCTGTTCCGTAATTGAGCCATCTAGTAAAGCTCCTGCCCTCTTTATGCCGATTGCCACTTGACCAATACATAGGTTACTCCCGTCAAGTTCTCTCTCGCAAGACCGCCCATCCCTCGATTTTGACAATACTAAAGTTGTTTACGACACTTCTACAAGGGTTCAATCTCGTCTCTTTCAGCTTCTCTACTCCCACCATAGCATACTACTCACAATACAACTGCGGTAGTGCCTTTGACCTTATCGCTCAAGACCAACCCGTGAAAGGTAAGCCCCATAAGGCGGTTTGATAGGTCTGCCAGTCAGTCCCTATCGAAAGACCACATCTTGTATTTCTAAAAAATTGGCGGTTAGAAATTTGATGCCCTTTCATCTCAATTACAGTTATGTTACTTGTTTTTCAATGAACTTAATCATATTTTGTATCCCCAAGTAACGCAGGACACACAACGGCAGACAACATATATGTGATCATAGCAGTTAAGTGATGAATCGAAAGGTTCTTGTATATTTGGTAAGGCGCAATGCTTGCAAAAGTTTAAAATTAGCAACCAATGCGCAGAAAAATCGAAAAACAGAGTAACATTTTGCCCTGCTACGACACTTATATATAACGTTAGCAAAAATACTGGAAAAACAAAAAACATATGAAAGTTAAAATAATACTCTCTTTAATTATACTTCTTGTTACAGAATCAATTTTTTCTCAAAACATTTATGTCTCGCCTGATGGGAATGATAACAATGATGGCACGGAAAACTCACCTTTTAAAACCTTAGGAAGAGCAAGAAAAAAAGTATTGGAATATAATGGAGTTAATATAAATTCACCAATTAATGTTTATTTAAAAGGAGGAACATACGAACTAGGTGAAACTTTTAAATTGAGTATAGAAGATAGTGGGACAGATTCTTTCAAGGTAACGTATCAAAACTACAATAATGAAAAGGTAATTATAAGTGGAGGAAAAAAACTAAAGGATTTAATTTGGACTCCTTATAGTTCAAAAATATACAAAACTTATATAAATAATTCTTTCTTTGGAAGCTCAGATTCGATTCCAATAGATACAATAAACAAAAGAAAGGAGTTTAGACAGCTTTATGTAAATAATGTCAAGGCGAAGAAAGCTAGGGATTCAATTTATTCTCCTACCAAAATAACTCTAGATGAAGTAAATTTTGATTCATATATAATAAAAAATGGTTCAGAGATTTCTTCAAATTTGAAGTCGAAAAACATCGAATTAATTACACAACTTGAATGGAAAGAAATTAGAATTCCAATTGATAGTCTAAACGGACAAAAGCTTTATATTGACAACTCTAATAATTTTACGGCCTTATTGTCAAACTTTAGGGATCCAAAATTTTATAGAGAAGTTAAAATAATAGAAAATGATTTAAGTTTCTTAAATGAAGCTGGGGAATGGTATTTTGATCCTAATACTAATTGGTTATATTATTATCCATTAGAAGGACAAAATATAGATAAAATAGAGATCACCATTCCCTTTATTGAAACTTTAATCTCAGGAGATGAAGTTCAAAATATAACTTTTAAGGGGTTGACCTTTTCTCACGCAACCTGGTATCAACCAAATGAAGGATATTTTCATAGGCAATTGGATCAATATGGCATTTGGAAAAATGCAAATATTAAATACGTTCAAGGGCTTTCAAATATTGATTTTATTAGATCTAGCAACATTACATTTGAAAATAATAATTTTATCAATCTGGGAGGAACTGGCTTAAGTTTCAATGATGGATCTAATAACAATTTAATTATTAACAATACTTTTAAATCAATTGCTTCTAATGCAATTTCTATTGGCCCTGATGAGGTTTTTCCTTTAAACGGCAGCAACATTTGTAAAGGCAATAGAATTGGTGAATATGGAAAGGGAAATACAATTAGTAATATAGCTGATGAATATCACGGTAGTGTAGGAATCTACATTGGTAATACTGCTAATACTATTATTACTGATAATATAATTTCAAATTTACCATACAGTGGCATTATAACAGGATGGATTAATGAATCTGGATTACCAGGAGGACACATAATTAGAAGAAACAAGATAGATAATGTGTTAAACATATTAAATGATGGAGGGGGTATATATAATTTTGGCGAGTTAAAAAATTCGCATAATAACGGATTAGCGACAGAAATTAGTAATAATGAAATCAATATAAACAATATTGATAGCTTACTTAGATGTGCAATATACCTTGATCAATTAACTAGTAACATTAAGGTTATAAACAATATTGGTATTTCCATAAACAAGTATAGGAGGCATTATATGAATAATGGATTCCAAGATGAGGATATGCATATTTACAATAATATCAAACAAAGATCACGTGAAGAGGAAGAAAACATCACAATTGAAAATAATACATTCGGAGCTAGTTCATTGTGGATAGAAAGAAACAATTATAACCTAAGAAGAAATCAATATGTTACAGAAATTCCTTCATTTTCCAAGGATGGAATTGGTGACCTTGGAGTACGATTTGTTGATGTTGATCACGATGGATATAAAGATCTAGTTGTTAATAGATATATAGCTTCTGGAAACAATTTTAAAGTAGCAATACTTAACACAAAAGAAAGATTGGGCTGGAGGAAAAACTTAGACCTTGGTGATAATCAAACAACAATAATCGATGAACCACAATACCATACTCCATTTCCAGTATCTCAGGATGGAATTGTTGATTTGGGTAGTCGATTCGTTGATATTGATGGAGATGGATTTAAGGATTACGTTCGTTTCAGACATCGAAATGGGATATTGGTTGATTCAATTAATGATGTAGCAGTATATTTGAATACTGAACCGACGGGTTCATCAACAATTGAAGGGCGTTGGTGGCAAAAAGATAGTAGATACAATCTACCCTATCCTATTGCAGATGATTTTATCGGAGATTTAGGTTGTCGTTTTGTAGATATTGATGGTGACGGTGATAAAGACATATTACTAAATAGATATAAAAGCCAGAATCTTCAACATAAGGCTGTTTATATAAACCAAAATCCTGGATGGCGAAAGATTACTCTTAATGACACAATTAATAATGAGCATCTCTTTATCCCTCCGTATCATACAGCTGTAGACGGTATAGATGACATTGGTGTTAGATTTATGGATTTTGATGGAGATTGTGATGATGATATGCTTGTTCATAGGTATATTAATTCAGAAAGCAGTATAATGCTTGCCTATGAAAATACCGGTAATGGTTGGAATAGAGTTTTTGGTTATGTACCCCCAGTTCCAATATCAAAAGAGGGTAAAGATAATGGAGTTCGTTTCATTGATATTAATCATGATGGATTAAAAGATTTTGTTATAAGTAATGAAAATGAAAAGAACGTTTGGCTTAACAAATGTGATGGTTGGGAGACGCACCCTATTACCGATACGAAACATAATTATTCTAAACCTCCCATAAACTTTGTAGATGAAGGATTAAATGATAATGGAGTAAGAATTGTTGATATAGATGGTGATGGATTTGAGGATATTATCCAAAAAAGAACCAAAATTAATGGAGAAACAGTAATTCGTTATTTCCAAAATAGAAACCCTCAAACAAGTAGTATATATTGTAATACAAACTGTTCTTCAAAATCTAAGTCAGTTATATCTAAAAGAGAAAATGATAATGCGAATTCATCTTCAGACATTATAACAATATATCCAAATCCAACTAATGGAATAGTAAATTTTAAGTTGAAGAATATTTCATTTTTGGATATAAAAATTTATAATCTTACTGGGACATTATTAAAAAGTATATCGGATAAAGAAAAGTCCTCTTATAAAATAGATTTGTCGAATTACCCAAATGGTATCTACTTTTGTGTAATAACAAATAATGGTTCTACTTATAATAGAAAAATAATAAAACAGTAGAAGTGAAAAAAGGTCGAGTAGGTAAAGGGGAATCTCACCCCTAAACCTCTCACAGAACCGTACGTAATAGTCTCCCATCATACGGCTCTTCATACGCACAATTTTCATTGTCTGTTAGTACACAAGCTCATCCTAACCTTTAT
>CANLRN010000058.1 GCA_947493495.1 uncultured Aquimarina sp.
TCAATAGGACAATTTGAAACGTAGAAGCTGCTTACCAGTTAGAAACTTTATGTTACAGTGAAACAATGTCTATGAATACGGGTTAAACAATTCTAAAAAAAAAATCTCTTTTTAATATCTAGTTAGAGTAAGCTTAACGCTACCTTAAGAAAATTTAGTGCTGTAATAAAATATCTTTGTAATCAGATATTTGTTAATAGTTCTTATATGCTTAAATGGCTAAAAAATAAAAATCAACTACAAAAACTGCAGAGCAAATACTGTAAGCTCATGAAGAGTTCTTATAATCTAGCTGTAACTGATAAACAGAAAAGCGATTATATTAATACTGAAGCTCACAAAATTCTGATAGAAATAAAAAAATTAGAACATACATCTAAGTAGTATTTTACTGAAGTGGTTTAAACTTTTTTCTATTGGATAATAAATTGTTGATATATAAAAGCAATTGATTTTTGATTAAAAACATCTGGTTTCTCTACATTAACTACATGTCCAGAATCTCTAATAATACATAAACTTGATACGGTATGGGCTGCTACAATCTTTTTTATCGAAGGCAAAAAAAGATAATCTTCTGATCCCATCAAATAAAGGGTAGGTATCTTAATATCTTTACCTCTAAAAAAACGTAATAATGGGTTGATCTCAGAAGTTAATCTAAACCAACGGATAAACTCTTTTTGATATAATTTTTTTGCTTCATTAACAAAAAGTAATCTCGATTGTTTATGATTCTTTTTTGGCATTATAATGAATGCAAAAAATCGATATAGAACAATATAAGGTATAACAGACTTAAAAATAATTCCTAATTTCATTAAAACCTGAGATCTAAAATTCAATTTCATGATTGCACCACCCATAATCATACTTCGTACTAGTTTCGGATGCTTTTCTGCCAGGTTACGTATCAAAATAGTTCCTAAAGATATTCCTACAAAATGAGATGATTGAATGTTCTCTTTCTCAATTACTTCTACGATATCTTGAGTAATTGTATCAAAAGTATATTTAGAACTAAATGCATCTTTTAACACTGGTTTAGAATTCCCGTGGCCTCTAAGATCTAGTAGAAGTACATTAAAATGTTTTCTAAACTCTCTCACTTGTCTATACCATATAGAAGAACTACCTCCTGCACCATGTACAAAAACTACCCACTCTTTACTTTCTGGATGATGGTATGTAGTATAACTAAGCATAAGTTTTTCTAAAATACTAAAGTAATAACATATATACTAGCAAAATATAACTTAACACTATTTAAAGAACTGTTTAGCTTTATGTAATTTAGTGTAATGTTTTAAAATAATTAAAAGCAGCTTTTAATCGAGAACCATACCATGAAAAATATTCCCCATCAACAAGTATCACTTGCGCTTTTGGAGCAATTTTTTTTATCTCTTCAACGTGTGAATCACAAAATGGAAAAGGTTCTGTTGATATCATTATCATATCTACTTCTAATTCTGAGATTTCTGTTTCCGTTAATTCAGGATATCTTTCTTTATTGCCTAGCACATTTATATAATTGTTTAATGATAATAGGTGATCTATAAATGTCTTGGCTCCTACTGCCATCCATGGTTTACGCCAAATAAGGTATACTACCCTTTTTTGAGGTTTATCAATTAGAAAGTTAGTAAATGAAACTAACTCGTTTTTTAGTTCAGTAATTAGAGATATAGCAGCTTTTCTTTTATTAAAAATATCACCGTATTGAATGATCATTTCTAGTGCGTCTTCTACAGTGGCAATGTCCGAAACGTGAACAGGAAATTCTTTTTCAAGGGTTTCTACAATTTCTTTAGTGTTCTCTTCTTTATTACATAATATAATATCTGGTTGTAACTCACGGATTTTATCATAATGAATTTTTTTAGTTCCTCCTATAACTTGTTTGTCTTTTTTTATGGTTTTAGGATGCACACAAAACTTAGTAACACCTACAATTTTATCATATAACCCTAAGTGTACTAATAGCTCTGTCTGCGAGGGAACTAAAGAAATAATTCTATCTAGACTTTTAGTTAGTGGTATTTTTCTATGTAATTGATCCTCAAAAAACATAATTAACTAATTATTAGCACTTAACATCTCCAATTTCCTACAAATTTTCAGTATCTTATGAGAAGATGATTTATTAACTCTTTAAAACATGGGGCTATGAATTCAACATTACCAAGTATGATTATTTTTGGTGTTATTGCTTTTTTTGTATTATTTATTACATATGGACTTCTTGGATATGCAAAACAAGTATTCAATGCAAATAGACGCTAAACGTGACTATCAAAAATACTAAGAAAGGAAATCAAATGTAGCATTTGATTTCCTTTCATTGTATCACATTTTTTTAATCCTTATAATTTCTTCCATTTGTAATTGTAGCTCTAACGCTTTTTGCGCTGCAGCTTGATCAAAATCTAATCCCGTAGATGCATATAGTATACCTCTAGACGAATTGATCAATAAACCTATTTGATCATTCATTCCATACATACATACATCCTGTAAATTACCTCCTTGAGCCCCTACTCCAGGAACTAATAAAAAGCTATCTGGTATAATTTTTCTAATATCTCTAAGGTATTCTGCTTTAGTAGCTCCTACAACATACATCAAGTTTTCTGATTTTTCCCAACTTGTAGATATTTCTAATACTTGCTTATACAATTCTTTACCATCATTTTTTTTTGTCTGAAAATCAAATGCTCCTTGATTAGATGTTAATGCTAATAATATGGTATGTTTATCTTCAAAAGCTAAAAAAGGTTCCACAGAGTCCCTACCCATATAAGGTGCAATTGTTATAGAATCAAAAGCCAAATCTTCAAAAAAAGCTTTTGCATACATCGTACTGGTATTACCAATATCACCTCGTTTTGCATCTGCAATTGTGAAAATTTCTGGGAACTTAGTATTCAGATATTTTATTGTCTTTTTTAGAGATTTCCAACCTTTGACCCCATACGCTTCATAAAAAGCGATATTAGGCTTATAAGCTACTGCAAGATGCTGTGTTGCATCAATAATTTTTTTGTTAAATTCGAAAATTGGATCTTCACTATCTAATAAATGTTTAGGTATTTTAGCTAGATCAACATCTAAACCTATGCAAAGGAATGATTTCTTTTTCCAGATTTGATTAACTAATTCTTGGGTAGTCATGTATCAATACAATTGGTGATTATTTTATTCTTTACCCTCTACATAATCCTGTAAATAGGCATATCTAGGAGTAAGTTTTCCATCTTTGGTCATTCTGGCTCGCTCTAATATTCCATTTTTATCGTTATCAAAAAACGCAGGAATTACGTATTCTAGAAACATCGAACCAAAACCTTCACTTGCATCTTTAGGCAATTCACAGGGTAAATTATCAACGGCCATTACAGTGATAGCATTAGGCTGGTTATAAGCCACTTCTTTTTCTGCTTTTGGATCATATCCATAGATTGGCTCTGCAATGGTAGAAGATCGTATTGTAGAAGCCACTGGACCATCTATATCGCAAGAAATATCTGCAACTACTTTAATCCTAAAATCATAGGACTTAGCATCTTGTCTGGTAAAAATATAAGGAGCTCCATCTCCAAAAAAATGTCCAGCTATATAAAGATCACTTACCCGTGCAAATCTCATAAAATCACTCGCATACTCAGTAGGATTTGCAAAAAAATCTTGTACATCTAATACTTGACCATCTTTTCGCTTATTATATTCTAACACATCTATCTGTACATACACAGGTTCTTCAAATGTTTGCGTAAGATATTCTGTTACAGAAACTCTTCTGATACCTGCTTCATCTAATACTTCTCTAGCTCCTCTTCCCACTTTTCCATTGCCTGTAAGTACAATTTTAATAGCAGGTAGATTTACTGTTTTCAATTGTTTTATTAATTCTTTTTGATTGGATAAGGTTTCTGCTTTTGGTAGCTCAAAACTACCATTTCTTATTCCCAAAGCTCTAAATCCGTTATATGTACCTACTATTCCTGCATACCTACCAAAACCAATAAGGCGATACCCTTTTTCATTTACAATGGTCTCATGATCATATAACTCAATATTCTTATCTAAAACTGCTTTTAGCAATTTTCTATTATATGCTTGTTTTTTTATGGTATGCGAAAAGAAAAAATATTTTTTATTAGGTATCAGTGCATCTGTAGGTATTTCTTTGACTCCTATGAGTACTTCACAATCATTTAAATCATCAACTATTTCATGTCCTTGGTTGCGATATTCATCATCAGTAAAAGCTCTAACATTAGACTTTTCCACTGTAAAATAAGCATCTGGAAAACTAGAAATTACGTTAGTGATTCCATTTGGAGAAAAAACAACACGACGATCTGGTGGGTTTTTTCGTTCTCTAATAATCCCAAACTTAATCATACTAATTTTGGTATATATTTTGTTTAAACTTAAGCGCGGCTAAGATATGACAATTATGACTATCTTTGCCTACCAATTTTAAATTTGGAATTCTAAATTTAGAATTAAAAAACTTGGGGTCGACTGGTTTTGACAGCGAGATTAATGTGGTGGTAAGCACGCCGAGCTATGAAATTAATGCTCGTTAATATCTATTTCACCTTTTTAAACGGCGAGAATAACTACGCCCTAGCTGCATAATCCGAATTATAGTAGGATAATGCCTCGGCTCACTAGGTGAGCAAGCAGGATACTCTTCAAAAGCCTTGGTTTATGGCGTTTGGTTTTTGAGTATCGTAAAAGTAAACCTAGAAACTGTAGTGTCTTGATACAGTTTTGAAATCAAATTGAGAATAAGGGGTGCGTTGGCGGTTTTTGGCCGGCAATCCCACGAAAATCTAAACAAAGACTAAGCGTGTAGAAAGCTATTGTATTACTTGTTTGGACGAGGGTTCGAATCCCTCCGACTCCACAGAATCCATAAAAACCTGTAAGTTAAATACTTATAGGTTTTCTTGTTTTTATTAGATTTACATAATAAATTGATAACTAACTATTTAATAGTTCGAACTTTTCTTCCGATTTTATAATCTAATTTTATTCAAATTACGCTTATTGAAATATTTTTTCCACTAACTTGTTTTTAATGGAAAATATTTTCCATTTTTGTGTAAAACTATGTTTTAATGGAAAAAAATCTCTCTTTACATATACAAGAAATAATTTATGGTTCTTCTGATGTTACCTTATCAAAACAGATCTCAAAGCTTGAAAAATCAGGAAATATAAGAAAAATTGCCCCCAGATTGTATACTTCAAATCTTGAAGATTTACCTGAGAACATTATAAGGAGAAATATTTTTTCTATTCTAGGTAATTTATATCCAAATGCGTTACTAAGTCATCGTTCTGCTTTTGAATTTAAACCCACAGGTACAAATCAGATTTTTGTTACTTATAAATACACACGCAGAGTGAATTTACCCGGAATCACGATTAGGTTTTTGGAAGGAAACGAACCGATTCAAGGAGATAATACTTTTTCTGCCAAACTATTTGTTTCCCAGAGAGAGCGTGCACTTTTAGAAAATTTACAAAGCTCTCGTCAATCTGGAGACAATTCAAAAACCTTGTCAAAAGAAAAAATAGAAGAATATCTTGAACAAATCATTAGGGTAAACGGTGAAGAAGAACTTAATAAGTTAAGGGACAAGGCGCGCGAGATTGCAGATCAATTAGGGTGGGAGGTAGAATTTAATAAACTTAATAAAATCATTAGTGCATTACTTAGTACTCATCCATCTAAAATATTGAAGTCACCAGTTGCTATTGCGAGAGCATTCGGTGTGCCTTTTGACCCTAGTAGAATTCAACTCTTTGAAAAACTTTTTCACGAACTGATAAATCAAGAATTTGAATATCGGGATGAATATAATAAAACACCCGATGCTTTTAGGAGTTTTGCTTTTTTTGAGAGTTATTTCTCTAATTATATTGAGGGGACTGTTTTTGAGATTGAAGAAGCAGAAAAAGTTATTACTACCCAAAAGCCACTGCCAGCTAGACATGATGATTCACACGATGTATTAGGAACGTATCAACTTGTGTCTAATCGTAAAGAGATGCAAATAATACCCAAAACTGCTGAAGAATTATTAGAGATTTTGCAATATCGACATAAGGTATTGCTATCCTCAAGAATAGATAAGAAGCCTGGTAAATTTAAAGATAAAAACAACTTTGCAGGCAATACCGCATTTGTTGATACGAATTTAGTAAGAGGTACATTACTTAAAAGTTTTGAGTATTATCAGGTACTTTCACATCCTTTTGCCAAAGCTGCATATATGATGTTTGTAATAAGTGAGGTACATCCCTTTTTAGATGGTAACGGGCGTATTGCTCGCGTTATGATGAATGCAGAATTAACTGCAAAAAATCAATTCAAAATTATTATCCCTACAGTGTATCGCGATGATTATCTAGGAGCATTACGTAAACTTACCCGTCAACAGGATCCAGTAGTTTATATTAAAATGCTTGATCGCGCCCATCGATTCAGTTCCACAATTGTTGGTAGTACAATAGACCAAATGAAAAACATTCTTGAACAGAGCAATGCATTTTTGGAACATACTGAAGGTATGCTTAAAATATTAAATCTATAGCTATGCTTCTAATAAATATTGTTTTGTAATTTATTAGAATTTGAAATCATCAATCCTATATCCTCAACCAAAAAGCTCGAACTTTGTCCCTTTAAGCCCACAAATTAATTAAAAACCTGTAAATTAATTATTTACAGGTTTCTAAATTTTACAAAATTATTATAAAGAAAACTATATCAGCGAAATATAGGTTCGAACTTTTTTAACTTTTAGTAGAAATTTATGACATTCACAATAACATCCATATTCAAAATAGCAAAATATCAATAAGCTTGTAAAAAAATAATACATGGAATAGATAGTGACATATAGTACACTTTAGGCTCCTTTTCAATTCATAGAACTATATAAACCAACAAAAAAGTGCTCCATAAAGCACTTTTTTGTATTTTTTTGTTTCTAGATGTGTATATTTGTAAATAAAAGAGCCATATAATGCACTTTAAAAACTTAATTGAAATTATAAAAGAACGTAGAGAAATGCTTCAAGTAACTCAAGAAATGTTGGCAGACCTCTCTGGAGTAGGTTTACGTACGCTTAAACAATTTGAAAGGGGAAAAGGAAACCCTACGTTACAAACTTTAAGTAAACTCTCTAATGCCTTGGGTTTAGAACTTACTTTTCAAGTCAAAAATACAAATGATAACTAATGAGAAAAGCAGAAGTTTTGTACAAAACAGCAGTAGCTGGCATACTCACTCAACTAGATGATGGCAGCTTTGTTTTTAGGTATTCAGATGCATGGTTTCAGGCGACAAACAAACCTTCAATTAGCTTGACCTTACCTAAAACTAAACAAGAATATCATTCTAAATTTTTATTTCCTTTCTTTTATAACATGTTGCCAGAAGGTTCTAATAAACAAGTAGCTTGCTTTGAAATGAGAATAGATAGTAATGACCTTTTTGGATTATTGATGGTTACTGCAGAAAGTGATACTATTGGTGCTATACAGATTAGAAAAACAGAAAATTAATAATGGAACCACTCGAGATAAAACATTGTCCTGGAACACTTAAAGACGGTTTTAAAACATATAGCCCTATAGCTTTAAAAAGAATGTTTAAAGCCAAAAAAGTAAGTCCTATCTTATCATATCAATCACCTGCAAGCAATGCAAATACTTCTGCGTTGTTTAACGAAAACAGAAAAAGAATGTCTATTTCTGGTGTTCAAGAAAAATTCTCGGTTTTGTTAGATAAAAATAAATTACGGTTAGTAGTAGGAAAAGAGCAAGGTCAATACATTTTAAAACCTATACCAAACGCTGGTAAGAAAAAAGACCAAATGCCAGCTAATGAACATCTAACAATGCAAATTGCTAATCAAGTTTTTAGTATTGAAACTGCCGATAATGCCTTAGTGTTTTTTGAGAACGGAGTACCTGCATATTTAACAAAAAGATTTGATGTAAAAGACGATGGAAGTAAATTAGCCCAAGAAGATTTTGCTTCTTTAGCAGAGCGAACTCCACAAACCCATGGGAGTGATTTTAAATACTTGGGTAATTACTTAGAGGTATTTGAATTGCTTAAAAAACATGTACCTGCTTATACAGTAGAAGCTATTAAACTATTTAAATTAATCGTTTTTAATTACCTTATTTCTAATGGGGATGCACATTTTAAAAATTTCTCTCTTATAGAAACTCCTTTGGGAGATTTTAAATTAAGCCCCGCTTATGATTTGTTGAATAGCAGAATCCATATAGAAGATAAAGATTTTGCATTAGAAGAGGGTTTATTACCCCCAAACAAGACGAAAGGAAAAATTAAAGACCAATTTTACGCACTTGCAAAGCTTACAAATATTCCCTCGAAGCAAGTAGCTAAAATACTTAATGAATTAACTACTAATCAAGATAAAGTAATCACTTTAATCGAAGCTTCTTATTTAGATGTAAAAACAAAAAGAGCCTATACCCAGGCCTATCAAACACGATTAAATAAACTTGTAAGGTTATAAGTTTGTCATACGTTTATTAACAGAATTCGACAAAATCAACGCCATATCCTCTACCAAAAAATTTGAACTCTGTCGCTTTAAGCCCACTTCAATCCCACCACTTGGTGGGATTTTGCATATCCGGGGGATTCGGCCAACGCGCAATCTGGCTCTTTCGTTACAAAGGTCTTCAAGAACTTTGTTTTACACTACAGCCCTCTCCGACTCCACAAAAAAGTCCCTAACCACTAATGATTACAGGGGAATTCTTGTTTATACTCGACTATTGAAACTCATAGAACGCATTAATCTTGATCAAGATTCTATTTCTTTACTAACGGCACATAGTCTCTAAACCTCATTAAAAGAAATTCTTATATCCGCGTGGAAACCTTATTAAAAAATTCTTAAAAAAATCAAATTCAAAACTATATCAAAATCAAACTATTATTATAATTAAAGTTTGATTTTAGGAATTTAAATCATAAATATACTTGTATAAAAAAGTAATTTCTATTAGAAATCGCTAATTTATTAGCCATGTTATAAAATATATTACCAAGAAAAATCCTACATATTATAAAAAACAATTATCTTTTTTAACATAAAAATAAGATTCTTCCAGTTATCTATTGAAAATAGCTCATCAAGTAGTTTGTTTTTCAAAAAAAACTTAGCAAATAATAGTCTCTATAGCCATATTTTTCTTTAAAACGCTCTATGTGTATTGTGAAAAATAAAAGGTAATATTTATCTCATCCACAAAAAATGTATTCTATCGAAAATAAAAAGAACCTCTAACAACTAAAGAATATAACTCTTATTTTTAAAAGTATAACACAAACTCAATGCTTATGGAATTTTCACACACACATTATATCATAAATGTTCTTTTAAAACAACTGCGCTGATACTCTTCATAGAATCTTTATCTATATTCAGATTACACTTTTTCTATAATAACAGCTATAACTATGAAAGAATACAATATAATTGTCGCTTATGATGACCCACTTAAACGATTAGGAATCAGAACTATATTAGAAACTCCTAAACATTTAAAGTTCAACATATATGATGATATCAGTAGCATGGAAAATCTAAAAAAAATAATTGTTATCCGTCAACCTGATTTTATCGTTATTGATGCTACTTTAAATTCTAATAACTCAGGAATAGAATTAGCAAGATATACTAGATTACATTCTAGTAAAACAAGAATTGTAATGATGGTTTTCTCTCTACAAGATTGGCTAATCAAAAAGCTTAAAGAGCTACAAATAAAATGGATTTTATATAAAGCAGATACTCTAGAAAACATAACCAAATGTGCAGGCAGGGTTATCGAAAACAAACCTTATGTAAGCAGAATATTTAGAGAGTCATGGCATAAAGAAAAAGCGAATCCGTTTCTTAATTTTTCAGATATAGTAAGTCAACAGCTATCAAAAACTGAAGTAAAAATACTTGATCAAGTGGCCTCAGGAAAAACCAATAAAGAAATAGCTTACAATCTTTTTAAGAGTGAAAAAACAATAAAAAATCATAGACAAAATATCTGTAAAAAGCTTGAATTATCAGGAAGTAATGCTCTCTTTAAATTTACTGCGAGGTTAAGAAATGTATATTATTAAACTAACCTCTTAATCAATATTAAAAGTCATTTTTAGTATTGAAGTGGTTTAAACCACCTCATTGTCAAAAAAATAAGCACAAGTACTCATTTTTTTTATAATATAAATTTCTAATTTTCAAAATGAAAAATTGACTTTAATAGACTAACAACCTTAATTCAGTAAATACACCTGATTTAAGACCTTTAGTCTACCAAACAAATATCATAGTTAGACTGCTAAAAAATATCACATTTTACTAAATAAGCATCTATGATAGACAATTAAAACTAACTACACGCAAACTCAATTAATATGAAAAAACTCACCTTAAAAGCCTCATTGGCTATTTTATTGTGTTCTTCAATTGTAGGTGCTCAAGAACTTATTTTTAAAAAAAATCAAGAGCTACACATACAAAACATTCTTAGCCAAAATGAATCAATAATCAAACAGAAAAAATCAAAAGACTATAATTTTGGCAGTATCGATAAAACTGTATATAAAATACAATCTATCTCAGACCAAATAAAAACAACTCCTAATTTTGATTTTTTTCAAGGTTTACAAAGCCCGTATGACACTAGGGTATGGATCTATTTAGAAAGAGAGCAAATAGGTGGTGCATTTAATGTAATTAAGGTTGATCTTAAAAGCAATCAACAAACTATTTTGCTAAGCAACAAAAATAAAGATCGAAAAGACCTTGCATTAAAACCTATTGCTTGGACAAAAAACCCAAATAAGATTTTTGTTGAAGCACTATATTTAGATGCTGCAGAAATACACGAAGGTATATTTACATATGACTTAAAAAATGGTGAACTCGAAAAACTTACTATTCCATTTGGATATATAAGAACACCTCTACTTTCTCCCGAAAGAGATCGATTTATATTTTCAGGGACATTAGAGAAGAATGCAGATCATTTACATAACATTTCGGATATAGTATATGAGTATAATATAAAAACTACAAAAAGTAGAACGATCATTCAATCTAAAGGGGAAGATATAGCCCTTTTAGGATGGAATCAAGTTACAAAGAAAAAAAATGAAGAATTAATTACACAAAAATCCTTGTTAAGTTATTACCTCCCTTGGGATTTTGGCAAAGAATATTGTGTCTCTAGGCACGGAACTCCTGGACCTACTCAATCGCACACTCCAGTAGGACAATGTGGTGGATTTGGTCCTGGGGGTCATCACGGCTATTCTGCTATTGATTTTGCCACCTCGCTATCTGGAGATGACAATGTAAGAGCATCTGCCGCGGGAACTGTATCGTTTTCTGGAATTAGTGGCAGTTTATCAAGTGGTTATGGTAGACTAGTAATCATAAGACACAGTGATGGAACTCGTACCTATTATGCACATAATAAGACACTGTTAGTACGTCAAGGGCAAACAGTAAAACGAGGACAGATAATCGCATTAGAAGGAACAACAGGAGGTTCAACAGGTGATCATATTCATTTTGAATGGAGAGCAGCAGGAGGAAATGCATCTACTCCAGGATCTTTTGTAGATGCTGGTCAGCCAAGACAAAATTTTAGATATCGATCTCAGAATACTACAGCTCTCCCTCCACCACCCGCAGATACTACTGCACCAACTACCTCCATTAGTGCCACTGGAGGAACTACACAAGCTGGAGACTTTACTGCTAATTTTAATGACCGTGATAATGTTGGCGTAACCAGAAGATATTATCAAGTGATGGAAAAATATGGAGATAACTGGTTCGCTAATAGAGGCAATGGGTTCTTTAATGACAACTATGGTAATTTTTACTCTGGATATGTGGTAGGCTCTGGTAATTGGTCAATTAGTAATAAGCACCTTAGACAATCCAATACTGCCGCTGTAAATACTAATCTAAGTTCTTTCTTATCACAAAAATCTGGATTACCATATTTATATGAATTCTCTGCAAAAGTTGTATCTACATCAGGACCTCGTAAATTCGGAATCCATATTATGGCGGATAACACTACCCTGTCTCAACGAGGAAATTCTTATCTAATCTGGTTTAGTGGAGAAGACAATAAAGTACGTATCTATGAAACTGTAAACAATGTATTAAATTTTAGAGCTATTGATGATGTCCCTCTAGATAACAAATGGGCTAGTTATAAAATAACTTATAGCCCAGCATTTGGGGTAATAGAAATTTTTAAAAACAACACCTCTGTACTCAGATGGACCGATACAACTCCTATTGCATCAGGAAGTGGAATCTCACTTAGAACAAATGCTACTATAATGGAATTTGATGACCTTAAAGTCTATAAATTCAGAGCTGGCTCTAGCCTTAGCGTAGCAGCAGGAACAGGAGTAACCAAAGATATCAGAAGAAGAAACGGAAAAATAAAAAGTGTGGTAAGAGATGCTGCTGGCAATTGGTCTACACCTGGCAATCTAGATGTAACCATCAGTTCGCTTACTAGACAAAATGACAACCTTATCGATGATACAGATCTAGAAATTGATATAGACAGCGATATAAAAATATCCCCTAATCCTACTGATGGAACTAATGTTACACTTAAATATGAGACACAATCAAAAACTTCTTCATCTATAAATATCTTTGATATTACAGGGCGGGTATTGCAGTCTTTTAGCAATTTTGCTAACGAACCCGGAACCAGAAGTATTGATCTAAGTCCGCATATATCTTCATTACAAAATGGACAATATTTTATCAGTATTGAAACTAATGGCAACATCAAAACCATTTCAATTATTAAAAACTAAGTTTAAAAACGTGTTTTTAAATGATTGAAAAAAAGGGCTCTCTTGTGTGTGACAACTCATTTATTGTAAAATAATCTGAGAGTCCTTTTACTTTAAAACTTAATACAATTCACTTATTAAATGTCTTATGAAAACTATAAAAACCATAGTATTAATACTACAATGTAGTCTACTAGGTAGTACAATACACGCTCAATCTAATCTAACCAATATCACTCCTGTAACACCAGAAGGAGAATATAGCACTCCTATTTGGTCTCCAAACGGAGAAAAAATACTTTTTACAGATCACCATAATAATGCATTATTTGTTTTAAGTATGAAAACAGATAAAAAAATTACAAAAATTAAAAGCGCAGAAGGAATAGGATATATGGCAAATTGGTCAGCCGATGGAAAAAGTGTCGTATTCAGAGAAAAAAAAGAAGGAAATACCTTTTCTGATCTTCAAGTAAAAAGTATTCAGTTAGATTCTAAAAAAGAAAGTACCTTAAAAGGTGTTCATCCAGACAATATTAAAGGGTTTTCCTATGCCAAATCGAATACTAAAAATTTGATTATATATATCAATCAAGAAACTCTAAAATTAGAGGCCAAAGAAGGTATAAATGAAAAACCTTGGGTAATTACTAAAGAAGAAGGTCAGTATTATCATCCCATTGTATCTCCTGATCAAAAAATGGTTGTAGTTCATGAAGGCCCAACAATGTTCCTATATCCTATCTACAAAAATGAAAAAAGAAAAGAACTGGGTAATGGGCTTGCAAGTGGGTGGTTTCCTGATAATAGTGGTATCATTACTTTTGAAGATAAAAGTGAAGATGGTCATAATGTGACCAGTTCTGAACTATTTTTTATCTCTGCAAAATCATCTGCCAAAACTCAACTTACCACATCCGATGATCTCATAGAAATGTGGGGGAATGTATCACCTAATGGGAAGAAAATCGCTTTTTCTGATGAGAAATCTGGAAAAATATTTGTTGCTGATCTTCACCTAAAAAAATAAACTCATGAAACCATATATCTCTATAAAACATAGGCTTTTTTTAATTCCGATAACAATATTTTTATTTATTCTTTCTTCTCATGCAACTGCGCAAGTAATTGTTATTGATCCTGGCCATGGGTATTCTGCTAGTGGGAGTGATCCTGATGGAAGAACGGACACTGAACACGCAACTGCTCTATCGGTTGGGCTAAAACTTAGAAATAGAATAGAAGCCAGATGTAACGGTTGGACTGTAAGAATGACAAGATCTACTAGAAATGGTTGGATATCTCTTGCTCAAAGAAGAACAATTTCTAATAATTGGAGAGCAGATCGTTTTATAAGCATCCATTGTAATGGTGGTGGTGGAACTGGCACCGAGACTTTTTGGTGTAATAGAAGTAACTCTAGAGACGCTGATAACAGTCGATTCTCTAGAGAAGTGCAAAATAGAATGGTCGAAAATGGACAATGGAGAGATCGACGATCTGTAGAAGATGCTTCTTTTATATTCCATTTGGGAGTATTAACTGGAAATAATGCTGTTGGAGTTTTGAATGAAATAGGATTTGTAGATTCTGGAGATTCTTCAAAACTATTAAACGATACTTGGAGAAATCGTTTTGCAGATGCATATTTAGAAGCATTACAAAATGACTTAGAGAGTACGTGTAATGGAGGAACTCCACCACCACCTACAGATACTACTGCGCCAACTACCTCCATTAGTGCCGCTGGAGGAACTACACAAGCTGGAGACTTTACTGCTAATTTTAATGACCGTGATAATGTTGGCGTAACCAGAAGATACTATCAAGTGATGGAAAAATATGGAGATAACTGGTTCGCTAATAGAGGCAATGGGTTCTTTAATGACAACTATGGTAATTTCTACTCTGGATATGTGGTAGGCTCTGGTAATTGGTCAATTAGTAATAAGCACCTTAGACAATCCAATACTGCCGCTGTAAATACTAATCTAAGTTCTTTCTTATCACAAAAATCTGGATTACCATATTTATATGAATTCTCTGCAAAAGTTGTATCTACATCAGGACCTCGTAAATTCGGAATCCATATTATGGCGGATAACACTACCCTGTCTCAACGAGGAAATTCTTATCTAATCTGGTTTAGTGGAGAAGACAATAAAGTACGTATCTATGAAACTGTAAACAATGTATTAAATTTTAGAGCTATTGATGATGTCTCTCTAGATAACAAATGGGCTAGTTATAAAATAACTTATAGCCCAGCGTTTGGGGTAATAGAAATTTTTAAAAACAATACCTCTGTACTCAGATGGACCGATACAACTCCTATTGCATCAGGAAGTGGAATTTCGCTTAGAACAAATGCTACTATAATGGAATTTGATGACCTTAAAGTCTATAAATTCAGAGCTGGCTCTAGCCTTAGCGTTGCAGCAGGAACAGGAGTGACCAAAGATATCAGAAGAAGAAACGGAAAAATAAAAAGCCTGGTAAGAGATGCTGCTGGCAATTGGTCAACACCTGGTAATCTAGATGTAACCATCAGTTCGCTTACTAGACAAAATGACAACCTTATCGATGATACAGATCTAGAAATTGATATAGACAGCGATATAAAAATATCCCCTAATCCCACTGATGGGAAATCTCTGATATTAAATCTCAATACTGCAATAGATACTAAAACAGAAATTTCGATCTGGGACTATACTGGTAAAATGATTAATAGAATAACTGGTTCCTTTATAAAAGGAAATCAAAAAACCGTAGACATCAGTCATTTAGTAAGCAATGTAGCTTCTGGAAGTTACTTGATTAAAATAAAAAATGGTGAACATATATTCCATTCTAAGGTAATCATTAAATAACTGTTAGAGAATTTATGAAATTATTATTATAAGAAATATAAGAAAGCCCCATAGGGGTCTCTTATATTTCTTATAATAGTAAGAGAACGTATAGTCTATGCAGGGCACCTCGATTCCCTACACAATCATTGAAATTTAGTTCATCGCTTTAGTTTCTCGATTTTCATATAATTCAATTGCGTTTAAATAATGTATAGCCCCTTTCATACTTAAATCATGAATGAACCCATCTAGTTTAGGATGATTAAACTTAATCCAATCAACTAAAGAATCCCTTTTGCTTTGCCATATCTTCCAATCCGCATCAATACAATCTATATTTTCAATTTTGCTTATTTTTTCAGAAGAAAAATAAAACTTATGCCGACAAGTCAAAGGGTTGTTTTCTAAAAATTCAAACTTTAAAGAATTTACGCTTACAGTAGCAATAATCATAGTATTCTGATTTTCTAATGAAATCACCTTATATACTGGTTTAAAGACAGAATCCCATTTAAATTGTTCGTGATAACTTTTAGGTGTAAAAGCCATTGTATAATCACCTTCGATAATTGTAAGGCTATCAGATATCGTTCTTTTTATCTGATTATAATCAGAATTTTTAAACCCTTCGTAATAATTTATAATTTGTTCAGTTTTCTCGTTTTTTTCAGTACAACTAGTAATCACTAGTAAAATGAAAATGAATGCTGTTTTCTTTATCATTTTTTCTATTTGTTGCTGAAGTGGTTTAAACTTTTTTGATTTAAGTGAAAAATAGTGGTTTTGTGTTCAGATAAAGCAATTTTTTAGTTGCAGTACTACGGAAGTCAAAAATTGTGAAATAGGGACACAAAAAGACATTTTTTTAGCAAATTGAAAAAAGTTTAAACCACTTCGCTAACTAAAATGTAATCCAATGTATATTTTCTTAAGGTATTTTATAAACGAGAAGTTAAAATTTAAATGAGTTCATTATTAGATATAATAGATGATTTCTTTTCTAAAGAAAAACAACTCCTATTAAAAGAGTATACTATTTGAGTATTATTTATAGAAACGAAGCAATCACACATTTTAATCAGATTGGTTTGATTATACAATGTATGCTTTTTATAGTTATTTGATGGTTTCTTTCCCTTTAAACATCCATTCTGTAATGCCGCCATCAAGATCATATACTTTAGTAAATCCAGCTTTTTTCATGTATGCAGAACACTTAGCACTTCTACCTCCACGACCACAATACACAGCAACAGGCTTAGATTTATCTATTGCCAGAATTAGATTTTCAAAATTTTCATCTCTAAAATCTATATTGATAGCTCCTGGTATGTGGCTTTCTTTATATTCTCCTGGAGTACGCACATCAACTAATTGTACTTTTTCCATTTCTAACAATTGATCCATTTCCTCAACTGTAATCAACTGAACTACTTCTTCTTGATTAGACGTATTACAATAGGTCAGGAATAGAGAAACTATACCTATAATAAAAAAAGTTTTAATCTTAGCCATATCCATTAATATGATTATTCTTCTGAGATTTCGCCATCCCAATTCATAAAGCCCCCGATCAAGTTATATGTAGTTTCAAATCCCATTTGATCCATCAATGCGCACGCTTGTGCGCTTCTAGCACCAGATCGGCAGTACACATAATAATTTTTTGAAGTATCCAATTTTTCTAACTCATCAACAAAATCTTGTCCTTGACGAATATCTATATTGATCATTTTAGGGATATAACCATCTTCTACTTCTTCTTCAGTTCTAACATCTAGTATGACTGCGGTAGTATCAGTAGCAATTAGATCTTCCCATTCATTCTGTGTAATGTCTTTTGCCATAATATTATATTATTTTTGATTGGACTTAGTAATTAAAAAATCCTTACAAATATATAATAAGTAAAAAAATATATTAAAAATAACTACTGATAAAATTTATTCATTATGCTTTGATACTACACCCTATAGCTTTGGTAGTTTCTACAGAAACTTCTTCTCCCTTAAGCAAAGCGTTTACAGCATCTTCAACATATTTTTTATCAGCAGAAGCAGCATCTTTGTAGTTATTATCAATTGCTCCTATATATCTTACTACAGAATTACCACTTATCTTTTCTATAACATATACATGAGGTGTTTTTGTAGCTCCATACTGAGGGTATATTTTTTGCCCTTCATCAAACAAATATGGAAATGTAAATCCCTTTTCCTTAGCTCTTGTCTTCATATTCTCAAAACTATCATCGGGATACGCCTTAGGGTTATTAGGATTAATTGCAATGACAGGATATCCTTTAGATTTAAACATTTTATCCAATGCAATAATTCTATCCTCATACGCAACTGAATATGGACAATGATTACAGGTAAATATTATAATAAAGCCTTTAGCTTCGTCATAATCAGAAAGTGAAACTAGCGTATTGTCAATATTTTTTAATTTAAAATCTGTCGCATTATCTCCTATGGAGTAACCTACCTCTCCAGTAGTATTAAATCCTACTCTATCAATAGCAAATGCACTTACTGCAATTACTAAAGCTATTCCTACTAAAAATTTTAATGTTTTCATAAATCAGGGTTATTAATGAAACTTGTATTGGCTTATAAAATTTTTTTCAATTCTTTTTCTAATTGGTTATATGTAAATGACTGCTCATAAAAATTAGTAGTACTCCCATTATAAATAAGAGTAGCAGGAATAGATCCTGACCAATTCTCATTTATTTTTCGTATCCAACTATCTGCATCTGGATCATCTAACAAGATAACTTTGCTTTGTATTTTTTGTCTCCGAACAAAAGGGATCAATCTAGACTCCACTTGGTTAGGTAAGTCTAAACTTACTAATATCACCTCTACATCTTGATCAGAGTATTTACTGCTTATCAGCTCAAAATAAGGCAACTCTGCAACACAAGGCTTGCACCAAGTAGCCCAAAAATTAATCACTCGAGTCTTACCATCATTCATCTTAAGAAATGACTCGAAGTTATCAAAATTATAAACAGGTATTTCTACACCACTACTAGAAACAATAGTATTAGCTTCTGTAATTAATGGCTGCTCCCCCTTACATTGTATGAGTAGCATAATTAATCCTGCATATGATATATATTTCTGCATAGTACTAAAATATTAAATCTCTAACGGCACAAAAGAAAATTAACACTGTTTAAGTCATCTATCCAGTAATTTTTTGTTTTTTTTCACCATTATCCCCGCACAATAATACTATTAATGAGCTTTATGATTCCGTTTTTTAACAAAGAATTAGTATCTACTTATTAAAAATTTAATGATTTCAAATATACATTTGTATGTACAAATTTTGTTCAAACAAGTATATATGAGTATAGAGAATATCATACAAACTAATAAAGAACTTCCTCTTTCAAAAAAAACCATTATTAATATAATGTATACCGAAAAATGGTTACACGAACATATAAATAGTGCGTTAAAAGTATATGATATTTCTATACAACAATTTAATGTCCTTAGAATTCTTAAAGGGCAAGAAGGTTGTCCTGCAAATTTATCGACGATTCAGCAGAGAATGATAAGTAAAATGAGTAATACAACACGATTAGTAGATAAATTAATTAAAAAAAAACTGGTCCATAGAATTACTTGTCCTTCTAATCGCCGAAAAGTAGAAATAACGATTACTTCTCTGGGCACTTCATTTATTGATGAAGTGAGTATTGCAATAACTGCTTTAGAAAATAAGATTACCAATACCTTGTCTGAAAATGAATTAGTAGTATTAGATCAATTATTAAATAAGCTTAGAAATTAAATTCACATACATAAAAATTAAAACTTTATAAAATCATGAAAACCAAACTCAAAACATTCGCCCTAGTTATAATTGCATTGGCTACAACAAGTATATATGCACAACAAAAAAACATTAACCTTTCAGAGAGTTCTATACAATGGACAGGTGAGAAAGTAACTGGAAAACATACAGGTACAATCAATTTTGCAAGTGGATTCTTAACTTTTGATAGCAACATCATTAAAAGTGGAGAATTTGTAGTTGATATGTCTTCCATCAGTGTAACTGATCTAGAAACAGGAAAAGGCAAAGAAAAATTAGAAGGTCACCTGCATTCTGATGATTTTTTTGGAACCTCAAAACACAAAAACGCAAAATTAGTCATTAAAGAAGCTACAAAAACAAATGAAGGTTATAAAATGCAAGGAGATCTTACGATAAAAGAAAAAACGAATCCCATCACTTTTGATCTTGTAGTTAATGACAATACGGCCACAACTACACTAAAAATAAATAGAACTAAATACGACATCAAATATGGTTCTGGTAGCTTTTTTGACAATTTAGGGGATAAGGCCATTAGTGATGAGTTTGAATTAGCTATACATCTAAAAATGTAATTTTTTATTTTTGATATAATAATTAATTTATATATTTGGTGCATCAAAAAAATAAAATGAAAATAATCTTAACAAATAATTGGTGGTGGTCTTATCAATACGAAAATGTCGTGAGATAGCTACTGTTATATAGTTAAGAAAACATATCAAAGGCTTGTCATATCACGACAAGCCTTTTTTTTGTTTGAATAAGAAATTAATATATCTGCTAGTTTAGTGAGATATAGATAAATTAAAAATAAAATGAGCTATACATTAACTACACATTTTAAACAAATCCTAGCAGATACAATCACTCCTGTGAGTGTATATCTCAAAATCAGAGATCGTTTTCCCAATAGTCTCTTGTTAGAAAGTAGTGATTACCGAGGTAATGAGAATAGTTTCTCTTACATCTGCTGTAACCCAATAGCTAATATTACGATAAAAAATGAAACTATCTACACAACCTACCCTGATAAAAGTAGTACTATAACCCCCATTACTCAGCAAACTAATATCCCACAAATCATTGAAGAATTCAGTGATAAATTCGAAACCACCAAAAGTAATTTCAAGTTTATTAGCAATGGGCTTTTTGGGTATATCGCCTACGATGCGGTTCGCTATTTTGAGGATATCACCATTTCTAAAAAAGACAAAACATTAGATATTCCGGATATTTTATATACCGTCTATCAGAATATCATAGCCATTAATCATTTTAATAACGAAGCCTATATTTTTGCACATTGTTATCAATCTGAAAGTAATATTGCCGAGATAGAATCCTTGCTCAATATAAAAAATTTCGCATCCTATAGCTTTGCCTCCACAGGTGATACCACCTCTAATTTAGATGATGAACACTATAAAAAACATGTAGCACTAGCTAAGAAACACTGTCAGCGAGGTGATGTTTTTCAACTCGTGTTGTCCAAGAGGTTTTCGCAAAAATTCAAAGGTGATGAGTTTAATGTCTACAGAGCATTACGTAGCATCAACCCATCTCCTTATCTATTCTATTTTGACTATGGAGATTTTAAGATTTTCGGAAGCTCTCCTGAAGCGCAATTAGTTGTAAAAGAAAATATTGCAGAGATTCACCCAATTGCAGGTACTTTTAAGCGTACGGGTAATGACGAACAAGATGCTGAGCTTGCAAAAAAGCTATCCATAGATGAAAAAGAAAACGCGGAGCATGTAATGTTAGTAGATCTGGCTCGTAATGATTTAAGTCGTAATGGAAGTCAAGTCACTGTAGAGACCTATCGCGAAGTCCAGTTTTATTCACATGTCATCCATCTAGTAAGTAAAGTAACTGGAAAAAAACACTCGGATACCACCACCATGCAAGTAGTAGCAGACACATTTCCTGCTGGAACATTAAGTGGTGCGCCTAAACATATGGCCATGCAACTTATAGAGAAATATGAAACCGTAAATAGAGATTTTTACGGCGGCGCTATCGGTTTTATGGATTTTGAAGGCAATTTTAATCACGCGATTATGATTCGAACCTTTTTAAGTAAAAATCACACATTACACTGGCAAGCAGGAGCAGGATTAGTCAACGAATCTAATGAAGAAAGTGAGTTGCAAGAGGTATACAATAAATTAGGAGCACTCACTAAAGCATTAAAATTAGCAGAAGGAATATAAGGACACACCTTATGATATGAGTAGGACTATATTCGCTAGACAATAACTCACTAAGTATCTCTATTTACAACTGATATGCATAGTATAGAAAAAATATAAAGTAATTAGTAAAACATCAAAACAATAAAAAATACCAATTACTATAACTTAAAATCAGATCTAATAAAATGAAAATGAAAATATTAGTAATAGACAACTACGATTCATTTGTATACAACCTAGTCCACTATCTAGAAGATCTGGATTGCGATGTAGTCGTAAAACGAAATGATCAATTAACGATCGAAGAAGTAGCTCCTTTTAATAAAATAGTATTATCTCCAGGGCCTGGAATTCCTGATGAAGCAGGATTGCTTAAAGAAATAATAAAGGTCTATGCCAATACCAAAAGTATTTTTGGTGTTTGCCTAGGACAACAAGCCATAGGAGAGGTTTTTGGAGGAAACCTTATCAATCTCGATGAGGTATACCACGGAGTGGCAACATCAGTAACCCTCTCTGTGACAGATGAGCCTCTCTTTAAAGGATTAAATAACACCTTTGACGTAGGTAGATATCATTCTTGGGTTGTCGCTGATACAGATCTCCCAGCTTCTCTAGAAGTAACATCTTATGATACAAATGGTCAAATCATGTCACTACGTCATAGAGAGTTAGATGTTCGAGGTGTACAATTTCACCCAGAATCTGTATTAACCCCTGATGGAAAAAAAATGTTAGAAAATTGGGTTCATAATTAGCACTAATTCATTAGTAGAAGTATGTAAAACAAAATGAAATAGCACGAAAAAAGTTAGTCCAAGCTTATGCCAAAAGCTAATCGCTAAAAAAAACAAAAAGAACATATGAAAGCATTGCTCAATAGATTAATCAATCACGAAACCATCTCTAAAGAAGAAGCCAAAAGCGTATTAGTCAATATTTCTAAAGGGTCCTATAACCCTAGTCAGATTGCCTCTTTTTTAACCGTATATATGATGCGTAGTATTACTGTAGAAGAATTAGAAGGGTTTAGAGATGCATTATTAGAATTATGCATTGCTGTAGATTTAAGTGAGTACAATCCTATAGATCTATGTGGCACAGGAGGAGATGGCAAAGATACTTTTAATATCTCTACTCTATCCTCTTTTGTTTCTGCTGGAGCAGGTATTAAGGTAACAAAGCATGGTAACTATGGAGTATCCTCGAAATGTGGAAGCTCTAATGTAATGGAACATTTAGGGATTAAATTTAGTAATGATAAAGACTTCCTGAAACGAAGTATCGAAGAAGCTGGCATATGTGTTTTACACGCACCTCTATTTCATCCAGCTATGAAAAATGTCGCTCCAATACGCAGAGAGTTAGGTGTCAAAACATTTTTTAATATGTTAGGCCCTATGGTCAATCCTGCATTCCCTAAAAATCAGATCGTAGGCGTTTTTAATCTAGAACTAGCTAGGATGTATGGATATTTATACCAAAATACTGATAAGAATTTTACCATCATCCACGCATTAGATGGCTATGACGAAATATCTCTTACTGGAAGCACCAAAACAATCTCTAATCATACAGAAGGAATGTTAACTCCACAAGATTTTGGAGTAACAGCACTGAAACAAGAACAAATAGCTGGAGGTGATTCTATAGAGGACTCTGCCGCAATCTTTATGAATATCCTACAAGGAAAAGGTACAGATGCGCAAAATCATGTAGTTTGCGCTAATGCTGGGATGGCAATTGCTACTGTAGAAGGAGTACAACCTATTGAAGGGTTTGAACGTGCAAAAGAATCGTTACTCTCAGGAAAAGGATTAAAAACTTTACGTAAAGTACAAGAATTGAGTAAAAATTAGTTTCATAATTTTTCTGATAATCATAAGTATAAAAAAGAAATTTGTCAATAAACAATACTCTACAAATGAATATTCTCGACAAAATAGTAATCGATAAATACAAAGAAGTAGAACTTAGAAAAAGTTTGATCCCAACAAAACAGTTAGAAAACTCTGTATTGTTTGAGCGGCAAGAAAATTCTTTAGCAAATGCATTACGAGAGAGCACTACAGGAATCATTGCAGAACATAAACGCAGATCCCCATCTAAATCTGTAATTAATCAAAGTGTAAGTGTACAAGATGTAGCTACAGGATATGAAAAAGCTGGAGTCTGCGGAATGTCTATACTAACAGACGGAAAGTATTTTGGAGGATCGTTAGATGATCTTCTTTTGGCTAGAGCTTCTGTAAAAATGCCTCTGCTTCGCAAAGAATTTATTATCGATGAATACCAGCTCCTAGAAGCTAAGGCTTATGGAGCAGATGTAATCCTATTAATTGCAGTAGTACTATCTAGAGAGGAAATAAAATCATTATCCGAATTTGCTAAAAGCCTGTCACTTGATGTATTATTAGAAGTTCATAATCTAGAAGAATTAGAAAAATCCATCATGCCTTCTCTAGATATGTTAGGCGTTAATAATCGCAATCTAAAAACTTTTGAGGTAAATACCGATGTCAGTAAAGAATTGAGTACACATATCCCTGATGATTTTGTAAAAGTTTCTGAAAGTGGTATCAGTACTATTGAAGCTATCAAAGATTTACAACAATATGGATATCAAGGGTTTTTAATAGGTGAAAATTTTATGAAAACCGATAACCCTGGAACCAATGCTATTGAGTTTATAAAAGTGCTACAAGGATGAAATTAAAGGTGTGCGGGATGAAATATCAGGACAACATACAGACAGTAGCAACGTTATTGCCTGACTATCTTGGTTTTATTTTTTATGAAAAATCTCCTAGAAATTTTGAAGGAGATATTCCTAAGCTACCAGATTCAATTAAGAAAACAGGAGTTTTTGTCGATGCTTCAATAGAATTTATTATCAAAAAAGTAACCCAATATAATTTTAAAGCAATCCAGCTACACGGAGATGAAACTCCAGAATATTGCCAAAACCTAGACGCTAAATTATTAGATCATCGAAAGTCGATAGAAATCTGGAAAGTATTTTCTATAAAAGACGAATTTGACTTCAATAGACTAAAACCGTATGAAGGTATTGTCGATTATTTTCTTTTTGATACTAAGGGCAAAGAAAAAGGTGGCAATGGATATACATTTAATTGGAGTGTCCTAAAAAATTATTCCTCTACCACTCCGTTTATTTTAAGTGGCGGAATTGGACTCACTGAAATCAAAAAAATTAAAGAAATCCTGAAAACCGATTTACCCATCCACGGTATTGATGTGAATAGCAAATTTGAAATCGAACCTGGATTAAAAAACATAAAAGAGTTAAAGAAGTTTATAACTACATTAAAATAATCAAAAATATGAGTTCTAATGCTATCGATACTTTCTCTCAATTGATCTATGATAAATGTAGCCAGATTGAAAAAAGTTTAAACATAGAAACACTCAAAGCATTAGAGTCTGAAATGAAAGAGGATCTAGGGCAGCAGTTTTTTATAAACGAAAAAAAATACCCTAGACTAAAATTTAGAATCTCAAAAAATGAAATTGAAAAATTGAAAAAAGAAAATCTTGAGTTTAAAAATTTAGTAAACAAGCAAGATCTCATAACTCTAGAAAAACTGATGCTATCTATATTATGGAAAAATGGCGATTTTGGTAAAGAAAAACATATCATTGAAGGGATAATTAACACTAATTTTGAAAACAAAACAAAAGGAATAGTTTTTTATCAATTCGGAAAAAAAATAAATTCTCCCAATAGTGAACCCATTATTGATCAACATATTTTGAGAGCATTTAAATTCTATCAATGTATCAGAAATAAGGAAGACTTTAAAACATTAAATACAATCTCTAAAAAACACAAAGTACTTATTACCGAATATAAAAGTTGGCTAGCGAATATTCTAAAACGTCAAAAAAATAATGACCACGAAGATTTTCTCTATTATATTGACAAAATATTATTTGGGTTAGGTAAGTATATTAAAAAAACATATAATACATCAATTAATAACTAAAATAAAATGCGTGAGGGATAGCAGTGTAAATCCCACAGTTTTATTATCCTGAGTGTATCGAAGGTAATCAAACGAGGAATTGAAACGGATAGCCCGACCTTTCGGGACACGCCAAAAAATAAAAGAACATGAGTTATCAAGTAAATGAAAATGGATATTATGGAGATTTTGGGGGAGCATACATCCCAGAAATGCTATATCCTAATGTTGAAGAATTAAGACTTGCATACCTGAATATTATGAACGAACCGTCTTTTAAGCAAGAGTTTGATCAATTGCTCAAAGATTATGTAGGTCGTCCTTCTCCATTATATTATGCCATGCGTTTATCAGAAAAATACAATACCAAGGTATATCTAAAACGTGAAGATCTAAACCATACCGGAGCGCACAAAGTAAACAATACTATCGGACAGATTTTGGTGGCTAAAAAATTAGGTAAAAACAGGATCATTGCAGAAACTGGTGCAGGGCAACACGGAGTTGCAACGGCAACAGTATGTGCATTGATGGGGATAGAATGCATCGTTTATATGGGAGAGATTGATATCAAACGTCAAGCACCCAATGTAGCACGTATGAAAATGCTTGGTGCAGAAGTACGACCGGCAAAATCAGGAAGTAAAACCCTAAAAGATGCTACTAATGAAGCCATTCGCGATTGGATCAATAATCCTGTAGATACACATTACATAATTGGATCTGCCATAGGGCCACATCCCTACCCAGATATGGTAACACGATTTCAGTCTATTATCTCTGAAGAGATCAAATGGCAGCTCCGAGAAAAAGAAGGAAGAGAAAACCCTGATTATGTGATTGCCTGTATTGGAGGTGGTAGTAATGCTGCTGGAACATATTATCACTTTTTAGATGAGTCTACTGTAGGTATTATCGCGGTGGAAGCTGCAGGAAAAGGGGTCAATTCTGGAGAAAGTGCTGCAACCTCGCAATTAGGAAAAGAAGGAATCATTCACGGATGTAAAACCTTATTGATGCAAACCGCTGATGGACAAATTACAGAGCCGTATTCTATCTCTGCAGGATTAGATTATCCTGGGGTTGGGCCTTTGCATTCTCATTTATATAAGACAGGACGTGCCGAGTTTTTCTCTGTAACTGACGATGATGCTATGGCTGCAGGACTAGAATTATCACAACTAGAAGGAATCATTCCTGCCATTGAATCCTCTCATGCGTTGGCTATATTTAATGATAAAAAGTTTCAACCAGATGATATTGTAGTGATAAGTCTTTCTGGTCGTGGAGATAAAGATTTAAACACCTATATTGATTATTTTAAATTGTAAAAATTAGTGATAAATACTGAGTAATGAGTAGTAAGGTGAATTTTACAAAAAAACATTTTATGAACTCACTATTTGTACTTAATACTTAATACTAAATATTAAAATGAACCGAATAAACCAAAAATTAGCAGAAGACAAAAAATTATTATCTATTTATTTTACTGCTGGATACCCATCACTTCTTGATACTAAAACAATTATACAAGATCTAGAAAAAAGTGGTGTAGACATGATTGAAATTGGGCTACCATTCAGTGATCCTCTAGCAGATGGCCCTACCATACAAGAAAGTTCTACAGCAGCATTAAAAAATGGAATGACTACCAATATTTTATTTGAGCAACTCGCAGATATTAGAGCTTCTGTAAATATCCCTTTAATTATTATGGGATATTTTAATCCGATGATGCAATATGGTGTCGATGCTTTTTGTGCCAAATGCAAGGAAATTGGTATTGATGGATTGATCATTCCTGATCTTCCTGTGGCAGAATATCACGAACATTATCAAGCTACTTTTGAGAAATATGGCTTGATTAATGTTTTTTTAATTACTCCGCAAACCTCTGACGAGCGTATTCAATTTATCGATAGTGTCTCTAATGGATTTATTTATATGGTAAGTTCTGCAAGTGTGACAGGTTCTACTTCTGGTTTCGGAAATACGCAAGAAACTTATTTTAACCGAATTGCCAATATGAATCTAAAATCTCCCCAGATAGTCGGATTTGGAATTAGTGATAACGAAACTTTTACACAAGCTACAAAAACTGGAAAAGGAGCTATCATAGGTTCTGCATTTATAAAGCACCTTACCAATAACGGAGTCGAAACAATAGGTGATTTTATAAAAAGTATTAGATAGTAAAAATGATACTGTCAAAAAAATTGTTCGCTCTATGATCTAATATCTAATTTTACTATATTGTCATTTATATGTCTATTGCCCTACTCATAGCCTTTGTAATTATTTTTTTAGTCATTAAATGGCTAAAACCAGGCTTTTTACAATTCAAAAAAGATATCAATAAAAAGCCCGAAGGCTTACTAGATATAGATGATCACTATAATATTTCTAAAGTTGATAGCGAAAAAGAATTAAATACCTTATTAGACAAAATACATCAAAAAGGGATCGATAAATTATCCGCAGAAGAAAAAAAACGATTAGAGCAATTATCCAAATAGTATCTACACTGTAAGATCAAAAAATCCAAGTGAGTACTTCGGTATTCGTTATTAATTGAACTATCTTTGCAGCTTTCTAAAAAATTATTATGTCTTTATCTCCTCTACAAGCTATCTCGCCAATCGATGGGCGTTATGCATCGAAAACGCAATCACTAAATGCATATTTTAGTGAAGAAGCTTTAATCAAATATCGTGTACTGGTAGAAATCGAATATTTTATTGCACTCTGTGAAATACCACTACCACAATTACAAGATATCGACACTGCTACACACGACAAACTAAAAGAGATTTATCTTAATTTTTCTACGCAAGATGCAGAGGCAATAAAAGACATAGAAAAAGTTACTAATCACGATGTAAAAGCGGTTGAATATTTTATAAAAGAGAAATTCGATCAATTAGGATTACAAGCATATAAAGAGTTTATACATTTTGGGTTAACTTCTCAGGATATAAATAATACAGCAATCCCGTTAAGTATCAAAGAAGCCATAGGTGATGTATATATCCCACATTATCAAGAGGTATTAAGTAAATTAAAATCTTTAGTAGAAGAATGGGCACATATTCCTATGTTGGCTCGAACTCACGGGCAACCTGCCTCTCCTACCCGATTAGGCAAAGAATTTCAGGTATATGTTACTAGATTAGAAGCGCAATTTGATCTACTAAATGATATCCCCAGTGCTGCCAAATTTGGTGGTGCTACAGGTAATTTCAATGCGCATAAAGTGGCTTATCCGGCTATAGACTGGAAAGCATTTGGTACTCAGTTTGTACAAGAAAAATTAGGACTATATCATTCGTTTCCTACCACGCAAATAGAGCATTATGATCATATGGCTGCATTATTTGATGGGTTAAAACGTATCAATACAATTATTCTGGACTTGGATCGTGATGTATGGTCCTATGTCTCGATGGATTATTTTAAACAAAAAATAAAAAAAGGCGAAGTAGGATCCTCTGCCATGCCACATAAAGTAAATCCAATAGATTTTGAAAATAGTGAAGGAAACATCGGCATTGCTAATGCGATCTTCGAGCATCTTGCTGCAAAATTGCCTGTAAGTAGACTACAACGTGATCTTACAGATAGTACCGTATTAAGAAATGTGGGAGTCCCGTTTGGACATACGATCATTGCGTTTCAGGCTACGCTAAAAGGGCTGAACAAATTATTATTGAATGAGGCTAAGTTTGCACAAGATCTAGAAAATAATTGGGCCGTTGTAGCTGAAGCAATACAGACAATCTTAAGGCGAGAAGGCTATCCTAATCCTTATGAAGCTCTAAAAGGATTAACTCGTACCAATGCTACGATTAATCAAAATTCTATTGCAGATTTCATAGAGACATTAGACGTATCTGATAGTATAAAATCTGAACTTAAGGCCATCACCCCTTCTAATTATACAGGAATATAATATGGATGAATGCTTATAATTAGCAGTACAAATTATAACTAATCTGTTTTAAGAGAGGAGTTTATCCAGAATTTTGTGTTTTTGAAAAATAATTTCAAAATTCATAGGTTAAAATATTTTGATTATAACCTTTC
>CANLRN010000059.1 GCA_947493495.1 uncultured Aquimarina sp.
TTCATCGTTTCTTTTTCCTTTCTACTTCGTTTAAAAAATAAACCGTAGCTATAGCTATGCTTGATTTTTTTACCTTGTATAAAGAAAAAATAATTCAATGAATTTATACGAATTTTTTAATCACAAATCGTATAAGAAACCACGAGCTATCGCTTTAGTTCTTTATTTTATTCCGAAACCATGAAGCTTTTGGCTTCGGGTTTCTCCATGAAACAAAGAACCACGCCAATGGCGTGGTTTCTTGCTTGATGTGACCCAGAGTGGACAAATGTCGAACCCTTTTGAAAGTGAACTACTAAAAACCAAACAGTTAGCAAAGTACTTTGATTTATTTTAACATATTCATAAACAAGGTCTACTCCTATTCCAACCATAAATTTTAGAAATTCATATCCAAATGAGGCGGACACAGGTTCGATTCCTGTTTCTGCTACTTTCGAATTTAATCTCTTGTAAATTAATATTTTACAATGAGTTTTGTTTTTTAAAAAAATTTCAGCGTTTTAAATAAGTAATTGATTATCAAAGATCAAAAAGTTCAATAAATTTAAAAGGCTTAGCTTGTTTAGTAGGAAAATCGGTAAAGGTATGTCTCCTTATAAAGAGTACTTGGCAATTTCACATTTTTAAAATGATATATCTCAATTTTAAATTTCACGAATTAAGATCAATTATTGTTTTCACATAAACGTTATTGTTAATTTTAAAAAAAAAAAAAATGATACTACTTTTTTATTACATTTGAGTATAACTAATAATGAGTCCATTAAGGACGCATTGCCTACATAAATGAAAACGTTTTTCAGATTCGGGCTTAGGAGCATAAAGAAGTCTGCTCCAAAAGCTGCCTCAAGGATGAGGAACCGAATTCTCAGACTGACTTCCAAAAAGTATACAATTGCACTTCAGTTTTTTGAACGAATATCATTCGTTTCTTACACCATTTCTATTATTCGAATATGAGGTGATTTGTGTAAATGATGCAATCATTTATCCAATCTATTTCTAATTTTTTAAAACCCCGTATAATGGAATGATTCATTGATCACTAGGCTTTCTAGTCTGTGTTCGTAATGGTCATTGGTATCTGTACATCAAAAACAAAACAGATGAAAACAAAATATATCGATCTCATCGATCAAACCTTTCATTTTCCTCAAGAAGAATTTAAACTGGAGGATGATCAATTACAATTTCATGGAATCGATCTTATGGAACTGATCGCTCAATATGGTGCCCCGCTAAAATTTACCTACCTACCCAAAATATCTGAGAATATTAATAGAGCAAAAAACTGGTTTCATAATGCAATGAAGGTAAATAATTATGCCGGTAATTATAACTATTGTTATTGTACCAAAAGCTCTCATTTTCAGCATGTATTAAATGAAGCTGTAAAAAGTGATGTTCATATAGAAACCTCTTCGGCTTTTGATATGGACATCGTAGAACATTTAAAAGCACAAGGCAAAATCAATGAAGACACTTACATTATCAGTAATGGTTTTAAACGTGATCAATATATTCAGAATATCGCCCGATTGATTAATAACGGACATTATAATTGTATTCCTATCATTGATAATTATGAGGAGTTAGATTTATTAAGCAAGGTGATCAATGAAGATTTTCAGGTTGGTATCCGCATTGCTTCAGAAGAAGAACCAAAGTTTGAATTTTATACTTCCAGATTAGGAATTGGGTATCGAAATATTGTGTCTTTTTATAATAATCAAATTAAAAATAACCCAAAAGCGAAACTAAAAATGCTTCATTTCTTTATTAATACTGGTATTCGTGATACCGCTTACTACTGGAATGAGCTACTGAAGTGTCTAAAGGTATATGTCAGTCTAAAAAAAATATGCCCATCATTAGATAGCTTAAACATTGGAGGAGGTTTTCCCATAAAAAACTCTTTGGCATTTGATTATGATTACCAATATATGGTTAACGAAATCGTACATCAAATACAGATTGCTTGCGAAGAAGCACGAGTAGATGTTCCTCATATATTTACAGAATTTGGAAGTTTTACAGTGGGCGAAAGTGGTGGTGTTATTTATGAGATATTATATCAAAAACAACAAAACGATCGCGAAAAATGGAATATGATCAATTCATCTTTCATTACAACCATGCCGGATACATGGGCGATAAATAAACGTTTTGTAATGCTTGCAATAAATAGATGGCAAGAAGAATATGAACGTGTATTGCTAGGGGGCCTTACTTGTGATAGTGATGATTATTACAACTCTGAACAACATATGAATGCTATTTATCTTCCAAAATATAGAAAAGATAAACCGCTGTACATTGGATTTTTTAATACAGGTGCATACCAAGAGACTATTGGTGGTTTTGGTGGATTGCAGCATTGCTTAATACCACAACCTAAACATATTTTGATAGATCGTGACGAAAATGGAAAGATCATCACTGAAGTTTTTGCACCGCAACAAACCTCTGAGCAGTTATTATCTATTCTTGGGTATCAAAAAACAACAAAAGAAGAAAGTTTAGAATATTCAGAACAAGAAATAATTATAAATTCTAACTAATTTATTAAATCCAAATATTTTAAAAATGGAAACTGAGAAAACATATGCTGGGATTCCAAAAGAGTATGCCAGCTATGACAAATCAAAAGTAGTATTAATCCCTGTGCCTTATGATGGAACCAGCACTTGGGGAAAAGGAGCAGATAAAGGACCAGAAGCTTTTTTGCATGCCTCAGAAAACATGGAACTCTATGATATAGAAACCAATAGTGAGGTGTATAAACAAGGTATTTGTCTTACTGAACCAATAGAAGAAAAAGCTTCTCCAGAAACTATGGTTTCGGCAGTACACCATAGGGTTAAGTCTCATGTAAAACGTAACAAGTTTGTGACTCTTTTTGGAGGAGAACATTCTATTTCTATTGGTGCTATCCGCGCTTTTGATGAGTGTTTTCAAGATTTAACGGTTGTGCAAATTGATGCTCATGCCGACTTAAGAGAAGAATACAGTGGCTCTAAATACAATCATGCTTGCGCATTATATGAGGCCAATCAAAATACGAATCTTATTCAGGTCGGGATCAGAAGCATGGATGCCTCGGAAAAACTTGTGATGAATGAAGATCAGGTATTCTTTGCTCACGAAATGGCAACTGATGATTATTGGATGGATAATGTGATTGACCTAATGACCGACAACGTATATATCACCTTTGATTTGGATGCCTTTGACCCTTCTATATTACCTGCAACCGGAACTCCTGAACCCGGTGGATTATTCTGGTATGAAACTCTGGAATTCTTAAGAAAAGTATTTGCAGAGAAGAACGTTGTAGGATTTGATATTGTTGAATTATGTCCTAACGCATCCAGTAAGGCATCAGATTTTGCTGCTGCTAAACTATACTATAAAATGTTGAACTATAAGTTTGAGGACAGTGAAGAAACCTTGGATGATGAGAATCACATCACAGAAAATGAAACCTTAAAAAAATTTAAATCTAATTACGAAGAGTACGATGAAAGGTAAAGGCGAAATTTCAAAATTTATAGAAAAGTACTTTCTCCATTTTAATGCTGCGACACTAGTAGATGCAGCAAAAAGATATGAATCTCAATTAGCTAATGGTGGAAAAATGCTGGTTTCTCTTGCTGGTGCAATGAGTACTGCAGAGCTTGGAAAAATCTTTGCAGAAATGATTCGACGGGATAAAGTACATATCATTTCTTGTACAGGAGCCAATCTCGAAGAAGATATTATGAATCTGGTAGCACATAGTCATTATGAAAGAATACCCAATTATAGGGACTTGACTCCACTACAGGAATGGGAATTACTTGAAAAGGGATTAAATCGTGTCACTGATACATGTATCCCAGAGGAAGAAGCTTTTAGAAGAATACAGAAACATATTTTTAAAATATGGAAGGATGCGGAAGAAGCAGGAGAACGCTATTTCCCCCATGAATTTATGTATAGGTTATTACTCTCCGGTGTACTTGAAGAATACTATGAAATAGACATAAAAGACTCCTGGATGTATGCTGCAGCAAAAGCTAATCTTCCTATGGTAGTACCGGGTTGGGAGGACAGCACCATGGGAAATATATTTGCTAGCTATGTAATGAAAGGAGAGCTGAAGGCAAGTACCATGAAATCAGGCATTGAGTATATGACCTTCCTAGCCGATTGGTATACTGATAGTTCAGAAAATGGTATAGGTTTCTTCCAGATTGGAGGTGGTATCGCAGGTGATTTCCCCATTTGTGTAGTACCGATGCTATATCAGGATATGGAAAGAACAGAAACTCCTTTTTGGAATTATTTCTGCCAAATAAGTGACTCAACTACAAGTTATGGATCTTATTCTGGTGCAGTACCTAATGAAAAGATTACCTGGGGGAAACTGGATATTGATACCCCAAAATTTGTAATAGAAAGTGATGCAACCATTGTAGCTCCATTAATATTTGGCTACCTATTAGATATGTAAAAATGAAAACACAACGAAACGCACATTTGAAAAAAGTAATTGTTGATTACAAGAAGTTAAACAATAACATTCTAGATCTATTAGTGGACAAATATCCTGATGGATATGATGATGAAGATGTCATCACTTTTAGAAACGCTCAAAACGAAATAGTAGAATGTGTAGAAGTAAAAACTGAAGATACACTATATCTCGTAAAAGTAAGTAAGCGTCTTGTGACTGCAATGGAAGATCATGATGATATTGATAGTGAAAAAGAGCAAGGCTTACCTAACGCTTCTGAAATCGAAGAAGAATAAAATAGCAAAATAATGAAAAATGCAGAATTTCATCTAGCACTTCCATGTGAAGATCTAGAAAAAACAAAAGACTTCTATATTAATAAACTTGATGCCGAATTAGGAAGGAGCACTGACAATTGGTTGGATGTCAACTTGTGTGGTAATCAAATCACATTTACCAAAACTGGAGAATTTAGTTTTGATTTTAAGAATTACCGTTTGAATAATCAAATATTGCCGTCTTTTCACTTTGGGGTTATTATCGATGTAGAAACTTGGGGAATGTTGTATTCACGTCTGTTCTCTATGGATCTTCAAGTAACCACAGAGGTAACTTTTTTTGAAAACAAAGTCGGAGAACACCTCTCTTTCTTTGTAAAAGACCCTAACGGATATATGGTAGAGTTTAAAAGTTTTAAAGATCACAGAGAGATATTCACCGTATAGAAAATGACAAGTGAAGTATACGCCGTACAAATTGCCGATATCATTTCTATTAGAAACTGTAAAAATGATTTTGAAGCAGAACTATTATTTTATGATAGTGATGAGCTGTTTTATGAGTGGTTTCAAGGGCAATATATCTATGTTTTTAAATATGGAGTAGTTTGCTTTTATAACATAAATAAAGATGAAGCAGAACGAATTAGTAATGAAATATTGATGTATGCAAAAGGAATTGTTAAAGAAAATATTTTGGAAAATATCAATGTCATTATAGGAGAAACAGTAAATAAAGTATCTATTGGTACTATTACATTAAAAGAATGTAGTGTAGAATCACTTCGCTTGGTTATACTAAATGTTTCTCAGTCTGTTGCTTTAGATCATTATGCTAATGTCTCGGAGCAAATATTAGAGGATACTCGATTACATACTACCTATCTTGAAGAAAAAGGAAAGTTAGACATAAGTGGTAAAAAACTTAAAAAATATATTGGTCGGGTATTAAATATAAAAAACAAAATATCAGAGAATTTATACATTTTTGATTCTCACGATGTGACTTGGGATGATGAAACTCTTAATAAATTGGATCAAGATCTTAAACGAGTATTTGATCTTAAAGATCGGTACCGTAGTATTCACGATCAGATAGAAATCATTAAAGAAAATCTAGAACTTTTTAAGGATATCATGTTTCATAGAGAAAGTAGTAAACTGGAGTGGATAATAATCATCTTGATTCTGGTAGAAGTGATTGACCTTTTTATTCAAAAATTAACATAATAAGAAAACTAATCAAGTGTTAGAAACTATAATAAATAACGAACTAAAAGTAATCGGAAGCGAGGAATGGTGTGTCTTTGAAGAATTTGGTATTCCAGCAATCAAAGCAAGAGTAGATTCTGGGGCAAAGACTTCTTCTATCCAGGCAAACAATATCAAACTTATCCATAAAGGTACTGAAGAATGGGTACGCTTCGAAGTAAATCCTATTCAAGATAACAGAAGTATAGTGATTCGATGTGAAACCAAACTTCATGATAAAAGAGTGGTAAAAAGCTCATCTGGGATTGCAGAACAACGTTTTGTGATCAAAACGCCTGTAACCCTTGGCGGAATCACATTTGATATCGAGTTAACTCTAGCCAATCGTGACGCAATGGAATTTCGAATGTTATTAGGTCGTGAAGCATTAATAAATAGATATATAGTAAACCCCTCTATTAGTTTTGCATTGCAAAATTTTACTCTTAACGAAATTCAAACAAAATACAAGCCATTTTTTAAAGAAAAATCAGGATTAAAAATTGCATTACTAGCAAGTAATCCAGAATTATATAGCAATAAGCGCATTGTTGAAGCAGGTATAGCCAGAGGTCACGAAATGGTATTTCTAAATGTAGAGCAGGCTTATATGAAGTTAGATGCTACAGAACCAGAAATACGATATCGCGGAGGAAATATTATAGATGAATTTGATGCCATTATCCCGAGGATACGACCATCAATGACTTTTTATGCGTGTGCACTAATACGTCAATTCGATTCTATGGGAGTTTTTTGTTTGAATACAGCAGAAGCCATTACCCAGTCTCGAGATAAACTATTGGCAACTCAACTTTTTGCCAAACACGATATTCATATTCCGATTACTGGATTTGCAAAATCACCTTTAGATACCAAGGATTTAATAAAAATGGTAAATGGTGCTCCACTAATCATTAAACTTTTAGAAAGCACTCAAGGTAAGGGAGTAGTACTAGCAGAAACTAATAAAGCTGCAGAGAGTGTAATTAACGCATTCAAAAGTGTGCAGACTAATATTTTGGTGCAGGAATTTATTAAAGAAGCTAATGGTCAGGATATTCGATGTTTTGTAGTTAACGGAAAAGTAGTCGCATCGATGCAACGGCAGGCAGCAAAAGGAGAATTTAGAGCTAATATCCATCAAGGAGGTGCTGCTTCTAAAATCAAAATAACCACAGAAGAACGTAAACTAGCCATTAAGGCTGCTAAAATTTTGAATCTTCCTGTGGCAGGGGTTGATATTATTCGATCCAACAAAGGCCCTTTATTACTAGAGGTAAATTCTTCTCCAGGACTAGAAGGGATAGAAAATGCAACCGGATTAGATATTGCTAATATTATGATTGAAGCCATTGAAAAGAAATTAAAATTTAAGAGATGATACACCCCGATACAGAAATACGGTTTATAAGTGATGAAGTTGGTTATGGTGTAGTAGCTAAAGAATTAATTCCTAAGGGAACAATCACTTGGGTATTAGATAAGTTTGATCGTGAGTTTACCCCTGATCAATATAAAGTATTAGAACCTATTTATAAGAATATTTTAGAAACGTATGCTTATAAAAACAATCTGGGTAATCTGGTATTATGTTGGGATAATGGACGTTTTGTGAATCATAGTTTTAATGCCAATTGCCTTACCACTGCTTATAATTTTGAGTTGGCTATTCGGGATATTCATCCTGGTGAACAGTTAACAGACGATTATGGTTATCTAAATATCGATAGTCCTTTTAGGGCTATTGACGAAGGAACAAAAAGAAAAACTGTGTATCCAGATGATTTATTAAAATATCATAAATCTTGGGATAAGAAATTAATAAAAGCTTTTAAATACATATCCAAAGTAAAACAACCTTTAATTGGATTACTAAATGAAGAACTATGGCAATTAGCTGTACAAATTAGTAAAGGAGAAAAAGAAATGGATTCTATTTTAAAAAATTATCATTCTCGAGTATAAGCATTAGAAAATAAAACAATATGGTTATTTAAAGCAATATTAACTAGCTATGAAAATCGAAAAACACAAAGAAAAATCCAGATTAATCTTGTATCAAGGAGATCAATTGTTAGTATTACAAAAGCGAACCGCAGAGCTGAAATACGGACTTATAGGAGGGTTTTTAGAACACGGAGAATCTCCAGAAGATGCTTTGATACGTGAAGCTTATGAAGAAGTCATGCTTAAACTCTGTGTGGAAGATTTAGAATATCAATGTTCTATTACTATCCAACTAAAAAATAAACAAAAACTTTCTAAGCATTATTTTTTGTGTAAAGATTATACAAAACCATATACACTTGCTGAGCCACATAAATTTAGAAAAATTGAATGGGTGTATTGGAAAGATGCTATAAAATTTCTTGGAAAATCAGATAAGAAAGTAGTGAAATCCTTATTTAAACCTTGCGAATTGAACCTTTAAAATTAGTAAATATGAATGGCACTATCATTAATCGAAATGTAGAGTACGGAGTATTTAAGAAATACTACGATGGATACTATCAATTTGAGATGGAAAACGGCGAGACTGTCGTGTTTGAAGATATCTCATCCTTAGTAGCTCGGAAATTCGACCTTAAATCAGATAGATTCAAAGGCAAAAGTTTTGAAATTACGTATTCAGAATATATCGAAGAAGATGATGAAGATTTTGTTTCCTTCAAAATTGAGAAGTTAGAATTAGCTTAAAAAATAGACCTAAACCTGTATAATTTGAGTGACCTTTTAAATAAAATGCGTCCTAATTTTAAAAACAAAGAGCAATATACTATCAATCGATCACCTGTAAGTATCTAAGAGATAATTTACTAAAAGCACCAGACTTGAAGTGATAATAATCTGGCCTTAATAATAAAATAAAACTTAAATCTTATGTATGATGAAAAACTTAAAGAATATAATATTTGTGCTAGTTGCATTATTTTGTAATACTGCACTTCAATCTCAAACTCCTTATAACCAAGATACTGAAATCATATCAGGGATCTACGATGGTTTTGATGGAGAACACTTCACTTTCATTTACACAAATGAAGAAGATGAGGAAGACATGATATTATTTGTTAAAGCCAATCCAGATGCTATTAAAAAGTTTAACCTAAATAATGAAAAATTTATAGGTAAAAAATTTAATATTACTTTCATTTCTGAGACAGAAATTGAGGTAGACGAAGATGGTGAAGAGCAGGAATACTATTTTAGAACTATTATTGACTTAGAGCTATTAGATTAATTCCGAACTTCAGTTAATAACAAAATCATATATTTTTATTACTAGTAAGATACAATAAAAATCATGTGAAATAAACTTTTTACAAATCAACTGATTTTTAGAGTATTAAGTTAGAATCTGTAATCTAAAAGTTCGATAATTGTCTGCTCGGCGCTAATCAAATAGAACTCTGAGGTTTTTCTTACATAACCTGAATATGGAGTTCAAACCCTAGAGACCTGTATGTAAGCACATTAAAATATTGTTTAGATTTAGCCAAAAAATCAAAACCTCCTGTAAATATGAGTATTTACAGGAGGTTTGAGATTATTCATGACCCAGGAGGGATGAACTTCGTTGATCCCATTCAGCTCACTACTGCAAATAAGAAACCACGAGCTATCGCTTTAGTTCTTTATTTTCTTCTAAAACTTCAAAACTAAGGATTATCTGCGATGATCCCATTCAACTCACTACTGCAAATAAGAAACCACGAGCTATCGCTCTAGTTCTTTATTTTCTTCCGAAACCCTGAAGCTTTTGGCTTTGGGTTTCTCCATAAAACAAAGAACCACGCCAATGGCGTGGTTTCTTGCTTGATGTGACCGTGGAGGGATTCAAACCCCCAACCCTCAGAGCCGAAATCTGATGCGCTATTCAGTTGCGCCACACGGCCTAGACACATCTCTACCCCTTCTCAAGAAAGGGGAAAGATGTTTTATTTATGATAATTTACTTTTTACTATCGTAGAAATCGTTTTTCCATCTGCTTTACCAGCTAACTGTCCCGAAGCCATTCCCATCACCTTACCCATATCTTTCATTCCTACAGCACCCGTTTTGGTAATTATATCTGCAACTACTACTTCTATCTCTGCTTCACTCATTTGTTCTGGCAAAAATTGTTCAATCACCTTAGCCTGATCCAATTCTGGTTGGGCTAAATCATTTCTATTTTGCTCAGCAAAAATAGCTGCGCTATCTTTTCGTTGTTTGACTAGTTTTTGTAATAGTTTTAGTTCCTGATCTTCCGCTAATTCTTCTTTTGCTCCGCTTTCTGTCTGGGCTAAAAGAATTGCAGATTTAATTGCTCGCAATGAAGTTAGTGCATTAGTGTCTTTTGCCTTCATAGCTTCTTTCATTGCTGTCATTACTTTTGTCTGTAAGCTCATAGCTGATCGATTTTATCTTTTTGGAGATTGCGAAGATAAAAAATAAACCGATAATCCAAATGAGATTATCGGTTTATACATCAATAAATAGTATAAAATTCTTTTAATCTACATTATCGTGTAGAAAAGAATTGTTTTTTCGTATTTGGATATCATCATTACTGTCTGTCCCTAAAGAGGTTCTGGATAATTCTGAAGATTCAGGTTTAGAATCTACATCCAATCCTGCGCGTTTGTAAGCTGGTTCTTTTTCTATATCATCAATATGAGAGGTGTTATTTCTAAACTTATAGTTAAACTCTTTCATTTTAGCTCTGCGCTCAGCTGCTCTGGCTTTTAGTGTTTCTGAAATTGGTTGATCTACTGGATCTATATTTTCATCAGAATCAGATTCTTGTGGAGCAACAGGAATTGTCTTTTTCTCAAAAAGCACTTCTTTATCTTCTTCCTCTAAAACTTCGACTTCAGGTTTTGCTTCTGTTAGCCTTTTTTCTTCTTCCATATATTCTTCAAGGCTATATTTGCGAACTCCTTCTGGTTCTGAGACACTTTGTGGCACTACTTCTACAGGTTCATTGACTTCTACCTCTAAAACATCATCTGTTAAATCAAATATTATTGCTTTTTCTTCTTCTTCATGTTGCGATGTAAGAGATGATCCATTTTCTACTTGGGCAACTTCTTCATGTTCTTCTTCATCTTTTTCTGCCATTGGCATATCAAATGCTAATGAAAACTGATCTTCTTGTTCTTGCGCTGTCTCAATTTCTTTAGCATCATTAATTTCTATCTCATTAATAATATCTTGTGTATTGATGATTATAAATTCATTATTAGGAATAAAGTTGCTAACTTCTTCATGATCCACTACATCGATGTTTTTAAGAAATTCTGTAGTCGGGATAAGTTTAATATCCTCCTCCTCTTCTTCCTCTACCAATTCGTGTTTAATGATTGTTTGTTCTTTACTACTATCCTCTTTTTCGGGAGTATTTATTATTAGCGATGTATCTGTCGATTTTGGAGATAAGTTTTGCGAAGAAGTACGTTGTTCTTCTTCTAGAGTATGGATTATTTTCTTGGTTTCTGTATTTACGATTTCATCTTGTTGTTCTACATCAAAACCTGTAGCTATGACAGTAACAGAGATAGCATCTTCTAGAGATTCGTCTTCTCCAACACCCATAATAATGTTGGCGCCGTGACCCGCCTCTTGCTGGATATGGTCATTGATTTCTCCGATCTCATCGATAGTAATCTCTTCTTTTCCAGAAACAATTAGCAATAGTACATTTTTAGCACCTGTTATTTTATTATCATTAAGTAATGGAGAATCTAATGCTTTTACGATAGCATCTTGAGCACGTTTAGCACCAGAGGCATTAGCAGACCCCATAATTGCCGTACCACTATTGCTTAGTACTGTTTTTGCATCTCTTAAATCTATGTTTTGGGTGTAGTGATGTGTAATTACTTCAGCTATCCCTCTAGAAGCTGTAGCGAGAACTTCATCTGCTTTAGAAAAACCTGCTTTAAAACCAAGATTACCATATACTTCTCTTAATTTATTATTATTAATCACAATCAGAGAGTCTACTTGCGCTCTTAGTTTTTCTACGCCCAATTGTGCTTGTTCATTACGCATTTTACCCTCAAACTGAAATGGTATAGTAATGATCCCTACCGTAAGAATGTCTAATTCTCTAGCCATTTTGGCAATAATCGGTGCTGCTCCTGTTCCTGTACCACCTCCCATGCCTGCAGTAATGAATATCATTTTGGTATTGGTATCCAGCATGGTTTTGATCTCTTCATAGCTCTCCACAGCAGATTGCTCTCCTACTTCTGGATTGGCGCCAGCTCCGAGACCTTCTGTAAGAGATACTCCTAGTTGTATCTTATTAGGGATGGGGCTGTTTTCTAATGCTTGGGCGTCTGTGTTGCATATTACAAAATCAACTCCTTTGATCCCTTGTTGGAACATGTGATTGATGGCATTACTACCTCCTCCTCCAACTCCAATTACTTTAATTACATTAGATTGATTTTTTGGTAAATCAAACGAAATGCCTCCAAACTCTTCATTACTACTACTCATAATTGCTAATTTTATGGTTCTCCTACTTATGGTTATATTTTATCTCTTTTATAAAAAAGATTTTTTATTTAATGTCTTTACTTTATCTATTATAAGACTACTTGTCACTTTTTAACTTTAGTCAGCCTCTTCATAACACTCACAACTCACTTCACTGAAAATGTCTCCAAGACATTTTCTTAACGCTCCGCCCTATTCTGCATTGTCTAAAAATTCTTTGAATTTTTCTGTCCACTTTTCTAGAATATTTTTTCTAGGTGTGTGATTTATATTTCTATTTTCTTCTATATTTTCTCCTCCGACAGCTACAGGATCATGGTATTTCGTTTCTTCTTCAGCTAACGTTTCTTTTGTTATAGCTTTCTTTTGTTTACCAATATGCACAAGACTATCCATAACTAATCCTACAGCTGTAGCATACATAGGGCTTGTCGTTTCTGGATTACTATTCCCTGCTAAATGCTCATTAGGATATCCTATCCTAGTATCCATTCCTGTGATGTATTCTACCAATTGCTTAAGGTGTTTTAACTGAGACCCACCTCCTGTTAATACAATACCAGCTATTAATTTTTTCTTAGTAGACTCGTGTCCATAGTTTTTAATCTCTAAGAAAACTTGCTCTATAATTTCTACCACACGAGCATGAATGATTTTTGATAAGTTTTTTAATGTAATTTCTTTAGGTTCTCTTCCGCGTAAACCTGGAATAGAGACAATTTCATTGTCTTTATTTTCTCCTGGCCAAGCAGATCCGAATTTTATTTTTAATAACTCAGCTTGTTTTTCTATGATAGAACATCCTTCTTTTATGTCTTCGGTAATTACATTTCCGCCAAAAGGGATTACTGCAGTGTGGCGAATGATACCATCTTTAAAAATCGCAAGATCTGTGGTACCTCCTCCTATATCTATTAATGCTACTCCTGCTTCTTTTTCTTCTTGACTTAATACTGCATTAGCAGATGCCAAGGGTTCTAAAGTGACATCAGACAGCTCTAATCCTGAACTTTTTACACATCTACCTATATTTCTAATCGAAGTGACTTGCCCTACAACCACATGGAAATTAGCTTCTAATCTACCTCCAAACATCCCTACGGGTTCTTTGATCTCTGCTTGTCCGTCTACTTTATACTCTTGTGGTAATACGTGTAAAATCTCTTCTCCAGGTAGCATCACTAACTTATGGACCTGATTACAGAGTGTATCAATATCTTCTTCATCGATAACAGCGTCTGCATTAGGGCGCGTAATATAATCGCTGTGTTGCAAGCTTCGTATATGCTGCCCGGCAATACCGACTGTAACATCTTCAATTTTCATTCCTGATATACTTTCTGCCTCTTGTACGGCTTGCTGGATGGATTGTATGGTTTGGGTAATATTATTTACTACTCCTCGGTGCACACCTAGGCTTTTGGATTTTCCGACACCCAATACCTCCATCTTTCCGTATTCGTTATAACGTCCTATCATAGCAACAATTTTTGTTGTTCCTATGTCTAATCCTACCGCTATTTCGTATTCTTCTCGTTCCATATTGGTACTAATTTATTGTTCCCACTACTTGATTACTGAATTGTAAACTAACCTTATTATATTTTTCTAAGGTTTTATCTTTTATGGTTTTCTGATAAAAAGCTTTAAAATTTCTTACTTTATTTTCTATATGTTCCACTTTTCCAAAAACCAATTTAAAATCATATACACGTACTCCTAATTCATAATCACCTTGCATATTTTTAGAAATACTAATAATATGTTTTTTTAAGAATTCATCTTCCTGAATTTTCTTGATCAGTGGAAAAACTTCAGGGATTTCTCGTTCTGACACATTGCTTACAAGAGGGACGTGAGCGGAGTAATTATCCGACAAAGGCATCATATTTCCTGTAATGTCTACATAAAAAGGTTGTGTTGCATTCACCCTTGCTATTGGTGTTCGCTGCTTGATCATCACCTTAAGTTGCCCACTTACAGTAAGATACACATCTGAATTTTCGATCATCTTATGAGTATCCAGTCCCTTTTCTACCTTATTCAAAACTAAAATTTCTTTACCCACGTTCGTAACACTTGCTTGATTTTGTATTAACAATTTATTAACCGCCAATTCATTTATGTATGGACTCTGCTCTTCTATAAATTCTATTGCTACTTCTTCTACCTTTCTTTTCTTATTTCTATCACTTGTAAAAGCAACTAAGAACACGATCATTACAATCAATCCTATATACTTTATATATTGTACTATCTTTTTCATATCGCTAACAATGCTTCTTTTATTTTTTCAACTTCTCTTCCTATATCTCCTGCTCCGACGGTAGTTATTATTTCTGCTTTGCTTTCTAGTATTTTTTTGATTAAATTCTTTTTGGATACTAGTTCTTTATGTTCTGATGTTATTTGATCTAATAGCCATTCTGAGGTTACTCCTACTATGGGCAATTCTCTTGCAGGATAAATATCTAATAGCAGTAATTCATCAAATTGGCTAAGACTATCTGCAAAATCTGAAACAAAATCCTGTGTTCTACTGTACAGGTGTGGCTGAAAAATTGCCAATATCCTTTTTTGAGGATGCATTTCTCTTATGGCTTGATGTAAGGCATTGATTTCTGTTGGATGATGTGCATAATCATCTATATATGTTACAGTATCATTTTTAATCTGATAGGTAAATCTTCTCTTTACCCCTTTAAAAGAAAATAAGGCCTTTGCCAAAGCGGCGGTCGGGGAGCCGTAAAGCTTTGCTATAGCAAAGGCCGTAATCGCATTTAACAAGTTATGTCTACCTGGCAGGTTTAAATGCAAATCTTTAATCAGTTCTGTTGGTGTTCTTAAGTCAAAAATATATGTTCCATTATCTATGCGAATATTTATAGCACAATAATCAGATTGATCATTGATGCCATAAGTAATACCAGTGAGAGGCAAACCATTACATACTAGAAGATGGTCTTTGACCCTTGAGGAAAACTCTATAAATGATGCTTCTAGGTTATTCGCTTTTTTATAAATATCTAAATGATCAGCATCCATAGATGTGATAGCTGCTATATCAGGGTGTAATTGCAAAAATGATCTATCAAACTCATCCGCTTCGACAACGACAACTTCATCTCCTTCATAAATAAGATTAGAGGCATAGTTCTCACTTATTCCTCCTAGAAAAGCAGTTACCTTGGCGCCACTTTGTTTAAGCAAATGTGCTAAAATTGCAGTAGTAGTGGTTTTTCCGTGTGTTCCTGCTACTGCCAGTGTGTAGATACCTCTAGTAATAATTCCCAGCACTTCTGCCCTTTTTTTGATCATGAAATTATTTACTCTAAAATAATTTAATTCTTTATGATCATCAGGGATCGCTGGTGTATAGATAATAAGTGTTTTTTCAGGCTCTAAAAATGATTGAGGTATCTCAGCAACATTGTCTTGGTAATGAATAATAATCCCTAATTGCTCTATATCTTGTGTTAGCGGTGTCGACGTCTTATCGTAACCCGATATATCCTTGCCGATGTGCTTAAAATATCGCGCTAACGCACTCATCCCGATACCTCCTATACCGATAAAATAAATATGTTGTATGTTTTCTAACATTTTATTCATTATACGCTATTTCATACTGATTTATAAGCTGTTCTATTTCATTGACAATATCTTTTGTAGCATTAGGTAATGCCATCTTTTTTATGGAGTGCGTCAGCTTTATCTGCATCGCCTCTGATGTTAATAACTGAGTAATTGTTTTCTGAAATCGTTCTTCTAATTCTTCTTCTTTCAGCATTTTTGCCCCTTTGTTACTCACCACCGCATTTGCATTCTTGGTTTGATGGTCTTCTGCAACATTTGGTGAGGGTATAAATAATGTTGGTTTTGCTACAATACATAATTCTGAAACAGAACTTGCTCCAGCTCTAGAGATAATAACATCTGCTGCCGCATATGCTAAGTCCATAGTATCTAAAAACTCATGTACTTGTACATCTTTTTTTTCAGTATACTTTTTATACTCATCGTAATACAAGGCTCCACATTGCCAGATAAGCTGTATCTCTTTTTTACTAAAAAAATCAAGCTCTTGTGCTACCAACTGATTTATTCTCCTTGCTCCTAAACTACCTCCAATTATCAAAACTGTTTTCTTTTCTGTGTCTAGATCATATTTAGAAATAGCTTTGTCTCTCTTGCTGTTTATTTCTAGAAGATCTTGCCGTACAGGGTTTCCAGTTTTGATAATTTTATCTTTTGGAAAAAACCGTTCCATATCATCATAGGCAACACATATTTTATCAGCTCCTTTTGCCAGCCATTTATTGGTAATCCCTGGAAAAGAATTTTGCTCCTGAATTACTGTTGGAATTTTTGCTGAGTTTGCCATTTTGAGCAAAGGACCACTAGCAAACCCTCCTGTACCTATAACAACATCGGGCTTAAATGCTTTAATTATTTTTTTAGACTTCCATAAACTACTCAATAGTTTTATAGGAAACAGCAAGTTACTGAGCGTTAACTTACGCTGGATACCACTAATCCACAAGCCTTCTATTTTATACCCTGCTTGTGGCACTTTTTGCATCTCCATACGATCTTTTGCCCCAACAAATAATATCGAAGATTCTGGATATCTATCCCTCAGTTCATTTGCAATAGATATTGCAGGATAGATATGTCCTCCTGTTCCTCCTCCTGATAATATGATTCTGGGTTGTTTACTCATATTGCCTTGTTTAATATCTCTAATGGGTTATCTTCTTCAATATCCATAGTATCAGATGGCTCATCTAAGCTATCTTCGCTCATATTACTTTCTCTTTTTGCACTTACACTCAGCACCATTCCTATGGCCATACACGTCATCCATATAGAAGTTCCTCCACTACTTACCAGTGGTAAGGTTTGCCCAGTTACAGGAAATAGTTCTACCGCTACTGCCATATTAATCAATGCCTGAAAAACAATGGGCAGCCCAACCCCGATAACTAATAGTTTGCCAAAAATATCTACACTTTTATGAGCAACAATTACTAATCTGAATAGTAATAGCAAATACAATAGCATTAAAAAAACACCCCCGATTAATCCCCATTCTTCGATAATAATTGCGTAAATAAAATCTGATGATGATTGTGGTAAAAAATTTCGCTGTACACTTTTACCTGGTCCTTTGCCTATTATTCCTCCCCTAGCGATAGCTATCTTAGCCCTCTCTATCTGATAATCTTCTTGCGAATCGACTCCGTTTACAAAATTCTCTATCCTGCTCTCCCAAGTAAGTACTCTATTAGAAAAAGAATCTGGAAATGCCTTTGCTACTAGTATAAAGAATGTAAGTCCTAAAAAACCAACTCCCAGTATAAATAATATATATCTTATAGGATAGCCTCCTAAAAATACTAGTATCATTATCATCGAAAAAATAATCGCAGTAGTAGAAAAATTAGCTGGTAAAATCAACAATAGGATTATAAATACAGGTGCCCATAATGGTAGTATCGTTTCTTTAAATGTTACTTTCTTGTCTCTAATTCTAGACAGATATCTAGCTACATATGTCATAAGTACTACCGCTGCCAGTGTAGATGTTTGGAAAGTAACTCCTACGAAAGGTATTCGAATCCACCTACTTGCATTTGCCCCTCCGATAGTCGTATTCTGAGCCATAGTAAATAGCAATAACACTACTATAACAGGAATCATAATAATTGATAGCCCCCTAAAATAATGATACGGAATTTTATGTACCCAATACATAATCCCAAACCCTAATAGTAGATGAGCAAAGTGTTTTAGCAAAAATGTAAATGTATTTCCATTTCCATATAGATATGCTAAATTACTACTAGCACTATATACAGGAAGGAACGAAAATAATGCTAGTAGAGCAACTATAGCCCATATTACCCTATCTCCTTTTATATGTTGTAAAATTTTAGTCACTTTGCTATTCTTATCTTTTTTTATTGTCAAACTGAGCTTACCAAATGCCCATATTTTCTTTTAAGCTTACTTGCCTTGACAAGCTCAGAATGACGCCCCATAATATTTTTATAATTCTCTGACAGCTTCTTTAAACTGTCTTCCTCTTTCTTCATAATTCTTAAACAAATCGAAACTTGCACAAGCAGGTGATAATAATACATTTTCATTACGTTCGGCAATTTTGTATGCTATATGTACTGCTTCTTTTATGGATTGAGTTTCTATAATAGTTTCCACACAATTACCAAAAGCATTGACTATTTTTGTATTATCAATACCTAAACATATTATCGCTTTTACCTTTTCGTTAACTAAAGAATATAATTCTGTATAATCATTTCCTTTATCAACACCTCCTACAATCCATACCGTAGCAGATGTCATAGCATCTAATGCATAAAAAGTAGCATTTACATTAGTAGCTTTAGAATCATTAATGTATTGTACATTATTAATTTTAAGTACATTTTCTAATCGATGCTCCACGCCATGGAAATTCTCTAGAGACTCTCTTATAGTGGTTTTTCTTATTTTCAATAAATGTGCTACCATGGCTGCAGCCATCGCATTTTTCACATTATGATTTCCTTGTAGCGCTAACTCTGATGTTGGCATAATAAATTTGTTGTTATCGATTGTTATATTAATATGTTCTCCTTCCAGATACGCTCCATTAACTACTTTTTTCTTTAATGAAAATGGTAGTAGTCTAGAGCGAACAGGATGCTCATCTAAATGTTTTATAATTACTTCATCATCGGCATCGTATATAAAATAGTCATCTGCTGTTTGATTCATTGTTATCCTAAACTTAGAAGCGATATATTTATCGAACTGATACTCATATCGATCCAAATGATCAGGTGTAATATTGGTTAGAACTGCTATGTGAGGAGCAAATTCTCTGATCCCGTCTAGCTGAAAACTGCTTAACTCCAGCACATAGTGAGGAGCATTATTTTCTGCAACTTGCTTCGCAAAACTATCCCCAATGTTACCTCCCATATTCACACTCAATCCTCCATTATCTAATACATAGTGTGTAAGCATTGTTGTCGTTGTCTTTCCATTACTCCCTGTAATTCCTACAATCACAGCCGAAGTAAATTCTGAAGCAAACTCTATTTCTGAGAGCACTGGTATCTTTTTTGATTTAAGTCCGATGATCAATCTCGCATTATCAGGGATACCAGGGCTTTTCATCACTACATCAGCATCAAAAATTTTTGACTCTGTGTGTTGCTGTTCTTCCCATTGTATGTCAAAATTTATAAGAACTTGTTTGTATTCTTTTGTTATTTTCCCTTTATCAGAGACAAATACATCATACCCTTCCTTTTTTCCTAAAATAGCAGTTCCTACACCACTTTCACCTGCACCAAGCACTACCAATTTTTTCACTTTATCTCACTTTTAAAGTAATCACTGCTATAATTGCCAGAAAAATTCCGATGATCCAAAACCTGGCTACTATCTTACTTTCATGTATCCCTTTCTTCTGATAATGATGATGTATTGGAGACATTAAAAACACTCTTCTTCCTTCTCCATATTTTTTCCTAGTATACTTAAACCAACTCACCTGTATGATCACTGACAACACTTCTATAAAAAAGATTCCGCATACTAGAGGAATCAAAAATTCTTTCCGGATTGCAATGGCTATTACTGCTATGATCCCTCCAATTGTCAGACTCCCAGTATCTCCCATAAATACTTGAGCTGGATAGGTGTTATACCATAGAAACCCGACTAAGGCTCCTGCAAAAGCAGCTATATATATTGTCATCTCCCCAGAGTTAGGGATATACATAACATTGAGATAATCAGAGAAAATAATGTTACCAGATACCCAGGCAAAAAGCCCCAAAGTCAATACGATAATGGCCGATGATCCTGCCGCTAAACCATCAATCCCATCTGTAAGATTAGCTCCATTAGAAACTGCTGTTACAATAATGATTACTATAGGTATAAAAATCAACCAAGCATATTTTGCGAGATCAGGATTAATCCAAGTAATTAGATTGGCATAATCGAATTCATTATTCTTCACAAAAGGAATCGTAGTTTTGGTAGATTTAATCGCAGGATTAAAATCTGATTCCTTATCTGTAGGTATTACCTGAACTATATCAGAAGTAGTTTTTTCTTCCTTAATTCTTATGTTATCATGAAAATACATCGTACACCCCACTATCAATCCCAGTCCTACCTGCCCAATTACTTTAAATTTACCTGCTAAGCCTTCCTTATCTTTTTTCTTTATTTTTAGATAATCATCGGTAAACCCAATAACTCCCATCCACAATGTGGTAATAATCAGCAATAGCACATATATATTATCTAGTTTTGCAAACAGTAATACAGGTACTAAGGTGGCTAGTATGATAATAATACCTCCCATTGTTGGTGTTCCTGCTTTTTCTGCTTGTCCATCTAAACCTAATTCTCTTATACTTTCTCCCATCTGTTTTTTCTGAAGAAAGCTGATAATTCTTTTACCGTAAATCGTAGAGATTAACAACGACAGTATTATAGCTATTGCAGCTCTAAAAGTGATAAACTGGAATAGGGAAGCACCAGGAAACTGGTATTCATTTTCTAAATATTGAAATAAATAATATAACATATCGTATCAATACCTTTTTTTACACTTCTACAGTGTGATCAAAGGGTTTATTTTCCTAGTTTTTTTAGCTCTTCTCTAACAATTTCAAAATCATTAAAATCTATACGTTCTCCATTAGTCTCCTGATAGGTTTCATGTCCCTTACCAGCAATTAGAATAATGTCATTCTCTTCTACTAACTGACATGCAGCTCTTATGGCTTGTCTGCGATCTATAATCGACAATACTTTTTTATAATGTTGTGGCTCTACTCCTTTTTCTATATCTTCTATGATCTGACTTGGATTCTCTGTTCTGGGATTATCACTAGTAAAAATGACTTTGTTACTTAGTTTTGCTGCTATATTACCCATTACTGGTCGTTTTGTCTTATCTCTATCACCACCGCAGCCAACAACAGTTAATAATGTCTCAGCATTGGTTCTGATATCTGTTATGGTTTCCAAAACATTTTTTAAGGCATCTGGGGTATGCGCATAATCTACAATTGCTGTTATTTTTTTATCAGAAATAAAGTATTGAAATCTACCACCAACACTTTCTAAACTACTTAGCAATTGTAAGATTTCTAATGATTCTAATCCTAATAGCTCTGCAGTTCCAAAAATAGCAAGCAGGTTATATGCATTGAAACTACCTATCAACTTAGTCCATACATCATTATCATTTATTTTTAACAGCAATCCACTAAGGCTATTTTCTAAAATTTGCCCTCTAAAATCTGTATATGATTTTAATGCATATCCATATGATCTGGCACTTGTATTCTGCAGCATGAAACTTCCGTTCTTATCATCTTTATTTACTAATGCAAATGCTTTTTTGCTTAGTTCATCAAAGAACTTTTTCTTAACATCTCTATACTCTTGGAAAGTAGTATGGTAATCTAAGTGATCATGTGATAGGTTGGTAAAAATTCCTCCCTCGAAGACCAAGCCTTCTGTACGTTTTTGATGAATCCCATGAGAACTCACCTCCATAAAACAGTACTCTACCCCTGCGGTATTCATCTCCTTGAGGTAATAATTTATTGTTAGCGAATCTGGAGTTGTATGTGTCGCTTTATATACTATATCATCTACTAGTATTTTTACTGTAGAAAGCAACCCTACTTTATAGCCAGCTTTTTTAAATAATTGATATAATAAGGTTGCTATTGTCGTTTTTCCATTGGTTCCTGTAATCCCCACCAATTTTAAGTTCTCTGATGGTGTATCATAATAATTAGCGGCCATTATCGCTAATGCTTCTTGTGTATCTATTACTTCTACATATATCACTCCATCTACTATGATTTTTGGCAGTTTTTCGCATACGACAGCTATCGCCCCTTTATTTATCGCTTTTTCTATATACTGATGCCCATCTACTACTGTTCCTTTAATAGCTATAAAAACATCATTTTGAGTAATCTTTCTAGAATCAAAATCAATTTTGTGAATTAAAGTCGAGGTATTCCCAACTACAGCGTTGATACCAACTTTATACAAAATATCTTTTAGCTCTCTCACGATAATTCTAATCTAACGGTTTGATTATTCTTTATCTTAGATCCAGGTTCTATGGATTGTTTCTTTACTTTACCTATCCCTTTTATTTCAACTTTTAATCCCAAGTTTTCTAGTAAAGAAATAACATCCATTGCTGGCATCCCTTTTACATTAGGCATCACGGTTTTATACTTTTGTAGTTTTTGATAATACCCCTTATAACTATCTTTAACATTCTTATTCTCAGTAACAGTAACAGAAACTTCATCAATAACTGGGATATCATTATATACTTTTAATGCGATGGTCTTAAAAACTGGAGCTGCTACTATATTACCATAGTATCCTTTTTCTTTATTGGGCTTATGTATCACCACTATACAAGAATATCTAGGGTTATCTGCTGGAAAATAACCCGCAAAGGACGAAATATATTCTCTCTCTTTATCCTTCCCGTAATTACCCCAGCAGGTTCCTGTTTTTCCTGCTATCTGAAAACTATCTGTATGTATATTATCTGCTGTTCCTCTTACCACTACATTCTTCATCATCTCCTGTACAGCTTTTGCTGTTGCTTTAGAACATATAGCTGGATTGAGCACTTCTTTGTCAAATCTATCTACGGTTTTATCCCAAGCTCTAACTTCTTTGATAAATCTCGGCTTTACCATTTCTCCATCATTAGCAATTGCATTATAAAAAGCTAATGTCTGTAATGGAGTGAATGAAACACCATATCCATGTGCCATCCAAGGCAATGTAGTCCCGTACCAATCTTTATCTCCTGGGTAAGGTATTTTTGGTTTTCCTTCTCCTTTTATAGACAATCCTAATGTTTTGTGTAATCCCATATTCATTAAGCGATTCACAAACTTTTTGGGGTTATCTTTATAATTGTCATAAATAATTTTGGCAAAAGCTGTATTTGATGATACCTCAAAAGCTCTTGCAGCGGATATCTTACCGTACCCGCCCCATTTAGAATCTCTTACGACTCTGTCATAAAATTTTACTCTTCCGTTTTCTGTGTCTACCACATAGCTAGAATCGATCACCTTATCTTCTAATGCAGCTACCATAGCCATTAGTTTAAAAGTAGACCCTGGTTCATGAGACTCTCCAACAGCATAATTTAATTTTTCGTAATACTTGCCCGATTTGGTACGTCCTAGATTAGAAATTGCTTTAATTTCTCCTGTTCTGGTTTCCATCACTACTACAGTTCCATGGGCAGCTCCAAATTTTTCTAATTGTGCCAATAGTGCATGGTGTGTAATATCTTGTACGTTGACATCAATTGTAGAAATCACATCATACCCATCTAGTGGCTCTACTTCATTAGCATCCCCAAGAGGTTTCCATTGATTTTTTGCAATTTTTTGTTTTTTCCTTTTTCCTTCTTTGCCTCTCAAAAAAGGACCATAGGCCCCTTCTAAGCCAACTCGTGTATAATATCCTTGATCATCTTTACGCTCATAGCCTACAGTTCGTTCTGCAATTTTTCCTATTGGATGTTCTCGTACAGTTCTTTGTTCTACAATTAATCCACCTCGATTAGCTCCATAGGTAAACAATGGAAAATTTTTAACTCTCATGTACTGAGAATATCCCATATTTCTTTTTACCAAAAAGTATCTATTCTTATTAGATCTTGCAGCTTTAAGTTTTTGTTCAAAATAAGATGCAGGTTTTTTAAACTCCTTTGATAGTGCATCGCACAATTGAGCGATATTTTCTCTGAAATCTTTATTTGTTGGAGTCACCGCATCAAACCGAATATCATATTTAGGAACAGAAGTGGCTAATAAATTTCCTTTGCTATCGTATAAGTTCCCTCTATTAGCAGGTATATCAAATGTTTTAAAAACACGTTTCTCGCCCTTGGTGCGATACATATCTCCCTCTACAAATTGGGTGTCAACTAATTTTATGACAATCGCAATCGCAAAAATGAACATGCATCCAGCAATGAAGTATAGTCTAGTTAGTATGTTTTTATCTTTTATTGCCAAAACAACATTATTGTTTAACTATTATTTTTTGTGGGGGTTTTGTAGGTCTTTTTATTCCTTTTCTCTTCATTTTTTCGATGATAGATGATTCCATTTTTAACTGCATTAGTTCTGTTCTTCCATCTACGAATTGGGTTCTTAATTCTCTTACTTCATTATTTAGTTTTGCAATTTCGTGCACCTTACTTTCTGCATTATGAGAGCTTGCTATCATAATTATTGCCAAAAAAGATAAAAACAATAACATCCGCCAGTTCTTAATAGCATCATCAGCGATTAAGAACTTTCCCTTTAGTATGTCATAAATCGTTTGCTTCATCTAATTGTTCTATGCGTATTTATTCTAAATTTTTTCTCCTATTCTCAATTTTGCACTTCTTGCCCTATTGTTTGATTTTATCTCTTCATCTGCAGGAATTATAAGTCCATTCACTTTTTTAAATGGCACAAATACATTTCCGTATATATCTTTTTCTGGCTCTCCTTCGAATAAACCATTTCTTATATATCTTTTTACCAATCGATCTTCTAGAGAGTGGTATGATATCAAACTGATTCTTCCGCCGACATCTAATAAATCTTGAGTTTGCAACAGGAATTCTTTGAGTGCTCCAATCTCTTGATTTACTTCTATTCTAATTGCTTGATATATCTGAGCTAATATTTTATGCTCTTTATGTTTTACCATAAATGGTTTTAGTATGTTTTTTAATGTTGAGCTTGTCTTAATTGGTTCTATTTTTCTCGCTGCAATAATTGCTCTTGACAGTTTTGGTGCATTTCTCAACTCTCCATATTCTAGAAACATTTTTCTTAGGTCTTGTTCATCATATGTATTAATCACATCATAAGCAGAAATCTCTTCTCTTTGATTCATTCTCATATCTAGATCTGCATCAAATCTTGTAGAGAAACCTCTTTCTGCAACATCAAATTGATGAGATGATACTCCAAAGTCTCCAAGAATCCCATCTACTCCTCTGATGCCATAAAATCTAAGAAAGCGTTTTATATATCTAAAATTCTCATTTATCAATGTAAATCGCTTATCATCTATAGCATTAGACAGCGCGTCTACGTCTTGATCAAAAGCATATAATTTTCCTTTATCATTTAGGTTTTTTAGGATTTCTCTAGAATGACCGCCCCCACCAAAAGTTACATCTACATAAACACCGTCGGGTTTTATTGCAAGTCCATCAACTGTCTCTCTAAGTAAAACCGGATTATGATATTCTGTTTGTTTCATTCCTGTACTACTATGCTTGTTTTCAATACTATTAAGAACATTAATCACTACTTGACTCATCATCAAATCCCATTACCTCTTCTGCGAGGTCTGCAAAATCTACTGCGGCATCATCAATAGCTTTTTCGTAACGCTCTTTATCCCATATCTCTATAATGTTTACTGCAGATGACAGTACTAATTCTTTGGTTATACCAGCAAAATCAACCAGATCTTTAGGTATGAGAAGGCGACCCGTGGCATCAATTTCTACTATTTTTACCCCTGCAGTAAACCTTCTGATAAAATCATTATTTTTCTTCTTAAAACGATTTAACGTATTCATTTTCTGCATCAAAAGATTCCATTCTTGCATTGGATATAACTCTAAGCATTCTTGAAAAACCGCTCTCTTTACTACAAACCCTTCTTGCAAAACAGTAGATAATTGCTTTTTAAAAGCAACTGGCACCATAAGACGCCCTTTTGCATCTGCTTTACACTCGTATGTACCAATTAGATTTATCACGTTTATTCCTTACTTAAACTATAATTAGTCAAATATATTGAAAAATATACCACAATTTACCACAATTTACCACATTGTTAATAAATTTTAATTAAAAAACTATAAGAAATGTGTTCGTTATTGAACTCCCTTAGACTTTTTGGGTTGTGTTAAAATCTGAAAAAAATAAACTTTTTGAATGCTTTTCTGAGCTAAAAAGTTGAGTTACTATAGAAAAAAAAGACTAATATGAAGTGAAAAAGGGTTGTTTTTTAGCCAATTAAAAAAGTTTACATGAGTTCATTTTTTTGGATTCTTACTTTATTCAGCTTTTAAAATATTGGTTTTGACTCCTCCAGCAACAAAAAAACATCTAATAAAAAAAGAACTAAAAAAATCGATCTCTACAATTGATAAAAAATCTTCAAACTTATTATGAAAATGCTATATTTGCCATTAATTCTTGTAAGAGACATTAATGAAGCACGAATTAAAAAAAAATGGAAAATTTAGCTATCTGGATCTTGGAGAAGGCACACCAATAGTTATTCTTCACGGACTGATGGGAGGATTAAGCAACTTTGATGGTGTGAGTACTTATTTCCCTGAAAATGGATATAAAGTACTTATCCCAGAGCTTCCATTGTACACCATGCCACTAGTTAAAACAAGTGTAGGTACTTTTGCTAAATATCTTAAAAGTTTTATTGATAAATTAGGGCATAAAGAAGTTATCCTATTAGGTAATTCACTTGGTGGTCATATCGGATTGTTGTGTACAAAGATGTTTCCTGAAAAAGTTAAAGCTCTAGTCATTACAGGCAGTTCAGGTCTTTATGAAAGCGCTATGGGTGAGAGTTATCCAAAGCGAGGGGATTATGAATATATTAAGTCAAAAGCTGAAAATGTTTTCTATGACCCTGCAATTGCCACCAAAGAAATTGTAGATGAGGTATATGCAACAGTCAATGATCGTAATAAATTAATACGAACACTAGCCATTGCAAAAAGCGCCATTAGACATAACATGGCCAAGGATTTACCAAATATGAAAAATCCTACCTGTATCATCTGGGGAAAAAATGATACTGTAACTCCTCCAGAAGTTGCCGATGATTTTAATCGATTATTACCAGATTCTGATCTCTATTGGATTGACAAATGTGGGCATGCTGCCATGATGGAACATCCAGATGAGTTTAACAAGCTTTTACATTCTTGGTTACAAGAACGCAATTTCTAATGTTGTTTTAGGTATGAAAATTAGTAGCGCTGAATTTATAATAAGTAATAGTGATGTCGCTAAATGTCCTAAAGACAAATTACCAGAATATGCCTTTATAGGAAGATCTAATGTAGGTAAGTCTTCATTAATTAATATGCTAGTAGATCGTAAAAATCTAGCAAAAACATCTGGCAGACCCGGAAAGACTCAACTTATCAACCATTTTATTATTAACAAAAATTGGTTTTTGGTCGATTTACCAGGATATGGATATGCTAGAGTTTCTAAATCTTCTAAAAAGATATTTCAAAAATTTATTACTGCCTATTTTTCTAAACGTATGCAATTGGTCTCTGCTTTTGTACTTATAGATTGCCGCCATGATCTTCAAAAAATAGACTTGGAATTTATGCAGTGGTTAGGCCAAAATCAAATACCTTTTTCTATCATATTTACCAAAGCTGATAAACTGACAAAAACTAAATTACCACTACATATTAACTCCTACATTAAAGAGATGCTTGCTTACTGGGAAGAAATGCCTAATTACTTTATTACTTCGTCTTCTACAGGATTAGGAAAAGATGAACTGCTACAGTACATTGGACTGATAAACAATCAATTAAATACTGCTGCCAAGTAGCCATCTTAATGATCGTACTACTGTAGTTTTGTTTGTAAAATTTTTATCAAATGCTCCACAGAATCAATATATTTAAACTCTTTGGTATCAATTAGCACTTCATAATTATCTTCTTTTTCTTCTAAAACAATAGGGAATTGATGTATTTTATGTTTTTTAGTATTGTATGTATTTAAAAACTCATTTTTGTACAAAAAGATTAATTCATGATTTGTTTTTTCTCTAAAATCCTTCCAAACATTTTTTTCTGAAAAATTTCCATGAGTTAAGCTACATAAATCACAAGAATATGTAGAAGGGCTTATTATTTTATGTGCAGTATCTAAATACTTAGCTAGGCCTCCTGATTGTGCATTATACACAAAAAGTAATGTCTTTTTCATTTTAAAATAAACATAACTGATCTAAAAGAGCTTTTGAATCTAAGTTAAAAAAAAGAGCTGTAACATAACAAGGTTACAACTCTTTTCTTAATTAATCAATAATAGTATACATTCTTATTTGTGATAGATACAATTTTTAGTATCGACGTCTTACCACTATACGTTTCTTCATAGAATACCCTGTTTTTTCATCTAAAACAGACAACACATATACCCCTTGTCTTAAGTTTCTAACATCAATACGTATAAAATTCCTTCTCTGATAAGTTCTTACATTTACCATATTACCTGCTATGTCATATATTTTTACTACAGACCCTTCACTCCTCACATTTTTTATAATCACGTTAACAAATCTTGAAGCTGGTATCGGGAACACAATAAACTTAAGCTTTCCTTCTCCTGAGCATGTAGCGCTATCTCCTTCATTTCTAGTAACACTGATAGAATTAGATAAGTCATATACTCCTGATAAATCTGTCAATGCATTATTTCCTGCTTCCAATCCTTCTAATCCATCTTCATAACGAATATA
>CANLRN010000060.1 GCA_947493495.1 uncultured Aquimarina sp.
GAAATTTAATTTTTACGCTCCGTTTATTTCATTTTTAACGATAAAATTTCAATAGGACAATTTGAAACGTAGAAGCTCATACCAGTTAGAAACTTTATGTTACAGTCAAAAAATGTCTATGAATGCGGGTTTAATTTGATGCATCAATCTAGCGAAAAATCCTTGCCATTATTTTTATGAAATTCTCATCCGTAAATCGTATCACAAAGATTTTAGATGAAAATAATATTACTTTCGATACGGTATTACAAATCTAAATTGGTATAAATTTCAAAAAAATAATATTACAGTTCTTTTCAAAATCAAAAACGCCTCAAACTAAGTTTTACATACTTAAATTGAGGCGTTTCTATTTTTAATCCGCTTTATGGATTAAAAATCTATTATCCTATTACGGTATTATTATGTTATTGCTTTTACAACTTCTTTCTTTGCTTCTTTTTTAGTACCATCAAATCCTTCTACTCCACCTACAGTGGTGTATTTCATTACATATTTTTTGTCTGGAAAGATTCTCTGATATGCACTCTGGCACATAATGGCAGCTTCGTGGAAACCAGAAAGAATTAATTTTAGTTTTCCTTTATAGGTATTTACATCTCCAATAGCATATATCCCCGGGATATTGGTCTGATAATCATAAGAATTATCTACTTTGATAGCATTCTTCTCTATCTCTAATCCCCAATCGCCGATAGGTCCTAATTTTGGGGATAGCCCGAAGAGTGGAATAAAATAATCGGTATCAACTACTATATCTCCTTCTGTTTTATGTTTGATACCTACTCCAGTCACATGATCATCACCTTTTAATTCTTTTACTTCTGCTTCTGTGATTAGATTTACTTTACCTAGCTTGGTTAATTCGGCTACACGCTCTACAGAATCAAGCGCTCCTCTAAATTCGTTACGCCTATGTACTAATGTTACCTCGCTAGCTACATCTGCTAAAAAGATCGTCCAATCTAGTGCAGAATCTCCTCCTCCAGCAATAACTACTCTTTTATCTCTATAGACTTCAGGATCTCTAATAATATAAGCAACTCCTTTATCTTCGAAATCTGTAATATTAGGAATAGGTGGTTTACGAGGCTCGAAAGAACCTAGTCCTCCTGCAATTGCAACTACAGGTGCATTGTGTTTTGTTCCTTTATTGGTCGTAACCAAAAAGGTATCGTCTTCTAATTTTTCAATAGTTTCTGCTCTTTCTCCTAAGGTAAATCCTGGTTCGAAAGGCTTAATTTGCTCCATTAGATTATTCACCAAATCTCCTGCTAAGATCTCAGGAAAACCTGGGATATCATATATTGGTTTTTTGGGATATATCTCAGAACATTGCCCCCCTGGTTGCGGCAATGCATCTATTAGATGTGTTTTCAATTTTAGTAATCCGGCTTCAAAAACAGTGAATAATCCTGTGGGGCCTGCGCCGATGATTAAAATATCAGTCTTGATCATGTTCAACTTCTTTTTTTCCTATTAATCCTTTGGTGAACTCATTGAGTGTTTCCACTTTTTCTTCAAAATCACCTTTTATTGTTTTTCTATACTCATTTAAATTCTTCACTAAATCATCAATATTTTCTGGAATTACTTCTTCAAAAAATTGACGTAATCGTTTGGCTGTTGTAGGTGACTTTCCATTAGTCGAAATTGCCACTTTTACATTTCCTTTGGTTACAATGCCTCCCATATAAAAATCGCAGTACGGTGGGTTATCTGCTACATTAACCAATTTTGCTTGTGCTCTACAATCTTTCCATACCTGAACATTCACTTCTGGAACATCTGTGGTGGCAATTACTATATGCCGTCCTTGCAAATATTTCTCATGATACACATCTTCTATCATAGTAACACAATATCTATTAGCCAATGCCTTGGTAGCTTCTCTAAACATCGGTGACACCATTGTTACTTTTGCGTCTGGACTCGATTTGGTAAGAAAATGTAACTTCTCTTCTGCTACATTTCCTCCTCCAACGATAAGAATGTTTAAATTTTTTACTTTTAAAAAAACTGGATATAAATTATTTCTTTCTTCCATCTTTATCATTCCCCTGAACTATCTAGATACAATTTCTGATTGAACTTCATTATATATCGAAGCTAACTTAACCCGTTTATTTACTACTTCGCCTATTACAATAATGGCTGGAGATGATAATTTTTTCTCCTTCACTATTTGCGTGATAGTTTCTACAGTACCAATTCCAAACTCTTCATTTTCGGTAGTTCCATTCTGAATGATTGCTACTGGAACATCTTTTTTATTTTCGGATGTAAAGATATTAACTATTTCGTTTAACTTACTCATTCCCATTAAAATAACTACCGTGGCATTTGATTTAGCCGCCAGCAGAACATCTTGAGATAATTTATGTGATTTTGTGGTTCCTGTAATTACCCAAAAACTCTCTGAAGCTCCTCTTTTAGTTAATGGAATTCCTTGATACGCTGGTACTGCCAAAGCAGAGGATATTCCTGGAACCATATCCGTTTCTATACCTAATCCTTCTACATAATCTATTTCTTCTGCTCCACGACCAAAAATAAAAGGATCTCCACCTTTTAGTCTAACTACATGTCCGTGACTTTTGGCTCTACTAACAATCAATTCATTGATTTGCTCTTGCTGATACGCATAACATCCTTTTCGTTTCCCTACAAAAATCTTTTCGGCTCGAGGTGCATATGCCAGTAATGATTCGTTAATAAGTGCATCATATAACACCACATCAGCTGATTCTATAGCTTTTACAGCCTTAAGGGTAATCAAGTCTGGATCTCCTGGACCTGCTCCTACTACTGTTAGTTTTGGTGTTTTAATATTCATTTCTATTTTATTTTCTTTATCTCCTAAAGATATTACGTATTTTCTACTTCTAATACTCTAAATGCTTGCACTTTTTGCAAAAATTCCTCTGCTTTTTTGATATAATCTACTGCAAAATCCTGACTCGGTGCATTTTTCTGAAGTTGATATATTGTATCTGCAAATGTTCCATTGAGATCTATCTTGCCACTTGCTACAAATTCCTCATCAAATTGACGTACGATTCCTGCGTGGGTATTTGTCTTTTTATTTTCTGCTAATAGTAATGCTTTTGCAGAATTTACTAATGAACTATAGGCGTGATATATCGCATCTGAATAAATACCATTCTCAAAAGATTTTTTAGCATTTTCTATCTTTTCTTCGCTTTCTAAAAATAAGGTAGCAATTAAATCTATAACTACTCCTGCACATTCTCCAATACCAATAGCTTTTACATATTCCGCTTCTGTACCCCAATCAATAAAATCTTCTTGGGTCAAATTATCTACACTAGATAAATCAGTAAGATATTCATAGAAGTACTTCTCGCCTTTTTCTTCGTAGTAATCTACAAAATTTTTACCGTTAGCATTTGCTTCAAAATCATTCAGAATTCTACGCAATGCTTCTGGGCCTCTTCTACTAGGTATTTTTACTACTTTGTCTGCAAAACGACCTTTTCCATCTCCTAGATTACCTCCTCCTAATAATACTTGTAATGCAGGAGCTACTAGTTTATCTTTAGTACGTACTGACATTCCTTGAAAACCAATATTGGCCATATTATGTTGCCCGCAGGCATTCATACATCCACTGATCTTAATCACTAAATCTTCTTTTTCGAGATATTGAGGGTATTCTGTCTTGATTACTCTCTCTAACTCCTCTGCAATACCTGTACTGCTGGCAATACCTAGATTACACGTATCTGTTCCAGGGCAAGCCGTAATATCTATGGCTTTATTGTATCCAGCTTCTACAAATCCAAGTGTAGATAATTCTTGATAGAAAAAAGGTATTAATTCTTCTTTTACAAAAGGAATTAGAATATTCTGGCGAAGCGATAAACGAATCTCTCCGGCAGCATATTTTTCTACCAAATCTGCCAATAATCTAGCTTTATCTGTATAAAAGTCTCCTAATAGTACTTTAATTCCTATAGCAACATATCCTTCTTGTTTTTGGGCAATTACATTGGTAGATTTCCAAAGATCAAAAGCTTTTTGATCTTTGATTACTACTTGTGGAGCTTTTACAGTAGCTGGAACTGAGGTTGTATAAGCCTCTGCATCAATAGTTACTGTTTTATGGGCAATTGCTTTTTGTTCTGTCTCTACTAATTCTTTAAAAGCTTCTAGTCCAATATCTTTTACTAAGAATTTCATTCTGGCTTTGGCTCTACTTTTGCGTTCTCCGTGACGGTCAAAAACTCTCAAAACACCTTCCATCAGTGGAATAATTTTATCTGAAGGCAAGAAGCTATATAATTCGTCTGCTAATCTAGGTTGTGAGCCTAGCCCACCAGCTAGCATTACTTTAAACCCTCGTACTCCATTTTCTATCTTAGCAATAAACCCAAGATCGTGCATATAGGATAATCCTGTATCTTCTTCGGTTCCTGAAAAAGAAACCTTGAACTTACGCCCCATTTCCTGACAGATAGGATTTCTTAAAAAGAAACGAAATAATGCATCAGCATAAGGAGACACATCAAAAGGTTCTTTTGGGTCAATCCCTGCAGTTTCTGAAGCGGTTACATTACGTACTGTATTACCACAGGCTTCTCTTAACGTTACATCATCTCTTTCTAACTCTGCCCATAATTCTGGAGTTCTATTAAGATCTACATAATGAATCTGTATATCCTGACGGGTAGTAATATGCAATCTCCCTCTGGAATATTCATCAGAGACTTCACAGATTCTTCTTAACTGATTGCTCAATACTTTTCCGTAAGGCAATTTGATACGAATCATCTGCACACCTTCTTGTCGTTGACCATAAACTCCTCGTGCTAAACGAAGGCTACGGAATTTTTCTTCATCAATCTTGCCGTTATGGAATTGCTCAATTTTATTGGCCAATTCTATAATATCATTTTGGACAATCGGGTTTTCTATTTCTGTTCTAAAACTTTGCATAATCAAATTTAATATTGAGTAGTAAGTAGTGAGTATTTAGATTGTCTACTCCTTCTACTTTCTACCATTTTATTATTTATTCTATAAAGCCTACTCCTGAGGTGTTATTGGTTTGAGAATCGATTAATATAAAGGATCCAGAGGCTTTATTTTTACTATATGAATCAATAGCCAATGGTTTACTTAATTGTATCTGAACTTTTCCAATCTCATTCAAACTCAAAGAATTTTTAGCTGTATCCTCTCCAGAAAAATCAGTAGCAATAGTCCCGCTAACGTTTTTGATCTTTGCTAATACTCTATTACTTCCACTCTGAATAAAATAATTTGTTCCGGGATTTAGATTTTTACTATCCATCCAACATACAGTAGCGGTTAATTGCTTCTCTATTCTTGGTTTTTCTGATGATTTTACAATCATATCGCCTCGACTCACATTCACATCATCTTCTAAAGTAATCGTACAAGAACTTCCTCTTCCTGCTGTTTCGAATTTTTGATCAAAAAAGAAAATTTCTTTTACTGTAGAGGTTGTTAATGATGGCAAAATTGTTACCTCATCTCCTATAGAAAGATTTCCTCCATATAATTTACCTGCATATCCTCTAAAATCATGAAATTCATCTTTTTTAGGACGAATCACGGTTTGAATTGGGAAACGCACTTCTGCTTTTTCATACACATCCTGTGCATCTAATTCTTCTAAATGTTCTAATAATGTTTTGCCAGTATACCAAGGTGTATTATCAGAGACCTCAACTACATTATCCCCTTGTAACGCACTTACTGGAATGAAGGTTATATTTTGTTCTTTATACTCACTTTTCTCAATCAATGCTTCGAAATCTGCTTTGATTGCTTCATACTTATCTTGAGAAAAATCAACTAAATCCATTTTGTTAATCGCAACAATCACATCCTTTACTCTCAATAAGTTATTGATAAAAAAATGTCGGTAGGTTTGTTCTATTACTCCTTTACGCGCATCTACTAAAATAATAGACGCTTGAGAAGTAGAAGCTCCTGTTACCATATTACGCGTATACTCTATATGACCTGGAGTATCTGCTATGATATAACTTTTTGTTTTTGTAGAAAAATAAATATGAGCCACATCAATCGTTATTCCTTGCTCGCGTTCTGCTACTAATCCATCTGTTGCCAATGAAAAATCTAAGTAGTCAAACCCATTGGCTTTACTCCTAGTTTCGATTGCTTCTAATTTATCTGTAGTTAATGATTTGGTATCATACAAAATACGACCAATCAAGGTACTCTTGCCATCATCTACACTTCCTGCTGTTGCTATTTTTAGTACGTCCATGTTATTTTTAGTATTCACTACTGGGTATTTAGGTCCAGTAACTATATATACTTTGTCTATTTTTTATTTATTTTATCTATATCTGTGTACTTTGTACTAACTACTCAATACTATATTAGAAATATCCTTGTTGTTTACGTTTTTCCATTGCTGCTTCGGATCTTTTATCATCAATTCTTGCTCCACGTTCTGAAATGGTGGATTCTCTAATTTCTGATACTACCTTATCTATTGTTATCGCATCAGAAAGTACTGCAGCCGTACAGGACATATCTCCTACCGTACGGAATCTTACCAATCTTTCTTCTACAATTTCGTCATCTTCTCGGTGCACTACTTCATCCTCTGCGGACCAAATCATTCCGTCTCTTATAAATGTTTTACGTTTGTGCGCAAAATAGATAGATGGAATTTCTATAGCTTCTTTTTGGATATAACTCCAAACATCTAGTTCTGTCCAATTACTAATTGGAAATACACGAACATTCTGCCCTAAATCTATTTTACCATTTAAATGATCAAATAATTCGGGGCGCTGATTTTTTTCATCCCATTGACCAAAATCGTCTCTTACAGAAAAAATACGTTCTTTTGCTCTTGCTTTTTCTTCGTCTCTACGAGCTCCACCTATAGCTGCATCAAATTTAAACTCTTCTAAAGCATCTAATAGTGTAGTGGTTTGCAAACTATTACGACTCGCATATTTGCCTTTTTCTTCAATCACTTTACCTTGATCTATAGAATCCTGCACATTACGTACAATTAATTCTACTCCTAATTCTTTTACTAGGCGATCTCTAAACTCGATAGTTTCAGGGAAGTTATGACCTGTATCTATATGTAATAATGGAAAAGGAATCTTAGCTGGATAAAAAGCTTTCTGAGCTAGTCTTACTAAAGTTATAGAATCTTTTCCTCCAGAAAAAAGCAGTACTGGTTTTTCGAACTGCGCTACTACCTCTCTAAAAATATAAATCGCTTCGCTTTCTAATGGGTTTACTTTTAGCATTTTTGCATCCACAACTTCTTCTTTTATATTTTCAATCACTTCCATTCTTTAATTTCTTTCTTGATTAACTAGTATGCAATCCACATTCTCTATTTCCTAATACTTTTGTTGGATCAAAGTATTTAAATTCATTTGGTAATTTATGTTCTTCTAAATACACATCTAAATCTGTATCACTGTAATAATAGAAAGGACTTACTTTTAGAACGCCATCACTTCCTAAACTTAAAATATCCAAAGAGTTTCTCAGTGCTGTTTGTCCTTTTCTAAGATTGGTAAACCATACATCTGGTGTATGATCTGCCATTGCTCTTTTAAAAGGTTCTAACTTTACTTGCTCTGTAAATACTTTATGTTTTGGATCCTCGATATCTGGAATTCCCATCACAACATCTCTGTGCGCAGAAGTTTGTTTAGGAACATATAATTTTATATCTAAATCTAATAAGGAAATTACCTTTTCTGCATGTGTATAGGTATTAGGCGTATTGTATCCAGAATCACACCAAATTACTGGGATGTCGCTTTTTGCATTAGAACAAACCTGTAATATAGCTGCTTCATAAGGTCTAAAATTAGTAGTCACCACAGGTTTATCTGAATTTGATATCGCCCATTTAGCTATTTCAGTAGGTGTTGTATCCTTTAGCTCTATATTTAATTCTTGTATTTCTTTTTTTGTAAATTTCATCGTCCCCATTTAATACGATTCCAAATTCTTTCGTGAAAGAAATAAAGAATCATTTTTGTAATAAAATCAATAGATGCAATAGAAGTCGCCAAAGCTATTTCTCCTGTAAGAACATAAGATACTATAAGAGTATCCAAAGTACCTACCACTCTCCAGCTTACTGCCTTTGCTATACTACGAATCGGCTTCTCTGAAGTTCTATCGTTCTGATAGGTTGTTTTTTTTGTAGCTACTTTATCTAATATCATTTGATCTACAATCATTATTGACGTCTTAAAATCTATTATCCTATAGGATTAGTAGATTATTAAACAAAACTAACTATAAATTTTGAATAAATAGTCTCCAAAAAATAAAAAACTTACTTAAAATAGAAAGAATTACGATATTATCAACAAATACCCTATTAGTTTAGTAGATTACTATATTTTCAACCCTATTATTTACCTCAAAATAAATTTATTTAATGGTATTTTGCTTAAATGAAGTACATCTATTTTTATTCTTAAATGAAATAATTATGTTTTTAATTTATATTATAAATATAAAATACAGCTAACACTTTTTCCTAGACTATCTGAAATAGTAAATATCAATTTTTTTTGCCTTACTAAAAATAACTTAAAATAATAAAAAACTGCTTTTAATCGTTAAAAATATAATTTTTATCGTTATATTTATAAATTTTTATTATTTTTTCCTTCAAATTTATTAATTAAATATTCTAATTTTTATGAAAAAATTTATACTACTCTTATTTTTAACTTCCTCTGCCCTATTCGTTTCTTGTGGTAATGATGATAATGATAATGTTTCTATTGAAATAGATGAATCTCTAATTGCAGGCAATTGGGCTTTAACTCAATTATCAGTTGATAATGGAAGAACAACTACAGAAGTACAAGGACAAAGTGCAACTGTAGAATACACGACTGTTGGAAAAGACTTTACGATGGAGACTACATTTAATGACATAACTGACCCAAAAACCTATGTAAGTACTGGAGGTTATACAGCAGTTATTACTCAAACCATAGTAGGCCAAACTACTACACAAGAAGAGACTATTACAGACTTTCTAGGCTCTGGCGAATGGAGAGTTGAAGGAAATATGCTAATCACTACGACTAACGATATTGATCAAACAGCTGAAATTACACAATTAAACTCGGAATTAATGAGCTTAAGAGTTGAAATAAATGAAACACTAGATGTATTAGGATCTATCATTACAACTACTGGAATTATTAATTATACGTTAAGCAGAATGTAAATTGAATAGCATTTTAACTGAACATAAAAGGTTGAGAAAATTCTCAACCTTTTATGTTATTTGGATATCAGTGATTTATCATAATCTTGTGATGTTAGTTATTATACGATTTATGGATGAGAATTTCGTAAAAATAATGGCAAGGATTTTTCGCTAGATTGATGAATCAAATTAAAGAAATAGCCATAGTTATTGTTTCATGTTATGAAGAAAATATAGTAGAAAAAGAATGTCATTAGATGCGAAATTTTTATTCGTAAATCGTATTACACACTTCTCTAATAATTTATCTCCAAAATTCTCTTTTAACATTGTTAATGACCTGATTTCAATTAGTAATGAAATATTATAGCGAATCTAGTATTAGCAACTTGATTTCTTTAGTACTGCTATTATTATACGTATCCCAAGCTTTAATTTGTAGGGTGTGATACCCTGTAGGTAGTTTTTTTAATGGATAGATAATGAATCCTTTTTGGTAAGTCCCTGTTTTATTTTTATACCAATCATTGAGTAAAACCTGTTCTTTCTTATCAATAATCATTTGCACCTGATGTCCAATACCTCTGGTTGATAAATTGATTCCATTTTCATCTGCTAGATCAATACGTAATTCTAATGCTGCATTAGATGTAGCGACATAGATTTCTTTAGAGGTTTTACCATCTACAGAAATTGTAATTTCAGGACCTAATGTGTCAGTAAGAGTAGCATCAGATAGGCCGCCAACTACTATTTTTTTGACTCCAAATACATCTTCATCTTTATTATTATTTGTAGCATATATACTAATTTTAGCATCTCCTACCGACATTTCAATATCTTTAGGAATGACAAATTCTAAATCAAACTTTCCATTAGTAACAGGAGCATTACCACTAAAAATTAATGGCCCTTGATTAGTAAAATCCAATTGAATTAGTTCTTTATTTTTATTTTTGATCTTATTATTACCTAATGTTTTTTGGTGAATTTCCTTGTCAAATATCTTTATGCTCACTTCGCCATTAAAATCCTTCCTAACTTTTTCGAACTTATCTACTATTTCTCCAGAAAAATGCACCTTATCTAATGCTTGTAATACATCATTAAATTTGTGGATTGGTATTGAATTTATGCTTGTGATTTTGGCACCAGCCATAGGCATATGCAAGGACATAGCAGGATCTCCTATAAAAAACACGTTTCTTTTATGTTGATTCCTCAATTCATTTTTTAATCTTAGTACAGCCTCTGCAGGTTTTATATGTTGTCCATTTTCAGAAAATAGTTCATCAATTACTTTATTATTTATTCGCACCCCTGCTGTCATAGCTATTTCTCTTGTGGTAGCAATCATGGCTATAGCACCCCCTCTGGGGCTCTTAAATATATATTCTCCAATAGATATATTATATGGGTTATCAAATCTAGTTGCCAGGCAAGTTACGGTTATAAATAAAGGAAGTTTATTCTTGTTTTTAAGGTCAATAACATCTTTTTTAGTAAAGAAAAATTCAATCCCAAAACCTTCTTCTTCTGCATGCCCGAAATAATCTAATACCGCAACTCCTTTTTCTATCTTATCAATAAGTGCTTTAGTTACCTCAGGGTATCGCTCTCCATTGACTGTAGATTTTTGGATATAGGCATCACTGTATATTTTAGAAATATTCAAAAAAGGAAATTTATAAGTTAAGGAATCACCTATATCATTAAGATTTTCTTGGATTTTTTGCTCCCATCTCTTATCTACATCATCAGACAATAGGAGTAGATTATTCCTCCAATCCCCATAAGAATCCTGATGATGATACCGTAAAAATTTATCAACGATCTCATCTGCTGTACTGTTATCGGTAAGTATTCTTCCTATAACAATATCCAGATCATCTTTTAATTTCATCTCTCCTTCTTCTGGATCCATCATCACAAAATAATCATCTGACACATACGATCTAATGTTATAAAAACTATTGTAACTCATATAACTCGGAACATCACTTTTCTTATAGGTAGCGAATGCAGAATTATTGATCATCTTATGTTTGTAATCTACTGTAGCATTCCCCATTAGGCATACATAAGAGAGTTTCTTTGCTTCTGATGATGCGTGTTCATACACATACCTTATAAAATTTCTAATCGCTCCTATATCTTGCTTACCACTACTAAATTCATTATAGATTTTATGTACTGGTACTACCTTAACATTCATTTTATTATAGTCTCTATGAAATTTTGCCAAACGTTCTGCAGCCCGAACCATATTTTTATGAGTGATGATTAGGTAATCTATATCTTCAAAATCTCCTTGTTTGTTTAAAAAAATAGTTCCTTTTAAATCTTGATTTTCTACTTTACTTTTCTTGGTTTTTAGAGGTTGATAAAAATCATTGGTAGATACCGTAATATACTTTCTTGATTCATTGGTTTTTACTGTAAACGAAAACTGATTTTCTAACAAGCTATTTTCATAAACGACAATAGCTTCTTGGTGAGTTACATCCCATATTTCGGAGATTTTTTGAGTGTTTTTTAATTGTATCTTACTCGTTTTTTGATCATCGTCAAATGCAGGAATGACAAACTCGAATTGTTTATCGGAGCCTACTAAAAACCGTTCTGTAGAAATACGAATATAATCCAAATAACTCTTGCCTAGCGAATTATTGTTTACCTGATATTGTATATCAAAGCGAATAGTATCAGAGCTATTATGTACTGTTTTTTCTAATTTTCCTTCTCTTGCTATCATTCCATTGGATAGAGGTGAAAACTTAATTTCTTCTTTTTGTTTTCGGTTAATTCTTATATCCAATTTTGAAGATTCACGGGATTGTGCAGCAGCTACAATGGAATATTTTACGGATGCTGTATCCACCTTGTTAGGGATATAAAAGGAGACGCTTTTTTTCTGGTTAGCCTCTATTTTATCTCCAAACCATCTGCGCCCCATTAAGGCTAGATTGTTATGATCAATCTCATAGAACTGCTTATCTCTATACGTTGTTATGATTGTATCTGCTTTTTTATTAAGAATGTCTCTTTCTACCTTCAATACTCGACTTCCTTTTTTTCCAGTAGCCGTAATAAAGTAGTATGATTTATCATCATATAAATTTACATGGGTATTACTATCTGCATTATACGCTCTTGTTCCGACACCATAAAAAAGAATGTGATCCTCTCCGGATAAAACACCATCTTCCCCTCCTATCACTTTTATTGTATTTTCTTTTAAGTCAAATTCGTGATTCTTATCATTTCTAAGCGGTAGCATATGTCCTCCATTTCCATAAATTTTAATGGTTGCAGGGTCAATCGTAGAGGTATTCATGCCCAAATCAGATAAAAACTGAGGGGTGATTTTATAAATCCCTGTTTTTTCGATATAAAACCGATACCAGCTGCCAGTTGCTAATACAGAATGTGCTATTGAAGTCTTAGTTTCCTGATGAGAAGTAATTGCTTTTCCCTTTTGAAGTTTAGGATCGTTTTGATACGATTGACCAAATATAGCTAATGGCATAAATAATAGCTGACAAAGTATAAGCTTAAGTGTATTCATTGATAAGATTAGAAATCAAAAATTACACCTAAGATACTTTAATATAAAGTAATATCCGAAAAACTACATGTACAAAGACCTATTCATTTACCCGATTAAATTTTTTCAAGTGACTGCTGGATGTCCTTAAGTATATCGTCTATATGCTCCAATCCAACTGAACATCGCACCATTCCGTCGGTAATTCCAACAGCAAGCTTATCTTCTTTTGCTAATTTATTATGTGTAGTAGAAGCAGGATGTGTAACAATAGTTCTGGTGTCACCTAGATTGGCAGAGAGTGAACACATCTGTATCGTATCAAAAAAAGTTTTACCCCCTTCTACTCCATTCTTTACCTCAAACGCAACTATATTACCTCCTAGTTTCATTTGTCTTTTGGCAATTTCATAATGTGGATGAGATGGTAAAAAAGGGTATTTTACCCAATTTACCTTAGGATGTGCTTCGAGAAATTCTGCTAATTTCAAAGCGTTCTCAGAATGACGATCTACTCGTACAGCTAAGGTTTCTAGACTTTTGGATAATATCCAAGCATTAAATGGAGATAATGCTGGCCCAGTATTTCTGGCAAATAAATAAATCTCTCTGATCAATTCTTTAGTACCAACAGTAACACCCCCCAAAACTCTACCTTGCCCATCAATTAATTTCGTTCCTGAGTGAATGACTAAATCTGCACCAAATTTTATTGGGTTCTGTAAATAAGGAGTTGCAAAACAATTGTCTATCACGAGAAGTATCTTATGTTTCTTTGCAATCTTTCCTAATGTTTCTATATCTAATACATCTACTCCTGGGTTTGTAGGAGATTCTGCAAAGATGATTTTGGTATTAGGTTTAATCAAGCGTTCTATAGTATCTAGCTCATTAGTTGCAAAGTAACTTGTCTCTATATTCCATTTCGGAAAATACTTGGTAAATAAAGAATGTGTGGAGCCAAAAACAGATCTAGCAGAAACGATGTGATCTCCTGCATCTAGTAATGCTGCGAAGGTAGAAAATACAGCAGCCATGCCTGTAGCAAAGGCATATCCGTCTTCTGCTCCTTCTAACTTGCATATTTTATCTACAAACTCAGAGGTATTGGGATTACTAAAACGACTGTATAAATTTCGTTTTTTTTCTTCGGCAAAAGAAGCTCTCATTTCTTCTGCATCTTCAAAAACAAATCCAGATGTCAAATACATCGGTACCGAATGTTCTAAGAACTGTGTTTTCTCAGTTTGAGTTCGTACCGCAACAGTTTCAAAATGTTTGGAATCTGCACTCATACCTCTTTATTATTAACTATCACTTTATATGATATTGAAGCAGTAGGTTCTAATGTTTTAGATACAGAGCAATATGTTTCAAAAGATAATTCAGCAGCTCTTTTTGCTTTTTCTGATGCAATATCTCCTTCGAGATAAACGGTAACCGTTATTGTCTTAAAAGGTTTAGCTCCATCTACTTCTACACGCGTTCCATCTACTTCGGCGCTGTAGGCTGTAATTTCTTGTCTTTGTTTCTTGAGTATTGATATAATATCAATAGCACTACATCCCGCAACTCCCATCAACACATACTCCATAGGGCTAGGTGCCAAATCATGACCTCCTACTGCTGGTTTGCTATCAATATGGGTTACATGACCTCGTTCATTTTTTAATTCGAAATGATAATCGTTATCTATTCTTTTTAGTTGTATTTTCATAATATTTAATATTAAAAAGCTGTATTAAATCAATTAATTAATTAATCCTCCTACCGGAAGGCCACTTGGAACAGCATCAACCACTTCTTTGTCAAAATTTGTTTCATTTAATGTATTTAAAAAAGAAATTATTGGAGCCATATCCTTCACTTTTATACTTATTTTCTTCACTAAAGAATCCAACTGATGATCAGTTACATTTGGATTTTGAGATTTTCCTGAAGCAATATCTTCATAAAACTCAAGAACTTTTTGTAAATCTTTTTTACTCCCATTGTGCATATAGGGCGCTGTAAGTCTTAAGTTTCTTAAACTTGGGGTTCTAAAAGAAAAATCTCCATCTAAACTACCATCAGAAGCTGTTAATTTTTCATTTTCAGGCACACTTAAAACATGCATTTTATAATCCGAAAACATAGGGCCACTATGACACTCTACACAGCCTACTTTTTTAAACAAGTTAAAGCCTTCTTTTTCTGCTAATGAAATAGCATTTTTGTCTCCAGATAGATATTGGTCAAAACGGGAGTTATTAGTAATAAGGCTTCTCTCGAAACTAGCCAAGGCTTTGGATAAGTTGATACTAGTAATGCTATTCTTTTTACCAAAAGCAATCTCAAATAACTCCTGATATTCTGAGTTTTTCTTAAGCCTATTAATAATTTCATCCAAAATAGATTCTTTTGAATACTGTCGTCCTCTCATCTCTTCTAATGCTAAAATAGGCTCTAAAGCTTGTTTTTCAAGGCTTTGCACTCGATCATCCCAAAACATTGGAGCTTGTTCTGGATCGTATTCTCCAGCAACTGTTATACCGTTATAAGCTGTATTCAGAATGGTATGTGCATTTCTTTTTACAAAAGGGATATCGTTAGGCTTGTTAAAAACACGTTTACTTCCTAATCCTTTTCCATTAACACCAATTGAAATATCCCGAAACTCAGCATACCCATTATCAGGGTGATGACAGGTAGCACAGGCTACATCTCTATTCCCCGATAATATAGGGTCAAAAAACAATAATTTTCCTAGAGTTATTTTTTCTGGCGTAATAGGATTATCTTTTGGTGATTTCACTTCCTTAGGTAAAGGAATATACTTTTTATCATCAAGATTTTCTTCTGTCCCCGTAATTTTTTCAGAATTGAAACAACCCGCTACTAAAAACAGTATACTAAACAATGAGAAAGAAAATCTTTTTTTATTCATAAAACTATTGTATTAATATTTCTGTCTAAAACCCTTTATCTGTCAATCTTAGGATATCTCCAAAAACGCCTCTTGCTGTTACTGCTGCTCCTGCTCCTGCTCCTTGTATTACAATAGGTTGATCACCATAAGACTCTGTATATATCTCGAATATAGAATCGGACCCCTTTACTTGTCCTAAAGAACTGCTTTCGGGTACAGAAACTAATTTTACATCCAGCAATCCCTTTTCTTGTGATAAATCTCCGTGTAAATCTCCTATATATCGTAATACATGATTTGGCTCTTGATCTGCCTTAATTTTCTCATATATTGAATCTAATTCTTTTAATTTTCCTAAAAATTGGTTGGCATCACCATCTCTTAAATGTTCGGGAATCAAGTTATGAATGTTAATATCCTCAAACTCATTTTTAAGATCTAATTCTCTGGCAAGAATCAATAACTTTCTACCTACATCATTTCCACATAAATCTTCTCTAGGATCAGGTTCGGTGAATCCCTTGTCGATTGCTTCTTGTAAGACTTCACTAAAAGAGCGATCTTCTATAGAAAATGTATTAAACAGATAACTTAGAGACCCTGAAAACACTCCTTTTATTCTGGTAATATTTTCTCCCGAAAGGTGTAATAGTTTGATGGTATCTATTAATGGAAGTCCAGCACCAACATTTGTTTCGTATAAATATTGTTTCTGATTTTCTTTTAGTTTTTCTCTTAACTCATTATAAAACTCAAAACTTAGCGTATTCGCTACTTTATTAGAAGAAACTAGATCAAATCCATTTGTAACCAAATTTACATAATTCTCTGTAAAATCGGCACTAGCAGTATTATCAATAGCGATTAGATTTTCTAAATGATGTTTCTCTGCGAACTGAATCACATCTTCTACACTATAAGGAACTCCCTTTTTTTCTATATCTGATTTCCAAGAGTTATCTACACCATGTATAGCTAGCAAAGCTTTTCTGGAATTAGCAATAGAAAAAATATTCAAATCTATTTTTTTTCTTTTTTCTATATCCTTTGCAGATTTTAAAATCTGATCTATTAAGGTTCCGCCAACTAATCCGTGACCGAATATGGCTAAATTGATTTTTTTTGTAATCCCAAAAATCTCTCCGTGAATAACATTGAGTGCCTTGCGTAATTGATCTTTTTTAACGACTAAACTAACATTCTTACCAGTTACCGTATTATTAAACAATAAAGGAATGACTTGGTTTCTGATCAGTGCATTATAGGGTTTATGAAATGTGCTTAGATCCTGACCCACTATCGAAATTACAGAGACATTCTTTTCGATAGTAATGGTACTAACATCGCGTTTAGAGAAATCAGTTTCAAACTCTTGTTGTAGAACTAATTTTGCCTCTTTTGCCCTATCTGCTCCTACTACTAACCCAATTCCTCGCTCTGAAGATCCTTGAGAAATAATACTCACATTTATATTCTTATGTGCTAATGCTTTAAAAATCCTTGCATCTACTCCTACTTTACCAAGCAATCCTCTCCCTTCTAAATTAATTAGAGATACATTTTCTAGTACAGAAAGTGATTTAATTCCTTTCTTACTAGCTTTTGAGGTAATAAGTGTTCCTTCACTCTGGTGATCAAATGTATTTAGAATACGTAATGGAATATTCTTTTCTAGTAAAGGAATGATTGTTTTTGCGTGGAGAATATTAGTCCCAAAATAGGCGAGTTCATTAGCTTCTGAATATGATAATTTTTCTATCTTTTTTGCATCCGGAACCAACTCAGGATCTGCTGTATAAATGCCATTTACGTGTGTGAAATTTTGCAATTCCTCCGCATCTAAATAGTTAGCTAGTAATGATGCAGTGTAATTACTCCCATTTCGACCTAATGTGGTTGTCTCATTATTAGCATTAGAAGCTATAAATCCTGTTACAACATTTACAGTATCTCCATTATATTTTCTAAAATGATCCAACACATTTTCTTTGGATAATTTATCCAATGGTTGTGCTTCACCAAACTGTGCATCTGTAATAATTAGTTCTCTACTATCTGTAAAATTAGCATTAATCCCTATATCTCTTAATAGTTGTGTTATCAGCTTCGCAGAAATTATTTCGCCCTGTGATAGGACCTGATCTTTTATTCTCTTGCTATAATCTCCTAATAAAGAAACTCCCTCAAAAAGCTTATCTAAGACCGTAAGCTCTTCTTGAATATTTAACTGCTGATGAATCTCTTTCTGATATGCTTTAAAAGCTTCGAGCTGTTCTTTATAACTTTCATTTCTTGAAGCTTTCTCCAAAATTTCTTCAAGCTCATCTGTTGACTTTCCTCTTGCAGAGAGTACAACGGTAATCAGCTGTCCTCTTTTTACGTTATCAGTAATAATATCAACTACTGCCTGAATCCCTTTTTGATTAGCTAATGATTTTCCTCCAAATTTTAAAATCTTCATTTTCCTTTCTTTTAAAATACTTTTTTTAACAACCCTTCTAATTGTTCAAACTCTATTAAAAATGCGTCATGACCGTGTACAGAATCAATAATTCCGTGAGTTACATTTTTCTTTATTTGTTTTAATTCTTTATACGTAATAGCATCTTCTTGTTGTGTAAAAAAAATATCAGAATTCACACTAATTATATGGATATTAGATTCGATAACAGCTGCTACATCTCTAAAACTACTTCTCCCTTCAGTGATGTCAATGTTAGCCAATATATAATTCAATTGTTTATAGGCAGAGAGCGTAAATCGATCATCTAGTTTTTTTCCGTGATGCAATAACCAACTCTCTATGTTATACATTTCTTTATCCTCATTATAACTCCTATCAAATTTCTGACGAAAAGATTGCGGCGACCTATACATTAGCATAGCATGTAATCTGGCATCAAAAACAGGGTTCTTAGAATTTAATAAAATTTGTTCTTGTACCAGACAATTTGCTTTTAGCCAATCCGTTGATTTCCAATCGGTAGCAATAGGAACCAGATGATGAATCAATTTAGGCTCTACTACTGCCAGCTCCCAGGCAATACCACCTCCTACAGATCCTCCAATGACTGCGTGCAATTTTTCTATTTGTAATTTCCTTATACCTTCAGAAAAAATTTTGGCAATGTCTCTGGCATTAAAAACCTTATAGTCTTCAATTACATTATCTTTAATCTCATCATATCCATTTCCAGGTATATTAAATGACAATACTGTATAGATATCTGTATCTATACATTTACCAGTACCTATTAAACCTTTCCACCATCCTTGTTCTCCACATACTGTAGAATTACCTGTCAATGCATGATTTACTAAAACTATAGGAGCTTCGTGTAACGGTTTCCCGAATACCTCATAAGTAAGATCAATGGAATTGAAATGTGTGTTTCCAGCTGTTACAAAATCTAATATCTCAATTTTTTGAAGCATATTCTTAACTAGCAAATATGTTCTTAGTTATTTTACAGTCTCATTAACCACAGAAAATGCAGCTTTTAAATCTGTTTTTAGATCTTCAATATCCTCTAAGCCAACAGAAAGTCTAATTAAATCCTGAGTAACACCAGTGGATTCTTGCTGCTCCGCATTTAATTGTTGATGTGTAGTACTAGCTGGATGAATGATCAAAGATTTAGAATCTCCTATATTAGCTAATAAAGAAAAGATCTTAGTCTCATTTGCAACAGTTTTAGCAGAATCAAAACCTCCTTTTACTCCAAAAGTAATGATCCCACTTTGTCCTCCAGGAAGATATTCTTTTGCTAATGAATGATATGGATCACTTTCTAAACCAGGGTATTTAATCCAAGAAACTTCGTCTTGTTTTTGTAACCACTTTGCTAATGCTAATGCGTTTTGGCTATGTTTCTTTATTCTGATTTCTAAAGTTTCTAGTCCTTGTATGATCTGAAATGCATTAAATGGACTCAATGCTGCCCCGTGATCTCTCAAGCCTTCTATTCTTATTTTTGCAATAAATGCAGCAGCACCCAAAGCATCGTGATAGACTAAACCATGGTATCCTGGAGAAGGTTCAGTAAACTCAGGGAATTTACCACTAGACCAATCAAAGGTTCCTGCATCAATAACAACACCTCCTAGAGAAGTTCCGTTTCCACTTATATATTTTGTTAGTGAATGAATAACAATATTAGCCCCATGCTCTATTGGGTTTAACAAAGCTGGTGTAGCTACTGTATTATCTACAATAAAAGGGATTTTATATGCTTTAGCTTCTTTAGAAATAGCTTTAAGGTCTAATACATCTAATTTTGGATTCCCTAGGGATTCTACAAAAATTGCTCTTGTATTTTCTTGTACTGCATTCTTAAAATTATTGGGATCCGATGCATCTACAAAAGTTGTTGTAATCCCAAATCTTGGTAGTGTAACATTTAATAGATTATAAGTTCCTCCGTATAAGCTACTAGAAGCAATAATATGATCTCCAGATTTTAATAATGTTAGCAATGTAGTATTTATAGCTGCTGTCCCAGATGCAGTTACTACTGCTGCAATACCTCCTTCTATAGCTGCCAAGCGTTGCTCTAAAATATCATTAGTAGGATTATTCAATCTGGTATAAATAAATCCTGGTTCTGAGAGATTAAACACATTAGCTGCATGATCTGCGTCATTAAACACGTACGAGGTAGTCTGATAGATAGGAACGGCTCTTGTTCCTCCATTTACAGTTACATCATGCCCTGCATGTAAAGCTTCTGTTGCAATTTTTTTTGTACTCATAATTTTCTACTTTAAAATTTTAACCATTACTTAAAAATTCAAATACACCTACTACTACACTCGAGTATTAATTATAGAAAATTAGAAAGAAAGGAAATTACAAGTATTGGATTATAATTGTAAGAGTTATCTTTTTCGTAGAATACGAATAGAATTTAGCACCTTCTTTATATCTTCTGAAACCGTCAGGATAGATAAAGGGTTGCTAAGGTTTCATCGGGTCTATTCCCTCCACCTTTCTTAATAACTTACTAATATGTATAAGAAACATCGATGCAAATCTACTAATTATTTTTAAACTAAAAACAATTCAAACAAAAATTGTTTCTGGTTATATGTTTTAAATAATTCTTAAAATGAATTGGAACAATTTTTATACTAATTAAGGATTCGTTAAATACTTTTAAATATGGTCATTTTTTTTACCTTTGGCAAAAAATAATAAATTATAGGGATAGATTTGACTGATTGCAACCCTAAAACATTGAAATAGATTCGATGTAACTGTTTAAAATACAGAAAATGCTAAAGCGGTTCGAGATAATAGTATAGTATTTTAGTTTCGATAGCTTTTCTTTGTTGCAATCACATCTTAATCAATCACTTCACCAAACAACAATAATAATGGCATATTTATTTACTTCAGAAAGTGTATCTGAGGGACATCCTGATAAAGTAGCGGATCAAATTAGTGATGCTTTACTAGACAATTTTTTAGCTTTTGACAAAGACTCTAAAGTTGCCTGTGAAACACTTGTAACTACTGGACAAGTAGTTCTTGCAGGAGAGGTAAAATCAAAAACCTATCTCGATGTACAAGACATTGCTAGAGAAGTAATCAATAAAATAGGGTATACCAAAGGAGCTTATCAATTTAGTGGTGATTCATGTGGAGTAATCTCTCTTATCCACGAACAGTCGCAAGACATCAATCAAGGTGTAGATAGAGACACTAAAGAGGAACAAGGTGCGGGAGATCAAGGGATGATGTTTGGATATGCAACTAAAGAAACTGAAAACTACATGCCATTGGCATTAGATATATCGCATAAGATCCTTATCGAATTAGCAAAACTAAGACGTGAGGGCACAGAAATACCTTATCTTCGCCCAGATTCCAAGAGTCAAGTTACCATAGAATATAATGACGATAATGTGCCGCAACGTATTGTTGCTATTGTAGTTTCTACACAACACGATGATTTTGATAGTAATGACGATGTTATGCTCACTAAAATCAAAAATGATATCGTTTCTATCTTGATTCCAAGAGTAGTTTCTAAACTACCTAAACATATTCAGAGTCTATTTAACGACCAGATTACCTTTCATATTAATCCTACAGGCAAGTTTGTAATAGGTGGTCCTCATGGAGATACTGGACTTACCGGGCGTAAAATTATTGTAGACACCTATGGGGGTAAAGGAGCACACGGTGGAGGTGCTTTTTCAGGAAAAGATCCTAGTAAGGTAGATCGTTCTGCTGCATATGCATCTAGACATATCGCAAAGAATTTAGTAGCCGCTGGAGTAGCAACAGAGATATTAGTTCAGGTATCTTATGCTATAGGAGTGGTAGAACCTACCTCTATTTTTGTAGACACATACGGAACGAGTCCTCTAGGAATTACAGATGGAGAAATAGCAGAAAAAGTAGCTAAAATCTTTGATATGCGCCCCGCTGCAATTGAAGAACGTCTAAAATTAAGAAATCCAATCTATCTAGAAACTGCTGCCTATGGGCATATGGGTAAAGAGCCACAATTAGTTACTAAAGTTTTTCAAAGTCCATACTCTGGCAAAGTAGAAAAAAAGGTAGAGCTTTTTACTTGGGAAAAACTAGACTATGTAGATCAGGTGAAGGATGCATTTAAAATATGATGTATGGTGAATTCATTATGCACTTTAAAACACAAATAGCTATAGCTGATTAGTCTTCTGAGAAAATTATCAGAATTACTATAAAAAATAGTGAATATATTTTAGAGTTGTATGTCATTATAAAACCAAACGAAATCAAAATAAAAAGAGGACAAATACTTCAAAGAGCTGGAGAAATTAACACTAAGATTTACTTAAGGGGATTTCTATAATTAATTTATTGTCCATCAAATAGTTATTATTATTTTGTGGTTTTGATTTTAATACGATGAGCAACTATAAACGTACCAACACAACCTCTTTGTTTTCAGAGGATTACAGGTTAGAAAAACTTAGTAAGCAAGGCGATCCATTGGAGCGGTTGAATAAAGTGGTGGATTGGGAATATTTTAGAGATACTATTGAAAAAGTCCATAAGAAAAAAATGGTCAATGCAGGTCCCAAGCCTTATGATCCGGTTTTGATGTTTAAAATATTGATTTTACAACGATATTATAATTTGAGTGATTTTCAGTTAGAATATCAAATACTGGATCGATTAACATTCTGTCGTTTTCTAGGTCTTTCATTAAATGATAAGGTTCCTGATGAGAAGACCATTTGGGCTTTTAGGGACACCTTGATCTCTAATGATATTGAAAAAGAGTTGTTTATTAAATTCACAGACTTGTTAGAGAAGTACGGATTGATCGCCCAAGAAGGCAAGATCATTGATGCGAGTTTTGTAGAAGCTCCCAAGCAGCGCAACAGTAGGGAAAATAACCAACAAATAAAAGAAGGCAAAATCCCTCAACAATGGGATGACCAACCTCATAAGAAACCTCAAAAAGATGTGGATGCACGTTGGACAAAGAAGAATAATCAATCCTATTACGGTTATAAAAACCATGCAAAGGTTGATAATGCCCATAAATTCATTGATACCTATACCACCAAAGATGCATCGTCACACGATTCTCAGGCATTAGATACATTATTGACAGAAAAAGACAAAGACCAGAACCTTTGGGCCGATAGTGCCTATACTGGAGAAGAACAAGAAAAAACCATCAAAAAGTACAAAGTAAATAACAGGGTACACGAAAAAGGATATAAAAACAAGCCTTTAACAGAAACACAAAAACAATCCAACAAAGACAAATCAAAAACCAGAGCACGAGTAGAACATGTCTTTGGTTTTATGGAACAGAGCATGAACAGGTTATATATAAGATCCATAGGAATCAAACGAGCCGCAGGCTTTGTAGGGTTGGTCAATCTTACCTATAATTTATTCAGATATGAGCAAGTTGTACGCTTACATGGGATAACTATGCCTACTTGGGAAGTACAATAAACGCAAATACCTGAATATCAATAATTAAGACTTAAACTAATAAGTAGATAGCAGTCCTAAAAAATGAAAATCCAAATAGGACAACAATAGGATCTTTTTAAAATGAATTAATAGAGGTTCCCTATATAGTATTTTAGTAGATGATATTTTGAGCCGTAACAGAAATTACTGACCATTTATCTTTACTATACCTATGTATTTCATGTTCACATACAAAATAGAGTGCTTCTGAAGAAGCAAATAAACATTGATTTCTGGCAATTTTCCCGTTGATTTCATGTACTGTTTTTTTGCCTTCCTTCTTAATCTCTATGATGTTTCCCCACCTGTAGAAAAAATAACGTGATTGAAAAATGGCTACTGACCATAAGCCTTCTATTTCTTCATAGGTTTTTGCCTTCCCATTTGTATCTATAAAATGTACCCAACCTGACCCTTTTACATTGGTAATAGCTATTACTAATTTATTATGTGGGTCATAAACTAACTGTTTTGGTTTGCCTAAATATGATTTATATATATGCTCCCAATTGGCTGGCTTATCAGAAAAGGTATACCTAAATAATCCCTTTTCTATATATATGAAAAAGGTGGCATTTTGTTCCTCTAGAAGTCGTTCTTCAGGGTTTTCATGAAGATTAATAATTGTATTGTCTTTATAGGTCCAAATGCATTTATTTATAAAAAAATATGGACGAGCATTGCAGGTCGATACGACATGATGAAAGTAGTATGTTTTTTCTTTCGTTATTTTCTTTCCTCTTTGGTTCTTTGTTAAGGAGATTGCAGTAAATTGTTGCATAAAATCATCATCCGTAAACAAACCAAGTCTATGTTCATTTTGATTTACTATACTTTTACACCACCAATATTTCGATGAAATTTTTTTAATTACCTGTAGTTTATCATTACTGGTAAGTTGGGTAAAATACCCATCTTTACCTTGTCTTATTAGTATATGGGGTACACTGTTTTGGTCAAATGCAATGGACTTAGCATAAAACGGAAGTGGTTTGTGATCTTTCATCAAATTGTAGGTTTATTCTTTAATTGCATCGTACACCATATTCAATACTTTCGAGAAGGGGGTAATTTCCATTTCTGGATTATACGTTCCGTACCTTTGTTCTATAAGTTCCATTGCTGACTTAGCATTAGCACCATACTTCAACAAAAGGTCTGCTACTATAGGATCTTTGGCTAATTCTTCATCTACAGCCATAGCATCAGAAATGACAAAAACAACCAAGCGTAAAGGCGAATAAGGTTGGTGTTTATATTCAGCCGTTCCATTATATTCCTGTTCAGGAATTTGATAATTGGGGTCAGCACCTGATTTTAATAGCCTCTCTACTTCCTTAACATTGCGTTTGTAAATAGCATTTCTTAATAATTCATTCAATTCTCCTCTATCCATTTTAATATTATAATAGTGTATATGGGGGATATCAACACATTAATTTCAATGCTCGTTAATAAGCAGATTATAGGTAATGTAAAGAATCTATTATCCGTTTTATCTATACTTATAATGACAAATCTAATTTAGATAAAATAGTTCAATATAGAAAAAAGTTACTTCTGGTTTCACTACAAAAGATGTTATGAAGAAGTAATAACTGCTTAAAGGTCAAATAAATTTTATCCATTAGATTAATCAGAGGGGGTCACTTTATTTTTAGAAATCATAACGTTTATAGAGTTATCATAATCCATACTTTTAAGATGAAATTCATATTCATTCCAGTTTAAGGAATCATAATAAACTTCTGGGTGGCCATCCCTACCATGTACAGAAATATTGATTTCTTCAATAATATCGCCTCTAGAAACAGTGAAATATGCAGTAGCTTTTGTAGCTCCTCCAACATAAGGTTCTTTGTGACTAAAACCAGTCAATAAAATGGTAAGTGAATCTTTAAAATGAGCTTTTTCATTTATAATTAAAATAGAAACTTCACCATATTTATATTCCTTTTTTTTCATATCTTTTTTATCGTCAGTAGTTTGAGAATAACTAGAGGTTATTGAAAATAAAAATGCACATATGGTAACAATTATTTTTAATAAAAATTTCATATGTCTCTAAATTTAATTAAATATCTTAAAGTTAAGGGTTTAATTTCTATTAATTCTGAAAATACGTTTATCACTTACTAGCCATGTTTTATACATTGTGTCTGTTGCACAACTGAGTAAAAATAGTTAATTTCATGGTATGCAAGGCGTTAAAACATATCAGGAGAAATTATTTCATAGTTTTCAGTTATCGGATCGTATCCCAGAGGATAATTTTTATCGTCGTTTAAAGGGAATATTAGATTTAGATTTTTTATATGAGCTGACCAGTCCATATTATGGGTATACAGGTCAAAAGGGTATTGATCCTGTTGTTTTTTTTAAGCTCTGTTTGGTAGGTTATTTAGAAAATTTGATCAGTGATCGTAAGCTGATCTCTCATTGTAGTCTTCGTTTAGATATCTTGTATTTTATTAATTATGATATTGATGAGTCTTTACCTTGGCATAGTACTATTAGTAGAACGCGTCAATTATTTCCAGAATCTGTTTTTGAGGAAGTTTTTACTAGGATTCTTCATTCTTGTATACAACAAGGTATGGTCAGTGGTCATACACAGGTTATGGATAGTGCTCCGGTAAAGCCAGAAAGCTTAACTATACAAGTCAACTCACCGTAGATAGTAGCCATCATGTGATTACAGATATACAAGCCTATCATGCAGATGGTAAAGACAATCAACATTTAATAGATATGGTTAGGCGTACCAAATCCAGACTCTGGAAAGAAGGCTTAGAGATAGAAAACATACTAACCGATACAGGGTATAGTAGTGGAGAGAACTATGCCTTTTTAGAATCGCAACAATTGACCAGTTATATTCCACCACACGGTACTTATAAGGGATGTCCAGATGGTTTTAGTTATAATGGAAGAAGAGGATCATTATCTATGTCCCCAAGACAAGATTATTCCCTTTAAGAAAGTGTTTTTAGATCATCGTACTAAGACGAAAAAGAAGGAATACCGCGACTCGAGTCTATTATGCAAAGACTGTCCATTAAAAAGCAGTTGTTTAGGCAAGACAAAGGAGAAACGAATTACAGTTACTTATTATCGAGAGGAATATGAGAGGAACAATGCAAGAGTATATAGTAGATTAGGCAGTAGGATGAAGAAGATGCGTCAAAGCCGAGTAGAACCTGTATTTGGTACCTTAACCCAGTATCTAGGCATGGGTAAAGTGAATGTACGAGGAATACAGGGAGCTAATAAGTGCATGCATATGTCAGCTACGGCTTATAATCTAAAGAAACTACTAAAATACATCACCGACTTTAGCAAAAGCGGAGCAGCAATGGTGGGACATTCTTTTAACTCGATTATTGGCTTGCTAAGGCTTAAAATAAATCGATATAAGCCAGTATAAAATCACACTGATACACCTAGATTTCAAGAGAACACTCCTTAAAAAGCCTTAAAATGGGTCATTTTTATCAGAAATAGTAGTTGTGCAACAGCTACCGTTGTTGTACATAGTTTATTCTATTGTATAAACTGCAATATATGGAATAATATCTCCTCCAATATATAAACTCCCGTCATTTTCTTTTACTGAACCCGCCTCTGGAATTACTTTTCCCGTGCTATCCAATAAAGAAGAAAGAATTTCTCCTTTCTCGGATATATTTAAAACAATACCATATTTATCCTGTTTCGGTTGCATAAACTCTGGAAGACCATAAACAATTTTTTTAATTCCCTTTTTAGGATGAATTTTATCTAAAGCATCATTTCTTTTTGTTGAAAAACCTAACCAAAAACTACCGTCTTCTCGAATTGAAATTCCGTTTGGAAACCCTGGTAGATTATCCATAAAAATTTCTTTTTCCCTTTCTTTTTTCCTTTTAACCAATATTTAATAATTCGATATTTAGTTGTTTCTGTCATAAGGAGAAAGTCTTCATTTTTAGATAGTACAACTCCATTACCAAAATAAGTCCCATCTATAAGCGTAGTTACCTTTTTCGTTTCGGGATTATATTGATATAACCCTCCATTTGGTTTCAACTCCATTATTAATTTCCGCCCATATTTTACATCGTATGCAGATTCATGCGAAGTGTTAGAGAAATATATATTACCATCAGAAGCTATATCTAGTCCATTTGGAATTAAAAAGGGTCTTCCTTTTTCATCTCTATCCGCTAATACAGTTACTTCTTTATCAGGTGAAATACTAATAAGTCCTTGCCTATGACTTAATGCAATTAGGCTACCTTTTGAATCAAAGTGTAATCCTGCAACCCAAGAGCCGGCATCATAAAAAACCTTAACACGACCATCTGGAGAAATCTTTAGGATCTTACCATCGGTAAAATTTTGAGCACCAATATGTACTCCACAATATAGATTACCTAGCTTATCAAAAACAATATCCTCTGGACCATACCATCCTTCTAGAGCAATCTTTTTAGATTTCAATAGTTTGTTATTCAATTCTAAAGTGTTCTCAATGTCTGGTTTAATAGGAGGCTGCCAAGCAGTAGGACGTATGCCACAAGATTGAAGTAATATGACTGATAATAATGCCCCTAGTTTAAGTGTTCGATTTAAAATTCTTTGCTTTACCATTTTTTAATTAATTATTTAATGGCAAAGTTCTTCCGAATCATTTTAAAACTCATTTACATATGTAAAGAAAGGTATGGTTATCTTTTTTTCATAAGTTTATTTCTTAATCTACTGAGTTGAGTTGGGGAAATACTGAGATACGAAGCAATATGATATTGTGGAATTAATTGTTCTAGTGTAGGAAATTGTTCTTTAAATAATAAATAACGCTCAGTTGCGTCCATTAAAGCCATTTCTAGTTCCTTTTTTTCCTTTTCTAAGAAATAAAACTCAGCTACTTTTCTTCCCAACCTTTCAAAGTCATGATACTTTGTAAAGAACTTCTCTAGTTTAGAATATTCGGCAACCCAAATCACACATTCAGTTAACGCTTGTTGGGGTATGAGATTCTTTTCTTTTGTTAAAAGCGAGGTGTAAGCACCTATTAAACTTGGACCTACAAAAAATTGTTTATTGTATTCTTTTGCCTCACTATTTGTAAAAAAAGCTCTTACAATTCCTTTTTCCAGAAACGCAATTTCTTTAGCATATCTTCTTTCTTCAACGAAGTATTCATTTATTGATAAAGTTTTTTTCTTGAAAAGTATTGAAACTTCTTTCCATGTCTCCTCGGATAAAAGCGAAATTGAATTAAAATATTGTTTTAGAAGTGTCATTTAATTGTCTATAATGGAAATATGGGAATTTCGTGGTTTTCTAATTTTTTAAACAAAAATCCCTTACCCAAGAAAAATATTGGGCGTCTTCATTAATTTATTTATGAGAAGTCGAAAAGAGTACCATTGCTTTTGCTT
>CANLRN010000061.1 GCA_947493495.1 uncultured Aquimarina sp.
TTTCTTCGTTTCATAATACAGTAAAGTTATTAATTTTTGAATTTAACTCTCTGTCCTAATTTTGGGGGGAACTTCAGAGTTCCAGATAAATTTATCGCGCAAGTACTTGGTATTACACCTGTTTCTTTAAGTAGAATTCGAAAACGAATAGTTACAAAAAAAGATGTATAACCTTCACTAATTATCTTTTGTTAATCGCAATGTACTTTGGAGTAGTATATCTTTGTGTCAACTATTAATTATTTGAAAATAAATAATAAGATGACCATATTTAAATACATCAAAACAGTATTATATCTATGTATAACTATAAATATCTTTATATCCTGTTCAAGTGACGATAGTACTAACAATACTGAATCTTTAACAGAAGAAGAAGCCGTAGAACTTATAGAAGTCTCACTTCAAACAAGAACAGGAGGACTACATCAAGCTGCAAAAATGTATTCTGAAAATATTAAAAAAGCTATCATAGTAAACGAAATATGTAATACACTACAAGAAGATACATTTCCGTACACCTATGAAGGAAATCTTATCACAGCAGACCGTCTTTTTAATCTGTCTTACAATGTACGCTGTAATTTTTTTAATATCCCACAAACAGCAGAGATTACTGCAACATCTTCTGGAACATTTACAACACAAAGAATAGTATCTAATGACAATTCACAAACCTCTTTAAGTGTTTCAGGAATGCAATTACTATCTAATACACTTCTATTTAATGGTACTTATACAAGAGAAGGAACTTCACAAATAACAATTAATCAAACTATAAGAAACATAAATAGTAGTTTTGATTTAGAAATAATAAATCTAACAATAGATAAGCAAACTTTAGAAATCATTTCGGGTAACGCACTAGTGAACTTAACAGGAACTACAAATCAAGGAAACCCATTTTCTTTTGAAGGAGCAATCATTTTTAATGATAATCAAACCATTACACTTATTATTAATGGTAATGAATACGAAATTAATATAAACTAATGATCCTAAATCTTCTAACTGTACGTATATCTAGAGTTAGAAGTATTCTAATAAACCAATAAGTCATCCATTATGAATAAAATCACCTTAATTTTTGCACTTTGTATTTTTTTTAATTTACATATAATTGCACAAGACAATATCAGTCATACATATACTACAAATAATGGCCCTGATAAAAACCCTATGAAAGGTTGGAACTCTGGATGGTGGAATGATTATGAATTTTCATCAGTAGGTTTTCAATACCTAAAATGGAATGAATTTGAACCTACAGATGACAATTTTAATACAGACGCGATAGATAATCTCATAGACAGAGATGGCACAAAAGGAAGACACGTTATATTAAGACTATATGCAGATTGGGCGGGGCAGAATGAAGAGTCTGATGCAGCTCCAGAATGGTTATTTACAGAGTATGGTGTAGAGCGTTTTGTAGATAATTATTTTGATAACCAAGGAGAAGCAAAAACTAGATATGCTACAAACTATAATCATCCTAGTTATATAAGCGAAGTTAAAGAAGCCATAGAAGCATTAGCAGAATATCTAGATGATGACCCTAGAGTGTATAGTATACAAATAGGGGTGTTAGGATATTGGGGTGAGTGGCATAATTTTGGTTTTGGGAACGAAAATGATAATAGTAATAATGACGATGATGGTTTTCAAATTGCAGTCGAAAGTGGAACAGATATACTCGACACATACAACAGCAATTTTTCTAATAAACATTTAATGGGCCGTTACCCTTGGAGAGATCCTCTTGCGTCAGATAACACTATTGGTTTTCATAATGACTTTTTCCTTCCAAATAATGGTCATAGTGATGAGTTTGACAACGCTATCCTTGATGGAAACAAATGGTTATCTGGCCCAATAGGTGGCGAAGTACCGCCAATAGGAGGGAATACACCTCAAGAAGAAGAACAAAATAGACAAGATTTTATGACCGCTTTATTTGAAACCAACACAGGTTTAAATATGATAAATACGGGTCACTATTCAACAATGCAAATAGGTAGTAAGACATTACCTTGTGAAAACGACCCTACAGGAGATCGATGTGAAGGCTTTCTAGCAATGCATCGTAAGATGGGATACAATTTTCAAATAACATCTGCAGTATTTCCAGACCAGATGGCACTTTCAGACAACCTAACGGTAGACCTTAATTTAGTAAACATAGGCGTTGCACCTATGTATTACGATTGGGATGTACAATTTGCACTACTCAATCAAGATAATGAAGTGATGGGGATCTATAACTCTTCATACGACTTAAGAACCATCACATCTTCAGGTCAAGAACACACCATTAGGATATCTAATACTATTAATGGACTTGCAGAAGACACTTATAAACTAGCAGTTAGAATTATACAACCCGATGCAGATCAATCTAAAAATCAATCTTGGGAACTAAATGCAAGAAACACCTATGTGCTTTTTGCAAATGAAATACCGTTAGTAGATGGCACTTGGGATAACAATAACGCCTTAGTTGGAGGCTGGTCCATATTAGGAAACATTAGTCTACAAGAAAAAGTATTATCTATCACAGATAATGAGTTTTCTAACCGCATAAAAATGTACCCTAGCCCATCTAATAGTAGGCTCAATATAGAGTACACTAATTTTGCATTACAGTCTATCACTATATACGATACAGCAGGACAGATATTAAAAAATATCATTGAAGAGACGGCCTCTCAAAATAATATAAAAACCATCGATGTGAGTAATTTATCTACAGGCATTTATTACCTCACTATTAAAGACATTAACGGTAACACTTCTCAAAACCGTTTTATAAAAAATTAATCCCTTTAATTTATACATCTATAAAAGATGTATGATAGATCAATGTCTACCTTATAAATTTCTTATGAGGTAGACATTTTTAGTTTAGATATCAAAACAAGTATCTCTCCTTCCAATCTACGGAAATGTTACAGAAAAAGACACTTCAAAAGTTGAAGTTTCAGATTTTATGTTTGTACGATCAGACCGTAAGATGATTAAGATAGATTATGATACTATTATTTATATTGAAAGTTATAGTGATTACTTAAAAATTCATTTAGAAAACAACACTATTGTTACACGGGAAACTATAACTTCAATTGAAGCAAAACTCCCAAAACAACAATTTTTAAGAATTCACCGTTCGTATATAATCTCTATACACCACATTCAACCCGCTTTATGCAATAGAAAATTTATTACATCTTGTAGCTACCGCAAATACTAACGCTTCACTGCGTTTTTTAATTTCACCATAGCGGTGCTATGCAAAAATTAAGAAAACACTAGTATTTCTTGCATCTACAAGCTTCTTGACAACCTTCTATTGCATAAAACGGGTTCAATCATTTACTAACGAATATATCAGAATTAGCAAACAATCACTCCCAATAAGTAGAACTTACAAGAAAAATGTCTTGCAGTTCCTTGAAAATTTTTGAAATTCATTTTCCCATTCCATACACATTACCACTTCACTCCTATCTTTGCTTCGGGTAAAACGTATCCAATTATATTTTTAAAGAAATTTTTAGGAAGAAAAAAATCCAAGAATATTGGGTTAAAGAACTTCGCTTTTCACCAAGCAAAGTTGCATTATAATTTCTTTCTATTTCTATATGTTAGCTTAGCTATATACTAAACCTTTTGCGCATATACATAAATTTTAAAATATGCAATTCTTATTGATAAGGGTTTTTGATCTTATATGTACCTAACCGAGATTTAAAATACCTCTTTGAGTAACTGTTGTAAGCTTTCCCATGATTTTTGGTCAGCATCAGCATTATAAGCCAAGGGTAATTTAAATTTTTCTCCATTGGCGTCTGCTTCTTTAGACGTATAGCTATGCTTTACACCTGGATACGCAATGTATTCATACTTGGCTCCTATAGAATCCATGCTTGTTTTAAAAGTAGTGATAGATGCTGCGCTTACAAAAGGATCATCAGCACCATTGCATACTAATACACGGGCTTTTAGTTCTTTATTTGGCATTACCGGCAAAGCTACCCCACTATGGAAAGCTGCAACAGCATCTAGATCCGCTCCGCTATTCGCCATGGTCAATGCCACACTGCCTCCAAAACAATATCCAATAGCAGCTATCTTTTCTTTATCCACAGATTCATGTTGTTGCAATACATTCATCGCTGCATTAAAACGAGAAGTAGCTTCTGGCAGGTTACTCATCACACTCATCGCAAACTTACCTGCATCATCTGGGTGATTCGCTTGTTTTCCATCACCGTACATATCTACAGCAATTGCAGTATACCCAAGTTCTGCGAGCATATTGGCCCGTTCTCGTACATACGAATTATGTCCCCACCATTCGTGCACAATAAGTATCCCAGGACGTTTTCCTTTTATATTTTCATCATAGGCTATATATCCTTTTAGCTTGGTAGAGTCCGAAGCATAGGTTACTTCAGTTCCCTTCACTTTTACAATAGGTAATTCTGGTGTAGCATCAGTTTCAGTTTCAGGTTCGGGTTTGGCTGCTTCTTTTTGTTTACAGGATGCAGTAAGTACAAAAGCAACTAATAAAATTTGTACGATAGTTTTCATATGGATAGTTTTTTACCATATAAATATAGTGATTCCCTTCTTTTAGATTCGTTTTAAAATACCTTAAATTAGCAAAAACACATAAAAATTGATGAAAAAGAATTATATATTACTTCTCATTCTAGGGATCATGCTTATTGGGAATAGTCAAGAAAAGAATCCAAACCATAAGCTTGCTACTTCTTTTTATAATGATGTAACCTTAACCCATTTGCCTTATAAAGACCTGCAATTGCTTTCTATGGATGCTGGAATCGCCGATCTAGATCTAGATGGAGATCTAGATATTTTAATTGCCAACGAACATCGCCCTAATATCTTACTGATCAATAATGGTAAAGGAGTGTTTACAAATGAGAGTAGTACAAGGATCCCTCAGATAGCCCATGATAGTGAAGATATTGGTATTGCAGATTTTGACCTGGATGGAAACCCAGATATCATTGTAGTGAGTGAAGATGATAAAGTCAATGAACTATATCTAAATAATGGAGATGGTACGTTTACAGACGGTGGAAAAAGAATTCCAGTGACAGGCATCTCTAATTCAGTGTTGGTCTATGATGTGAACAACGATGGTGCTCCAGATATACTGATTGGTAACAATGGTCAGAATAATGTATTAATCAATGACGGGAAGGGATATTTTAAAGATGAGAGTATAGAACGATTAGGTGAATTTATAGACGTAACACAAGATCTTACTTTATGCGATATTGATAATGATGGAGATCAGGATATATTAGTAGGAAATGAGGATGCCAATCGATTATTGGTCAATGACGGAAAAGGTTTTTTTAAAGACCAATCATCAGATAGACTCCCCTATCGCGCCGAACCTGAAGAAACCAGAGAAGTAGTTACTGCTGATATTGATAATGATGGAGACTTGGATATTTTATACGGAAATGTGCAAGCTTTTGTGCCTAATGCTTTACGGCAGAATAGGTTGTTATTGAATGATGGAAAAGGTTTTTTTTCTGATAGTACAGATACGCACCTACCTAAAGATAATAATCGCTGTTTTGGAGTGGCTTTTTTAGATATTGACCGTGATGGTGATTTCGATATTATGACTGGTAATACTAACAGTCTTAAGTCTGGTGGGAATGCTCCTTTTAGTGTATATATAAACAATGGCAAAGGGATGTTTTCTGATGCTACTGGTACTTTTATGCCTGAAAATATTAAAGGCAAAGGATTTGATATTGATTTTATCGATCTAAACGGAGATGGTATTAAAGACCTATTCTTAAGTAATCGAGGTTCTCAAGATTTTCTTCTTTTAGGTAAAAAATCATAAAAATCGATAAGATGTAGACATGCTTTTTCAAAAGAAACTATGATGAATTTTATACAAACAAAAAAGAGGCTGTCTGAAAAGTAGTCAAACTGAGTTTATCGAAGTTTTTAATATACTGATTTTTAAAATATTTTCGACAAGCTTAAACCCGATTTATGCAATAGAAAATTTATTACATCTTGTAGCTATTGCATAAAACGAGTTAAATTGACAATTGTAAGATTCATGGACTTTTCAGACAGCCTCTTAAATATTATTCTAGACTAAAATTTTAGTCTAATTATCGATCAATCCTTGTCCTTCTATCCAAGGTGCTCCAGCTTGCTTCAAGCCTTTTTCTATACTAGGAATTGTAGTATCGATTTCAGTTTTTAATTTTGCTTTTATTTGTTGTAATTGTTTTTTAGCACGAGTACATGCAGCTTTCTGATTTCCAGTAGGCCCATAGGTACTTGATAGCGCAGTAAATGCAATTCTATTGGCATCATTAGGTGTTGGATTCGTACGTTCTCCTATTTCTCTTTTTATTGGATCACCACTCAATTCTTTTTGGATCGCTAATAGGCGTAATCTTGCAGTATTAATTTGCTGTAACAAGGCATCATTAGAAGCGGTGGTTTTATTGGCTGCACGTTTCATAGCGTTAATGTTCTTTATTTGATTAGACATTTCTAAATTAGTAGCCGTCAAATCTTGTTGAAAAGCAAGTACTTCTTCTCTAAATTGATTCATTTCGTCAAAAGACTTGCGAGGTAAAGCACCTTCATACATAGGTACTACTTTAAATTCTTCAGGTCCTTGAAGGATCGTAGTAACACCATCTACACGTTTTGCTAAAGTCACCATATATGTTCCAGGTGTTGCCAAGACACCTATTTGGTTACGGGAATCATTAGTAGTAGCTGGTTCTTGCAGTAGTTCTCCTCTTTTATTAGGATAATCTAACTTCCAATGTACTCTATTAAACCCTTTTTTATTAGTTCCTTTTACTGTATGTATTAAATTTCCTGCGCTATCTTTTATAATACATAGTATTGTGGGTCCATCCTGATTCTTTTCTTTTTCTAATGCATCCCAACCAGAGAAATTAGTATTCTGTTTTTCTTTTTCTTTTCTGATATCATTTAAGGATTTTACTTTATCATTTAGATAATACGTAAAACGCGCACCAAATGGTGGATTAGGAGCTATATATTCTGCATCTCCTTGACTCCCTGCTCTAGTATTAGAAGGTTTATACCAATACGCATCTTTGACAGGAAATAATGTTGCTTCTTTTGATACCACAGAAGCGGTAAAACTACGTAATGGACTCATATCATCTAAAACAAAAAATCCTCTTCCAAAAGAAGCACCAACCAAATCGTCTTCTCTTCTCTGAATCGTAATATCTCTAAATGATATGGTAGGAACTCCTCCTTTTAGTTGAATCCAGTTGGCACCTCCGTTATAGGTAAAATAGATCCCGTACTCAGTTGCTGCAAATAATACATCTTTATTCTTATGATCTTGAACCAATCGCCATATTAAAAGTTTTTTTGGCAAATCTCCATTAATAAGCTTCCAACTTTTACCCTTATCTGTACTTTTAAGAATATACGGTTTGTAATCCCCGTATTTATGATTGTCTATAGCTGCATACACAATAGTAGCATCAAATAGATCTGCACGTACATCATTAACAAACGGAACATTACCTAGGTTTTTTACCGTATTTAAATTAAATTTTCGCCAAGTTTGACCGCCATTTTCAGTAGTTTGAATAATTCCGTCGTCTGTACCTGCATAAATTAACCCTTCTTGTTTAGGCGATTCTGCTAATGAAGTAATGGTATTATAATTAGACATGGCAAATACATCCCAAGCATTATCCCAACTTTGTTGTTTTCCATAATATGGGAATGTAATACGTTCTTGATTTAAGGTTAAATCTTTAGAAATTGGTGTCCAATCATCTCCTCTATTTTCGGAACGCCAAACGCGCTGTGAAGCCACATATAAGCGTTTTGGATTGTGTGGGCTAACCAATATAGGCGCATCCCAATTAAATCGTTCGTAAGGATCTCCTTCTAATGGTTGTGGTTGTATGTATACTGTTTCTTTTGTTGTTTGATCTATACGCCAAAGTGCACCTTGCTGAAACTCTCCATAGGTAATATTTGGGTTTCCTGGTTCTATGGCAGATTGATGTCCATCTGCACCTAGGGTTTTCCACCAATCAGCACTAGAAATACCATCAGCACTTATTGTTTGAGAAGGGCCTCCATGGGAGCCATTATCCTGAGTACCTCCATAAATCTTATAAAATGGTTTTGAATCATCTACGGCTAATTTAAAGTATTGCGTAATGGGTAAATTTCTAATAAACTTCCAACTTTTAGTAAGATCAAAACTTTCGTATAAGCCTCCATCTGTTCCAAAGAGCAAATAATTAGGATCCGATGATTTAAAAGCCATTGCGTGGCTATCTACATGTTTATTACGTTCATTCATTCTAGTAAACGTTTTTCCGTGATCATCAGAAACTAATACATAGTTGTTCATTAAAAACAATTTTCCTTCGTGATGTGGTGATGCATATAATTCTTGATAATAATGAGGTCCAGTACCTCCAGAAATAGCATCGGATTGCTTTTGCCAAGATTCCCCTTTATTCGATGACATAAAAACCCCTCCTGTTCTTCGGTCTAATTCAATAGCCGCATAAATAACATCTGGATTAAAAGGAGAAATCGCCAATCCTATTTTCCCAAGATTAGACTTCGGAATTCCTTCGGTTAGCTTTGTCCAGCTTTCACCTCCATCAGTACTCTTATGAAGAGCAGAACCAGGACCACCACCTAGATAACCCGCAACCGTACGATGGCGTTGCCAAGTTGCAGCATATAACATATCAGGGTTTCTAGGGTCCATAACTAAATCTGTAGCACCGACCCATTCGTTATCGCCCAAAGTTCTTTTCCAAGAAGCTCCACCATCAATGGATTTATAAACACCGCGTTCGCCTCCAGAGGTCCATAGAGGTCCTTGAGATACTGCCCATATGATATTAGAATCCTCGGGATGTATTACGATTTTAGAAAGATGTTCTGAATTTTTAAGCCCCATATTTTTCCAAGTCACACCATCATCATAACTTACATAAATTCCATCTCCAACAGATACGTGTCGGCCTCCAACATTTTCTCCTGTACCTACCCAAATAGTGTGGGAATTATTAGGGTCAATGGTAATCGCTCCTATAGAAAATGAGGTTTGTTTATCGAAGATAGGTGTCCAAGTGGTTCCAGAATTGATAGTTTTCCATACACCTCCAGATCCCACTGCTACATACCATATATTTTCATTCGTTGGATGGATCGCAATATCCGCAATTCTTCCAGAAGTAAAAGCAGGCCCAATGTTCCTTAATTTTAGTCCTTCAAAAGTTTTTTCATTGATTTCTTGGGCATGTAATGGAATAGTTATAATGACTATAAATATCCATAAAACTTGTAATTTTAAAATTAATTTCATTAGTGTAAAGTTTGATGTTTAGTGTGTATTTTTAAATTCTAAAATTTTAGGATTTTAATCCTTTTGTTTTGAGTAAGATTATATTTATTTGTTAGTCCTCTGCATGACCCTATTTTCGACTTTTATTTGCTCATTAGAATGACTTTCAGGCCCCTGCACATTATTTATATAATCATAACCTTGATTAATTCCTTTTTCAATCGCTGGAACTCCTCGATCCATCCATATAGGTTTAGGAGCACCTTTAAGGTAGTAATCGAAAAACTGCGACATTCTTAGATTAAAATCAATACGGTTTTGTAATTTTAGAGGCCAATGTGGTTCGCCATTATAATTTAAGAACCAGGAAGGTTTTCCTAAACGTCGTAAACTCATAAAGAATTCAATACCTTGATACCAAGGCACATGACCATCGGCATCATTATGCATAATAAGTAATGGTGTATTGATTTTATCGATATTAAAAATTGGAGAGTTTTCTATATAACGTTGTGGATATTCCCAAGGTGTACCTCCTATTCTACTCTGGGTATGCTCATATTGAAATTGTCTACTTAAGCCTGTCCACCAACGAATTCCTCCATAAGCGCTTATCATATTAGCTACTGGCGCGCCTGATTCTGCCGCTTTGAAAATATTTGTTTTAGTGACCAAATAAGCAATTTGATAACCGCCCCAACTATGTCCTTGAACGCCTATATTATCTTTATCTACAAAACCTTTGTCTATTAAGGCCGTAATTCCTGGAATAACACAATTAAAGGCGCTTTCACCAGGATATCCATCGCGATAATGTACATCCGGATTAAAGATTAAATAGCCGCGACTTGCGTAAAAAGAATAATTAATAGTACTTCGACCATACGAAGGTGTATGGTGATTGTAAAGCGAATTTGAACTCTTCTCATAAAAGTTTACAATCAAAGGATATTTTTTTGTAGGATCAAAATTTTCAGGTTTTATAAGAATTCCTTTCAATGGTTTACCATCTAAAGACACCCATTGCACCAGTTCTTTGATCCCCCAATTATAATCGTTTTGTTGCGGATTAGCGTCGGTAATTTTTTGAGGAGACTTAAACGTTAAATCCGTATTCCAGAGATTGGGAAACTCGGTAAAGGATTCTTTAGTAAATACGATTCGTTCTTTTTTGTCCTTTAACGCTACATAAGGATTTCTGTACTTGTTAGGACCTGATAATACTGACTTTAAAGACTTATTTTTGGGGTTATAAATAGAAAACCCATCATGCTTAGTTTCCTCATTGAAAGCACTTAATAGCCAATTCTCTTTTTTAGGAATCGCTTTTTTCTCCTTATCTAATGGGATATAACGATAGCTTATTTTTTTTGACCGTCCTTGCGTTAGATTTTCTGATTCGCCTGTATCTGGATTAAAAGCCCAAATATCAAAACGGTCATAAATCAAAAATTGCGTATCATCTTCAGTCCAGCCTGCTATTCCATAACTATAAGGATCATCAGGGTAGTCATGTAATTCATTATAAAACTGTTTTCCTTTGGTTAAGGGCTTATATTTTAAAGTCTTTAAGTTATAGGTAAACCAAGTAGTGTCTTTTCGGTTATACCCATATAAATAATTACCCTTCGGACTTAAAGAAGTGTTTTTATACGTTTTGGTTCTTAAATCTGTTTGTTCACCTGTGGTTAAATTTACGCGTTTTACATCCATAAAAGATTGTCCAGTCCATTGACTTTGAAGCTGGTAAGGCGTTTCGTTACCGATAACCGCAAATTCGCCATTACCTTCATCTGGATACCGTATAATATCGTATTCAGGATTAGCTATTTGGATGATTTTCTTAGTATCAAAATGGTAGAGTGATAAATAGGCTTTTTTCTTATCTTTTTTTATGTCCAGTTCTTGAACGGTGTATAATCGTGGCTCATCATACGTCCATACCTCTACATTTACAATTTCTTCTTCTAACAAAGTAGTATCCTTAACAATTGGTTTTGTTCTTAGCCCAAAAAATAATCGTTTTTCATTTTTTGAAAACCAAAGCGGTTCATCATTAGAAATCAACAATTTCATAGCGTCAATTTCTGAGTCTGTTATTAATTGCGCTTTGCTTAGACCTTTAGTCCAGGTGAATAAGCTTGGTTTTTTTATTAAACTTTTAGTAGAATCTGCATCTACTACAAAACCTATATGCTTCCCGGTTTTTGAAATATTTAATTGTGGGTATTTGGTCTTTTTATGACTTGTAAATAAAGGTAAGCGTAATTTTTTTTCAACATCATAATGATAAACTCCAGATGGAGCATTATCTTTTTCTCCAGATTTTGCATAGGTTAAAACCCGAGATTCTTTGGCTAAAGCATAGTTGCTTACATACTTTAAGGTATCTTCTTCACCGCTTTGTAGATGTCTAATTACTAGATGAAAAACGCTGTCTTTTGCAGCTTCTTTAGCTTTCTTTTTTTTGATTTTGGTTTTTGTGGAATCTTTCTTTTTGTCCTTCTTAATCTCCAATTCATAGGCCACGATTCCTGACCATTTTTCTGGTAATGTAAAGGATTTTATTTTTGGAATTTTTTGTATTGATTTATCTTTTATGTTATAAATAACCAGAGTGTCTTTTGGTAAATCCTTTTTCTTAACTTTCCTCCTCTTCATCTCCTTTATACTGTCTTTCCATGCCGTAACCTTAAAAATTAAATGATTAGAATCATAAGTAAACTGCCCATCTCTGCTTCTCTCATGAGACATTGTCTCTTTCCTATTTGCATCAAGAAGTTTGATCGTTTGATCTTTCTCTCCTTTTTCTAACGCATACGATACAAAGTCTCCAGAATTGGAAATATGTACATTTTTTATGCGGTTCCATAATGCTACATCTTCCTGCTGCATTACTTTTTTCTGAGCAGATGAGTTAGCTATAAAACTCAGAAAAATTAAAACTATTATTACTCTCATAAAATTTAAAACTATTTAGTCTTTGAGTTGTTGTAGCCCTAACCAGGCTTGTAAATTACATTTAAATGAACTGTTTTGCAGCCCCAAAAAAAATATCATCATTAATTTATTTTGGTGTTAATTGTGAATAAAAACATTAAGTATCCTTTTAAAAAATTAGCCACTATACCACTTTGTGTTTTTTAATACCCTGCTGCTTGTCCGTCTTTTCGACTCTCGGAAGCACCGTGATAGACTTTGTTTTTATCATCCCATAAAATAGCTTGATATCCACCATAAATTCCTCTAGCAGTACCAATAGCATGTCCTTTATCCATCAATCCACGTATGGTGGTATATGGAATCCCACTTTCTGTACGTATCAAGCCGGTATCTTCGGTTATTTTACCCAAAGGACTTGCACCTCCTGTATGATCCCATCGTGGAGCATCACCAGCTTCTTGTAGGTTCATCCCGAAGTCAACAAGGTTCATCACGATTTGCGTATGCCCCATAGGTTGAAAATCTCCTCCCATAACACCAAAACTAACATAAGGCTTTCCGTCTTTAGTAATAAACGCAGGAATAATGGTATGAAAAGGGCGCTTGCCTGGTTCGTAGGTATTGGCTTGACCACGTTTAAGACTAAATAGCTCTCCTCGGTCTTGTAGCATAAAACCTAACTTAGGTGGTGCCATACCAGAACCCATACCTCTATAATTACTTTGTATCAAAGAAATCATAGTGCCTTGGTTATCTGCTACGGTCATATATATGGTATCGCCTTCTGAAATTTCACCCGCAGTATATGTTCCCGCTTGGGTATTAATTTGCGCCTTTCTTTCTTTAGCATAATCATCTGAAAGCAATTGCGATACTGGGACATCAAAAAAGTCCATATCGGCATAGTATTTTGCTCGATCTTCAAAAGCAAGTTTCTTGGCCTCTGTAAACAAATGAAGGTGTTCTGTACTACCAAAATCGATATTAGAAAAATCATACTCCTCCAATATTTGTAACATTTGAAGCGCAGCAATACCCTGACCGTTTGGAGGCAACTCCCAGACATCATATCCTCTATAATTAATCGAGACAGGTTCTACCCATTGCGATTTATGATCAGCAAAATCCTGTGCAGAAAGAAAACCACCTTGTTCTTTAATAAATTTCTCAACAGTTTTAGCGATATCTCCGTTATAAAAGGCATCCCTACCACCTTCAACTATTTTTCGATATGTATTTGCCAAATAAGGGTTTTTATAAATTTCTCCCTCATTAGGAAGCTTTCCCCCATGTTGCTTTATGTAGGTGTCTTTTATATTTGGGAAACCTTGAGATTCAAAAAAAGGAATACTACGATGTAAATACCAAGAAATAAGCTCAGTTAGCGGGAAACCATTTTCAGCATATTGTATAGCTGGAGCCAGAATCTCTGACATAGGTTTGGAACCAAATTTTTTATGCAGCTCAAACCATCCATCCACAGCACCTGGAACACTTACTGGTAATGCTCCGTGAGATGGAATCTTATCCATATTTTGCTTTTCAAAGTATTCTAATGTAAGTTTTTTAGGAGAACGACCGCTTGCATTGAGGCCATACAATTTCTTTGTTTTTCCATCCCAAACAATAGCAAATAAATCTCCACCAATACCAGATCCAGTGGGTTCCATGAGTCCTAGTGCTGCATTTGCTGCAATCGCTGCATCTATAGCGTTTCCACCATTTTTTAGAACATCAAGTCCGATTTGAGTAGCTAAAGGGTGACTTGTAGCTACCATTCCATTTTGACCTAATACTTCAGATCGTGTAGCAAAGGGTTCTCCTGTAATTCGGTCTTGGGCAATTATATTCTGAAAAAGAAAGAAGCATAGAAAATAGTTAAAAAAGTTTTTCATCTGATTTAGTTTTAAAATATCAAAATAAGTAGCCCTTTATGTTGTTTGAAACCCTCTAATTATTGGTAGCACATAACTACAATTTTTCTTAGTATATATTGGTTAATGAAATATTAAAAAAAAGTAGTTCTTTTTTACGAGAAAATCTAATTATACTCTGATTCTCCAATATTTTTAGTTCTTACTATTTTTTAGCTTACTAGTAAGGTGTTTAAGATGATAAAAGTCGATATACATCTCAATTCGTGAAGTGATTTTTATATTCTACAAGAGCTGTCTAATGGCTAGCAAGTATCCCCTCTTCACTCTTGCAATCATTTGGAATAATAGATGTTTCATTGGTTTTTAAGGGACCGTTTCATTAGAAAAATTTTTAAAATAAACAGCAGAAGTAATAAACGTCAAGGCACCTCCTTACCCATAATTTCAAAGATTAATAATCTTTGAAATTATGTCGTACAAAAAAAGTGACATAACGAAAGTACATTATTGTGCAAATGATTATCATTTTTGATAAAACCTGGAAAAAATATATTAGCTGTACTTCCCTTACTGTCTTAAAAATTGATTATAAATCTTAAACCCGCTTTATGCTATAGAAAATTTATTACATCTTGTAGCTACCGCAAATACTAACGCTGCACTGCGTTTTTTAATTTCACCATAGCGGTGCTATGCAAAAATTAAGAAAACACTAGTATTTCTTGCATCTACAAGCTTCTTGACAACCTTCTATAGCATAAAGCGGGTTAAAATTTTCATTATCAAAACAAATAAAAATCACTTCATTAATTGTCGATTTTTTTTTTTAAATCACGAATACTTTTTAAGGCAATTTCTGCTGCAAGTTTTTTAGGAAACTTATATATTCCTGTACTAATATTAGGGAAAGCAATAGATTTTACATTATTTTCTGCTGCAAGTTCTAATGAATTTTCGTAACATTTTTTTAAGAGTAATTCTTTCTCTTTTCCCCAGTGTTCCATACTGGGCCGACTGTATGGATTACAAAATTTGCTTGTAAATTTCCTGCGGTTGTAATTACTGCTTCTCCAATATTACATTTTCCTTGCTTAGCCACAATAGTTCTACAGGCTTCTAAAATTTCACTCCCGCCTTTTCTATGAATAGCACCATCTACTCCCCTACCACCCAATAATGATGTATTTGTTGCATTTACTATAGCATCACATTTTACTGTCGTAATATCTGATTTTATAACACGTATTCTCATATTAAATCACTTTAAACTGTGTTACATAATCATCATCAATATCTTTAAAGCTATTTGTACAATAGATATGGTCTATGCTTTCTTTTAATTCTTCGAAACCATAATTAAATTGTCCGTGTGTCACATATAAAAATATCTTTGATGCTCCTTGATTTTTTAGTTCTTTGGCTAAGAATTTAAAAGTTCTACCACCATCAGCTAAATCATCTACAATTAAACATTCTTTATCTTTGACATCTCCCTGAATACTAATAACAGGTGCCCCATCGACCCTAACTTTATTTGAGGGAACTAAATCTGCATTCAGCTTTTCTGCTATCTCATGGGTTGTTTTATACGCTCCAGCATCTGGGCTTACTAATATAGGATTACCTATTTGATTATATGCCTTTTGCACAAAATCAAAGTGAGATATTTTTTCACAGTTATCTATTAAAGCCAATGAAATAGGACTATGCGGGTGTAAAATTGAGACTTTGTCAAATTTCATAGCGTTAATAAATTGAGTAATTACTTTTAAATCAAAAGATTCTCCTTTATTAAATCGTCTATCTGAACGCTGCCCAATCAGGCAAAAAATAGTCAATTTTGCAATGGCAGTTTTATTTTCAGAGTTCTCAGCATCCCAAGCTTCCTTTATAGAAGCTGCTCTAAATAAATCTTCGTAACTGTTTCCTCTAACTTTAATATGAATATCTCCGCTTTCTATTATTTTAGCAGATACTTGTCCGTCATTGAATTTTTTTATCTCGTAGTTCATCTTTAATTCTTTTTAGCTTCTATTCTGTTTAAAATTTTCAGCAACACTTTCTAAATAAGTTATGTTTTCTATATTCTCAATCATGAAAGCAGGAATATCTTCTAAACCAAAACACCCAGCCATAATACCTGTTGTAATTGAAGCTACCGAATCTACATCTCCTCCTAAAAAAATAGATTTTTTCAAGGCATCGAATGCATTTTCTACATTTTTAAGAATATATAAAACAGCTCCCGTTGTAAATTTAGAGTCAGAAGGAAGACCTTTTATCCCAGATAAAAAATAAGGCGCTTCAATAGGTTGACATCCACATAAAGTAATTAACTCGTCTTCCGATAAGTCATCATGTAAACCTATTTTGTCAACTGCATGTAAATAATTTTTATATTCATCGTTTAGTGGTACTTTACTAAAACAATATTCTATTATTTTAGATGGATTTCCCTTTTTTACAAGCATATATTCTGATGCCCTTGCAATACATTGACTCGATATTAGAGCATTTATATTGGGATGAGTAGCATTCGCATTTATAGTTGCATAATCATTAATTAAATCTTCATTTACCAGTCCTAAAAAAACAGATCTCATAGCAGGGGCATTTCCTGGATTAGGCCGATGACGCTGAAAACTTCTTATTTCTTCTATCGTTTTTTCACCAGAATAATACCACCCCATAGATCCGTGACCATTTCGACCATAACCTTTTCTTTTTATTCCATCATCATACTCTTCTTTCCATTTACGAATTAATAAACCTTCAGAAAAATCTTCTTTAGAACACAATGCTTTTATTAAACCTATAGTCATTTCTGTATCATCGGTATAATCCCAAGGATTATAATTTCTAGTAAAAATTTCCTTTTTATCTGATGACACTTGTATTAAATCTCTAGCATTTATAAAGGTAGAGAAATCAACATTTTCTTTTATCCAAGTTCTATCTTGAAATTCCACCCCTGCTCCAAATGCGTCACCTACAGCCGTTCCTATGAGTATATCTCTTATCATCATTTTCAAAGACTCTCATTAATACTATCTCTAATCTCCTGTAAAGTAACTTGATTAACAAATTTTCCATCTTCATAAATTACTTGCAACTCACCTATATTCTCTTCTTCTGGAGTAACTTGATCGATTAAAACATACTCATCATTAACCTTATCTACTTTTACTAATCCTTTTGCAGATTTTTTAACACCATCATCAGTTATTGGATCTTTAAAAATTTCTCTTCGTTCTCCATTCACAACAACTGACGTTGCTTTCATGGCAAATCCAAAAGTATCTCTAGTATTAAATTGGTATGTAAAAGATCCTATTCCTAAAACCACATTGGTACTTGCAAAACCTTTGTCGTGTAAACGTTGACAAATACTTTCTGCTCTTTCTGTTGTAATACTGTCTCCATAAATAGCTCCAATATGTGTATCAAGTACTTTAAAACCTTGTTCGTTTACAGTTCCTCCGAAAATATCCCAAAGTAGCTCAACAACACCTTTATCTTTAGGAAGCTTCCCTCCTAGTTTTCTTGTCTCCCCACAAATAATATCTACTGGGTCTCCACTATCAGGCCGTATAACTAATTTTCCATCTCTGGCTAACACTTCTTCTTTTAATTCTGGTAAATATTTAGTCAATACCTTCCATAAATCCCAAGTATCACTTACTACAGATAATATTCCTGTTGGATAGGTATCCATTAAATGTCTAAAAGTTCCTATTTCATCATCTTTTGTACCTGCGCACATTACAGAGTGTTCAGTTGCATTTACAGAACCAACAACAAAACCTTCTGCATTATAGTATTTACGTAAGCTACTAATAACAGGCAATGTGTCAGACCCTAAAAACACAGCTCCGTGTCCCATTCCTGAAGAAACCGCACTTTGTAAACCACCCATTCCACGCATTGAAAAATCATGTCCTTGAAAATCAATAAATGCTAAGTTTTCTTTATCTGTTTTTAAAGTCCAATCTTTAAATATTCTTTTATAACGTAATGCTATAGATGCAGAAGTCATAGGTTGCCACAACATTGTAGATAAGATAGTCTCTAGAAAATTAGTTATCCAGTAGAATTTTTTATCTGTATTTACCACAGTAACCATAGGCACTCTAATTGGCACCTCAACACCTTCGGGTAAAGACTTTACTCTTATAGGTAAATATTGTAAATCGTGTAATTCTTCATAGTGAGTTACATCGTAATCTGTGCCTAAATATAATGATAACTCTTCTTTAAGTTCATTACACACTTGTTTTTTAGGCTTAGAAAAGAAATTATCTTGAAAATAGTCGTGTAACCATTGGAAAACGTATTGCTGACCAAAAGAAACAACTTTATCACAGCCTTTAGGTGCATATTTATTACTTCTTGGTGTCCAATTAGAATATACTTCTTCTGTTCCTTTTGGATATTGTTGATGGTGTCCTGTTTTGTATCCGTCTGTTAATAATAATCCGTTCATAACATTTTATTTTGCGTATTTATAACACAAATATACATTAGTGCAATCTATCTGGCAAATTTTATTTGTGTTTTTTTTACGCAAATTTAATTTAAATACTTTAAATTTCGAAAATAATACCTTCTTGCTTCAATTTAAAGTATCTTTTATAATTGAATTTAAATAAGTTAGCTGGTCTACCAGAACCTTTAGACACTTTTTCATCGAGTTCATCGAGTATATTTAAACTGAGTATTTTTTTTCTAAAATTTCGTCTATCAATAGTTCTTCCTAAGAGAGTTGTATACAGTTTTTCCAAATCTGAAAAGGGAAATTTAGTATCTAACAATTCAAAACCTATGGGTTCGTAAGTGATTTTTCCTTGTAAACGAGCTATTGCTAATTGAAGAATTTCTTCATGATCAAATGAAAGAGAAGGTAATTCTGTAATTTTAAACCATTGTACTTCTTCGGCATCAGTAGATGCGAATATTTTAAATACACTAGGTTTTATTATACCAAAGTAAGCTACTGAAACTACCCTACTCCTAGGATCTCTTTTCGGGTTACCAAAAGTATATAATTGTTCTAAATAATCTATTTCAATACCAGTTTCTTCTTTGAGTTCACGTTCAACAGCTTCTTCTAACGATTCATTTTCAAGAACAAAACCACCAGGAATAGCCCATTTTCCTTTAAAAGGATCATATTTTCTTTTAATAAGTAATACTGAAATTGTTCCAGATTCATATCCAAAGACCACAGCATCTACAGAAAGTTGAATTGATTGTTGCATTTTATGCGTATTTATTACGCTAAAATATAAAATAATAGTTACATACTAAGTACGCAGAGAAACTATCCCTAATACTCATCGGTTTGATATGCGTGGAGAGGCAACTACAGGTACTGAAGGTATTTATGCAGGTAAATCAATTTCTATACATCATAATGAATTTATTAAAGGTGATAATATTTGGACTAGTAATAATAATTTAGAGAAATTCCTGATTATGATCCAAATAGTTCTAATGATGGAGTTAATTCGGAGGGAGACCCTATTGGTGCTAGTATATATGGAAACACTTTTACCGGATATGAATGTCATAGGAAAGCTAATAGATAAAAAATAGAAGATGATATTCGGAACCCAAATAATTATAAAAACATTACGGTTAATGATGATACTAATGATGAAAATAAAAATAAAAATACATATACACCTACTTCTTCTAGACCAATTATAAATGGTAAAATCCATATTGGATGTGTAGAAGATTATCAGGTTTTCTTAAATGGACAATGGAGGGAATAAAATACTTGTAATAAAAGTAAATTTTACAGAGAACAGTAATAATTGATGGAAGTTTTTAAATATGTAATGAAGTTTAATTATTAACCCTGAAACAAGGTTATAGTACCCTACTACTCTTCTACTAAGCGAATTCCGTCTTTTTCGATAGTGATTTTTCGTTCTTTATATAAAGTTCCAATAGCTTTTTTAAAACTCTTTTTGCTTAACTGAAAAACTTCTTTGATTGCTTCTGGATCAGATTTATCATTAAGATCTATATGTCCTCCACTGGCTTGTAATTCTTTTAGAACTTGTGCAGCATTAGGTTCTATTGCTCTATACCCATGTCGCTGTAATGTAATATCGATTTTACCATCAGGACGTACTTTTTTTACAAAACCACGAAGCTGATCTCCAACATTAATTTTCTGAAAAATTTCATCAGCATAGACTAAGCCTAAATGTTTTTGATTTACAATCATATTCCATCCGTATGGAGAAGGATGAGAAGCAATTAAATCTACTTCATCATAAGATGATAATAAGACCATTTTATTATCCAAAAAGGCGTTGGTTTTACTAGAAGCAGCTAATCTATTAGTATCTTCATCTAAGTACATATAAATCAGGTACCAGCTATTAGCGCGCATTTTGGATGCTTGCTCCTTAAAAGGAACAAAAAGTTCTTTCTCTAATCCCCAATCCATAAAAGCTCCTATATCAGAAACACTAGTACATTTAAGATATGCGAATGTATTAATCGTTACAAAAGGCTCTAATGTAGTTGCTATGATTCGCTCTTCATTGTCTAAATATAGGAATACCTTTAACTGATCACCTATTTCGAATTCTTCAGGCACATATTTATTGGGTAATAATACTTCATTATTTTCTGTATCACTTAGATAAACCCCTTGGTCTCTATCTTTTATGATTTCTAATGTATTATATGAACCTAATGTGAGCATTTTCTGTTTTTTGCAAATATAGTTTTTTACTGTCTATAAAAATATATCATAGTACTACAAATATTACAAACTTTATCTATCAATTAAATTTATAAGAAGTAGTTAATCCCAAATATAATTTTTGATGAGCAAGTTCATATCCCAAGTAAGGGATAACAAAAAAGTAGGGTGTATTACTCTGTATGTGTTTTAGATATAGAAAATACAAGATCTTTTATTGATAAAGATTATAAATAATCATGTAAAACTATATCAATTATGAATCATACAATAAAACAATACATACAGCTTCTTGGGCAATCTGTACTTTTTTGGACCATTGCTATGGTATTATATTCAATATTTAGATATTATGGAATTGATGCAGAAGAAGGTTATATAGTGATAAAAAAATATAAAGAGACATTAGGCGGACTATACTATTTAGTAAAATTAAGTAACATCGGGATTTTAATCGGTGTACTATATGCGACTATAGATTTCATTTTTGACACTTATATCAAAAACAAGATTTCACTTATTAACGACATCATTATCAGAACATTATTCCACTTTGTAATAACACTTATTGTATTCACTATAATTACTAATAGATACACTACTCTTACGTATACATATCCTAATACACTTACTGGTTGGTATTACTTTAATACATCATTTTGGGTAACTATCCTCTATATTGTTTTAACATCTTTTATATTCTCTTTTATAAAAATAGGTAATGAAAAATTCGGGAAAGGAGTTTTTATTAAGATGCTATTAGGAAAATACAAAAATCCACAAGAAGATAAACGAATTTTTATGTTCTTAGATCTTAAAGATTCTACAACTATTGCAGAAAAACTAGGGCATTTTAAGTATAGTCAATTGATCCAAGATTGCTTTTATGACCTTAATAAAGTAGTACCAAAACACAATGCAGAGATTTATCAGTATGTAGGTGATGAAGTGGTACTAAGTTGGTCTTATAAAAAGGGATTGGCAAATAACAATTGTGTAAATCTGTTCTTTGCTTTTCAACAAAAAAAACAAAGTAAATCTGAGTATTATCTTAAAAGATATGGGGTATTTCCAGAATTTAAAGCAGGATTACACGGAGGTAAATTAATGGTAACAGAAGTAGGTGTCATAAAAAAAGAAATAGCTTATCACGGAGATGTAGTCAATACCTCTGCACGTATACAAGGCCAATGTAATACATACAAAGTACCACTATTAATATCAGAAAAGCTAATACAAGACCTAAAAATCAATGCCAACTTAACTTGTCAGTTTATAGGAAGTGTATTACTAAAAGGAAAAAAAGAAGAAGTAAATATTCATACAATAGCAAGGATATAAATAAAGAAAAATCTAAGAAGATGTAAAAATTATTTTATAGTAGAAATTATATAAAATCACCGATTACAATCATTTTTTATTATGAATTTAACCTGAATTACATTGGAACATCGTTATGAAGGTTTCAACCTCCATAAAATATGATGTTTTATAAGTTTTAGCATAGCATCGTATGGTTACATAGTAAAACGCTATATTTTGCAGTGGTTGGAAGCTGTAATAGATTTTCCAATGCCTTAACTCAGGTTTAATCGGTGATTTCATTTTCTATGTATTACTGTCTTTTCAAAATAAAAAGAGCCGATGCCTCGTCAATATTTGTTGCATCTGCAACGATACGCAAGGTGTCATCTACATACACATTAACCAAAACAAAAGTCTCATCTGGTACGGGTATAGAAAAAACGGGCTCTAATTCACCATTTTCTGAAGCAAGTGCTAATTCTTCTATTATTGGGTTTTCATCATCTAATTCACCTTCTATTATATCATTTTTATCAAATATAACTGACAAAAAATCTCCTTGATCATCATATAAACCTTTACCGACTGTGATCAAACTTGCAAACTCAGTGGATATTTCGGAAATATTATAATAAAAATTATCTTCGAATACTATTTGATACAATTCATCTGCTTTAAGGCAACCATCAAAAGATCCCGTAAAGGGAGAATCTGACCATACTTGTTTCCATACTCCCAAAACTTGAGGTAATTTTTCTGCTTCCGTTCTATTAGGAGCTATTTTAGTTAATGCATTAACTAATCTATTTAATTTTTCTCTTACTTCCGGGTCATTATCTTCATCATCACATTGACCTCTGGCATCATCAGAAATTTGAAAAATACTTTTCTTTAAGATACTTATTGTTGGATTAGGTGTTCCGGTATTATCATCTATAATATCGCAAGATGAGAGTAAAAGAGAAAATAAAAAAATAGCTAGAATTGATGTTGATCTAAATTTCATAAGTAATGGTTTTAAGTTTATAATGTTTTATAAAATGACTCTATTTCTATCTATATAGACATCTACATTATAACAACATAATGAGTTAAATTCCCACGTAAAAAAAGAACATTAACAATTCATTAAGATCAAAATAAAAACTTTAAAAAATGTATAAAAAAGAAAACCAAGTAATTACGCATTTATACTACTAAATACGTCTAAATATGTGATGCTTCTAAAAAAGATAACATTTCAAAATAGCAAGTACTAAAATTCACTCTTTTTTGTATTTTCGTGCAAATAATACACACAGATGGATATAAACTTCAATAAGAACGAAGATCACAATAAGCTTTTGGCTTCAGCTTTACGTCAAAAATTTGCAAAAATTAAACTAGGAGGTGGTGAAAAAAGAATAGAAAAACTGCATGCTAAGGGCAAAATGACTGCAAGAGAGCGAATTTCTTATTTATTGGATGATAATGCAAAGACTATCGAAATTGGAGCATTTGCTGGAGATGGTATGTATGAAGAACATGGAGGATGTCCTAGTGGTGGAGTTGTTATTAAGATAGGATACATAAGTGGTAAGCAATGTATTGTAGTTGCTAATGATGCGACAGTTAAGGCTGGTGCTTGGTTTCCTATTACAGGAAAGAAAAACTTAAGAGCTCAAGAAATTGCTATAGAAAATAAATTGCCTATCATTTATCTTGTAGATAGTGCAGGTGTATACTTACCGTTGCAAGATGAGATTTTTCCTGACAAAGAACATTTTGGAAGAATATTCAGAAATAATGCTATCATGAGTAGCATGGGGATTACACAGATATCTGCTGTTATGGGGAGTTGTGTAGCTGGTGGTGCGTATTTACCCATCATGAGTGATGAAGCATTGATTGTAGATAAAACAGGAAGTATTTTTCTTGCAGGAAGTTATCTCGTAAAAGCAGCAATTGGCGAAAGCATAGATAATGAAACACTCGGAGGAGCCACCACCCATTGCGAAATATCAGGTGTTACTGATTATAAGTCAAAAGATGATAAAGATGCCCTAGATACCATAAAAAATATTGTGGCTAAAATTGGAGATTTTGATAAGGCGGGTTACAATAGAATCAAAGCTTCTAAGCCTAAATTAAAAGAAGAAGATATTTACGGAATATTACCCAAAGCTAGAAATGAGCAGTATGATATGATGGAGATTATTCATCGATTGGTCGACGATTCTGATTTTGAAGAATATAAGGCGGGTTATGGACAAACAATACTTACAGGATATGCCCGTATTGATGGATGGGCAGTTGGCATAGTCGCTAATCAACGTAAAATTGTAAAAACAAAAAAAGGAGAAATGCAGTTTGGAGGGGTGATCTATTCGGATTCTGCGGATAAAGCTACTCGTTTTATTGCCAATTGTAATCAGAAAAAAATTCCACTCGTATTCTTACAAGATGTTACAGGTTTTATGGTGGGGAGTAAAAGTGAGCACGGAGGGATCATAAAAGATGGAGCCAAAATGGTAAATGCGGTAAGTAATAGTGTAGTGCCAAAATTTACCATTGTCATAGGTAATTCTTATGGTGCTGGTAATTATGCAATGTGCGGCAAAGCTTATGATCCAAGGTTAATTTATGCATGGCCAAGTGCAGAATTAGCAGTAATGGGAGGTGCGCAGGCTGCAAAAGTATTATTACAGATAGAGACTGCATCCTTAAAGAAAAAAGGAGAAAAACTATCTACAGAAGATGAAAAAGCCTTATTCGATAAGATTAAAGCTCGATATGACACACAAATATCTCCGTATTATGCAGCAGCAAGGATATGGACGGATGGAATCATTGACCCCTTAGAGACTAGAAAAGTAATCTCTATGGGTATTGAAGCAGCAGACCACGCTCCTATCGAAAAACCTTTTAATTTGGGCGTGATACAGGTGTAGCAATATGGAATGATATGACCTTTACAACTTTTACATTATAGTTATGAAAATCTATTTTCTTAAGATATTTTATGTAATATTCGTTTTTACTTTTATTAAGGGATTCGCCTATCAGGAAAAAGGGGTTTCTAATTCTGATAAAGAATTTATTTTACGTTCAAAAAATCATGATAGCATAGAAAATTTCTTACTAAAAATAGTGTCATCCCATCCTCAGATTGCCGAAGAAGCATATACAACCTACTTACAACGTGGTACTAAAGAAAACAATAATCGGATCTTATTTAATTCTCACTATTATCTGGCAAATATTGCCTATAATAATGGAGATTATATAAATGCTATAAATCATAGTAAAATTGCTTCGGAAATTGCGGAGACAAAAAAAGATGACGAACTGAAATTATCTTCGTATACACTTAATGGCAATTCATTTTTTGCGATACGCTATTATGATAATGCAAGCTTACAATATCAGAAATCATATAAAATAGCACAAAAACTTGGAAATAAGGAAAATGAAATTGCTAGTCAAATCAATATTAATAACTGTTGGATAAGGATAAACAGATTTAGAGAAGCACTACAATCTTTTGAAAAAATAAACAAGAAGCTTACCCAAAAAGTATATCGAGGACGTCTATATTACAGTAATTTTTTGTCTGCGCAGATAGGCGAAGGAGTTTGTCATTATAAACTGGGTAACTACGATCAAGCTATTTCGATCTATAAAATTGCGCTTGAAACAGCAAAAAAACTTCAAATACCAGAAACTATCGCTATTTTTCATAATACCATAGGAGAAACATATATTGCAAAAGAAAAATTTAATCTCGCCATTCATCATTTAGATTCTGCTAAAACTATAGCGCTAAAAAATGATAAAGTACTTAACCAAAATTTGTATACCACTAATTATCATCTGGCTTCTTTATTCTTTCAGCAACAAAAGTTTCAACAAAGTTTTGACATTTTAAAAGAGAGCTTTACTACCATTAATTCTGAAGAAATAGAGAAGCGAATTGAAAAAATAGATGAAATGTACGAATTGGCTAGGCAGTGCGCAGAAAAACTAAATAATTCCAAAAATGAACTTTTTTATAGCAATGCGTATCATCGAATTATAGATTTCAGACATCAGGATGACATCAATACCAGAGATCAATTATATAATTACGATTTATTAGAATTAGAGGAAGAAAAGGAAATATTAAAATCTAAAAACAATTTGTATATCATTAGTCTGGTTATTATTTTGATAATTCTATTACTGTTCTTCTTGTATCATTTTCAAAGACAAAAAAAGAATAAAATTTTGTTTGACCAGTTTTATAAGAATACGAAGATCGTTAAAACGAATGATAAGGAAATTACAAAAAAGAAAGAATTTATTACCGATCAAAAAGCTTATGATCTCTTCCATAAACTTAAAAAATTAGAAAAGACATTATTTTTTCTTCAAGAAGATTGTAGCTTACATAACACCGCTAAAATGATAGATACCAATACTACATATCTATCTAAAATGATGAATACATATAGAGAAAGAACATTTAGTGAGTATATCAACGAACTAAGGATCAAATATTGCTGTGAAAAGCTTACGAACGATTCTAGATTTCGTTCATATACTATCAAGGCAATTGCTGGTGAACTGGGCTATAAAAGTGTAAATACCTTTGGCACAGCTTTTAAAAAACACACTGGGCTTTCTCATTCATACTTTATTAAACAAATCTTAGCGACTAGTTCTAAAAAGCACGAACAGGTGGTTTATTGACTATTAAATAACATCAATTTTATAAAATTGATGTACTAGTTGTATGTTCTTTATCCATTATAATTTATATTTTGATTTCAAATAACTGAACAAAAATTTTATTCTAATGAAATTCACACAAAGCTCATTTATTTTTTGTTTTTTGTCAATCCTTTTATTGCACGAATTATATCCACAAGAAGAGAAATCCAAAGACTCAAACGATGGTGATATCAAAGTAATCATCGAAGTTTATGAAGATACTGCAAAAATCATTGTCCCTCAAGATTTAGACCCTGATGTAAACATAAGAATTCCTTTGTCTTTTCCAGAAGAAAGATTTTCAATTTCGGTTCCTATATATATAGATTATAAAACAGAAACTACAAATTTGGGATTATTTAGGTTAGCTATCCTTTCTCCCAGAACTTCCCTTATACCTGTAAACATTCCACCACCACCTCCTCCTCCAATAAATCGAACTTTACATAAAAACGTTCGGTCTCCTATATTTCTTACAAAAATAGTTGTGGATGGTTTTGATATTTCAGAAGGAATTTACTCACTCAGATTTAAATTGCAAATATGTCATGAAGATGATGGTATCTGTTTCATTCCTTCGCCATTACCTTCTGAAAACTTAATCCATGAAAACGAATCAGCGTTTGAGCTGTATTCTACAGCTCCTCCTTCTAGTTTAGGTATTGTAGGGCTTCATTTTGATACGGTAGATTCGGATCTACGTTTTAATTTCAGAGTTGAGAATTTTTCTCCTACTCCAAGTAATGATACATCCAAGATTGAAATTTATTCCTCATTAGACGAAGAATTTGACTCCTCCGACATATTACAAAAAACATTATATCTCTATGGACTTGGTGGCGGATTTGGAATAAATTACAAATGGTTTAGAGTATTTTATAATGATTTCATATCGTCTAAGAGTAACAGTAACTTCTTAATTGTAAGATTGGATGATAGTGGCACTTATAAAACTGCTACTATAGCACAATACCAAAACCTTACAATTAGCGATGCCAGAATTTACAGACATTATAATCAATCTATAGCTTTGTCATGTACGGTAACTAATACAAGCACTACTACTTCTCCAAAATCTAAAGTAAATTTTAAAGAAGAAAGTAGCTATCGCAGAGATCTGGTCACTAAAACTATTCCTAGTATTTTGCCTGGAGAATCCAAGGTGACTACGATATATGTCAGTCAAAATGAATACAATATTTACATACATCGAAATACGATTATCTTTTCGGTAGATCCGGATAATACAATTAAAGAATCAAATGAAGACGATAATCGAAAAAGACTAAAAGCACTTGATCCTGGAGGCATTGAAAATTTTGTCAAAACCTCACCCAATCCATTCGGCAGTAATGGTATTAATTTTGATTTTGCTACTACTTCTGTAAATACTACTATAAAACTTAATATTTATAATCAGCAAGGTATCTTACAATATCATACGAGTGAGTTCTATCCAACAAAAGGCGATAAAACGATCCATGTTTCTTCGGATGATATAGTACATCAAGGTACATATCATTACTCATTCTTATTTGGTAGAAACGATCGTTATTATTCATTTACAGGAACTATTATGAAACAATAAACAAGTCGAAAATGTATTAATTCTAAAAACTTCTTTCTCATGAAATCCAAAATTCTAAACCTTAAAAACGTATCAATTCTATCTAAAAATCAACAAAAAGCGATCAATGCAGGATTCTATGGATGTCAACCATCATTAATTGAATGCCATTCTGATAGTGACTGTTTACCATGCAGTAGTCGCTGTGGTTTTACTATCGATAACAATGGTACACCAATATTTATATCTGGTATATGTGCATTTTAATATAGATTTTATTTTACTAAAAATTAAAAATCACCTCAGTATAGGTGATTTTTTTATAAAAAAACTATTTTTCTACTACAACTACATTCGAAATTCTACTTTATGCAGTTCTTAATTCCCATTTCTTTTAAAATTTATGCTTTTGAAAATGATATAATACTATTTATAGTATTGTACCCTTATTAAAAATTAAGACAGTTTAAAAATTAACTAAATTTAAACTGTCATGAAGAAATCAAAATTTACTG
>CANLRN010000062.1 GCA_947493495.1 uncultured Aquimarina sp.
ATTTGAAACGTAGAAGCTGCTTACCAGTTAGAAACTTTAATGTTACAGTGAAACAATGTCTATGAATGCGGGTTAAAAATAAAATTGAAGATTTTTTGTTCTAGGCGAAAAATAAAAATCAAGCTTAGCCGTGCGACATCTTATTTTTATTTTAACCAGCTTTAAAGTATAGGGCAAAAAAAGCCATTTTTTAAGTGGTGTTTTATATGATTTACGGATGAGAATTTCGTAAATCGTATTACATCAGAAGTGGTATAAATTATAGAACAGGAAAAGGTATTCTGTTCAATCAGAAGACTATCATTCGTAGGCAATTATTTTTTAATCAATTTCTTTATATAAGCCTTATCATTAGTTTTTATTTTAACCAAATAAGTTCCAGCTGTTAGATCTGCAAAAGATATTTTTACTTTACCTTTAAGAAATGATTCAGTTCCTTCATATGTTTTTACAAGTTGTCCCTGTAAGTTAAAAATCTCTAGTGTCATATTTTCATCTAAAGAAAGGTATTTACTCTCTATAATAACCTCATCTCTTAGAACTGGATTAGGATACATTCTAATCTTCTGGTTTTGCAAAGTATCAAGATCATTAACACTTAGCAAACTTCCTCTGTATATCCCCTTAGCCCATGCACTTCCTTTTAAAGCAAGCCAGAATATATTATTTTCTACTGGATCTGGTTTCAAATCTGTAATTAAATCAGGCTGCCCTATATCATTAGTAATTTTTTCCCAAGTACTACCTCCATCAAATGAAACATAAGCTCCAGGATTAAAGATGGTAACATTTCTTCCTTTAACATCTTGCGCTGGTACATTTACTGTAATAATGTTTGGATCTACTGCTGATGTTTCTGTCTGCCATACATAGGGCATGTCAAATATTTTTTTCCAAGTAACTCCATCGTCGGAACTTTTCCAGACACCTCCTTCATCTGGGTCTGTACTCTGAAATTGTCCACAAGAAATATAAATATCATTTAGATTATCAACGTTTGTATGAGTATCTACAAAAACGTTATTCACTGATTTTATCTCAGAAGGAATTGTTGTTACTTTATTCCATAGTTGACCACTATTATCAGACTTATAAAGTCCTCCGGGGGTTCCAGTACTACTCACATTAAGTGCAGCATACATCTGCCAAGGTTTATCTGGATTAAAAGTGATACGGCGCACACTTGGTTTAGTTGGCAATCCTGTATTAGAAGAAACCCAAGTCTGTCCACCATCAAAACTTCGTCTTATTCCAAAATCTACATCTCTTGTAACAATTCTAAAAGATGCATTTACTTCTGCAACAGGATTTTCCATGACGCAGAAATACATTCTATCCGGAAGATCAGGTCTGATCAATAGGTTATATTGAAAAATATGCTGCAGTGATTCATTAGTTCCTGAGTAATCTCCTTCAAAAGGGGATGATACATTACTCCATGTAACACCTCCATCTATTGATTTTCTCAGATACCCTCTATGCTTTTGCCTAAATTGTAATGTAAAAATAGTATTAGGATCATTGGGATGAACTGCAACTGAAGCAATAGAGTGAGCCCCATTAGGGTTATTTTGCCCTTCGATTTGTTCTGCAGCAACCGTAAGCTCATCTGCATCCTGATAATCATCATGCGGAACTGTCTGCCATAGACCATGTTCTCCTGAGCATAATAGTTTTCTACCAGGAACCCCCGTTTCTGTTAAAATAAATCGGCCAGGAAGATTACTATCTCCTCTTCCAATCCATTTTTCACTCCCAGGAGATGTTTCTATATCGTCTATTTGCTGCCAAGAACTACCATTATCCTTAGAACGAAATGTTTGCTGATCGATACTAATAAATACGTCTCCATTTTTATTAATTTCTAAAAAACGACATCCCGAAAACTCTTCTCGTTCTTGCATTTCTCTTTCTAGATGCGCAAATTTAGTATTCACATCATTAGGACTGTTTCTAGCACTCCAATAAGTATCATCTCTAGTACCATCCCAATATTTTCCTGTACGTACACAAGGAAACCAACTTTGACCACCATCTTCTGTTTTCCAGACATCACCAGGACCAAAGCTAAAATCATGCTTTGAATTAAATGAGATATAGAGCTCATTCTTATTAGTTGGATTTACAATTAATCTATTGTACACAGATAATATATTTGTTGTAGGGAGTTGATTATAGGTTGATTTTGCCTGATTTTTATCAATTCCTAACCAATACGCAATAGATCTATAATATTTATCTACAGACGTAAAATTATCTACTCCATTAGCATTATCATTTCCTGAGTTAGAATCCGAAGTAAATCGTACTCCTAGATTTCCAGTGATATTAGTCCAGGTTTCCCCAAAATCTATACTCTGATAAACTCCTCCTGTAGCATTAACTGTATTACCATTAGGAGTATAATGTGTTTGTTCTACTAGATACAAAGTAGTTACAGGATTAGAAGGGTTACTTCTATCTATATAATAATCCATATCTCTGGGAAGATTATGTGGCAAACCTCTAACTGTTGCCAATTGCCAGGTCAGTCCTTTATCTCTACTTTTATACAGCCCAAAATTAGTAGCTGCAATAATAACATTAGAATCTTTAGGATCTACAATAATAACTCCAATAGACAAGTCATTTACATGAGTGGGATCTACTACTATTTGTTGCCAAGTATTTCCTTTGTCAATACTTCTATATATATGTCCATATGCAATAAATCGATCAATATTACCTTGAGGATTTGCCTGGTTTCTATGATATCCTTTTACATTCCAAAAATCACCTGCACCGATATACCAATTGTTATCATCCGAAGGATCTACAACTAATTCTGAATGTCTACCTTCCTGTAATTCTAAAATTTTATTCCAGCTTCGTCCTTTATTAGTTGATTTATATAAAAAACCTCTCACATTAGTCGCATATCCTAAATTAGGGTCTTGATGAGAAAATGTTATTGTCTGAACTCTTCTCATACCACGGCCATTACCATCAATCTCTTTTATAGTTTGCCAAGTTTCTCCATTATCAAAGGTTCCGTATGTATTGGATAAATCGGGAGACATATAATAACAATCAGGATCTGTAGGATGTACCCAAAACTCTTCGCAATATCCAGAATTACCTGGACCAAACTGTCTCCACTCAAAATCTGGATTTGAAGATTGTTTTGAAGCTTTTAATGCATTAAAATAATCTTCATTCAATATTTGACCATAACTACTAAAAAAAGCAGTATAGATGATTAGATGTACTATTATTTTTTTCATGCATATATCTATTTTCATACCAATACAAGTATATTAAAAACCGCAAAAATGTTTATTGTAGAAATGGACAAAAACTTAAAACATATGGTTAAATCCGTATTCTTTTACTAAAATAAAAGTAATGAACTCCTTAATCAAAGTCATTGAAGTATTGAAAGAAAGAAAAAAATAGTTTGATAAAAAGCATTCGTTTTCAAATATTTTCCTTGACTTCTCAGAGAATCATAAGAAATTCTATATATTGATGATAAGGGTATTTAAAACTTAATAAAAGAGTATTGCTCCTGAAGTTGATGTTTTTTATATTCTAAATTCTCTAAGAATGTAAGATGTTGTTTGCTTCTTGGGTTAAATGGACGATGTGCAATACCATTTTGAATCTCTTCTACCGTAGTCATTGTTTTTTTAGCAGTTTCTGAAATCCATACTTCACAAAATCGTTTCCATATATACTCTATCGCAAGCTCACTAGGATGAATCATATCTGTATCATAAAACCGATAATCTCGCAACTCATCTATCATAATTTCATACGCGGGGAAATAGACACTATACTTATCAGCTGTTATGGCTTGGTGTACTGCTGTAATCAAATGTGATTTACTACGATTATTGTTTACAAAACCATCTTTACTGTGTCTTACAGGAGATACTGTAAATATGATATTGATACTTGGATTTAGGCTTCGTATCAAACCAATACTGTTTTGTATACATTGAGTTATCTCTTCTACGGACAACAACTTTTTACTAAACTCTTTTTGGGGTACTTTATGGCAGTTAGCAACAATCATATCCAAGGCTTGTAAACGATATGCCCAAGCTGTGCCTAATGTAATACATATATGCGAAGCAGACCTAAGCTTATGATGTGTTTGATGTAATGCCTCATTGAGAGATTGTAATACAACCTTTTGATCGGGGTGACTTAATGTAGAGTGGGCGTCAAAACAATGCCATCGTTCATTGTGATAAAATAAATCTGATTCGGTATAGTGTTCTTGCTGAGTAACCATCCAAAGAAAGGTTTCGATGGCTTTTGGGTGAAAAAGTATCCCGAAAGGATTTACCAATGATTTATACTTAAAGTATGAGAACTTTTCTCCTATATTTTCTGCAAAACAAGAACCTAATAACATTACATCTGAATCATAACTGATCTTAGGATGTTGTGGTTCTATAGGTATCTTAGTTTGTAAATCCATTACAAAAGATTCGTGTTCTCTATTTAGAAAACTTTATTCTTTAATTATACATATTGTTTTGCTTTCTCTAAGGCTTCGTCAATTCCTGCCAGATTTTTACCTCCTGCAGTAGCAAAAAATGGTTGTCCACCCCCTCCGCCTTGAATGTATTTTCCAAGTTCGCGGACCACCTGACCTGCATTCAATCCTTTTTCTTCTACTAGGTTTTTAGAGATGTAACAAGACAATAGTGCTTTTCCATTATTATTAGCTCCAAAAAGCATAAAAGCATTCTTTATTTCTCCACCTAATTCAAAAGATAAATCCTTAATTCCTGAAGCATCTAAGTCTACTTTTTTAGCTAGAAATTGAATTCCATTAACCTCACTAAACTCTGATTTAAGATCTACTTTCAGGTTTTTAGCTTTGTCTTTTAACAACGCTTCTATCTGCTTTTTTAGATTTGTATTTTCTTCTTGTAATGCTGAAATTGCTTTTATTGGATCCTTGGGATTTTTCAATGCTACTTTCACTTCTCTGTATGCTTCAGATTGTGTCGTAAAATATTCTTTTGCTGCATCACTTGTAATGGCTTCGATTCTTCTTATTCCTGCTGCAACTGCACTCTCTGATGTGATTTTAAAATGCCATATATCACTTGTATTCTGCACGTGGATTCCGCCACATAACTCCATAGATTCTCCAAATCGAATGGCTCTCACCGAATCTCCATATTTTTCACCAAACAGTGCAATCGCACCTTCGGTAATTGCTTGATCATATGCTATATTTCTTTTTTCTTCTAATGGAAGTGATTCTCTTATTCTTGCATTTACGAAATCCTCAACTTGTTGTAACTCATCGGGTGATACTTTAGAAAAATGAGAAAAATCAAACCTCAGATTCCCGCTATGTACCATAGACCCTTTTTGTGCCACGTGAGTTCCCAAAATTGTACGTAATGCCTGATGTAATAAATGTGTAGCTGTATGATTAGATGCTGTTCTGGTCCGTTGATTACTATCTACTACCGCAGTTAAGGTTTCATTAATATGCTTAGGTAATGTTTTAGTAAAATGGATGATTAGGTTGTTTTCTTTTTTTGTATCTATAATATACACTACATCTCCATTTGCTACTTCTAGATATCCTTTATCACCAACTTGTCCTCCTCCTTCTGGATAAAAAGGAGTTTTATCAAGAACTAGCTGAAATAATTCTCCGTCTTTTTTACTAGTTACTTTTCGATATCTAGAAATTTTAACAGCTGTCGTAAGATGGTCATATCCTATAAATTCTTCTTCGTTATTATCCAGCAGCACTTTCCAATCTCCTGCAGAAACCTGAGATGCTGATCTAGATCTGTCTTTTTGTTTTTGTAATTCTACTTCAAAACTTTCTTCATCATATTCATATCCTTGCTCACTAAGAATTAGCGCTGTCAAATCTTTAGGAAAGCCAAAAGTATCGTATAATTCAAAAACTTTTTCGCCTGAAACTACTTTCTCATCCGTATTCTTCACTACAGTATCTAGCAGTACTAATCCCTGATCTAATGTTCTAAGAAATGAATTCTCTTCTTCTTTGATCACATTTTCAATCAAATTCTTTTGCGATTTCAACTCTGGAAAAGCATCACTCATCTGATTACTAAGTGTATCTACCAATTTATAGATAAAAGGTTCTTTAATGTTCAGAAAAGTAAATCCATATCGTATCGCTCTTCTCAGAATTCTACGGATTACATAGCCAGCTCCGGTATTACTCGGCAGTTGTCCATCCGCTATAGAAAATGATACCGCTCTAAGATGGTCTGCAATCACACGGATTGCAACGCTTACTTTACCATTCTCATCTGTAGGTAAGCTGTTTTTATCATACGTAGTATTAGTAATAGTTTCTATTTCTCTGATTAATGGCGTAAACACATCTGTATCATAATTGGATTTTACACCTTGCAATGCCATACACAATCGCTCGAATCCCATTCCAGTATCTACGTGTTGTGCAGGTAATTTTTCTAGAGAGCCATCTGCTTTACGATTGTATTGCATAAATACCAAATTCCAGATCTCTACTACTAGTGGATCATCTTGATTGACTAAATCCCGCCCTGGTATTTTTGCTTTTTCTTCATCTGATCTAAGATCTACGTGAATCTCAGAGCAAGGCCCACAAGGACCTTGATCTCCCATTTCCCAGAAGTTATCTTTTTTATTGCCCATGATAATACGATCTTCAGGAACAATGTTTTTCCATAGATCAAAAGCTTCTTGATCCATTTCTAGGTTTTCGTCTGTAGCTCCTTCGAAAACTGAAACGTAGAGGATACTTTTATCAATACCATATACCTCAGTAAGAAGTTCCCAAGCCCAATGAATGGCTTCTTTTTTAAAATAATCCCCAAAACTCCAATTCCCTAGCATTTCGAACATCGTATGATGATACGTATCCATCCCAACTTCTTCTAGGTCATTATGTTTCCCACTAACCCTCAAGCATTTTTGTGTATCCGTTATTCGATTATTTTTTGGGATACCATTTCCTAAAAAAAATTCTTTGAACTGATTCATCCCTGCATTGGTAAACATCAAAGTAGGATCATCCTTAATCACCATAGGAGCAGAAGGTACTATACTGTGCTTTTTGGATTCAAAAAACGCTAAAAATTGGTTTCTGATGTCTTGGGATTTCATTTTTATTTGATATTTAATTTTTCTCCGTTAATTTAGTGCTATACATTATCTAAGTATTTTACTAGGATTACGTATAGTTTTTTCAGACTTAAAGCCATTTTACTATATTTGTTCTAATGACTTAGGTTAAAACATATCCATATAGGGTAATATCCTGCAAAAATAGTATATTTTAGATTATGTCAAAGGTTAAATATTACTATGATAGTGATACACTATCTTATCGTAAAATTGAGCAAAAGAAAGGGCGTAAATTTGGCCTTGCTATAATAGGCCTTGTTGGCTGTTTTTTAGCTGGTTTTATCCTACTACTAATCTATCTTAACATCCCTCAGTTAGAAACACCAAAAGAAAAAGCATATAGAAGAGAATTAGAAAATATGATGCTTCAATATGATCTAATGAACAAACAATTAAAACGGGATCACGCGGTACTTGATGAAATAGCAGAACGAGATGATAATATCTATCGCTTGTATTTTGGAGCTCCACCTATCCCCAAAGAGGTAAGAAATGCTGGTTTTGGAGGAGTTAATCGATATAAAGGATTAGAAGGCTATGACAATTCTGAGATCATTATAGAAAGTCAGAAACAGATTGATAAGCTTACTAAACAAATTGCCGTGCAATCTATCTCTCTTGATGAAATCAAAGAATTGGCAGAGAAAAAAGAAGAATTATTATCTACTATTCCTGCGATCCAACCTATTAAAAATGCTGATATGAAACGTATGGCATCAGGCTATGGATGGAGAAGTGATCCATTTACCAAAGCCAGAAAATTTCATTACGGCATGGATTTCTCTGCAGAAACAGGAACTCCGATTTATGCATCTGGCAATGGTACTGTAACTCGAGCAGATGCCAATTCTACTGGCTATGGAAATCATGTTCGTATAGATCACGGGTTTAATTATGTAAGCTTGTATGCACATCTTAGTAAGTATAATGTAAAAAAAGGACAAAAAGTAAAACGTGGTGATATTATAGGATATGTCGGTAGTACTGGTAGATCTGTAGCACCACATTTACACTACGAAATATTTAAAGATGGTGATCGAATCAATCCACGTAATTTTTACTATGGCAGTTTGACTTCTGAAGAATTTAATGAAATGCTAAAAGCTTCTTCCTTAATCAATGAAACTCTAGATTAAAACGTATGCAAAAAGCAATTCTTATTGTACTTTTATTGGGATTTAGTTTATCTGTCCAATCACAAAAATTTTCTAAAGAAACGATAGACTCCATAACTACTATTGTTAAAGATTTTGAAGCAGAAATGAAAAAACTTTCTGCTCCTTCACATATAAAAATTATGGCCGTTGGAGATATTATGATGGGGACTAATTTTCCTAATAAAAGTTATCTCCCTAAAAAAGGAAAAGACCCTTTTGACGATGTAAATAGTATTTTAAAACAAGCAGATCTCTTATTTGGCAATCTAGAAGGAACACTAACTGATGAAGGAGAGAATGCAAAGCGATGTTCTGACCCTTCTAAATGTTATTCTTTTCGTTCTCCAGAATTTTTTGGTGAATACTTAGAAGACTCAGGATTTGATGTGATGAGTATTGCTAATAATCATATAGGTGATTTTGGAGCTATTGGTATAAAAAACACTGCTAAAACACTTAAGAAACACAATATCGCATATGCAGGTATTTTTGCTCAGAAATCTACTATTTTTGAAAAAAATGGAATAACTTATGGATTTTGTGCCTTTGCTCCTAATAAGGATTGTGTAAAAATCCATAACTTAAACAATGCAAAAAAAATTGTAAAAGAATTAAAAGAAAAAGTTGATATTATTATTGTTTCATTTCACGGAGGAGCAGAAGGAGCGGATCATACACATGTTCCAAGAAAAACAGAACGATTTTATGGAGAAGATCGTGGTAATGTATATCTATTTGCACATACTATGATTGATGCAGGTGCGGATATCATTTTAGGACACGGCCCTCATGTATCAAGAGCTTTTGAAATATATAATAATAAGTTTATCGCCTACAGTTTAGGTAATTTTTGCACGTATTCCAGATTTAATCTTACAGGAATAAAGGGATATGCACCTATTGCAGAAATTGAAGTAGATCAAAAAGGTAATTTCATCAAAGGAAAATTACATTCTGCTAAACAAATAGATGAGATTTATCCTTTTATGGATACTAAAAAAAATGCATTAAAAGAAATTAAGAAACTCACTAAAGAAGATTTTCCTGAAAGCAAAATAGTTTTTGAAAAAAATGGGAGTTTTAGGCAACAAAAAGAAAATTAGATTATGCACGTAGACTTACCGAAAAAAATGTATTATGGTATTGGCGAGGTTGCTGATGCTTTTGATGTGAATACCTCATTAATTAGGTTCTGGGAAAAAGAATTTGATATTCTAAAGCCTAAAAAAAATGCCAAAGGCAATCGGAAATTTACTCCAGAGGATATCAAGAATTTAGAACTCATCTATCATCTTGTAAAAGAAAGAGGCTTCACATTAGAAGGAGCTAAAATTCATTTAAAAGAGCAAAAACAAGAAACTCTAGACAGTTTCGATATCATCAGAAAACTAGAATCTATTAGAGCTCAGTTACTAAAGATTAAAGAGCAATTATAAGCTGTATATTGTATCATATTACTATTTTTTACATTAGTTTTTTCATACGATAACTATTACAAAAGATTTAAAATTCGCTAGTTTAGTATATACCAATCAAGCATTTAAATCATTTTTATGTGTGATTATTTTTAATTATATTTGAAAAAAATAATGAAAATGAAAAAAAAACCTCAAATTCTTGCACTATTAATAGTAGTCGCTCTACTTGCTATTTCGTGTAGTAGTGATGATTCTAATTCCCCTGCTCCAATGCCCGATGGCGGCCCTGATCCAGACCCAGACCCACCTGTTGTTGTTGAAGATTTAACAAATGGAGAAGATAAAGACTTTAGAACAATAATAGTCCCTGCCGACCCTGGAGATGGATTTGAATGGGAATTCCAAGAAGATATGTCCGATGATTTTGAATATACCTTTGATGGTAGTCCTACCCAAACAAATTTTGGAGAAGATAAATGGTATAATTTTTATCATAATGCTTGGACAGGTCCAGGTCCTACCATCTGGAGACATGAAAATATTGTTGTAAAAGATGGAAATCTACGTCTAATAACGACTAGAGAACCTGGCGAAATGAAACAATATAACGCATTCGTAGATGGTATGAATACACAGTTAACTGACAAAGCTACTAGACTTGGATGTGTTACCTCTACCAAAAGAGTTATATACCCTGTTTATGTAGAGGTTAGGACGCGAGTAGCTAATGCTTTTTATGCTTCGGATATATGGATGCTAAGCCCTGATGATACTCAAGAGATTGATATTTTAGAAGGATATGGAGCTCAAAACCCTAGGAATGGGCAAGAATATTTTTCAACAAGATTGCATATTAGTCATCATGTTTTTATACGACAGCCTTTCCAAGATTACCAACCGAAAGATCCTAGTACTTGGTATCAAGATCCATCGGATTCTACAAAATTTTGGTCTAATGAGATCATACGTATTGGTGTATACTGGAAAAGCCCTACTGACTTAGAATACTATCTTAATGGTAAGCTTATCAAAACCATGGAGAGTCTTGATAACGTAGGTGGTAAAGATGGTATTGATCCTCTCGGATATACGGCTACCACACCAGGTGATTTAAGTACTAGAACAGGATTGAATAAAGAGATGGATATCATTATTAATACCGAAGTACAGAACTGGAATGCTGCTGCAGGTAGAATGCCAACAGATGAAGAAATCGCAAATGAACCAGAAGAACATACAATGAAAATAGATTGGATTCGAATTATGAAACCCATAGCTAAATAATAAACGTATTTATATACAATAAAATAAGAGCTGATGACAAATTTAATTGTTGTCAGCTCTCATTTTTTAAGGCATCTATAAAAAGAATACTCCACTAAAATTAATCTCAATTCAGCTATAAATCATAATATTTCTATACTGTTATTCCTTTATAATACCAATTTAGCAATCGTCTCGTTTTTTCCCTATCTAAAATTGGTGTAAACTAAAAAAAAAGTCTTACAAGTACAAGTAGGTAACTTTTTGTACTGTTAAGGCACATACTTATATATAATGAACTCCATTAAACCCGTTTTATTCATTAGGAAATCTATTCCATCTTTCAACTGCTGCAAACACTACCGTTTCACTATGTTTTTTAATGTAACCGTAGCGATGCTACGCTGAAATGAAGAAAACATCAGTGTTTATTGCACTTGAAAGCATCTTGACGAAGTCCTAACGCATAAACCGGGTTAAATATTCAAAAACACCTATCTCTTATATTGATAATATAACTTAACATTTCCTTTTAAAATATTAAACTCGTTTTATGCAACAGGGTTTAGTTTATTGATGTAATCCGTTGATTTATAAATAGTTTATAATGAAAAGCATTAGAAACTAACTTACCTTTAGGCATATAGATAATTTTAATTAACAAATTGATAATTAAATAAATATGTTCTATAGTTATTTTCTATTGCATAACCTGGGATAAAGCGGGTTAAATCGATCTTCTTGTTCTGGTTTGCTGACTAATAGCTTCTTCTTTAAAATAGTAACAGTTACTACTTCTTCCTAAAATACACAGCTACTGGCACTCCGTGAAAATCAAATTCTTTACGTAATTTATTTTCTATATATCTCTTGTACGGATCTCTAACATACTGTGGTAAATTACAGAAAAATGCAAACTGAGGTTGTGGTGTAGGCAATTGCATGCAGTATTTTATCTTTACATATTTGCCTTTATAAGCTGGTGGAGGGTTATGCTCTATGATGGGTAGCATTGTATCATTCATAACACTGGTTTTTATCTTTTTAGAGCGATTTTTATATACTGCTACTGCCGTCTCAATGGCTTTAAAAATTCGTTGTTTAGTCAATACAGAAATAAATACAATAGGCACATCAGTAAAGGGTTCTATCTCTTGACGGATATGTCTTTCAAACTCTTTCATTGTATTACTTTGCTTATTCTCTACAAGGTCCCATTTATTGACTAGGATTACAATCCCCTTTCGATTGCGTTCTGCAAGCCAAAATATATTCTGTACCTGAGCATCAAATCCACGTGTGGCATCTACCAATAGCAAACACACATCACTATGTTCTATGGCACGTACAGACCTCATTACGGAATAAAACTCTAAGTCTTCTTTAACCTTCGATTTACGGCGTATTCCAGCGGTATCAACCAAGTTAAATTCGAATCCAAATCGATTGTATTTTGTATCAATCGCATCTCGTGTAGTACCTGCAATATCAGTAACGATATAACGATCTTCTCCTATCAATGCATTAATAAAAGATGATTTCCCTGCATTAGGCCTACCTACAACTGCAAAACGTGGTAACTCATCTTCTTCTGCATCTTCTATATCTGGCAACGCCTCTACCAAGGCATCTAATAGTTCTCCTGTACCACTCCCATTGATACTTGCTATTGTATAGTACTCCCCCAATCCAAGATTATAAAACTCTACAGCATCAGCAGCTCTTCTTGAATTGTCTACTTTATTTACTGCTATAAAAACTGGCTTATTTACCTTGCGTAATAAATTAGCTACTTCTTCATCCATCCCAGTGATCCCCGATTCTACATCTACCATAAAAATGATGGCATCTGCCTCATCGATCGCTAATTCTACCTGTTTGTCGATCTCCGTTTCGAAAATATCATCACTTCCTACTACATATCCTCCAGTATCAATTAACGAGAATTCTTTACCATTCCAATCACTTTTACCATAATGACGGTCACGAGTAACACCGCTAACTGCATCTACAATCGCTTCCCTTCTCTTGATTAATCGATTGAAGAAAGTAGATTTTCCTACATTAGGTCTACCAACTATTGCTACTATATTACTCATTTATCTCTTTACTAAAATTTTTGCAAAATTAGGCTTTTTATTCTAGCTATACTATTCATATAATTACTCATTAAGTGTCTTTATAAAGAAATTTAATTTTATACTTTTGAAAAAAACAACTCATGTCAATTTCTGTAACTAATATTTCTAAAATATATGATCAACAAAAAGCATTAAATGCTGTTTCTTTTGATATAAATCAAGGAGAAATTGTTGGATTTTTAGGACCTAATGGTGCTGGAAAATCAACCATGATGAAAATATTAACCACTTATTTAGCCCCTACAGAAGGTAATGCGGTGGTCAATGGTTTTGACATCAATACGAATCCTATGGATGTACAGCAAAGTGTAGGCTACCTCCCTGAACACAATCCTCTATATCTAGAAATGTATGTACGAGAATATTTAGTATTTAATGCACGTGTATATAAAACTCCAAAACAACGAATAGAAGAGATTATTAAATTAACAGGCATTGATTCTGAAGCAAATAAGAAGATTTCGCAGTTATCCAAAGGGTATCGCCAACGTGTGGGCTTAGCTTGTGCATTACTCCACGACCCGTCTGTTTTAATCTTAGACGAACCAACCACTGGATTAGATCCTAATCAATTAGTAGAAATCAGAGAGCTAATAAAATCAGTTGGTAAAGAAAAGACTATTTTTTTATCCACACATATTATGCAAGAAGTTGAAGCAATATGTGATCGCGTAATTATTATTAACAAAGGAGAAATTGTCGCAGATAAAAACTTAAATGATATAATGGCCCAAACGGATCAGATCATTGAAGTAGAATTTGATTACAGAGTAGAAGAAGCTTTTTTATCAAAACTTCCGAATATTAAAGAAGTAAAAAACACTCATGGTTTTACCTATTTACTAACATTTAATACCACGACAGATATGCGGTCAACTGTTTTTGATTTTGCTCATGACAATCAATTAAAAACATTACAACTTTCTCGAAAAAACAAAAATTTAGAGAGCTTATTTAGAGAATTAACTCGTTAACACACACTAACTACATACAAAAAATAGCATTTATTGAAAAATAAGTCTTCCTGTAAAAAATTCTTCTACCTCTACTACTGGGGGTTTATTTACAGCTATTATATCTCCTGTACTTCGTATTTCTGCTGTAATAGATTGTTGCGGATTGACGATTATTTTATTGGTGCCTCTATGCCGAATATTTACATTTTCTGCTACTAAATTAGCTCCTTCGAATCTTCCAGTTCCTGAAGCAAAAGTAATATTTAAAGTTTCTGTTACTCCAGAAATAAAAAAAGAAGCGATATTGTTACCTACTACCGATAAGATTGTGTTGGCTAGCTCGATATGGAAAGTCCCTGTCGTGTTCCCATCATTATCTTCATTGAAATCTTCTGATATTAGCATCAGATTAGGGTATGCTAATACTCCATCAGAGGATATATCAAATTGTGTAGCACTTCTAATTTGTGTAAGATTAGGAGCAGTCACAAAAATTTTAGTTTGGTTAAAGCTTCGAACCAAATTACAATCATTGGTATTTTCTAAGATAAGACGCCCTTCTTCTACTCTAGCCGTAACCTCATCGATAAGATTATCACCACTTTCGATACTTACAGCACTAGTTTCGCCCTCTTTTATCACTACTTCTATATTTGGTAAAACTAATATTCGTTGAAAATCTGGAACTTGTACTTCTTTTCTTATGATATTTCCTGTTCTCTGAAAACAATCCGGAGCGTTTTCTGTATCACAGCCAAAAACGAATAGCACAGCTAGTATATATATATAAATCTTATTCATAATCGATATCCTATTGAAAATTCTACTGCTTCAGCTTTTGCTGCATGTGATCTTACAGAAACTGAAGTAAATATATTTTTACTAAAGTAATATCGGGTTCCAAAACGATTGTACACTTGTCCTTCAAAATCAAAAGGATAATAAATATAATAACCCAATTGTGTTAGTATAGATAGTTTATGAATTCTTAATTCATGCCCTAAAAAAACTCCAACTCGTTTCGAATCTTCGTCTCCTGTGATATCATCTCTAAAATCTCCAGTACTTCTAAAATCTATAAATCGCTCTAATGCTTTAGAAAAAAACACTTCTGTTCCTAATTGTATGGTACTTTTTTTATTTAACCTTTTATCGACAAATGCTCCAATCGTATAAAAAGGGAATTGCCCAGAACCTACCACATCACTTTCATTAATTCCTCCTCTAAAAACAAACCCAAAATTAATTGGCTCTCCTCCCTTAACTTCTCCTTTTTCTTTTGATATATGTTCAGGTAACTCTGTCTCTAAAAGATAATTGATACCTATATTAAAAACAAAAGTGTTTGTACTTTTATTCGGTGCTTTAAAATTAGCATTAGAATAATGGATAACACCTAGTCCGGCCTGAAGGCCTAACCCTCCAATTAAATTCTCTTTTTTATAATTGAGAAATGCAATAGTAGAGCTTAACAAATGAGAACCATATGCTATATTCCTAAAATTATCATCTTCATCATAAGGACTGGTAGTATATGCAAGTCCTTGTCCTAATCGTAGGATTAAAGATCGTTTTAAAAAATAGAAATTGTAATGTGCATATACCCCATAATTTTCGCCTAAAAACTCATTATCTAGATCTTGGTATATAAAAGACAATCCATAATCAGGAGAATTATATAAGCGTTGCCATTCTTTGTCTCCAAATGTCTTTCGATTTATGGATAGAAGTACTCCTGATGGATGCCCTGTAATTAAATGAGATATATCAGGATTGTGTTTTAGAATAGTACCATAATAATTGTTTACTTCAAAACTATAATACTTGTTACGTTCCTGAGCATATAGAATATGGCTAAAAAGTACAAGTACAAAACACATTCGTTTTATCATCTTGCAAATTTAGCAATTTGGATTAAATAAAAAATTTGATCTAAGTAAATAATCCTTGTGAGCAAGCCCAAGAGGCATTCAACTGAAAATAATTTTTAAGATTCCGAAGCAAGCTTCGAGGTATTAGACCTGATATCTCACCGAAAAAGCGGGATTAGTGAAACTAAAATTAGAAAACTCTTTTCTACTTAAAAAAATCAAAAAACTGCTTCAGCAATTTTTTTGATATTATCTGATTTTCCCATCGAATAATAATGTAATACTGGTACTCCATATTCCATTAATTCTTTAGATTGTTGAATTGCAAATTCAATACCAACCTGGCGAACTTCTTTATTTGTTTTACAATCTTCTACAGTCCTTACCAATTCATCAGGCATATCTAATTTAAACACTTGAGGCAAAAGTTGTAAATGTCTTTTTACGGCAACAGGTTTAATTCCTGGTATGATAGGAACATTAATTCCTGCTGCTTTTGCTTTTTCCACAAAATCAAAATATCTTTTATTATCAAAAAACATCTGAGTTACCACATAATCTGCTCCTGCGTCTACTTTATCTTTTAATCTTCTGATATCGGCATCCATGGATGGAGCTTCCATATGTTTTTCTGGATATCCCGCCACACCAATACAAAAATTAGATTTATTATCTGTTTCAATTACTTCATGCAAAAACTGTCCTTTGTTCATGTTCGCTATTTGTCCTACCAACTCATTTGCATAACAATGCCCTCCCTCACACGGTATAAAATACTTTTCTTCTTTCATAGCATCTCCTCTCAGTGCCATTATATTATCAATACCTAGATAATGACAATCAACTAGTAAATATTCTGTTTCTTCTTTGGTAAAACCTCCACATAGTACGTGAGGGATTGCATCTACATTATACTTATGCGTAATGGATGCGCAAATACCTAAAGTACCAGGACGCATACGAGTTAATTTTTTATCTAGTAATCCATTTTTATCAATATAGATAAATTCTTCTCTAGAAGTAGTCACATCTATAAAAGGGGGGTTAAACTCCATTAAGGGATCTATATTATCATACAATTCCTGAATACTCTTTCCTTTTTGCGGCGGTATTAATTCAAAAGAAAATAATGTGTTGCCCTTCGCTTTTTTTATGTGATCTGTAACTTTCATTATATATTGATGATTCTTTATTCTACTTTTTATTATTTTGATTGACTATATATCAAATTAATCTGACCTACATGATATATATCGTGTGGCACAATTCCTCTGATCATATATTCGTTTTTATATTTGCCTCCTGCTACTAATTCGATCAACCAAGAATCTGGTTTGGTTTCTAATAATGAGATGAGTTGATTTTGTGTTTCTACTAATTCATTCATCAAGATTTCCTTATCACCTTCAGAATCTACAGAAACTCCTTTACGCCAATCTTGTTCTGAATTCATTTCAATACTAAACGACGCATTACCCTGTAATTTTTCAATCACAAAACCCCTCCAATCAATTATATGAACCACTAGTTCTGCAATTGAGTGTGTGGTCGATTTAGGTTTAGTATTCCAAAAATCTGATGAAATAGCTGATAAAGAATCCCATACGGAGGTTCCGAACCAAGGTTTTCCGTTAAAACTTTCTTGCAATTGCGTTATCGTATCTTCTATGTCCATTTCTCTTTTATAAAAACTATACAAATTCATAAAATTTGCAAGATCTAATTATTTAGTTATATTATTCGATCAAATTGGGGTTTAGCCATTTTCTAGCATATTCAATATCTATGTTTTTTCGCTCAGCAAAATCTTTAACCTGATCTTCTTTTATTTTACCTAATCCAAAATACTTAGCTTCGGGATTTGCAAAATAATAGCCAGAAACTGATGCCGCAGGCCACATAGCAAGGCTTTCAGTAAGTGCTACACCTATTCTTTCTTCAACCTGAAGTAACTCCCATATTGTTATTTTTTCTAGATGATCTGGACAGGCTGGATATCCTGGAGCTGGTCTTATTCCTTTATATGATTCTTTGATCAACTCCTCATTAGTCAATTGTTCATCATCTGCATATCCCCAATCGTCTATACGTACTTTTTTATGCAAATATTCTGCAAAAGCTTCTGCCAAACGATCTGCTAGTGCTTTGATCATAATTGAATTATAATCGTCCAGATTTTTTTCATATGCTTCGGCCAACTCTTTAGTTCCAAACCCTGTAGTGACACAAAAACACCCTATATAATCTTGTTTATCTGATTCTTTTGGTGCTATAAAATCTGCCAATGCAAAATTAGGTTTGCCTGCGTGTTTTTTGAGTTGCTGGCGCAGTGTCCTAAATATAAATGTATTGCTTCCAGAAGTAACCTCAATATCATCATTAGTAATAGTATTAGCCTCAAACAATCCATAAATTGCTTTAGCTCCTAATAATTTTTCATCTACTACTTTTTGTAATAATTCTTTAGCGTCATTAAATAGAGAAGTTGCCTGCTCTCCAACTACTTCATCTGTTAGAATCGCTGGATATTTACCGTGTAAGTCCCAAGATCTAAAAAAGGGAGTCCAATCAATAAATGGTTCAAGTTCTCTTAGGTCTAAATCTTCAATAATCTCAATACCTAATGAATTGGGTTTTGTTATTTCTACAGAATTCCAATCAATAGTATATTTATTCTTTCTAGCTTCCTTAATACTCAGGTATTCTTTCTTTTTTGTTCTTTTAAGGAAACCTTCTCTGAATTTTTCGTAATCTTCTTTGAGAGCACCTACATATTTTTGATTACTTCTTTTATTTAATAAATCTCCTACTACAGTAACTGCTCTAGAGGCATCATTTACATGAACTACTGCATTTTTATATTGTGGATCAATTTTTACAGCTGTATGTGCTTTGGATGTAGTGGCTCCACCGATTAATAAAGGAACTTTAAAATTTTTACGTTCCATCTCTTTGGCTAAAAACACCATTTCATCTAATGAGGGTGTAATCAAGCCACTTAATCCTATAATATCTACTTGTTCATCAATAGCAGTTTGAATAATTTTTTCTGGGGGAACCATAACTCCCATATCTACAATCTCATAATTATTACACCCAAGAACCACGGAAACAATATTTTTACCGATATCATGAACATCCCCTTTTACTGTGGCCATCAGAATACGCCCATTCGAGTTATTTTCTTGTACAGTTTTTGGATTTTTTTTCTTTTCTTCTTCAATATAGGGCAATAAATAGGCTACTGCTTTTTTCATTACTCGAGCAGATTTAACTACCTGAGGTAAAAACATTTTACCTGATCCAAATAAATCTCCAACTACATTCATTCCCGTCATTAAGTTTCCTTCGATGACTTCTATTGGTTTATCCGCTTGTTGCCTTGCTTCTTCTACATCTTCTATGATATATTGGTCAATTCCTTTTACGAGTGCTCTTGTAATTCTATTTTGTAGAGATTCTTCTCTCCAAGAAAGATCTACTGTCTTTTCTTTGCTAGTACCTACAACAGTTTCGGCGAAGTCTAACAATCGCTCTGTAGCATCATCTCTACGATCTAAAATTACATCTTCTACATGTGTCAACAAATCTTTAGGAATATCATCATAAATCTCCAACATCGTTGGATTTACAATCCCCATATTCATCCCTGCTTTTATGGCATGATATAAAAACACAGAATGCATTGCCTCTCTAACTGGATTATTTCCTCTAAATGAAAAGGAAACATTACTCACTCCCCCACTCACACTACAATGCGGAAGGTTTTCTCTTACCCAACGGGTCGCTTCTATAAAATCAATTGCATTTTTTCGATGTTCTTCCATCCCCGTAGCAACCGGAAATATATTGAGATCAAAGATGATATCTTCTGGAGGAAAGTTAATCTGGTTTACCAAAATATCATAAGACCTTTTAGAAATCTCTATACGGCGTTCATAGTTATCTGCTTGCCCTACCTCATCAAAAGCCATAATAATAACAGCAGCCCCATATCTTTTTATCTTTTTGGCGTGAGCAATAAATTCTTCTTCTCCTTCTTTAAGACTAATAGAATTTACGACACATTTACCCTGTACTACTTGTAAACCTGCTTCGATAATATTCCATTTAGAGCTATCGATCATTATTGGAACTCTAGCAATATCAGGTTCTGCCATAATAAGATTTAAAAATCGTACCATGGCTTCTTTTCCATCAATCAGGCCATCATCCATATTGATATCGATCACTTGTGCACCACCTTCTACCTGATGCCTTGCAATATCCAGTGCTTCATCAAACTTTTCTTCTTTGACTAAGCGTAAAAACTTACGCGATCCTGCGACATTGGTTCGCTCTCCAACATTAATAAAATTAGTTTCGGCAGAAACGATCATGGGCTCAAGACCTGAGAGTTTTAGGTATTTTCTTTTTTCCTCTTTACTCATATCTCTTATACTGCGACTTTTACTGATCTTGGTTTATATTGCTTAGCCAAATCCGCAATAGCCTTTATATGTTCTGGTGTAGTTCCACAACATCCACCAATAATATTTACTAAACTTTTATCCATATATTCTTTCATCTGTTTGGCCATTTGTTCTGGAGTTTCATCATACTCTCCAAAGGCATTAGGTAAGCCTGCATTAGGGTGTGCAGAAACTCCAAAATTTGTTTTTTGGGCTAATACCTCTAAATGTGGAGTTAATTGATTGGCTCCCAATGCACAATTAAAACCAACAGACAGCATAGGAATATGTGATACTGAAATCAAAAATGCTTCAGCAGTTTGTCCAGATAATGTACGACCACTTGCATCGGTTATCGTTCCGCTTATCATAATTGGTACTCCTATATTTCTTTCTTCTTTGACCTCTTCTATCGCAAAAAGTGCAGCTTTTGCATTTAAAGTATCAAAAATGGTTTCTACCAACAGAATATCAGAGCCTCCATCAAGTAAAGCTTCTACTTGTTGTTTATAGGCGATTCTTAATTCTTCAAAAGTTACCGCTCGATACCCTGGATCATTCACATCGGGTGACATACTAGCCGTTCTATTAGTTGGTCCTATAGAGCCTGCTACAAATCTAGGTTTATGAGGTTCTTTCTCTGTAAATTCATCAGCTACTTCTTTGGCTATCTTAGCAGACTGAAAATTTAGCTCATACACCAATTCTTCCATTTCATAATCTGCCATAGCAATGGTGGTTCCAGAAAAGGTATTGGTCTCTATAATATCTGCTCCTGCTTCGAAATACAACCGATGTACTTCTTTGATAGCCTCAGGTTGTGTAATACTTAATAAATCATTGTTACCTTGAACTGGAACTGGCCAGTCTTTAAAACGTTCTCCTCTAAAATCTTCTTCTGTGAATTTATGTCGTTGCAACATGGTTCCCATCGCCCCATCAAGCACTAAAATTCTTTCTTCCAATATTTTTTTTATATCCTTCATTACTAAAATATTACTTAAAAATATTTTATTAGTATTAACTTAATCATTCCCCTATACAATAGAGAAGACAGCTGTGTCTCTTTTAAAAGAAATAGTAAAGCGCATCAAGAAAATAAATGGAAATAGCTAGGCTATGTGTCATTGTTATCTATTTCGCTTACACACGAATAGAATGTAGCACCTTCTTCACATTTACGACAAGCATCGAAATATATAAAGGGTTGCTAAGGTTTCATAGGGTCTATTCCCTCCACCTTTCTTGATAACGTTTTAAATAAATCTATGAACTAAACAGTCAATCTGTTATTCTGGTGCAAAGAAAAGACATAGTCTATTGTTTTGCAAGAAAAATTATAAAAAGCTTTAGTATATCAAAAAAGATGTAGCCTTTATAACTACTATTAAAAAGATTATCAAAAATCTTTCAAATTATGAAAATCGTTTATTTTGAATCAAAATCCAATTACAGATCCAACCACTGTTTAAACGCAGCCGCTTTGTTTTTACCAATAAAGACATCAATTTCTGATTCAGGCTTTAATTCTAATCTTAATTTATTACCATACTTAGTTACTACATCAATTGCAGAAATAGCTACAATAATTTGTCGGTTAACTCTAAAAAAGGATTTATTATCTAGATTAGAAAATATTTGATCTAAACTTTCATTACTGGTAGCACGTTTCCCATCTTTACGGACAACATATGTAATTGTATTCTCCACATACATATAAGCCAACTCCTCTGTTGGTATCGACAGTAACTCATTCCGTACATAGGTAAGCAACCGTTTTTTAGCAGTTTCTTTGACAGTCCCAATAACATCCTCTTCTTGTACAATTTCTTCCGTATCATTAGACTTATTAGTGCTAGTCATTTGTATTTCTAGTAAGTTTTTTTGATAATTTTCTAAGGATGAATTTAGTTTTTCGATATTAAGAAAGCTATCTTCATATTTTTGAGTTTTTATTGATATTTGTTTTTCGAAGTAATCATTTATCATTCGTATCACACCAAAAACAAAGAGTGCAACCAATAAGGTAATGATCAAAAAGGAAATATAGATTTGATTTCTAAATGTATCCCTTCTCTTTGTTACACTTTTAGTATTGATATGTCCTGCAATAATCCAATCTGATGAAGGTATAGGCTGTTGATATATGATTTCTTCATCCGAACTTTCTCTACTTAGTAGAATAGTATATAACTCTTCACCTGTTAGCGTTGTTTTTAAATTAGTTATTAAAGCGTTACTTTTCGCTTTTGTTCCTACTTTAGTTATGTTTGGATATGCGACAATTTTACCTGACCAATTATATACAGAAATAAACGAGTTTTGTTCTGTAGTGTTTTCAATAGCTTCTTGTATACTTGATATTATATCTTGTTTAGAATTATTTTTTTCTAGAGAGTTCCCTGCCATACTAGCTATTTGACTAGTTAATCTTGTTACTGCTTCTATTTCAATATCGAGATTAGCAATGGTACTAATTCTAAGGAAATGAAATGATACAAACATGGTTATCATAACAAATAAGATAGAGAGGCCAATTGTGGTATACGTATAGAATTTGTATTTAGTCATATGTTTCACTCTTGTAGGAATACACTAAAAATAAGTGATATCTCATATTTTCAAGAAATTCTAATTGTTATTGTTCCTTTTTAAAGTTTCCAATTCCATTTCAGCAAATCTATCCTCTAAAAATAATAAAAATGGCAAAATGCTTACGTATTTTTGAATAAAAACTAGGTATTATCAATTTTAATAATAATTAATATCTAAATAATTTATGCTAAAATATAAAATACATATCCTTATTATTGTTTTTTTGGGAATAGGTTTATTATTTTTAAAATCTAAATATAATGAAGCTATTCCAAACACCTCTTTGTTAAAAACAGAAGTAGAGTTAGATCCAAAATCCTTTATGGAATTGGTTAACTCTACTAATAGCATGTTATCCAAAGAGTTAATTGAAAAAGCAATCGAAATAGAAGGGACTGTTGATAAAGTAATTTTTAGAAACGGAATCGCTTCTTTATTACTTTCTGCTGATGATACGGATAGTGTTGTTATATGCCAAATGCAAACCAATCAAAAAGAGAGAGTGGCAAAAATGAAAGCAGGGGATTTAGTTACTGTAAAAGGGATATACAAAGGTATTCTGTTAGATGCTATATTGTTGCACTGTGTTGTAGAGAATAATTAACATATGAAAAAAATAATACTCCTTTTTTGTTTTTTTTCTTGTGTGACTTGGTCACAAGAATCTTCACAATTTTTTGATAAACAAGGTAAGATTACTTTCTTTTCTTACACTAGTGTAGAAAATATTCAAGCATCAAACAATCAGGTTGTCAGTATTTTTAAACCCAGTACTTCGGATATTGTAGTTAGGATACTAATGAGAGCTTTCGTTTTTGAGAAAGCACTTATGCAGGAGCATTTTAATGAAAGTTATATAGAAACGGATATATTTCCAGAAGCAACTTTTGTAGGTAAAATAATAGGTTTTGATATAAATAATGATATTCAGACTAAACGATTTGAAGGACAATTTACCTTACATGGGGTTACTAAAAACATACGTTTTAATGCTAAAATATTAAAAATAGGAGCTACCTATGAAATATCTGGAACTCTAGAAATACCTGTAAGAGATTATGAAATAAAAATCCCTATGCTACTCGATCCTAATATAGCTGAAATAATATCGGTTAATTTTAATTTTCAATATGATCTCTATGAAAAATAAAACATCTTCTGTAAAAGGTATTATTTATTTCGTGTTATTGTCTTTTTCGTGTATAATTAATGCACAAGAAGATTTATTAGATGCTATTAATTCTATCGAAACCGATACAGAATTTAATACACTTGCAACGTTTAAAGCTACAAGAATTTCTATAGGTCAATCTGTAATTACACGAGAAAAAGGTGTTTTAGAAGTTACTTGGCAAAACAGATTCTGGAACACTCCTGATTCTGTAAGCACTGCTTTTGTAGCAGATAAAGTAAATGTTCGTTTTGAGCTTGCGTATGGAGTTACAGATAGACTAACTATAGGAGCCGGGTATGGAACTGGGTATACTTCTGTTGATGCATTTGCAAAATATCGATTGTTATATCAAAAAGATACTGGTAAAAAATTTCCAATAAGTGTTACTTTATTTCAAAGTATAGCACATCGCGAGAAAAACCCTGGCGATTTTATAACTCGGGATTTAGACTTCGAAGAAAAATTAGGATTTACGACACAACTATTAATAGCTAGGAAATTCTCTCCAAATTTTTCATTGCAGTTCTCACCAACTTATTTCCATAGAGAAGCAGATAAATTTTTACCAGAACCAGATACCAATCGATTTGCTCTCGGTTTTGGAGCAAGATATAAAATAAGTCATCATGTATCGATAGTATCAGAATATTATGCCTTGCTTGATAGCGTTAATGATCCGCAAAGTTATGGGCCATTTGCTTTAGGTGTAAACTGGGAAATAGCGAGCATACAACTACAATTCAATATTACAAATGCTCGTAACTTAGTCGAGGATAAGTTTATTGGCAAAACCTTACAAAACTTTAATTTTAGAAATGGGAATCTGCATTTTGGGTTTCAGGCAACATATCTATTCCATTTTAATAAAAAATAATATTGCTTTCAATACCATTTCCTAAATCTTCTAAGTAGGTAGTATATCATCAAAATAAACGATTTTCATAATTTGAAAGATTTTTGGGATGAATACCAAGTAAGCTTTAAAATTATAAACTGGTATAATTTCTAAACATACTAGCTGAGATTAAAAAAATACTCAAAATAAAATAAGCCATTCATGGTTTAGGTTAAAAAAGAGTAATTTTTTTATAGGTAATTTTAAGTCAGGAATAGTATCAACTATATAAGGCAAAATTATTTTTTTCTTAATACTCATCAAACAATTTCATATTGCGCAAAATTCTTAAAAACTATTCCTTTTTAAAACAATTTATTCCTTTTTAAATTTTGAATACATATTTAACTAATTTAAAATCAGTTGTTTATATAATTCATGAAATTTCAATTCCTTTTTAAAGGCGTTTTTTCCTGTTCACGAAGTTTTAGTTGAAAACCACATCAATATGATGGTTTCTTTGCATCAGTAAATAAAAATTAAATCACATACTATGAAAATTAAATTACCTCGTTTTTCATTATTATTTCTCTTTTTCACTTTGTTTGCATCGCAACTAAGTGCTCAAGTAGTGATTAATGAAATATTGCCAAATGGCACAGTTGAACTAAAAAACATCGGAAGCACAGCTGTAGATGTTTCTAATTATTGGCTTTGCGAAAGACCAACCTACAGAAGAATAGGATCGAATGAAATAAACATCTCTTCTGGAGACCCTAGCAATTTAGGGCCTAATGAACTATTAGTTATCGATAATTTCGATTTCTTGGATGGTAGTGCTGATGAACTTGCACTTTATAACACAAATTCTTTTGGCAGTGCTGCTGCCATTGTTGATTTTGTGCAATGGGGAGCAACTACATCCTCTTCTAGAGTATCAGTTGCCGTAACAGCAGGAATTTGGTCAGAAGCAACTGCCGTTGCCCCTGCCATACCTGCGGGTCAAACATTACAATTGAATGCCATAAGATCTTCTATTGTCGAGAACTCACCTTCAGATTATTTTACTGGACCAAGTACGATAGGAATAGAAAACATCGCTAAGTTTACTGCTAGATTAAGTGGACTTCAGCAAAATCCGGCTGTATTAACATCTGCTTCGGGAACCATATATGCAACATTAACCGGAAATCAACTCGAAGTATCTGGTTCTTTTGAAGGACTAAGTGGGGAATTACATATTCCCGCTGCTGGAGGTGATCATATACATCTAGCAGTAGCAGGACGTAATGGCGGAGTAGAATTGCTATTAACTGCTGCATTAAGTAATGGAAACACTGCTGGTACATACAGTGCTGTAGATAATACATTTACACTTACTAATGATCAAATTGAAGCTTTAAAAGCAAGAGAACTTTATGTAAATATCCATTCTAGTGTATATACAGGTGGTGAAATAAGAGGTCAATTCTTACCTAGCTTAGATCAATACTTCCAAGCAAATCTTTCGGGGAGTAATGAAGTACCATCTATTAGTACTATTGCAGGAGGTAATATATTATTCGAATTAAACGGAAACCAATTAACGGCAACTGGTTCTTTTGATGATCTATCAAGTGACATTAGACAAGATTTAGCAAATGGTGTTCATATTCACGCAAACTTTGCAGGACGTAATGGAGCCGTTGTTTTTCCATTAAATCCAACATATGATGCAGATAATCGAGGAGCTACCTTTCAAGCTTCTGAAAATAGCTTTACATTAACTGCACAACAAATAGAAGACTTAGAAATTCATGGTAATTATATAAATATCCATTCTGTCAATTTTCCAGCAGGAGAATTAAGAGGGCAAATTCTTCCGGTAGCAACAGCCGCATTTAGGACTGAATTAACAGGAGCGCAAGAAGTGCCTGCTATCTCATCTACAGCAACTGGGCGTATTTATGTTACTTATGATGGAGGAACAGATATATCCATAGGAGGAACTTTTAATAATCTAAGTGGAGATTTATTGACACAGTTAGCTGGTGGGATTCACTTACACGCTGGAGTTGCTGGTACTAATGCAGGTGTTGATTTTGTGATAACTCCGGATACTGCTGCAGACAATAGAAATGCGGTAATTAATCCAAATGACAATACATTTACATTAACTACAGATCAATTAGAAACTTTATTTAATAGAGGATATTATGTAAATGTTCATTCAACTGTATTTAATGGTGGAGAATTAAGAGGGCAAGTATTACCATATGCTCAAACATATTTTGGAACCAATTTATTAGGACAAAATGAAATCCCTCAACCAGTATTAAGTAATGGAACAGGTAATCTTCAATTCGAACTTTCTGGAGATCAATTGACCGTTTCTGGTTCTTTTGGAAATCTTTCTAGTGAAATAAGACAAGATTTAGCAAATGGGATACATATTCATGCGGCGATAACAGGTAGTAATGGAGATGTTACCTTCCCATTAAATCCAACGTACAATGCAGATAACCTAGGAGCTATAATAGAAGCTGCAAATAACACATTCACATTAACTGCTGATCAAATAGTAGCCATTAAAACTGGAGGCAATTATATTAATATTCATTCTGTTAATTTTGGTGGAGGAGAATTAAGAGGTCAGATCTTAAGAGATGATAACGCGTTCCCATTAGCTACTACTATTACATCTCCTGCAGCTGGAATTGTAAATTTAGTAGATGATAGTGACACTCCATATGTAGTTACTTGGAATGAAACCACAGATCCTAATGGAGATATCGTAATATATACATATCAATTAGCTACAGATGCTGAATTCGCAAATATATTGATCAATACCAATGTAGATAGTACTTTAGAATACAACGTTCCTAATTCAACTGTATTTACTGCAATTGAAGGTATCGAACCAAATGGAACTTTCTATCAAAGAGTCTTAGCTACTGATGGTAGTGTGTCAAGTCCTTCAGAAGCAATTAATACAACCTTAATTTGTAATGCGATTGGCGGAACTGTGAGAATAGATCCTAATGCTGCACTAAACGGAACAACATCTGTAAACCAAGACGGAACAGAAGCTGTAATATGTGTAGACGGAATTGCTGATCCATT
>CANLRN010000063.1 GCA_947493495.1 uncultured Aquimarina sp.
TTTAAACCAACAATGGGATCAATAAAAACTATATTTTTGAATTATAGACTGTCTTAAGAATTATAAGTTTACAATAGCTTACAAATGGCATAACAACAAGATATAATCAAAATATGATATTTGTTCTATAATGTACTTGCGTTATGTCACTTTGCTTTGGTACGGCCGAATGAAAAAGGTCTAGTAGACCTTTTGAAGTAGAAGCGAGGTGGTGCGTTGGTATTCTTACCCTAAATCTTTTTTATTTTTTTCTTCTCAAATGTTTCTTTAAAAGTGTAATGACACCCTTTAGGGTTCACGAGCTCCTATTTCTCTAATAGGAGAGGGGCGAGTAAATACTCTTTGCCCGAAGCGACGATAGGAGTGTAGTGGGAATGTGTATGGAATGGTTTACTTAAGATTATTTTTAACATTTATCTTGTAGGTTCTACCTATTGGTATTTTATTATTAGAGATATGAATAATGTTACCTTCAAGAGCATTTATTTTATCAAATGCAATGATAAATGACTTATGAACTCTAACAAAGTTGAATTTATTTGATTCAGAAAATTTGGTTTCAAAAAAGGATAAAGTTTCTGTAGTTTTAATCACTTCGTGTATACAATGTATTTTAACCGTACCCTCAATACTCTCAATAAATAAAATGTTATCAAGACGTATTTGATATATTTTATTATTCCCTTTTACTAAAATAGTTTCAGATGCTAGGGTTACATCATTATTGTTATAAGTATTAGAATTGTTATTTAACTTATTTATTGCTTTTAAAAAGCGTTCAAAGCTAAAAGGCTTTAGCAAATAATCTACTACGTTTAGCTCATAACCTTCTAATGCATACTCTTCATAAGCTGTAGTTATAATTACCTTTGGCGGATTTTGAAGTGTTTTCAGAAAATCAATTCCTTTTATTCTAGGCATTTCAATATCTAAAAAAACAAAATCTACCGAATTATTTTGAAGAAAATTAATAGCATCTATAGCAGTATAGCATTGTTTTTTTAACTGTAGATAATTAAGCTCTTTAGCATACTTTTTAATTATATCGTGTGCTATTGGTTCATCATCTATAATTAAATAGAATAGCTTCATTATTTAAATATTTTTAGTGCACTTGTGTATCTATTCTCGTTAATATCTGTTGTAAGCTCGTGCTTATTTGGGTATAATAGAAATAACCTACGTTTTAGGTTGTTTAAACCTATGCCTTGACCATTTTCCTGTTCTTTACTTGGTAAAAAAGAATTTTCAACACTTAAACAAACTTCACTAGAGTTTTCTATTAAATGGATACTAACAAATGCTGTTTTCTCTATTTTTTCAGCTCCGTGCTTAAAAGCATTTTCAATCAATATAATGAATAATAATGGTACTATTTTATATTTAGGATTTTCAATGTATTTACTAAATGTAATTTTTGAATCATTAAGTAATCTGATTTTTTGCAGAGAAATAAAGGATGTAATATAATTTAATTCTTCTTCTAAAGTTACAAATTCTTCTTTGCCTTTATAGATGGTATAACGCATCATTTCAGAAAGTTTCAAAATAACTTCAGGTGCTTTTTCAGAGTTGTTAATCGTTAATCCATATAAATTATTTAATGTATTAAAGAAAAAATGTGGATTTATTTGATTCTTTAGTAAATCTAATTCAGCTTCTAATTTTTGTTGTTGTAAATCTTTTACTTTTTTATAGAATCGTATTCTGTCAAAAATAAATAATAAGACTAGAGTTAATACGCTAAGCAAAGCCCAAATAATGTATTCAACTTCTTTTTCTAAAAAAGTGGGTGTTATAAAAATAATGAATACAAGTCCATAGTAAAGTCTGTATTTCTTTAAATGTAAAAGCATATAGTTTTTATTATTATGGCAAAATTAGCAAATACACTTCATTAGTAGTTCTGTTTTTTATAAACGACCGTTTTTTGATATCAAACAACAAGTTATTAACCATAATGTGCACTTAAGGTATAATTCTAACTGTTTAGATTACATTTAGTGTTGTATGGACAAATGCTTTCTTTTCAATTTATAGATATCACATATTTGTGCTCAAATTTAAAACACATAATTTATGAAACAATATGTCAAAATTTTGAGTATCATCATGTTATTTTCTCTAAAAACAGTTGAGATAGTTGCTCAAGTGCCAAATCCCAATACATCAGAGAAATTTAATAAACTATTTACCTATGCTCATACAAATGGTATGTTTAATGGCTCTGTGTTAATTATTGATAATAAAAGTTTAGTTTACAAAAAATCATATGGAGATACCAAGAACCAAGAAAATAAACCGATAACATCAAACACTCAGTTTTTATTAGCTTCTTTAAGCAAGCAATTTACTGCAACCGGTATTGTACTATTACACGAACAAGGTAAATTGAAATTTGATGATAAAGTAATACAACATCTTCCAGATTTTCCCTACAGTAATGTGACCATACGTAATCTGCTAAATCAAACCTCTGGAATACTCGAATATGAGAAACTCTTAAATAATCAATTTTCAAAACTAGAAAAAAGCTATAATGAATCGGGAAAAATTATTACAAATAACGAGGTTTACGCTCTTTATAAAAAACGTAAACCTAAATTAGAATTTACTCCAAATAAAAAATTTAATTATAGTAATACAAATTATGTGTTTTTAGCATTATTAATTGAAAAAGTCAGTGGACAAAGCTTTGCAAAATATATGCAAACACAAATATTTAGTCCATTACAAATGAATAATACTTTTGTATATAATGCATTAGATACTTCTAACTTTTTTGAAAGAGCTATAGGGTACAAATTAAAAATAGATGGGGAAAATATAGAAGTTAATGACAACTATCCATTTATTAATATTGTTGGTGATGGAGGTATTTACAGTACAATAGATGACTTACAGAAATATATTTTAGCTCTAAATGAAAATAAAATTATGTCTAAAGAGAGTAGAAGGGAAGCATTTTCAAAACCTACTTTATTAAATACTGAAAAAAGCAGCTATGGTTTTGGGTGGTTTATAAAAACTATTCCCTTTAACAAACATAAAGCAATAACACATTCCGGCGAATTTGTGGGTTTTTCTAATGCAATTTTTAACGATTTAGACGCAAAAAAAAGTATTATTCTATTAAGTAACAATTCCTCTAAATATAGAGCACAGTTAAATAGTGCTATGGTTAGAATTTTATACGATATACCTTATGAACTTCCGAAAAAAAACATCAGGGGAGTTATTGGGGAACTTATTTATGAAAAATCTATTGAAGTTGCTATAGAAACCTACAAAAAATTGAAAAATGAAAATTTCAACAAATACAATTTTAAAGAGAATCAGTTAAATAGATTGGGGTATGACTTATTAGAGCAAGAGAAGCTACAGGAAGCCATAGCTATTTTTAAACTTAATGTTTCGAGTTATCCAGAATCTTCTAATGTTTATGATAGTTTAGGTGAAGCCTACTTGTTAAACAACCAAAAAGAGTTGGCATTATTCAATTATAAAAAATCAGTTTCTCTACATCCTGATAATAAAAAAGCCATAGAAATAATTAAAGAACTACAAAAATGAGAATATTTGTAAAGTATTTTGAATTAGGAATAAGATGGTATGTTTTTATTATTCTATTTCAATATGGGATAGGAAAAATAATTGGACAACAGTTTTACAGAAAAGGTAATTTACCTGATGATATAGCTTCAAAAACACTGATTGAAGTTGGTAGTTTTGATCTTGCGTGGACATTTATGGGGTATTCAAACACGTATATATTATTTATAGGTTCTTTTCAAATTTTAGGAGCTTTGTTATTATTATTTAATAAAACTAAGTTAATAGGTGTTTCAATTTTACTGCCTATTTTGTTGAATATTATTGCTTTTGATGCTATTTTCTTTGATGATGGAAACTATGGTGCGTTGGCAAGTGCAATACTATATTTCTCATTATTAATACTCATTCTTTTTATAAATAGAGTTACCATTTTTAAAGTTATTAAAACTCTTACAAATACATCTATTATTGACTATAATGTTAAAATATTTAAAAAGTTGATATTTACATTGATTACCGTTGTTGTGCTATTTGGAATAGATCAATTTTTTGTGAATATCTTTGGTCATTAACATTATAATTAGATTGCATAATGCTCATAAAACCGGCCTCAGAAAGCTTTGGTTAAACAGGAACAGCTAAAATCAAAAAAGGTTTAATAATAGTACAATTAGAGCAAGTGTATAGAAATCATCTCTCTTTTCCAACGCTTAAGGCTCGCTCACAATTTCAAAAGTCTACTAGACTTTCAAAATTATGCCGTATATTCTTGCGGAAACTTTTACGAGAATGCCGTAGAAAAAAATATTGCAGGATTATTATCGAATACGCAAATTTTAAATAAATCTAAGCAGGAGGCTCTATTTTATATAATATAGAATTATAGCTACGGATGTAACGGGCGTGTCGCAAATTGACTTTTACATAATTACTATCGATATAAAACACTGACGTGTTATTATATCTGCAATTATGTAAAATGCAAGCATCCGCCAATTTGCTACAATAAATACATTTGTGCTATAATGTTCTGCGTTATGTAACTTTGCTTTGGGAAAAAGCTTTTCCAAGCAATATCTTTTTTTAATTTTTTTCTTCTCAAATGTTTCTTTAAAAATGTAATAGAATACTCTTTTTGCAGAAAGGGCAGAGGAGTGGAGGCAAAATGTGTATGGAATGGATTCCAATTATTTACCACTTGAAGCTTTGACTTTTTGCAAATAACTTCAGAAAAGTAATCTTATTCTTTTCAATCTAACAATACTATAAAAAACTCAGGGAAAACCCTGAGTTTTTTATTTCAGGGAATACCATGAGTATAAAACCGTACAGAATTGCAAGCTTGCAACCATCAATTATTTCAAACTTATTTAAGATAATGAGCACCATTAAATTAACCTTTGTCACTCTTTTCTTAGCGTGCATTTCAGTAGCTAGTTGCCAAACATCAAAAGACAACACTGTATTAGCAGTACAAGGCAACTATTCCCTCACGAAAAAACATTTTGAAATACATATGGCAGATTTAAACATGGTCTTGGAGAACCAATCAAAAGAAGATATAGAAATCGAAAAGTTACTCTTGATCGAAATGTTCAAAGAGTCCCCCGCAGAAATATTGGCCAGCCTAGAAGAAAGAGATCCTATGGTCCCGCAACCTGACCCAATCCCAGCACCCGATCCGAATGGTTTAAACTTAGTCTGGGGACACCAGAAAGTAAGAAATGTTTTAAATGGTGACATTGGGCAAATGCAATTCGATACATCAAGGGCGAATGCATTTAGGGCTTATGTGGCAAACTCATTATTAAGTTCAAAATCTAATAATACTAGTAGTAGTTATGGCACCTCTAATTATTCTGAGTCTAGCGCTACAATTCAGTTTTGTGCAGATGGCACTTTTGTAGAATCTACCTCAGGTTATATTGGTATAGATGTTCCAGGAATGAGCGCATCAAGCGATAATAGTACAGATTATATGCCCGGTTATTGGGAAGTAGCTTCCTTGCCCAACGGTATGATGGTTATTCTACTATACAGTACCCATCCTTTAATGTTAGAAGATGCCCCCAATGGCCTATTACCCTTTATTGTAGGACAGTACGGAGAAGACTTTGTTGCCCTGCCCAATGGCGATGGGTATCGCAGAAGTATAAACTATTGTAATTAAACACAACCTTTAAAAAAACAATATTATGAAAACCGTAGTAAAATTAACCCTTGTCTTTCTATTCTTTGTTGCTTTTCAATCATGTAGTAAAGATGATGAACAGGTAGCGGAAGCACAAAACGCTGCACCAGTAATTAATGATCAAAGTTTTACAGTAGCAGAAAATATAGCTGATAATGAAACCATAGGTATCATTGAAGCTACAGATGTAGATGGTGATAGCTTAAGCTTTACTTTAGACGGCCCGGATGCTACACTTTTTGAAATTAATAATAATGGAGTATTGAGCTTAGACGACAACCAGCAATTAGATTTTGAAACTGCTACAAATCATACACTTACGGTTACTGTAAGTGATGGAGTTGCAAGTGCTCAAGCCACACTTATGCTTACGGTACTAAATGTTGACGACACTTCCTTTATAACCAAATGGGTAACTGAATTTAGTAACGAAACGATAACCATAATCACGAGAACAAATGAGTATACATATAATTATACCATAGATTGGGGTGATGGCACAATACAATCTGGAAGAACAGGAGATGTCGCTCACACCTATGATACCGCAGGTAGTCATATGATAAGTATAAGTGGAGATTTTCCAGCTATTCATATGTTTCCAAATGATGATGGAAGAGAGCAAATACGTAGCGTGGAACAGTGGGGAACTATTGAATGGCAAACGATGGAAGAAGCTTTTATCGCTGCAGAAAGATTAGATATAAATGCTACAGACCTACCTAATCTAAGTCAAGCAGAAAGTTTAAGGGCTATGTTTGCCTTTGTTGGAGAACTTACCGTGAATAGTAGTATAAATAATTGGGATGTAAGTACTATTACGGATATGGGTGCTCTTTTCTCTTTTTCCTCATTTAATGGCGATATCAGTAATTGGGATGTGAGTAATGTTACAAATATGGGGACCTTGTTTAGTGCTACTCCATTTAATGGAGATATTAGTAATTGGGATGTGAGTAATGTTACAAATATGAACGGTTTGTTTAGTGACTCTCAGTTTAATGGGAATATCAGTAATTGGAATGTAAATAGTGTTACAAATATGTCAAGCTTGTTTCGTGATTCTCTATTCAATCAAGATATAAGTAATTGGGACGTAAGTAGTGTTACTGATATGAGGTTTATGCTTGAGAACTCTTTGTTTAATGGGGATATCAGTAATTGGGATGTAAGTAGTGTAGTAGATATGACAGGTACGTTTAGAGATTCATTTTTTAATCAAGATATTGGAAATTGGGAGGTCAGTAATGTAACAGAAATGAGTTTTATGTTTGAAGATTCTTCATTCAACCAAAATATAAGTGATTGGAATGTTAGTAATGTTACCTCTATGATTCGCACGTTCCAAGGATCTACATTCAATCAAGATATAAATACTTGGGATGTAAGTCATGTGATAGGGATGGGCAGTATGTTTCGGAATTCTTCGTTTAATCAAGATATCAGCGATTGGGAAGTTGTTAATGTTGTCAATATGATTAAAATGTTTCAAGATTCATCTTTTAACCAAGATATAAGCAATTGGAATGTAGCTAATGTTACAGACTGTAGTGATTTTTCATTTAACGCATCACTTACCGAAACCAACACACCCAATTTTACCAACTGTACTCCTTAAGCAAGTTGTCATACGATAATTAAATCAACGCTAAAAAAACAAAACATAATGAAAACACTACTAAAAATAACACTATTAGGCTTTTTACTGATAATAACCTTTAGCTGTAGTAAAGACGATAGCTCAGACACACCAGTAATACCAGAAGCGACAGTAACCAACATGAGTCCTTTGAGCGGACCAAAAACAACAGTAGTCACCTTTACAGGAACTAATTTTGGTACAGATGTAAATGCAGTACAAGTATTTTTTGATGCTATAGAAGCGACAGTACAGAACGTAACTGACACTCAAATACAAACCACCGTACCTCCAAGAGCCTTTGAAGGTGAGGTTACTCTCATAATAAATGGCACAGAAATTACTGGCTTTACCTTTGAATATATTATTGTAGATATAAACGTATCTACATTAGCAGGTAGTACTCGAGGATATACAGACGGTAATAGTTTAAATGCAAGATTAGATAGTCCATTTGATATTGCTTCAGACGGACAAGGAAATTTTTATATAGCAGATAGTTTTAATAACAGAATACGAAAAATTACTCCAGATGGTGAAGTTAGCACTTTAGCAGGAAACGGTCAGCAAGGTTTTGAAGATGGAATTGGAACAGACGCACAGTTCTTTTTACCACTTGGTCTTACGACAGACAATGTAGGAAACATTTATGTAGCAGATACGTTTAATCACAGAATTCGAAAAATCACACCAGAAGGCGTTGTTAGTACCTTCGCAGGAAATGGTGAGCAAGGTTTTGAAGATGGAATTGGAACAAATGCAAAATTTAGTCAACCTAACGGACTCTTTATTGATTCCTCTGGGAATGTATTTGTAGCTGATAGGAATAATAACAGAATTAGAAAAATAACATCAGAAGGTATTGTTAGTACAATAGCAGGAAGTACAGCTGGCTTTGCAAATGGAACAGGTACTGCGGCACAGTTTGATGCTCCTACAGGAATCACAATGGATAGCGAAGGAAATCTGTATGTAGCAGATAGCGTAAACCATAAAATTAGAAAAATCACCCAAAATGGAGAGGTATCTACCATAGCAGGAAGTATACAAGGGTTTGCAGATGGAACAAGCAATATTGCTCAGTTCAATGTTCCTCAAAAAATAACAATAGATAATCAAAGAAATCTTTACATCTCAGACCTTGCTAATAATAGAATACGTAAAATAACCCAAGAAGGAATCGTAAGTACACTTGCAGGAAGTACCGTAGGTTTTGTAGACGGAACAGCAACTAATGCTAAGTTTAATACACCAAACGGAATAGTAATTGATAATTCTCGAACTATTCACGTTACTGATGTTAATAATCATAAAATCCGCAAAATCACACAAGAGTAATATAACTACTAGAAATAGTTATGAAATTTTAAAATAACATAATCATGAAAAAAATTATATCTCTTATACTCACGTCATTTATGCTTTTACAGTTTTTAAAAGCACAAACCGCTTTAGATTTTGAAATAGTACTTGAAAAAGTTGAAATACCTACAATAACCTGCCCAAGCGAGTTTACTTTTGAAGCTTGGATAAATAGCCGAGAACAAGGTTCTTTTAGAACTATTTTAGAATTTGAAAACGATAGACCTTATTTTGGGCTTAGAAGTAGTAACTTAATTCTTTTCAATGCTGTAACGTCTACTACTGCAATTCCTTTAAATGAGTGGATTCACGTTGCAACAACCTACTCGTCTATAAATATGGAAGCCAAACTGTATATTAATGGTGTTTTAAATAATACTGCAACAGGTGTAACTTTAAATATAACAGGTGTTGGTGCTGGCATTGGTCAAAACTTAGGGGATTTGGTGTTTGGTGGCTCTATAGATAATGTAAGTATTTGGAATGTAGTACGCTCTGAAGCAGAAATTTTTGCAGATATGAATACCTGCTTAGATGGCTCTGAAACAGAATTATATGCACATTACAACTTTAATGAAGGCACAGGAACTATTGCAAACGATTTAACAAGCAACGGTTTTAATGGTACCTTAATAAATCTTGACCCAGCTACAGATTGGGTGCCTTACAACAATTGTAATACGAATACCTTATCTACTGAAGAGTTTAACATAAATACACAAATAATACTATTTCCAAATCCTTCAACTAACGCTCTGCAAGTTTCTGGATTGAAAAAGGCAGAACACTATAGCATTTATAACTCCTTAGGAGTAATAATTACTAGCGGAACAATCTCTGAAAATGAAAAAATACATATCCAAAACCTCAATAGTGGTATTTATTTTTTTAAAATTAAAGATAATAATACTTTAAAATTTATAAAAAAATAACGTGTTTATTAACTGCTTACAATTAAGAAGATTAAAAATATGTATATTAATACATTATAAACCAGCTATTTTGAAAAAAATTAAACTCTTAATTTTAATATTTACTATATCATTTTTTGGGTTTTCGCAAATTAAAGAGACTGACTCTATAAGAATTTGGAAATTGATAAAAGAAACCGAAGCCATTGAATTTTCAGAACCTGAAAAAGCACTAAAAAAGTATGAAACCATTTTTCAATTGAGTGCATCAAAAAGTTTTGATGAAGGAAAATTTAAAGCAGTATTATATTCCGCTTATTTGTATAATAACTTGGCGAAATACGATTCTGCTTTTATATTCTTTGACCGTGCTAAAGAAATAAATACACGACTTAAAAACCCGCTATATGAGGCTTACATTACCTTAAACAGGGCGAATACGTTTATGTATAAAGGTGATTTAGACAGTGCTATTGAATATCATTTACAGGGAATTAAAATTTTAGAAAATGAAAAAGACAGTTCAAAACTAGTTGGTGCTTATGCCAATTTAGCCATAGTTTTTGATCAATTGGATGACTATGATAAGGAAATTGAATATTTAGATAAATCACTAAATATCACTCCTAAGGAAAATATTAAAGATTTAGTTTTTACCTATGGCGATATTGGTTTAGCATATCTTAACAAAGTTGACTACGATAGGGCTTTTGAAAATTTAAAAAAAGCAGATAGCCTATCTAAATTTACGGAAGACAAGATGGCTCATTTTTACGTCTCAAGAAATTGGGCAGACTATTATACATTTATTGATGATTGCCATAAGGCAATTAAATACAACAGAAATGCACTTGAGAAGGCTAAAAAATACAATTATACCTATTACGAAAAAGACCTGATTATAAATTTAGGCGAATGCCACTTAAAGCTAGGTAACCTTTCTATGGCCAGACCATATTTAGAGGAAGCACTAAAAATTGGTAAGAATTTAGGAGTAGTGGAGCTACCCAAGAAAGCAACACTTTTGTTGGCAGAGCTTTACAAAAAAAACAATGACTATAAGAAGGCAAATCAGTATTTGAATGAACATATGATTTTTAAAGACTCGCTTATTAATCAGCAGCATATCAATACTGTGAACGACCTTGAATTAAAATATAAATCCGAAAAAAAAGACAAAGAAATTGCAGAACAACAACTAGCCCTTACTGAAAGTCAATCAAAAACCCGTAAAATGAGTATATTGATCGTTTCCCTACTTCTAGCTTCTATTTTATTGTGGTTTTTGTTCCAACAACGCCAAAAACGAATACAACAACAGTTAGTCACCATACAACGTGAGCAAGAGGTGCGTACCCTAGAATCATTGATGGAGGGCGAGGAAAAAGAGCGTTTTCGAATTGCCAAAGAACTGCATGATGGGGTTAATGGTGATTTATCTGCCATTAAATTTAAACTCTCCTCTTTGTTAGAGATGAACAATACGGTTATTAAAGAAGCGGTCACCATGATTGATAATAGTTGTGAACAGGTACGGGCCATTTCGCATAATTTGGTACCACCATCACTTAAAGATTTTAACTTGATCGAGGCCATTGATGAATATTGCCAGAGTATGAATAATATTCATACCCCTAAAATAGAGTTCCAGCACCTTGGTGATGTTGTTGAACTCGATAAAAAACAAGAAGCAAATTTGTTTCGTATCGTACAAGAATTGGTGACTAATAGCATTAAGCATTCAGAAGGTTCAACAGTAGATGTACAGTTAAGTTATTTGAAGAACATCATACAACTTACCGTTGAGGACAATGGCAAGGGCTTTGACCCTAAAACCATAAAGAACGATGGTATCGGCATGCAGAACGTACAATCGCGCGTTGATTATTTGAACGCAATAATGGATTTTCTCTCCAACAATAAGGGAACCTCCTATACCATTGTTATGGATGTTAAAACCTCGACAACATGATAACTATAGCCATTACAGACGATCATGAATTGGTAATGCAGGGCATTGAAAATATGCTTCACAATGAAGGTGACATTCGCGTTGTTCAAAAATATAACAGTGTTGCCAGTACTATTGACGGCTTATCCAAAGAGCAACCCAATATTCTTTTATTGGATATTAATTTGCCAGATGGCAATGGAATCGATTTATGTAAAAAACTATCGGTCGAATATCCAAAACTAAAGATAATTGCCCTGAGCAGTTATAGTGAAATAGCTTTTGTAAAACGTATACTCAATAACGGGGCTAGTGGATATTTATTAAAAAACACCAGCAAAGAAGAATTGATAGAGGCCTTTAAAATTGTTTTGACTGGAGGACAGTATTTGCAAAGAGACATCCAAAATAAGTTGCTCCAAAGCTCATTGGGACAAAAGAAATCAACCTCCTTTATCCCTAAGCTTACCCGAAGGGAAAAAGAGGTGTTAATAGCTATTTCCGAAGAATTTACTACTCAAGAAATTGCTAACAAACTATGTATTAGCATCAAAACAGTAGAGACACATCGTATGAACTTGATAAGTAAGTTGGGAGCGAGAAATAGTGTTGGTCTTATAAAAATTGCATTGGAGAAAGATTTGTTAAAAAACTAATTCTTAAAAACATCGAGTTTTAAAAAGGATTAATCGAAGTTTTACATGAAGAACCAAAGATTGTTTATCTTAAAACAAATGCACAATTATAGCAAGTGTATAAAATTTTATGCCTGGGATAATGCGCTGGAAAAATTTTATTCTCTTGCGGCAACCTTAACGAGAATTGCGTAGAAAAAAATCTTGCGGGATTTTCATCGAATACGCGAATTTTAAACAAGAAGCAAAAGTTAGCTTTTTTTGGCGATGGCAAGCGATGGATAATTGTGTTTAAAAAAATTACTGCGACAGCATAATTATTTTTAAAAAGAAATCGAGCGGCAACTGCGAAGCAATCACGAACACAACTTTATCTAATATAGTTGTGAGTAATTTTACATAACGGCTAATTATAGGACAAATGTCTAACTAAATGTTTCTGGATAATAAAAAAACCCTAAAGCCAAATGTTTAATGACCCCCAGACAAATGTTTCTTTAAAAGACCGAACATTGTGGGATATTTTACATAATAGAACATTATAGCTTACGAATATAAATGAAATTCAGGTCCTAAAACGGCTGTTACATAAATGCTGACGATATAGACCTAAAGGCGCTATATCTGCATCTATGTAAAATAGAACAGAAAAAGTTCTATTCGCCGTTTTACTCATACACTATATTTGTACTATAATTTATATTATGTAAAATAGAATATTTTAAACTTGTACTCTTATTCGTTTATAACAACTTCATTTTCTTTTAATTTAGATACAGTACCATTATATCTTATTTGAGTTCTATGACTAGAATTAATAGTAATATTACTTTTTCCATTCTTAAATAAAACAATATATGCTCTAAAGGATTCCGTTCTATTCCTAAAATTAAATTGTATCGTTTTAGTTTCTTTTTTATCATTACTTTTCCAATCAGATGCATCTGGAATCCCATCGTATTTAATTCCTGTGTAAGAATTATTATATTCAACCCCTCCTAATCGTTGTTCTCCAAAATATGGCAAATGCAGAGATATACTATCTCCTATTACCTTAAAATAATTCGAACTTCCTATCAAACTAATTCTATTTATACTACTCCCTTGAGCTAACAATCCAGAGTTTGCAATAGCATTTAAGCTAGCAGTAGCTAGTGGTGACGCCCAATCTGATATAATCTCAAATTTATTTTCTTCAACCAATAGATCTATAGCATTCTTTGTATCTGTTGTAGAATTTACAGTTTTAGAACTACCACATCCTATCAGCAATAGCATCATACTCATATATATACCTAAATTAAATAGCTTCATTTTTTGTTAACATATTGATTCATAGATTTCTATAAAATTAGTGTTTTATCTTATCATCCTCACAATTTTAAGACTGTATTTTTTAAGGTTTGGATAAATTATATTAAAAAAGTGCTTCAATACATGAAGCACTTTTACACACAAACTTAATAATATTTCAAATGAAATTAGTTTCTCGCAAGTAAAATAAATGAATTATCTGAAATTGGAGAAACGTTATAATCTTTAACTTCTTTTAGAGATGTGACATATTTTTCAGCCTCACTAAATGCTATATCCATAGTACTTAATGAAGAGTTTTTATCAATACTGATAGTTTTTGATAACATATCACCATTAGTGTATTCTACAGTGATTTTCCATTTCCTTACTGAATGAAAATTTTTAGCTACAGAATTCTCATTTTCACCTACCTCCTTCTCTTTTTTTTCTGTTTTCTCTTTTTCGCTTTTAGAATTTAATTCTGTTGTAGTAGCATTCATTCCATAAATGCTAAAAACTAATGCGATAACTAATAGTCTCATAAGTAAGGGTTTTGATTTGTTTGCACAAGTATACAAAATATATTTTAATAATCAAATAAAATTTTAATAAAAAAATATTTGTATATTAAAAAAATACATGTATGTTTGAATTATGATAAATAAAAAACTAAAAAGACTTCTTAAACAAAGTAAAGGAGCTAAAACAGTATATGGGATTTCTAAAACTCTAGGGGTTAGTCCTCAGGCGGGTGATTATGTAGTAAAGCGTAAAAACTTGGCTAAAGATTTTGAAAGATTAAAGAAAATAGCGGATTATATGGAGGTTGACGTAAAAGATATATTGGATATTAAGTAATACAATTAAAGTAACTCTTCTCTTTCTCATTCTAAAAAAATAGTTTTTTAGCCAATTGAAACATTATAAATGAATTCATTTTAATAGATGTTACTAAAAGCCTATATTACGCTATGATTTATATGTTGCGATATAAGGCGTTATTTTCCTTTTTTTTAATTATTTGCTTTACAGCAGATAGTACCATTACTCCAGAAACATATATCGATAAATGGAAAATACAAGGCGGTTCTATTATAGAAATTTATAAAAAACAAGATGTTTTTTATGGTAAGATTGATAAGCGTGCAGAAAAACCTATTTCTAATCTCAATGGGCTAGATAACAAGAATCCAGATTTAAATCTTAGATCTCGAAAATTAGTAGGCATTGATATTCTTGATCAATTACATTTTAATGAAGGTGTATTGTCTGGAGGGACTATATATAATGCCGATAGCGGGAAATCATATACGGTAAAGGTTTGGATAAATTCTGATGATATCAATACGTGTTATATAAGAGCGTATAAAGGAATATTGTTTAAAACATTTGAGGCCGTAAGAGTTATTGATTAACTTATTATCAGCTCTATCTATCTAGTTATAAAAGTAGTTAAAGAATTATTGTTTTACTACTATGAGTGAAGCTTTAACCCCTGTAGTAAGATTCCATTCGTTTGCAGTAATTAGATTACCCATATCATCATACAACTGAAACTCAGCAGTATTAGGCCCAGAAGTTCCTTGATTTAACGCCTGTATGTCAATTCTATTAAATCCATTTACCAGATTAATTTTAAAACCTTGAAAAGTAGCACCCAGATATACACTTGATCGTATAATATCATCATTAATAAAAATACGCACTAAATCACCATCTACAGACTCGTGGTCTCTATAGACAAGTTGCACATATTTTGCGGTACTTTTAAAATCACCTAAGTACTGATCTGATTTATATTCATCTTTTATTTCCTTATCCTTTTTAAACCATTTTGGAGTTGTATTACCATGATTGGGTTTCAATAAACCATTGTTACCTGTCATATCAAATGGTTTTTGTGTTCGGTTAAAACGCAATGAATCTTCGAGGGTATTGTATAAAGAAAGATTACTTTTAGGCTTTGTTAATCCTACAGAAGATAATTTATAAGTACTTGTTTTTAGAGGACTATTAGTATCTATTTTTAAAGAAGAATTAGATTGATCAATTTGTGCATGAACACATACAGTGGATAGAATTGCTATAAAAATAAATGAAATCTTCATGATATTATTTTTACTTAGAAAATTGGTCGTTATATCTATTTACTTCTTACAATAGTACACATAAGCATAATCAAAAACCTTACCAAATAATATTGAATTTCTATTTTGTGCTATCTAATAAATTATGCTTTAAAGTATCTCTTTATAACGTTTGGATACGTTTCTAAACTATCATAATTTAAAAAAAACCTTTTTAAATTATAATAAAAAACCAATATTTCTTATTTTGTTGTAAAAAATATGCTCTATATTATTGGTTTCCTGTTAGTTATTTTGGTTGTATTTCTTGGGTTTAAATACTTTGCAATGCGCACATTATTAAAAAACAAAAATAATGAATTAGAAGCTCTAAATACTAAAATCAAAATTACATCCCAAAAAAATGAAGAGTTTATATCTTCTTTAAGCCATGAATTGAGAACTCCTTTGTATGGGATTATGGGACTGACAAACTTGTTGATAGATGAATATCCACAATTGCAAGAGAGTAAAAACTTCACGTCTTTAAAATTTACTGGAGATTATTTGTTGACATTGATTAACAACATCTTACAGGTGAATTATGTAGATTCTAATGAAGTTTCTTCTACACATACTCAATTTGATTTAAAAGAGATTACTCAGAATATTGTGAATTCGTTTAGGTATGCCACTGAGAGTAGTAACAACACTCTTACGTACACCTATGATGATGATATCCCCAGAGTTTTAGTTGGAAACCCAGCTATTTTATCTCAGATACTCATGAATCTGATTAGTAATGCACTAAGATTTACTAAAAATGGAAATGTCTTATTTTCAATACGTTTGATTAAGAAAAAAAATACAGGAAATACCATATCTTTTAACATAGAACATGACGGTAATGAAATCTCTCAAGAAGATGAAAAATCAATATATCAAGAATTTATTAATATAGAAAAAGTTAAGAATACGTATCTGGGAACGGGACTTAATGCTACTATAGTTAGAAAATTAGCAGAATCAATACATGGAGAAATCATACTCCAAAATGATACAAATATAGGGTCAGAATATGTGTTTTTAATAGACCTTCAATCTGTTGATCAACAGCAAAAAATAGAAACAGTTACAAGTCAGAAAAAGAAAGTATTAGTAGTGGATGACAACAAGCTAAATTTATTAGTTGCAGATAGAATCTTATCAAAAGAGAATTATGAGTGTACTGTACTCGATAATGGATTTGATGCCATCGAAACTGTAAGAGATAATACATTTGACATCATTCTTATGGATATCAATATGCCTAAGCTAAATGGAATTGGTACTACAAAAAGAATTAGACAATTTGATACAGAAATTCCTATAATTGCTTTAACAGCAGTAGATGTTACTCAGTTAAATAGACAGATTATAAAAGCAGGTATAAATAACTATATATTAAAGCCTTATGATAAGAAATTTCTTTTAGAAATGATTAGAAAATACATTTGAACTAATGAAGAATAATTTCCTGTCCTATGTTTAGAATGGCATTATCAGCAAGTGAATTTATCTCACAGATTTCTGATACTTTTAACTGATATTCATTAGCTATTCTATACAATGTATCCCCTTTTTTAACTATGTATATTTTTTTATCAGAATTCGAAGTATTCGCTGCAGTTGCTACTTTATATGCTTTAGCCACTCTAATGTTGCTTTTTTTGTTGGATTTGTGTAATCTAGGGGTTCCCCATTCTTCTGTTATCACAATATCTTGAGCTCTTATTTTAGTAGTTTCATCAAATTCAAAAAGATATTCTGGATGGATACTTTTTCCTTGATATCTAATCTCTAGATGTAAATGACTGCCTCTTGCGTTGCCCGAAATCCCACCCTTGCCTATTACTTGTCCTTTTTCCACGATCTGATTTTCTTCAACTAGGTATTCTGATAAATGTGCATATACAGTTTCTAATCCATTGTTGTGGCGTACAATAATTGTTTTTCCATGACCTCCATGACGATGTGCGTACCTTACTTTACCAGCTAATATAGTTTTTACAAGATCTCCTGTCTGTAAATCCACATCTATTCCTTGATGCGGTCGCCCATTTCTCCATCCATAACGAGAGGTAATGACCATTTTATGTGTTACAGGTGATGAAAAAGTTTTTTCATCAAAATGTAAATCTATAGGGAAACTTGGTTTTTTGTTCCAATATGCATTGAATACACTAGTATTCCATTTTGTGTTATAAATTGAAAGCTCTTCTTTGTTGTTGTTGTTGATGTCTACTGTATTTCTAAGGTTTTCTTTGTAGATAGGAAGATATAAAGTTTGATCACTTAGTTGTATTTCTTTATGATACAATAAAGTATTCTCAGTATAGAGTTCTGATTCTTGAGTATAAACTAACGAAAAAAATAATAAACTTAGTACAGTAAATATAACTGACTTGCCCTTGGTCAATAACATGAATTAACAAAAAAAAATTAATAGCTATAACTATTTTAGGGCTTTGCAATAATATTAAATAAAGACGCAGTTACCAAAACTAATGTTGCATTCTGATAAAAAAATAGTCTGTAAATAATAGTAGTAAAATTATAAACTACTGTAATACAGTTATATAATAAAATTAGCACCATAAAAATACCATAAATTAATTATGGCATCCTAACGATATACTGGTTTTTTAACATTTTTTAAGACTTCTATGGGAAAAATTTAGTAGGCAGCTTTACAATAAATATTAGATCAAGTAGTTTTAAGTTGTGTAAAATTGATTAATTAAATAACCATGAAAAAAGTAATAACACTAATTGTAGTATCTGTAGCTTTATTGACAACTTCTTGTGTTTCTAAAAAGAAGTATCTAGCATTAGAATCGGATTTACAAAACACTAGAAGTACGTTACAAAAAACTACTGTTGAAAAAGAAGAATTAGAAACTAAATTTGCAAAAATTGAAGCTCGAGTAGCAGATTATAATTCTAAAATCAACTCATTAACAGAGTCTAACAATGAAAAAATGGTGATGGTAGATGATTTAGTTATCTCTAACAACACTAAAGAGAAGATGAGACAAACATTGTCTCAAGTTAATTCTGACAAGCTTCAGAATGCAACCTCTCTAAAAGACTCAATGAACATTGCAGTATCTCACAATCTTAAGAACTCTCTTGATGATAGTCTTAAAGAAGATGACGACATATCTATAGATGTAGATAATACTGTAGTTATGATTTCTATATCGGATAAGATGTTATTCAATAGCGGAAGTTATAGAGTTAGTAATAAAGCTAATGATGTTTTAGAAAAGCTAGCAAAAGTAATTAATTCTGAACCAAGTTTAGATGTGATGATTGAGGGGCATACTGATCCAAGAACAATTAACACTCCTGCTTTAGAAGATAATTGGGATCTTAGTGTAAAAAGAGCAACTTCGATAACACGTTTATTACAAAAAAAGTATAATGTAGACCCTGCAAAACTTATTGCATCAGGTAGAAGTAGTTACCAACCATTAGTAGAAAATGATTCTGAAGAGAATATGGCTGTTAATAGAAGAACTAGAATAGTTTTATTACCAAACTTAGACAAGTTTTTCTCAATGCTATCTTCTAATTAAGAATTAAATATATCCATACCGACTTTTAAAAAAGGGTTGATTTCACTGAAATCAACCCTTTTTTTATACACGAATTATACTATTTTTTACTTATTATGTATCAGTGCACTTAAAGAATTAATGGTAGTATTATCCAATATATGTATTTACGCTTGTTGTTAGTTTACAAGACACGTGTAGCATGTGCTTAAATCGCAATGCAAGATTCTCATCATTAAATTTCATTGCTTCGCTAATACTAGTAGATACAACTAGCTCACCAATGAGGTATTCTACAAAATATGTTTGTTCATCTGTTAATAAGACATATTCAACCATTATACTACTACGATTAAATTTCTGGAATATCTACAGAAATAATTCTTTATTTTCGGATAACAATTTACTGTATCTGTAATTTATTTTTTCTTTTTTTTAATTATGTTATTCAATTCTTATTCACAAAAAAAAGAGTTTTCATTAGGCTATTGTTACAGCTGGTAGTATCCACATTTTAGATACGCTCCTTCAGGAAAAGATATAGGATGATCTATATCGTGTGCTGTTTTTTCTAGTATTCTAAAACTTCTTCCTGTTGCCTCAATATTTTTTTCAATTATTGAAAAAAAATCTTTTGCTATAATTCTTGATGAACAAGAAGCTATGATTAGAATTCCATTAGTCGTGAGGAGTTGGGCTCCGAGTTTAGCCAATCTCGCATAACTATTTTTTGCTTTTTCAATTTCTAGCGCTCTCTTGGCAAAAGAAGGTGGGTCTATTATTACAATATCATATTTTATATTTCTAGTGATTAAATTCTGTAGCTCATCAAAAGCATCACCTATTATAACTGTATGTTTTCCAGAATGGGGATTTAATTTTACATTTTCTTTGGCTGTTTCTAAGGCTTGTTTACTGATATCTACACTAGTCACTTCTTTCGCACCACCTGTAAGTGCATGAACAGAAAAACCACCTGCATAAGAAAAGACATCGAGCACCCTTTTTTTATTCGCTAACTCCCCTACTCGTTTTCTATTATATCTATGATCTAGGAAATACCCTGTTTTATGACCTCTGATTACATTTGCAGAAAAGAGAATTCCATGTTCTTTAAAAATAACTACCTCATTAACTAGTTTTCCATAAATGACTTGGCCATCTTTTAAGTCGTACAATTTTGCAGATGACTGTAAACTTCTACTTAGTCGCAATATGATAGTTATACAAGCAGTTTGTTGGAGTAAGCACTCTAGTATATCGTTTAGATACGGCAGCCATATTGAAGAGTATAATTTTACTACTAATACAGTATCGTATATATCTGCAATAAACCCTGGCATATGGTCATTCTCACCAAATAATAATCTATAGCTATTGGTATCTGTTTCCTCTAATAAGGGTTTTCTTATGGTATAGGCTTCTTGTATTCGTTGCTTGAACCAATTAAAATCAATCTGTGCCTTTTTTTTAAACTGAATAATTTTGATCCGTATTGGAGAATCTGGGTCAAATAGACCTATTGCAAGAATTGTATTTTTTTTTTGTTCATAAATTATAGCAAGATCTCCAATACTACCCGTTACATTCTGTTTGGCTATGCTGTCCGAAAAAACCCATGGATGCCCCCTTTTGATCATTTTTTCTGCAGATGGCTTAAGTTTTATAGCAAGTCTTTTAGTTTCTATATAAGGTGTTATTTCCATTTGAGTACAAGAATACTACTAATTTATGTTTTTAACCTGAATTATACATTGAAAAATCCTTGTCTAACAAGCCAAGTAAATCGTTACGCTTGTATTTTGATTTCGTTAATCTTACATTAAAAACTTCTTAAGTTACTATTCATTTTCATATATTACTACAATACATTTTTAAAATTATGAAAGCATATAGGCTAGTAAGTATTTTTTGTATTTTTTTTGTTTTAAATTGTAAAAACATAGAAAAAAAGCAACCTATTACATCTACAACTGAAACAGAGGAAGCTATTCCTAATAAAAGCACTGAATCAAAAATAAATAATCTGAAAATTAAGCCATTGGTGCATGCTTCTGCTATTCTAGAGTATGGTGAAAAAACCATATACATTGATCCTACTGGTGGACAAAAAATGTATAGCAATCAAAAAGAACCAGATTTGGTTTTAATTACAGATATCCATGGAGACCATATGAATATTGATACATTAGACAGTCTTAGTCTATTTAAAGCCACTATCGTAGTTCCTTCTGCTGTGGCAGAAAAATTACCAGCAAACTATACTGATCAGATACTAATCATTAACAATAATGAAACTAAAGAAATTAAAGGAATATCTATTGAGGCAGTACCTATGTATAACCTGAGAGAAGAAGCTCTGAAATTTCATAATAAAGGTCGTGGAAATGGTTATGTGATCACTTTAGGTAATGAACGCATCTATTTTTCTGGAGATACTGAAGATATACCAGAAATGAGAGCTTTAAAAAATATAGATAAAGCATTCGTGTGTATGAATTTACCTTGGACCATGACCGTAGAAAATGCAGCAGATGCTGTATTAGAGTTTAAGCCAAAACAAGTATACCCTTATCACTATCGTGGACAAAAAGAATTTAGTGATGTTTCTAAATTTAAAGAACTAGTTAATAAAGGAGATACTTCTATAGAAGTAGTTCAATTAGACTGGTATCCTGAAACCAATTAAAGTACTCATTATACTAGACAAAGCTGTATATACTACAAAATTGAGTTTCTCAAAATACTTATTGGATGTAATGCGATTCTATTAGTACCATCTTTTATCTGATGTCTACAACTAGTACCTACTGCAGCAATAAGAACTTCTTGAGAGGATTTTCTAATTGCAGGGAATAGTGTTTGTTCTCCAATAACCATACTGATATCATAATGTTCTTTTTCATACCCAAATGATCCTGCCATACCGCAACATCCAGATGAAATAATAGTAACTCTAAAGTTTTTAGGTAAATTAAGGTATGTAAATGTAGCCTGTATATTTGATAGTGCCTTTTGGTGGCAATGTCCATGTAACTTTATGGTTTTTTGTTCATCAGAAAATTGATGTGCATTGATATTGCCTAGCTCGATTTCAGATTTTAAAAATTCATCTATTAAGAATACATTTTTGGATACTGCTACTGCAGCTTGTTTATCATCTGCTAGCTTAAGGTATTCATCCCTGAAGGTTAATATAGATGATGGTTCTAATCCAATTAGTGGTACATCTTGCGATAGGATATCTCTAAAAATTGAAATATTAGTATTTGCAATTGATTTTGCTTTTTTTAATAAACCTTTGGATATAAATGATCTAGAACTTTCTTTATGATCTATTACTTTAATTGCATATCCTAGAGATGTTAATAATTCTATGGCATCAATTCCTATTGTAGTATCTAAATGATTAGTAAACTCATCAATAAAAAAGAATATTGATTTTAGCGGCTTCTCTGGTTGTAGAGCTTCTAAATTTTTAGAACACCAAGTACGTAATGATTGTTTACTTAATACAGGTAATTCTCTTTTTTCTGCGATCCCAAATACAGATTTTGTGATTCTAGAAGTTACTGTATTGGTAAAAAAGAAATTAGTTACTCCAGTAGCTATTCTACCTAGATTATTTAAGGTATTATTATATGCAAATAGCTTTGTTCTCAATGACGTACCATTTTCTTTTTGATATTGATATTCAAATTCTGCTTTTAATGCTGCTACATCGACATTAGATGGACATTCGCTCGCACAACCTTTACAACTAATACATAAATCAAATACTTCTTTTAATTCGGATTGATTAAATCTGTTTGATTTTTCACTGGTAGTCAAGAATTCTCTAAGTGCATTTGCCCTACCTCTGGTTGTATCTTTTTCATTTTTTGTAGCTCTGTAACTTGGACACATAGTTCCTCCTGCTTCAACAGATTTTCTACAATCTCCACTTCCATTGCATTTTTCTGTAGCTCTTAAGATCCCCATAGAATCAGAAAAATCCATAATTGTATTAATCTCTGGTTCTTTTCTGTCTATTTCATACCGTAATTGCTCATCCATAGGATATGCATCTATAATTTTGCCAGGATTAAAAATGTGATTAGGATCAAAGACTTTTTTAATTCGTTTTAGCAATTGATAGTTTTCTTCTCCTATCATAAAAGGGATATATCCGGCTCGTACGATACCATCACCGTGCTCTCCACTCATCGACCCTTTATATTTTTTTACTAAAGTAGCGACCTCATCCGTAATTTTATTAAATAGCAATAGATCTTCTTTTTTCTTTAGATCTAAAATCGGACGTAAGTGTAACTCTCCTGCCCCTGCATGAGCGTAGTACACTGCATCCTGATGGTATCTAGCCATTACGTCAGTAAATTCTGTAATATAATCAGCTAAATCAGGGAGTGCTACTGCTGTATCTTCTATACATGCAACTGCTTTTTTATCGCCTACTATATTGCCCAAAAGACCTAAGCCTGCTTTGCGCAATTCTAAAGCTTGATGAATTTCTTTACCCGTTAATATGGGGTTCGCATAAGAGGTACCTTTATCTAATGTTTGTAGCAATGCTTTCTTTTGCAGTTCTAAATTTGTTATAGTATCTGATCTGAGTTCGAGCATTAAAATAGCGGCTGGATCATTAACAATAAAAAATCGATTTTTTGATTGTTCTATATTGTTTTTAGTACAATCAAGTATTGTTTTATCCATCATTTCGCATGTAAATAATGAATGTTGCATTACTGGTACTACAGCTTTTAAGCAATCTTTTATAGTACTAAAATGTGCCGCAATCATTAAAGACTCTTGGGGCGGCAACTCATCTAATTGTAGGGTTATCTGTGTAGTAAATGCTAATGTTCCTTCACTACCAGATAACAACTTACACATATTAAATTGACTTTCTTTATCATAAAAAATGGAGGTATCAATCAGTTCATCAATAGCATATCCGGTATTGCGTCTATGTATTGTTGGTTTTGGAAAACTAGATAGAATACGTTCTTGTACCTGTTTTGAAGAAAGTTCATTATAAATCGTATTATAGATAGCACCTTCTAATGTACTTACATCCATTTTTTGATGAAATTCTTCACCAGATATTTCCGAAAAAGATACTTCACTCCCATCAGATAAAATGGTTTGTAACTCTAAGACCTTATCCCTAGTAGTTCCATATTGTATAGAAGTTGTACCACTACTATTATTACCAACCATACCTCCTATCATACAGCGATTAGAAGTAGATGTATTAGGGCCAAAAAACAGACCATAAGGCGCTAAAAACCTATTGAGATCATCTCGTATCACTCCTGGTTGAACGGTTACCGTTTTTTGCTCTTTATCAATAGAAATAATTTTTGTAAAATGTTTAGAAACATCTACAACAATGCCATCACCTACACATTGCCCTGCCAGAGATGTCCCTGCAGTTCTAGGAATTATACCATATGAATGCAACCTAGCAAATTCGATGATTTTTTTTATATCAGCTATACTTTTAGGAAATGCAACAGCTAAGGGTATTCTGCGATATACAGAAGCATCAGTAGCATATAAGCTGGTCGTAAGTGTATCAAATTTTAATTCTCCCTCTAATTGATTATCTAATATGCGTAAAGATTTTTCTTTATCCATACTGTTTCCCTTTTGCTAATGTGTCTAAAGTTATTTGTCTTTTAAAATTAGTGTCGAAACAAATAAAACTATCTGTCCCTGCTACTCCATCAATTTCATGTATTTGTTCATATAGGATATTTCGCAAATGATGATTATCGTGTGCAAATATGAGAATAAAAAGCGCATAATTTCCAGATACATAGTTACATTCTAATATTTCAGGAATCTTATTCAATTCATTCACCACAAGTTTGGCATATCTGGCTTCTTTTAACCGTATGCCAACATATGATTTTGTTTTATATCCGATTTGCTTTTCGTCTACAACAAACTCTGCTTTATGGATTACACCGCTTTCTTTTAATTTTCGAACTCTTTGGTGCACTAATGAATTAGAAATTTTCAATTCATCTGCAATCTGAGAAAAAGGTTTTCTGGCATCTTCTCTAATCTGTAATAGGATTTGTTGATCTACATAATCAAAATGATTCATAAGCCATTAAAATTTAAAAGATTGATAAACAAAAAATCAGTGTTAGGTTTACATAAAATTAATTTGACATAAAATTAATTAATATGTAGTTAATTAAATTACATATTTAAACTTTTCAAATCAAAAATAATAAATTTGTATAAAAAAAAGACAAAAATGGATGTAACATATTTTTTTGAAGAACTTTGGAAACAGTATTGCTTAAAAACTCCTTCTGCCGAAAGGATAAAATCACTTTTAGAAAAAGAAGGTGATACGGTTTTTAATGATCATATTGCAATCAGAACTTTTGATGACCTAAGAATAGATATAAATGTATTAGCAAAACCATTTATTTCAATGGGATATAAAGAAATTAGCGACTATCATTTTGAAACTAAAAAATTGTATGCCAAGCATTACGAGCATCCTCAAAACCCAACTGCTCCTAAAATATTTATTAGTCAATTGCTTGTTAAAAAATTTTCTGATCAGTTGCAACAAACGGTACAACATCTATTAGATAACTTAGACTCTTCTGTATTCGATCAAGAAGACCTTATTCTTAGAGGGAGAGTATGGGATACGCCTCTGTATAAAACCTATCTTGCTTTACAGAATGAATCAGAATATGCAGCCTGGATGTATGTTCATGGTTTTTGTTCTAATCATTTTACAGTCGATGTTAATAAGCTTGAAAAATTCAATAGTTTATCAAGTGTAAATGAATTTCTTAAGTCAAAAGGATTTATAATGAATTCATCAGGCGGAGAAATTAAAGGAAGTCCATCACTGTTTTTAGAGCAATCTAGTATTTTAGCAGATATAATAGCTGTAGAATTTCAAGAAGGGATTAAAAATAGTACTTCGTGTTATTATGAATTTTCTTATCGATACAAGCAAGAAAATGGAGAGCTCTTTACGGGTTTTATTGCTAATTCTGCAAATAAAATATTCGAAAGCACAGATATGCGATTGCAAGCTAATTATAACAGCTCTGACTTAAAATCGCCCACTAAAATTTGATTTTTTTCGTTTATGTTTCAAAATAGAATTTAATCATAGCTTAGGCTCAATGTAATTAAATTAAGCTCAAAAACACCTATTTTGTCACACCAAGCCTGTCGAAGTGGAATCAAAAACGAAGGTTAAGATGGTACCCTACCTTTCTATAAAAGTTGTTGATAAATCTCATCCATATAACTCAATATTTGTAAATGAACACGTATTCAACCCGCAAGAATATCTTAATTAATTAACAAAAAATTAAGTATTCTGGTTACATTAAAAAATAAGATCATACGTTATATGGAGGATATTAATAAAAATAAAATTCATCATGAAAAAACATATCATCTTACTTACCTCATTTGTAGTCTTTCTTATTTCTTCTGTACAATCACAGGAGATTTCAGAGCATGCTGTAGGATTACGCCTTACTGAAGGAGATGGTTTCTGGGCAGAAGCTTCATACCAACTTGGATTAAGTGATAGTAATCGTATAGAATTTAATGCTGGAGTACGTGGCGTTAATGGTTTTAGTGCTATAAAATTGACAGGGATCTATCAATGGGTGTTCAATATTAACGAAGGGCTTAATTGGTATGTAGGCCCCGGAATTGGTGGTGGAATAGCAGATTTTGATAGCAATTTTGATGGGAGAGATGATTTGGAATTTTTTGGTTATGTAACTGGTGATATAGGGATTGAATATAATTTTGATTTTCCACTTCTTATTTCATTTGATTTTAGGCCTGAGTTTTATTTCGACAAAATCCTAAATGATGATATTATATTCAATTTTGGTTTGAGTGCCCGTTATCAATTTAATTAAAGTTTTTTTATGATAATGTTTACCTAGTATACATTGTTAGCACAAAGAGTTAGATTTTAAACAAAATTTACACTCATGAAAAAACTTTTTTTTACAACACTTAGCATTATAATCAGTATTACCGTGTATGCTCAGGATATACCTAAAAATGCCATTGGCATCAGGATATCAGACGGCGTACTAGGAGATGAAGGTTTTGGGCCAGAAATCACGTACCAACGACAACTAGTAAGTGAGCACAATAGAATTGACCTCAATCTAAGTTGGAGAACAAATGCTTTTATCAATACATTCCGAGGTGGAGGTTATTTTCATTGGACATATACTATATGGGATAATCTGAATTGGTTTGCTGGACCGGGAGTTGGAGCTGGATATATAGATTTTAAATCCTCCTTTTTGAGTATTACTATTTCTAGAGAGCGTGATAGTGAGTTCTTTCCTTATATAGGATTAGATTTTGGGGTAGACTATCGATTCGATTTTCCATTACAAGTTGCTTTTAGTATACGTCCTACGTATGACATTCATGATATTGAAAACGGATTAAATGTTGAGAATGTAGACAACTTTGGAGTTAATGTAGGTATTGCAGCAAGATATACTTTTTAGGCAATAGAAAAACTTAAACCCGTATTCATAGACATTGTTTCACTGTAACATAAAGTTTCTAACTGGTAAGCAGCTTCTACGTTTCAAATTGTC
>CANLRN010000064.1 GCA_947493495.1 uncultured Aquimarina sp.
GCAATGAAAAAAAGAAAAAGAAGATTGTGAAACAACCTTACAATCAGCTTATTAAAATTTAGTTAGATGGAATGCATTAAAAAATCTATTGCGTCTTATGATCTACTGCAAATACCAACGTATAATCTGGGTTAAAAAATAATCGATAGAAAAAATAAATTTTTAATATACTTTTAATAAATTTTATCAATAGCCTTTTTATTTTTATGGTTTTAAATTAAAAATATGACTATAACACAATTACGATATGTATTAGCTGTAGCTGAACATCAGAATTTTACCAAAGCCGCAGAAAAAACATTTGTAACTCAGCCTACATTGAGTATGCAGATCCAAAAATTAGAAGATGAGTTAGATATCCTCATTTTTGATCGTAGTAAAAAACCTATTGAATTAACAGAGGTTGGTAAAAAATTGGTACAGCAAGCTAGAAATATTGTAAATGAAAGTGAACGTATCCAAGATATTGTAGACCAACAAAAAGGATTTATCGGAGGCGAATTTAAATTAGGAATTATCCCTACAGTGATGCCGACACTATTACCTATGTTTTTGAAAAATTTTATTAGCAAATTCCCAAAAGTAAAATTAAAAATAGAAGAGTTAAACACTGAAGCCATCATCGAGCATTTACAAGATGGTCATCTAGATGCTGCTATTGCTGCAACACCCCTGCAAAATGAGTTTATAAAAGAACGAGTATTATATTATGAGCCTTTTGTAGGATACATCCCCTCTAGTCATAGGCTGAGTCACAAAAATAAGATTGACGCTACAGATCTGAATATTGATGATATGCTATTATTAGAAGATGGACATTGTTTTAGAGATGGCATCATAAATCTTTGCAAAACTCAAAAAGGTTATGAAGAGGACCATTTTCAGCTAGAAAGTGGAAGTTTTGAGACATTGATTAAATTATCTAATGAAGGATTAGGAATGACATTGCTACCTTATCTACATACTTTAGAAATTAATGATAGTGAAAAAGCAAATTTGCACTATTTTAATACACCTTCTCCAGCAAGAGAAGTAAGTCTGATATTTAATAAGAGTGAATTAAAAATGCAAATTATAGAAGCGTTACATACTACTATATCTGGAATTGTAAAAGGAGCTATTACGTTTCAGAACGTACAGATTATAAGTCCTCTATCAAAAATAAAAAGCGACTAGAAAGTCGCTTTTTATTTTTATTCATTTAAATAAATTAAACAAGATTTTAACTCTGGTTTGTTTAATGCTAAAGATTGAATCCAAAGTTTTAATTCTTCAATCTCATGTGGAAGTAATCTGTTTAATGCTTTAATTACTTCTTTTGTAAATAGATTAACATCAAAACTAACTTTTTTAAGCACAGTTTTAGTATAATCAAACATTGCTCTAGCCATAAATTAATAGGGGGTTTAAAATGTTAGGTTTAAACAATAATAGTAAGAACTTTCCTACTTTATTAAAAGTTGTTAAAGCTAATATAGTTAAATAAAATAGAATAACGGTACTTTAACCCTTATTTAACGCTTTTAAAAGTTATTATCGCCATCTAATAAATCTCCTAAACCTCCTAAAATACTACCTTCTCCTTTGCTTCTTCCCCCTCCTCTTGGAGCTAATGCTAGAACTCTATTTGCTAGTCTACTAAATGGTAGTGATTGTATATATACAACTCCAGGTCCTGTTAATGTTGCAAAAAACAATCCTTCTCCTCCAAAAATAGTATTTTTAATCCCTCCAATAAATTCTATATCATACTGAACACCTTTAGAAAAGCCTATAATACAACCTGTATCCACCTTTAATTTTTCTCCTGCTTGCAACTCTTTTCTCATTGTTGTTCCTCCTGCATGTACGAATGCCATCCCATCACCTTCTAATTTTTGCATGATAAACCCCTCACCTCCAAACAAGCCTCTTCCTAATTTTCTAGAAAATTCTATCCCTACAGACACACCTTTTGCTGCACAGAGAAATGCATCTTTCTGACAAACAAACTTACCTCCATAAGCTGTCAGATCTATTGGAATGATTTTTCCAGGATATGGCGATGCAAAACTTACTTTCTTCTTTCCTACTACTTCATTATAAAAAGCGGTCATAAATAAACTCTCTCCTGTGAGTAATCGTTTCCCAGCTCCAAATATCTTACCCATAAACCCAGTATCTTTCTGAGAGCCATCTCCAAAAATAGTATCCATTTTAATCCCATCATCCATCATCATAAAACTTCCTGCCTCTGCAATTACTCCTTCTTGGGGATCTAATTCAATTTCTACATATTGCATTTCTTCACCATAAATAGTGTAATCAATTTCGTGTGCTGTCATAATAGTATTTTTATAGAATTCTTCTCAGATACTAGTTTTAAACCCTAATGGTTAACTATATCCTGATAAAATCATAGATTAATGAATGTTTATTGTATGTGTAGTATAAATTTATAAAACGTTACAAATAGTGTAACTCAAACCTGCTTTATGCAATAGAAAATTAATAGACTTGGCAAAACTGTAGACTGATACATACAACATGCTAAAACAATTCGTGATTTTATCAGAATATTACTTAGTTAATAAAACTGTATGTTTTGCTTCTAAACCATTACTAATGAATGCATATATATCTTCTAGGTGATATTTTACTATCCCTTTTTTATAAAAGTTAGAAGAATTTTTTGCCATTGATTGAATTGCCTTTAATTCTGCTCTAGCTGCTGCTTTTACATCAGAGTTTGGTTTTTTTGTATCCGCCAATAATTTTAACAAAATTTCTACGTGAGATCTTTGCAAATTTCTCCTGAAGACGTCTATTTTTTGTCTTTGTTTTATTTCTTCCCAAAGACCTTCTCTTAATTTTTGTAGCATAGTAGGCAATAAATATGCATTTTCTCCATTGATTGCTTCATTATCAATCATTCTCATCAACCTATCTTCGCGCAATAGATTATTTAATTGCCTATGCTGTAGGGTACGGATTTTATCAACGATACCACTTGGATCTATATTATTAATTATATCTTTCTGAAGTAACCAAGAAGGGGTTATAAAAACATTTTCTATTAGAAAATTCAAAGATCTAGATTGATCATTACTACTTATATGTGTATAAATTTCTCCTGATTGATCAGTTGTTTTAAATTCTTCATATACACCACCTACATTGTTCAACACATGTCCAGAATATCTAGACCAAACTTGTATCAATTCTCCATACAATTCTTTTAGATCATCATAACCTTTTCCTTTTGTAGCTGTCCATTTTGATAGATTAGATGCGACTATTTTAAGATTAGACAATCCATAAGTACTTGCTTTAATGGCATCATCTCCTACACACTCTGTTTGCGAGCTAGGGTCATATCGATTTGATCCTCCAAATAAATATACGGGATCTCCTTTTTTTTCTACAATCCATTGATTCAGTATTGAGCGTTCTTCTTCGGGTAAAATAACTCCATCTATATATCTGTATCCCCAATTAATTGCATAATTATCATAAGGACCTAACATCCTAATCCATCGTACTCCGTTATCTCCTGGTTGTGCTACATAGTTATAACGTGTATAATCCATAATGGTACTTGCTAAGCCCCATTTCTGTGTAAAACTAGCAGAACGTAGTGAATCTGTGGGATAGGCAGCACTAGCTTTCATATTATGTGGTAGCCCCAGTGCATGACCTACTTCATGAGATATAACCCTTCTCATCATATCACCAATTTCTTTTTCTGGGGTATTCAATGTACGTGCTAGAGGGTTTGCTGCTGCTGTTTCTAGCAAGTATCGGTTTCGGTAAGATCTAATATGGTTATGATACCAAATAATATCACTTTCTATAATCTCTCCTGATCGCGGATCTGTAACACTTGGCCCTAAAGCATTACGTGTAGTAGAAGCTACATATCGCACTGTAGAATACCTTGTATCTTCTGGACTCCAGTCTGGATCTTCTTCTTTTGTTGGTGGTTCTTTGGCAATAATCGCGTTTTTAAAACCTGCGGCTTCAAAAGCAACCTGCCAATCTTCTATTCCTTTCTTGAAATAAGGACGCCATTTTTTTGGTGTAGCTGGATCTAAGTAATATACAATTGGTTTCTCTGGTTCTACCAATTCTCCTTTAGTGTATGCTTCTATATCTTTGGGTATTAATTTCCATCTTCTAATGTATTTTTTTTGATCTGCTTTTAATGCTTCTGATCCATAGTCAACCTGACTGATAGTAAACCACCCTACTCGCTTATCATATACTCTTGATTGCATTGGTTTTTTGGGTAATAGATATAGTGATTGCCGCATTTCTAATGAAATAGTACCCGTCTGAGAATTAGAAGGCGACTCATCTGCAGAAAAAGTAAGATCATGTTTTACCTCAATATTTTTAGGATAGCTAGAAATAGTGTGTATAAAACTACGGTTTTCATCCAATTTTTTTACTTTATATAATTTTCTTAATCTCTGTGACAAACCACTAATTGCTTTAATATCAGATAGAAATAAATTATTTATTTCTATCACTGCAGCAGAAGAATCTGGTGTAAATGTGGCAATCTTAAATGCAGAAATTACTGGATGATAGTTATTGTTCTGCACAGAAATATGTATGGGTAAGCTATCATTAGCCACACTCGAATAAGAAATAGACTTGAGGTGGATTGTATTATGAGTTCTAGTCCATCGGATTAATTGTTCATTAGTTTTGGAACCCGCATTTACAAACCCTTCACCTAGGTTCGAAGGGATTTTAGAAATACGACTAACCAGTAGCATGTCTCTATCCAGTAAAGTAAAAGGAATCTCAAAATAAAACTTATCTCCGTTTTGATGTATCTTAAAAAGACCATCATCCGATTTAGTTTTTTTAGTAATATAATCTTCGTATTTCTTTATAGTAATCTTTTGCTCTGTATCTTTTTTCTCTTTTTTGGTATCTCTTTTTCTTTTCTGAGATTGAATAGAAAAAGTAGTTAATACTAAAATTATAAATGGAATAATACGGATCGATAGATAAGTCATAGTTTTTCAATTAGTTTTACACTCCAATATTATGTAGCTTTTTATTTACCTCTATTTATTAATTTAATAGTAGTAATGTTACTCTAAAAACAGTAAACTAGCTCGAAGAAAGTCTACCTAGCATCAATCAGAAAGGCTTCGAAGTATTAGATCTAAGATCTTACTAAAAAATCGAGATTAGCCTATCTCCCTACAATAGGTAGATTCTACTATCTGATTTTGAATACTTTACTTTGCGTCTTTTCAAATCAGAGTTTCACTGATAAAAATAAATTATACTACCATTTTCAAATCTTACATTGAGGTTATATAATTTTAATTTGAAGTGGTTTAAACTTTTTAGTGTAAAAACAGGGAAAAATAAATGTAATTTTAAAATAAATACCTTAAGCATATTAATATTAACAAAAAATTATTGATTTACTCTTACTTTACTCGTACTGTCCATTCAAAATTAAATGTAGACACTACTACTCCATCTTGATTAGTACCTATTGACTGCATCCAACACGTCTGTCCTTCTCTTGTTTCTATTGCTTTATCAATTGTTTGTTTAATTAAATTCCCATCATTACAGGTAAATGTGATTTTTCCTGTAGCTTTTTTGGTAAATGTAGCATTATTAGTTGCTACTAACATAGAAACCTTTTTGCCACTTTCTCGTATATGAGATATGACCATAGCTCCAGTACTTAATTCTGCTGCCATTGCTTGTACTGCAAAATACATAGAGTCAAAAGGGTTTTTATTTATCCACTTATGTTTAACGCCCACTACACAACTACTACTACTTATTTTTTTTACACGTACTCCACATAACCAGGCAGACGGTAACTTAAACATTGAGAACGTATTAAGCTTTGCAGGTGTAATCTTCATGATTGTTAAATTAATTTATCTAAAGTATCGAAAAAGAATGGACATACAAAATACATAAAAATCATAAATAAATGTTAAATTTTAGTACTATGTTTTGCATAATACCTTTTTAAAGATATATATTTGCATAAGAAACTATTATATATTTTAAAAAATGTCACTAAATAATCATAAAAATATTGCTACGTTTATACATCTAGGTATATTTTCTAAGTACTTTATTCCTTTCGGAAATTATATCATTCCTATACTATTATGGACAACCAATAAAGAAAAATCAACATTTTTAGACAAACATGGAAAAGAAGCAATCAATTTCCAACTAAGCATACTTCTATACACGATCATCCTTAGTATGATATCTGTTTCATTTTTTATGTTCAACATTTTTGGAGATGTATCAATTATAGATGTATTCCATTTTAATGATTTTGATATTAATTTTTCTAATGGCGGTGGTTTTAGAACACTCATCGGTGCATCTTTTATAGGAGTAATCGCATTAATAGGTTTTTTCATAGAGATCATATGTATCATTTCTGCGGCAATAAAAGCTAACAAAGGAGAAGTATATTCATACCCTCTTACAATACGATTTATAAAATAAACATGCATCAATCAATCAACATACGGTATAGTATAGTTACAGCTTTAGCGGTAGTATTCTCTTTCTTTTTCCATGAATTAGCCCACTTCATCACTGGTAAGCTTCTTGGATATCAAATGGGAATGTCATTAAATTCGGCATTCATAGTAGAAGGAGTATACAAAGAGGAATGGCATCAGCAATTAGTAAGTGCAGCAGGTCCATTATTTACGATACTACAGGCTTTTATTATTTATAGTTTTATCAGGCAGACCAAAAATAAATATTGGTATCCTTTTTTGTTCTTTGCTTTATATTCTAGAATACTAGCTATGGTAATCTCTATAGTTACTCCAAATGATGAAGCCAGAATAAGTGCTTGGTTAGGTCTTGGCTATTGGGTACTACCTATACTGGTTTGCTTTACTTTGCTAATACTATTACTCAAAACATCAAAAGAGCAACGATATAGTTTAAAATTTAATCTTATCAATTATTTTTTAACATCAGTTTTTATAGCAGGTGTCGTGTTCTCGGATCAATATTTATTTAAATAATTAAAATCAATCATCAATCAATCAACCATCAATCAAAAAATGAACAGTTTAACTTTTTTTAAAAAACAATTTTATGAAGATCGAAAACACGAAAGCGCAGATGCGCAAAGGTGTTCTGGAATATTGTATCCTTTCAATTCTTAGAAATAACGATGCTTATGTAGCAGAAATCTTGGAAACACTAAAAGATGCAAAGATGTTAGTAGTAGAAGGTACCATATATCCTTTACTTACCAGACTAAAAAATGCTGGATTACTCAGCTATCGCTGGGAAGAATCTACATCAGGACCCCCACGAAAATATTATGGATTAACAGAAACAGGAAAATTATTCCTTAAAGAATTAAATACTACTTGGAACGAATTACACAATGCAGTAACCCTCGTTACTAAACAAAAAAAGAAGTAAAATGAACAAAACAGTAACTATAAATTTAGCAGGCATATTTTTTCACATAGATGAAGACGCTTACCTAAAACTACAACGTTATCTTCAGGCTATAAAGCGTTCATTTACTGACTCTCAGGGCAGGGATGAGATTATCTCAGATATCGAAGCTAGGATAGCAGAGTTATTCACAGAAAAAATAAAATCCGAAAGACAGGTAATTGATAGTACAGAGGTTGATGAAGTTATAACCATAATGGGACAACCCGAAGATTACAAATTAGATGACGAAATATTCGAAGATGAACCAGCTTCATCATCAGCTGGACATTCTAATACATCAAAACAATTATTCAGAGATACTACAAATTCTTATGTTGGAGGGGTAAGCTCTGGTTTAGGGCATTATCTAGGCATAGATCCCATTTGGCTGAGAATTGCTTGGATTCTTTTGACCTTATTTTCAGGAGGTGGGTTTATCCTCATTTACATCGCTTTTTGGATTTTTGCTCCAGAAGCACAAACAACAGCAGATTTTCTTGCTATGAAAGGAGAGGCTGTAAATATTAGTACTATCGAAAAAAAAATTAAAGAAGGATTCAATGATGTTGCTGATAAAGTAAAAGATGTAGATTATCAAAAATATACAACTAAAGTAAAAAATGGATCTACCAATTTCTTCGAGGCATTAGGAGACGTACTATTAGCTATTCTAAAGGTTTTTGTAAAATTTATTGGGGTATTCCTAATTATAGTATCTGGAATTACTATTATTAGCCTCTTTATTGGCTTATTTACTTTAGGTACTGTAGGAGTTATGGATACTGGATTAGCGGAGCATATTAATGTAGTTAATTATCCAGATATTCCATTATGGCTTATCTCGCTACTTACTTTCTTTGCAATAGGTATTCCTTTCTTCTTTTTATTCATTTTAGGACTAAAAATTATAATCAATACCCTAAAATCCATAGGTACTTTTGCCAAATTATCATTACTAGCTATATGGATCATCGCAATTATTGGATTGATAATCTTAGGAATACGACAAGCCACTATGGAAGCCTACGATGCAGAGGTTATTGAAGAAACAACAGTGATAAACAATGCTTCCAATGATACATTACAGATAAGAATGATCGGAAATACACGATATGCAAAATACCTGAATCATCGTAATGGTTTTAAAATCAAAAGAGATGAAAACGATACTAAAGTACTAGTCATCCAAGATATCGAAATGTATATAAAAGAAAATAAAAAAGATACATCAACAAAACTAACTATTAGAAAAACTGCTGCGGGTAGTAGCTATGATAATGCAAAGGAAAGAGCTACAGAAATCAAATATGGATATGAAGTTAGTGGCAATAATTTACTCTTAGACGGATACGCCATCACAGATTTTGATAACAAATACCACGATCAAGAAGTAGAAATCATACTAACAATCCCTGAGGGCTTAACCATTTTTGCCGATGATAACACCACTGGATACAACAACTCATGGAAGTATGATGATTATATATCTCTGGATGGGAAAGAAGGCAAATATGTGCAGTTATTAGATGGCACTCTTAGATGTGATGATTGCCCAAAAGAAGAATGGGAGTATGATGAATGGGAAGAGAAAGATACAGATAAAGCAGGTGTAAAAATCAATATCAACGAAGACGATGCTAAATTAAAAATTGATGAAGATGGTATTCAAATAAAAAATGAAGACATCGATATCAAAATAGACGAGAACGGTCTCAAAATTAAGACTGATAATTAAAAATAATTCATTAATCAAAAAACGAACAGTTTATAAACTTAAAACATTTTAATCATGACAACACTAGCCAAAATTTTAGTTACACTATGTTTATCTGCATTATGTTGCTCTTGCAATATGGTTTTTGACGGGATACGTGGTGAGGGAGAAGTAATAAGAAAAGAAAAAAGTATTGCCGAAAACTTTGACACCATTAAATCCAGTCGCGGAATTGATGTAGTATTAACCAAAAATGATGACAAAAAAGTAATCATTGAAGCTAACGAAAACTTACACGATCATATAGAGATATATGTAGAAGCAGAAACCTTATACATAACAGCCGATAAAAACATTTATCAAGCAGACGAAAAAACGGTGTATGTTTCCTATAATAAGATCAACAAAATAGCTGCTACCAGTGGAGCAGAGGTAACTTCTCAGGAACCTGTAGTGCAAAAAGATATTACAATTAGTGCCACTAGCGGTGCCAATATTAAACTACGAGTAAAAGCAGAAACATTAACCAGTTCGGTAACTAGTGGTGCTGTAATGGACTTATCTGGCAAAGTAACTAATCATAAAGCTAGTGCAACTAGTGGCGCTAATATTAGTGCAGATGAGTTACTAAGTCTTATAACAGAAGCTAAAGCCACCAGTGGAGCGCATATAAAAATCCATGCTAAAGATCAATTCACAGGTAAAGCGACTAGTGGAGCAGATGTGGTCTATTATGGAAATCCAGAAACAGTTTCTGAAAGTGACAATTCTGGAGGAAATGTAAGAAGGCATTAACAGTACTATAGAAGAGTGTAAGTATAGTGCTGAGACTTGGGTATATTTATAGTTCTGTTGTATGTCATACAAATATACCAGAACAAAATTGGAGGTAATACTTACTTTATTTTGGGGAGGAATCTTATAGAGAGTGAGACCTTAGAAGAGTTTAAAATAAAATCATACGGAATTATCCCTAACAGTGACCTTAATAGGTTTTATGCCCTTCTTTCTAAGTTTCTTCCTCATTTATAAGGAAATAGTTTTTGAACCTTGTAAAAAGATGTTTAACAACCAATTAGGGGAAGTTCGGGAATTGATAGATAAAACAGATATTATCGCTTATTTTCTGCATTAATTTTTATATACGGAGCAGTCATATTACTTTTTTCGGGTAGTTTTATCTATCCAATTAATCATCATCAATCAAAAATCATGTATTTAATCACTAAAAACAAATTGCTTTTTGTACTCATCATTACTATACTTATACTTCTCCACGTGATCTGGGATTATACTCATGGTGGTGTTCCAGTACATCATATATTAGCAGACGAAAACATGCCAGGAGTATCCAATTGGTGGGGATGTATTACAATACCAATACTGAGTTGGTTATTACTTTCTCTGACACAAAAAAGAATACAAAAAATACCTCATCAATCTAATAGCATTGTAGGTTTTGTAACTTCCATATGTTTGGGGATTTTTATTTCTATTCTTTGGGAAATCAGAATGGAAAACCTTATCCCATACGTCATATGTTTCCCTGTTGTATTTTCAGTTATAAAAAGAGTGCATTATCCAGAATATTTACTCGGATTTATACTCGGATTAGTGTATACTTTTGGTGGTATACTACCGCTAGCCATAGGCGCATTTTTATATATAATGTCATTCTTGGTATGGAATCTATTCAAAAAAGTAATTCCTTTTCTTTTTTCTAAAGTCTTTTAAAAAATTCTAATACATAAACCAAATTAAGCGTTTAGGATGCTAGCAAAAAATAGTTATTCATAATCAATTGAACTATTTTTTGCACTTAACAGAAAAAAATGGCATCTCATCAAAAGAATCTTTCTTTTTTGGTATACCTTTTGACATATTTAGAATACACTGGTATATTTGATATATCTATATAAATCTATTTTTATTAAAAACATTTCATTAGGCTTACATCAAAAAATATCATTTTTAAAACAAAATTCCAGACAATGAAAAAAATACTCTTATTAGTAATAATAACATTGGTATTTAGTAACATCCAAGCTCAAAAAGAAAAGATAAAAGGAAATAAAATTGTGGTCACAGAACAAAAGAATTTAGACCCTTTTCATACCATACAATTATATGATGATTTCGAAATAACCCTGACAGAAGATAATGAAAACATCGCTACTATAGAAGCAGACAGTAACCTGCAAGAATTCATTACCGTAGAAGTTCACGATAGCATTTTAGAAGTCAAATCCAGAAGAGATATCAAACGCTCTAAAGAGCTTACTATAAAAATATCCTATGCGCAGGAACTAAAAAAAATATTGGCTTATAACAAAATACAGCTTAAATCAGGTTCTCTCATAAAATCGACAAACCTAAGAATAGAATCCAATGACAATACAGAAGTATTTCTGAGCATAGAAACTGATAAATTGACAGCTATTACCAATGGAAAGTCAACTGTAGATTTACACACCAATGCGGCTGAAGCTTTCTATCAAGTTAATGAGAGTAGCGAACTAAAAGGCATCCTGGATACGGATTTGTTAAAATTAGATTTATATCAGAAAGCATCTTCTAAACTCGAAGGAGAAGCAAAATCTATAGTGTTGCGAATGGATAGAAACACTAATTTTTATGGTCAAAAATTAAAAACTGATACTGCTTCTGTAAGTGCAGAAGGTACCAGTGATTGTTATATATTATGCCATAAAGAAATTACTATTGAAGCTACTGATCAAACGGAAATATACCTACTAGGGGATGACCCTAAAGTCACAATGACTACTTTCTCTAATGAAGCAACACTGTATAAGAAAAAGAACAATTATAGTCCTGGATTACTTTCGCGTTAACAAAAATTTGAATACCAATACTACAAAACCCTATCAATATCTCAATTTGATAGGGTTTTTATGGTTTTATGTAGAACGTGTTCTATACAGAAACTTTTTCTCCAGTTTCTACAGTCGCTAGATATCGCTCTGCATCCAATGCTGCCATACAACCAGTTCCTGCAGCAGTTACTGCTTGTCTGTATTCTTTATCTTGTACATCTCCCGATGCAAAAACTCCAGGGATATTTGTCTTAGTAGACTTGCCCTCTGTAATAAGATATCCAGTATCATCCATATCGATCTGACCTTTAAAAATATCCGTATTAGGCTTATGCCCTATTGCAATAAATAAACCTGTAATCGAGATGTCTTCTTTTTCTCCAGTCTGATTATTTACCATTCGTAATCCTTCTACCACCTGATCTCCTATTACCTCATCCACTTCTGTATTATACCGCACTGTAAGGTTTGGTGTATTGTTTACACGATGCTGCATGGCTTTAGAAGCTCTCATATAATCTTTTCGAACTAGCATTGTTACACTAGAACATATATTGGCCAAGTAAGTAGCTTCTTCAGCAGCAGTATCCCCTGCTCCTACAATGGCAACATCTTGTTCTTTATAAAAGAATCCATCACATACTGCACAGGCAGAAACGCCACCTCCACGTAGTTTTTGTTCGCTTGGTAATCCTAGATATTTAGCCGTAGCACCCGTAGATATAATCACTGATTCTGCTTCGATCTGAGTAGAATTATCTACCGTTACTTTATGAATTCCACCTACTTCTTTATTAAAATCTACTGCAGTAACCATTCCGATTCGCACCTCGGTACCAAAACGTTCTGCTTGTTGTTGTAGTTGTACCATCATTGTGGGGCCATCGATTCCTTCTGGATATCCTGGAAAATTATCTACTTCTGTAGTTGTAGTTAATTGTCCTCCAGGCTCCATACCTGTATACATAACAGGCTTAAGATCAGCTCTTGCTGCATATATTGCCGCAGTATATCCTGCTGGCCCAGAACCTATAATAAGGCATTTTATTCTCTCTATTGTATCTGACATATTCTTATTCTTTTAGCTTATGTAAAAGTAGTAATTTGAAGATAAACCTTACACGAAAGTTATTAAGAATTGAATTAATCAAAACAATCAAATCTTCTAAAGGTTTAATTATAAAATAGTAAAGAAAATAAATGGTTACTATTCTTTAGCTATACTCTTACTATTATCATCATATACTCTATCGATCAATAATTGTCTTGGATCAATAGCTGCTTTTATAGGCAATGAATCTGTCTGAAAAGTAAAATTCATCTGCGATTTATCGAATTTTACTCGTTGTTCATAAATCAATTGTTCTTCATCACTGTCTCCAAAAACTCCTATATCAATCCAATCATTTAATGGTACTTTTGTTTCATTTCCCAAGCTATCTGATTTAATCTTATAGGATTCAATTGCCATAGAAACTTCATACTTTCCATTATCTAGTTTCTTATACGTTGACTCTTTAATTCTATTATCATACAACGTAATCTCTTTAAACCAATCCTTAATCAAATATTGTAAAGAATCTGGAACTTTAGGCTCCAAATACGTTATAAAATCTAGTGAAGAAGGATAATACGGTGGATTTTTATACCTATATTCTTGTAAGAACTCTTGCATAGCAGCATTTACTTTTTTCTCTCCAATATAATCTTGTAATGCATACATAATCACACTTCCTTTACCGTAGTGGATATACCCTTGATTTTCTACTTTATATAGCGGAAGTTCTTTATCAATCTCACTACTCCTACCCCTCAAATACCGATTATGATCATATTTAAGAAACTCTCTCATTTTCATAGGGGTTTTGGCAATACTTTTTAGTGTCATCAATGCAGAGTATTCTGCAAAACTCTCACTCATCAGCGTTCCACCTTGCATATTAGCCCCTATCACCTGATGCGCCCACCATTGATGTCCCATTTCATGAGCGATTACTGCATCTACAACATTATTATCTTCTTCATTTTCTAAATTAATCACAAATCCTATCGCCTCAGAATATGGCATAGTACCAGGGAATGCTTGGGCAAATGAAGCATATCTCGGAAACTCTATAATTCTACACTGCTTATGATAATAAGGGCCAAAATTTTTGGTGTAATACTTTAACGAGCGTTCTACAGCATCCATCATCGTCTCAACATTCTCTGGATGCTTCTCATCATAATACACTTCGATATCAATACCGTTCCACTTGCGGGTCTTCTTTTGATAATCCGCAGAAATAAAGGAATAAAAATTCAAAGATGCTTGATCTACTTTATAATGGTAATAATTTCTATGATTATCATTCCATTTTTTTACTAAAGATCCAGGAGCAATTGCTATTTGATCTTCTGATGTAGAGATGATTGTTTCTACATCAATAAAATCAGAAAGCCCATCACTAATATAATTCTTCATATGCGCTTCAGAATGTACCGCTTCTAACTCAGGCATTCTATCTTTTGGCGGTAAATCATATTTTTTCCGAGTATTCTTATCACTAATCTCTACATTTTTATTGTATCCCATTGAAGGAAGTATTTGACGATTATTCAAAAATATTCCATTTTTGATTATTTGCGTATTTCCTCTTTCATTTTCAAAACCTTTAGTTACATAGGTATTCTCTATCTCTATTTCTAGTATCTCCTGCGGCAGAATAGGTTGTTGAAGTTCATAAATTAAATAGCCAAAATCTTTATCCTCATAAGAAAGGGTAGCATTAGGAATGCTAAAAGTCGTATCCCACTCTTCATTGAGATTAAAATGCAACGAATTAATAGCCTCTGTTGATTCATTACTCAATTGTATTTTTGCTTTTACATTCACATTCCTTTGATCAGGAAAAATATCAATAAAATAGTTTACTGCTTTGATTTTAGGCATTGTTATTTCTTGATATTTTTTATATTTTTTTTCATACGATGCAGCCAATTCCTCAAACTCATCAGAAGTCCTATAGGGATTTAAAACTTGTGTATTATAATATACAAAACCTGCCACTACTATCCAGCATAACGCAATACCAGCTGTAAGGAATTGATATTTTTTGGGAATTTGCTTTTTTGCAATTTTAATTCTTTCCTTCAATGCACTCATTACTCCTCTATTCCATAAAGCTCCAGCTATGAGAAGACATACTAAAGAAAATAACACCCAATACATATTAAACCACATAGCGCCTTTTAATCCAGGACCAAAAGCATTCATATCAGAATATTCTATAGAGGGACCTGCTCCAATAGACAGCATATTGCTTTCTATATCAAGAATGTTTAATAGTATTCCCCACACGAATATGACCAGAATCGAAACAAAATATCCTATATATTTATTATTGAGTAGTACTTGGATCATAATCATAACTCCACTCCAAGTAACATAAACGATAAGATTATCGTATAAAAAATTAAGTATGTAGACATCTAATTCTATACGTGTATACCCATTAAGTAATTGGTATACCACACCACATAGTATAAAGAACAGATGCAATATAATTGTTATACCTATTAATGATAATGCCTTAGCCGCAAGAGAAATTAAAGAGATGTGTGGTGTAGCATCTACTACTTCATTAATTTTATAATCCCTATCTCTCCAGATGAGTTCTCCACTAAAAAAAACAAGGATAATCACAATAAAAAGATCAACGCTCCCCTCAATAGAATCCATCACCTTGTAGGTCAATGGATATGATTTTAATCCAAAATACTCAAACCCCAAAGCTAGATCAACAATAAGAATAATAGCGCTAAAAAGAAATAGTATCTTAAAGGATACACTTTTAATAATACTCAAAAAATTAATAAAAAAGAAACTCTTAAACTGTGCCCATTCTGTCTTTCTGGTATATACTGGTTGTACATTGGGCAATGAGAATACTAATTTCTTCACATCCTTTTTCTTCTTCTCTTTTTTTATTTTTTTATTTTTTGTTTTAAATGAAAAACTAACATAAGATGCCATCAATACAACAATACCTACTCCCATCCAGATCAATCTATTAGTTAATAATAAACCCGAAAAGCTTGGACTCATCGTATTTTTTTCTACAGGGGTGAAATAACGAGTATCAATACTATATGTATTTACTCCAAAAATATCTGAGAGTGCACCAATCGTTTCATTATCAATATCAGATATCAATGATCCAGAAGCAAGATATCCAATCATAATGACCATAGCCCCTACAAAAGAGATAACTGTACTCTTCCATTTAGTGGCAAATGCAAAAATAACTGCTCCTGCAAAAAACATATTAGGTAGAATAAACAACACATAACTATTGACAAATGTTTCTATATAGAAATCCCCATAACGTTCGGCATCTATCCATCCAAAAATAGGAGCTAAAAAACTACCTAAAAGCATCCCTATAAAAACTCCTAATAAGGGAATAGTAGCAATTACTAATGCCCCAAAAAAACGCCCAAAGAAATACCCTGCTTTATCTAAAGGTGTAGAAAAAAGAATCTCATGAAATTCGTTTTTATAATCTCGTAATGCTGCATTATTAAAAAATGCAGTTGCCATCAATAAACCAAAAATGGTCATAATAGAGGTGTAACTTGCAATAGTATATGGCGAGTTTCTAAACACATTACCCACGGCACCTCCAATCTGTACATTATCACTAACTACTGCAAAAAAAACAAGCAGACTAATGATTAACAAAAAAATATACACCATAGGTTGTTTCAGTGTATACTTTATCTCTGATAAAAAGAAATTTTTAAACATAAGAATGAATTTGGCGATTAAACAAGTACGTTAGCGGTATTAATTTTAGAAAAGAAAACATCTTCGAGATTCGGTTGTACTTGTTCAAAACCATTTTCTGGATGTACTTCGCTAAACACATGTATTAATGGTTGTCCTCCTACCATTTTATTAGAAATGATGGCATAATTCTCTGCGTATTCTTTTAGGGATTCGTGACTCACGATTTTCTGGTATACTTTGCCTTTCAATTCATCTATTGACTCTTGTGGCGATCCTTGATATACAATCTGTCCAAAATTCATAATTGCCATCTTGGTACATAATTCTCGTACATCATCTACTATATGGGTAGACAGTATGACAATCACTTCTTTTCCTACATTGGCCAAAAGATTATAAAAACGATTACGTTCTCCTGGATCTAGTCCCGCCGTAGGTTCATCTACAATAATCAATTTAGGGTTTCCTATCAGGGCTTGTGCTATACCTATTCGTTGTTTCATTCCACCCGAAAAACTTTTTACATTTTTTTTTCGTTTATCATACAAATTCACTTTATCTAGAAGATAGTTAACCATTTCTTTTCGCTCCTTAGATTTTGTATACCCTTTTAGAATTGCTAAATGATCCAATACCTGTTCTGCTGTAATTCTGGGATATACTCCAAATTCTTGTGGGAGGTATCCTAATACCTTTCTCAGCTCTGCTGGCTGTCTAAAAATATCAATATCATCCAAAGTAGCAGTCCCAGAATCCGCTTCTTGTAGAGTAGCGAGCGTACGCATCAGAGACGATTTCCCTGCTCCATTAGGTCCTAGAAGACCAAACATCCCATTTTCGAGTTCGATATTTACATTATCTAATGCTTTGACACCATTAGGGTATGTTTTTGATAAATTATTGATTTTTAGTGTAGCCATAAACTTAAAGATTTGATGAATTAGTACTATGTTAGACTGAAAAAATTATTTTTTGTTACAGGAAATGAATAAGACTTAAGAATTCTTTAAAAAATAATTTCTATAAGTGAATACTTTCCAAAATCATCTTTGAAAAGCAACTTTATTGATTATTTTAAATCCCTAAATTATTTTCTTTGGAAATAGTTACTTTTTACGCTATGTTAGCAATCCACACAAATTTAATTATTACGATGATTATAGAACCTAGAACTCGCGGATTTATTTGTCTGACTGCTCACCCCGAAGGATGTGCTAAAAATGTACAAAATCAAATTCAATATATAAAATCCAAAAATCCCATTGAAGGTCCAAAAAAAGCATTGATTATTGGCGCTTCTACAGGCTTTGGTTTGGCATCTAGGATTACGAGTGCATTTGGTTCTCAGGCAGCTACTATAGGCATTTTTCTAGAGAAACCTCCCAAACCAGGTAGACCCGCATCTGCTGGTTGGTATAACAGCGCAGCTTTCGAAAATCAAGCCCACCAAGCAGGATTATATGCCAAGAGTATTAACGGTGATGCTTTTTCTAAAGAAATAAAACAACAAACCATTGATTTGATTAAAAAAGACTTAGGGCAAATTGATTTGGTAATTTATAGCTTAGCCTCTCCTGTAAGAGTGCATCCCGAGACGGGTGTTAAACATAAGTCTGTACTAAAACCTATTGGAACTACTTTTACCAATAAAACAGTAGATTTTCATACTGGTAATGTCTCTGAAATTTCTATTGGACCTTCTACACAAGAAGATATAGAAAACACAGTAACTGTGATGGGTGGAGAAGATTGGAAATTATGGATACAAGCATTACAAGACGCAGATGCTCTTGCTCCTACTGTAAAAACCATTGCGTATTCGTATATCGGACCTAAATTAACAGAACCAGTATATAGAAAAGGAACTATCGGCAAAGCCAAAGACCATCTAGAAGCTACTGCTTTTGATATCACAAAATCCTTAGAAAACATACAAGGAAAAGCATATGTCTCTGTAAATAAAGCATTAGTTACTCAAGCGAGTTCTGCTATCCCTGTCATTCCACTCTATATATCATTGCTTTATAAAGTAATGAAACAAAACAATGTACATGAAGGCTGTATTGAACAAATACAGCGACTATTTGCAGATAGACTATACTCCAATGATCCAGTACCAACAGACTCAGAAGGAAGGATACGAATTGATGACTGGGAAATGCGAGAAGATATCCAATCAGAAATCAAAGAACTATGGGATAACGCTACCTCTGAAACATTGGGTACTATTGGAGATTTAGAAGGGTATAGCACTGATTTCTTTAATTTATTCGGCTTTAAAGTCGAAGGTGTAGATTACAAACAGGATGTTAATGAGATCGTACCGATCCCTGAGTTGCAAGAGTAGTTATTTAGTGTCTGATCACAAATATAACAACGTCAAATTTGTATCTTTTTGGTATGCTATTTTTTATATAAATCAATACCTTATACGCATACTCCATTAACTAACTTTTTACTTTTATGAATGAAATAAAACCTCCTTGGTATTTTCTTGCGTTACTCATTTTATCTGGAGAGTCTGTATTTATTCTTCCATTTGTTCTTGCTCGTATTTTTAGACCTACTGTACTTGAGGTATTCAATTTAGATAATGTACAATTAGGTCTTTGCTTTTCAATCTATGGTATAGTAGCTTTAGTCTCATACCTTTTTGGAGGCGCACTAGCCGATAAGTTCCCTCCTAGGAAATTGATTGCAGTTGCGTTATGGATGACTGCATTAGGAGGAGTGGTTTATGCGAGTTTTCCGAGTTATACTACACTTAAAATACTATATGGATATTGGGGTTTTACAACTATTTTTTTATTCTGGGCACCTATGATCAAAGCCACACGGGTTTGGGGAGGATCAGCATCTCAAGGCAAAGCTTTTGGTTTTTTAGATGGTGGTCGTGGATTAGTAGGAGCACTGTTCGGAACCTTAGGTGTGCTTATTTTTTCATTATTTATTACTTCTTCGGTCGCTGAAGCTACTGTTACCGAAAGCAGGGCTGCTTTTAAATATGTAATTCTGGTTTCCTCTGCTATTGTCATGTTGGTGGGGATATTAGTTTGGTTATTTATGAAAGTCGATCACCAATCAGAGAAGAAAATTATCTTAGAAAAAATAACATTATCGCAAGTACAAGAGGTACTGCGTTTACCCTCTGTATGGTTACTGATGGTTATCATCTTGTGCGCATACGTAGGCTATAAAATTACTGATATTTTTTCGTTATATGCTAAAGACGTAATGTTGTATGACCAAGTACAATCTGCTAAAGTAGGCACCTTCCTATTGTTTACCAGACCCGTAATTGGAATTCTAATTGGTGTATTGGCAGATCGTTCTCAAACTACCCTATGGCTATTTATCAGCTTTATTATTTCGTTTTTTGGAGCATTATTATTTGCTACAGGTATCATTTCTGATTCAGAAACTAGCTTGTTTTTCATATCCGTAATGGTAGTAGCAACTGGAGTATATGCTGTACGATCTTTATATTTTGCAGTAATGGAAAAAGGGAATATACCTTTAGTTCTAACAGGTACTGCAGTAGGTATTATTTCTCTTATTGGATATACTCCTGATATATTTGCAGGACCAGGAATGGGATACCTTATAGAAAATTCTCCTGGTAAGCAAGGTCACCAACACGTGTTTTGGGCATTAGCTTTATTTTCTTGCATAGGAGGCATAGCTGCTTGGTATTATTATAGGTTGTATAGAAAAAATAATCTATGAGATACTATACTAATTATGATTTCTACAGCACTCAAAAAATTATGATATAATTACAATTATTTATATTCTGTTTGTAATAAAATATGATCTATATCTTCTATTTTTGCATAAAATTTAAAACCTAATCACCAATTGAAAACTTATATTTCCACATTCATATTCATTATGTTTGTTATACGACCAGCTATGGAAATAAGTACTGTATTATATTACCAGCTTCATATCGATACTATCGTAGAAAAGTATTGTGTAAATAAAGACAGACCGCAACTTAATTGTAATGGCAAGTGTTTTCTAATGAGTGAATTGAAAAAGAAAGCATCATCTTCTGATAAGGAAGATAACGCAATTACACTTACCGAAGCTTTTATTCCATTATTTTTTCAGGATACAATTACACAATTTGTACATGAAAATTTTGACAATAACCCACAAAAAAAATATTGGAAATTAGTACATCTATTCCAAAAAAAACTACCTAAAGATATCGATCATCCTCCAAAACATAGTTCTTTCCAATTAAAATACTCGTAAGTACAATTAATGCATTACTAATAATTCATTGATTTATCATTTAACTTTTTAACCCACTTTATGTGTCAGAACTTCATAATGAAGCTTCGATATACAATACATTTTAACTTTTCTAAACTTATCATAAAATCGCTAAATCTATCTGGTTTTGTTAGGTAGAGTGAATAAGAAAAGTAATTGTATTAATTGATAGCTCATTATACATCTGCACAATGACAAAAAGCAGGTCAAGGTTTCTTAGCGCATAGAGTAAATTAACCAACTTCCTAATTTAGGAATACTGTCTCATATCTATATTTTGATAATGAATATATGATAGCTATAAACAATCATTTTAATGAAAAACATATTAATTTTAGTGAGTTTCTTATGTCTAGGAATTCACGTATCCGCACAACAATCATTTACTGGGAAAATCATAAACAATTCTAATAACCCATTAGTTGGAGCAACACTTATAGATGTTACAGACCCGTCTAATGGAGTGATGACCAATATAGATGGATTTTTTACAATTAGCTTACAAACTACCAACAAAATCATTATTAGTTTTCTCGGGTATAGTTCTAAAACAGTTGAGTTATCATCTGACAATGACAATATCATAAGGCTTACTGCAGATAATGTAGCTCTCGAAGAAGTCTATGTCACATCTGCCAGTAGAGAAATACAAAAAAGATCAGAAGTAGCAGGCTCTATATCATCTATCACCGCAAAATCAATAGAAGAAACAAAAGCTATAGGCATAGACCAACTTGTCAATCAAGTTCCTGGAGTATTTATGTCGACCTCTAGAGCATCCAGTAATGAGCAACATTTTATGGCGGTACGATCTCCTATTTCTACCAAAGCCCTATTTCTATATCTAGAAGATGGATTACAAATACGACCAACATCAGTATTTAATCATAATGCATTGTTAGAAATGAACGATCTCTCATATGATCGAATAGAAGTCCTTAAAGGCCCCGCTTCTAGTATCTATGGAAGTGAATCTATAGGTGGAAGTTTTAATTTTATTATCAAAAAACCTTTAGAAAAATTAGGAGGTAGTATTAGTTTTCAGACTAATGATATTGGATTAAACCGTTATGAGATAGAAATTTCTGATCAGACCAATAAGCGATTTGGCTTTTATCTGGGAGCACATCATGTAGTACGCGAAAATGGGCCTATCCAACATAGTAACTATGAAAAAACAGCGGTCACCTTTAAGACAGTATATGATTTTACTACTACCACTACATGGACAACTGTGCTCGATATTACAGATTACAGATCTGACATGTCGGGCTCTCTTAGTGAAGCAGATTATTTTGGAGGTAATTTCGAAAGTGACCAAACATTTACAGAAAGAGATGCACTAGCATTTAGAGTTCGGTCTACTGTAGACAAATTCTGGAATGAACATAACAAAACCTCATTCAATTTTATATTCAGAGATAATAAAATGGATCAAAATCCGTCCTTTAGAATTCGACAATTCAGAGATCAGGGACAATTAACTGGATTTGGATCAGGAGAGGTAAACTCTAATCAATTTAGAAGCTTTGTAGGATTGATACAGCACAAACTAGATTTTGGTTTTGCCAATTCTTCAGTAATACTAGGAGCAACTGGTGATTTTTCTCCTCAGACATATATTGCAGAAAGTACTCGAGTTATTGTAGATCCCGAAACAGGAAGAAATATAGATTTCAGTATTAATTCGAGAGATTTTATCTTAAACTACAAAGCTAATATTTTTAACTATGCTGGATTCTTACAATATGAAATAGCGCCAATCGATCCATTAAAAATAACCGCTGCAGTGCGATATGATGCTTTTGAATATGATTATGACAATCAAGCAGATGGGATTGTAGGTGTAGATGACTCTGTGGATAATTTTAATAATATAACTCCTAAGTTAGGAATCAATTACAATTTCACCAACCAGATAGGGATCTACTCTAATTACTCGCAAGGATTTACCCCTCCTCAGGTTTCTACCTTATATCGTAATAGAAATGGATTACGAGGCATCAAACCAAGCAGATACAATAATTATGAAATTGGAGGGTATTATTCACTCCCTTCTAAATTAGTAATTGACGGGGCTATCTACGCCTTAGAAGGTAAAAATACATTGATCACCTTGCGCGATGAAGATGACAACTTTTTTAATACGAATGCTGGTAAAACTTTATCCTATGGAATTGAGTACGGGGTAACTTGGTTTCCGATAAAAGACCTGTCCATTTCTCATAATGGAAGTTATGCAAAGCATACATATGTTAGTTTTTTTGATAACGGTATTGATTATTCGGATACAAAAAGGGAAACCGCTCCTGGTTTATTAGGAAATTCTGCTATCACCTATCGAAAAGATTTTGGGAGTATTGATATTAGCCTTACAGCAGAACACGAATTGGTAGGGAAATATAATACAAGTTTCGAAAATCAAATAGAGAATGAGGATGGAACAACAGCTACAGCTATCTATGATGGACATAATATCATAAACTTTAGGGCAACTATTGCTCATAAAGGTTTTGAGATATGGACACATGCTTTAAATGTTTTTGATGAGCTATATGCAGCTAGAGCCTCTTATAACAGATTTAGAAATGAGAATAGTTTTACCATCGGAAACCCAAGAGCTTTTCATATGGGAGTGCGCTATACTTTTTAATACAATTTAGCCTCACAGATTCAGGAAATCTGCAAGGTATAACACATATCCAAAATGGAAAAAAATATAAAACTCAATGCTTGGTTATGGAAATGGCATTTTATCGCTGGACTTATTTCCTTACCATTTATTCTTATTCTATCTGTCACAGGAACAATCTATTTATTCAAAGCAGATTATGAAGTTCCTAGGCAACAACACATAAAAAAAGTTGTTGCCACTGGAGAGTCTATTTCTTTTCAGAAGCAGTGGGAAATTGCAACTAAAAATGCTATTAAAAAACCGAATGCTATGATCATATCTACAGATACTAATCAAGCAACAGAATTTGTTTCTGGTAGATTTAGTGGAAAAAGCAGTCTATTTGTTAACCCCTATTCTGGCGAAGTCTCTGGACAGATTATTGGCAAAAACACTTTTATGTTTAAGGTACGAAAACTCCACGGAGAATTACTAATGGGTACTGTAGGAACCAAAATAATAGAATTGATTGCTAGTTGGATGATAGCCCTAATACTCACAGGCTTATACGTTTGGTGGCCAGTCTCTGGTTGGAGGCTCAAAGGTTTTTTTATCCCTCGAATAAAAGAAGGCAAACGACTATTTTTTAGAGACCTCCACGCCATTACTGGTTTTTGGATATCTGGATTGCTGCTACTCATCCTGGCTGGTGGTTTTCCATGGACAGATGTAGTGGGGGCTAATTTTAAAAAATTACAAAAAATTACAAATACTGGATACCCTAAAACTTGGCAAGGTCATCATCTACAATCTACACCTTTAGAAAACACCCTTACATTAGATAAAATAGTGCTCAAAACTAAAGATCTTGGACTGCCAGGACAAGTAAGTATTCATTTTCCTAAAGGCCCAAAAGGTGTTTTTAGTGTATCTAATATCAATCCATCTAACCTTAACTCACAAGAAAAGATACACTTTGACCAATATTCTGGGCAACAAATCATAAAAAATGAATGGAAAGATGTAGGTGTACTAATGCGTGGTCGGATGTGGCTAATGGCATTTCATCAAGGAGAGTTTGGCTACTGGAATTGGCTATTAATGTTATGTATTGCTATTGCCTTAGCGATTATGAGTATTGCAGCCATTACTTCTTATATATTGCGCAAGCAGAAAAAAAAATGGGGCACCCCAAAAGTTCCTGCATCATTTAAAGTTGGATATGGTATCATAGTGCTGTTCATTGTATTGGCTTTAATTTTTCCTCTGTTTGGCGCTAGTCTCCTATGTATTATTATAATAGAATATTTTAAACCAAAACTAAAACCTAAGAACCTATGATTATATGGTCATTAATTTTTTTACCTCTAATTGTATTTTGTATCATTCAGATTATAAAAGAAAATCAAAAAATGAACGCTTTGAAAAAAGAAACCGAAAGATTAAAAAATGAAACAAATTTCAAAAATTAATACATTTGAAACATCGTACTTAAATGAATTTTTTCTAAAACTTAAATTATGAAAAAAAATAAGATATGCAGTTTGTTATTGCTTTTAGGGGTTTTTACACTTTTTTCTTGTAATCAGATCTCAAAAGAAGAACAAGAATTCGATACATTGATGAAAAAAATAATCGATGTCCACGATGAAGTGATGCCCAAAATGGGAGAAATGAGCTCGTTAATCAAAGATTTAGATTCTAAAATTGATACTTCTACAATAGGAAAATCTTATGCTAAAGCTCAGAATGATCTCAAAAAATCTTATGATTATATGATGGATTGGATGAGTGATTTTAGCACTAAATTTCCACACGGAGAAAAGGTTAAATCAGACGATATAAATGAGTTTACTAAAAAAATGGAAATTCTGAAACAAGAAGAAATTAATGTGAATCGATTAAGAGACCAAATTAACACTAGTATTGATAATGCGAAGAAACTAACTACAAAGCAGTAAAAGATAGTCGCAACGTATGTTTTGTAAAAAAGTTCTATTTTTACAGCTGCAACAAATCGTTTAAAACAATGAGAACAATTATTTTATTTGCCTCTGTACTGTTATTGACCAATTCTTTTGTACACGCACAAAAAAAGAAAGATTTATTACTACAAATTGATCAACTTAGACAAGAACTCAGTACTACCAAAGGAAAGTTAGCTGATTCTCGTAAAAAAGAAAAAGTAAATGAGGCTCGTGTAAAATCCATGGAAGTACAGGTACAAGATCTAAAAGAAACAAATACCACACTGCTAACCAATATGAGTAGTTTTACCGAATTATCTAACAAGAAAGCAACAAATCTCCAAACATCACAAGAAATTATTAAAGAAAAAGATAAACAACTCAATACAATTAATGATGCTATTACTGCAAATGATTCTATAAATCTTACTGTATTTAGTACTTTAAAAAATGCTATTGGAGGTGATAATATCAAAATTAACAATGGTGCCATTTATATAATGCTTTCTAATAATGAGCTTTTTGGGGCTAGTGACAAAAGTCATAAGGTAACAGAGCAAGCAAAACCTATCTTAGAAAAAATTGCTACTGTATTAAATGCAAATCCCTCTATTGGGATTATAGTAGAAGGAAATAGCAATGCATTAAAATTTGATGGAAAAAACATCAAAGACAATTGGGATCTTAGCGCTAGACAGGCTGCATCAGTAGTTAGTATATTACAAAACACCTATAGTGTAGACCCAAAAAAAATGGAAGCACTAGGAAAAAGTGAATATGGCTCTCAAAGCATCGAGACTTCAACAAGAATAATCATTGATCCTAAATTTGATAATTTCTATAGCTTAGTAAAAGATACTATGAAAAATAATGCTAAGAATTAAAGAAAAGTAACTAAAAAAATGAGATAGATTTTCTTTCTGTAATCTAATAGATCTGTAAGAAAAGTAAAAATCCAATTGCCAGTGCAATTGGATTTTTTTGTCGGGTAGAGAGGATTCGAACCTCCGATCTCTGGTCCCCCAGACCAGCACTTTAACCGGACTAAGCTACTACCCGTAAAAAACAGAAAGCAAATATAATAATACTAATCCCAAATAAACTAGAAAAATAAACTGAAAATACGTATCTATTATTCCTCCCTTTTCTTATTGAGCTTATACAAATTAATTGACGTTTTATATATCGAATTGATATTGAAATGGTTTACAAAGGAAGAGAGTATTCTATTTTCTCTTTATGAGAGTAAAATAGAATAGCACATAATACTAGTTGCCATTTGAATTTACTGGAAAAGAAAAGTAAAACAACAACTGGTATAATTCCCAAAACCTAAAAAAATCACATCTTAATTTTATGAATAAACCTCAATAAATGTATGGAGAAAATTATACGATTTGTGATTAAAAAATTCGTATAAATTCATTGAATTATTTTTTCTTTATGCAAGGCAAAAAAATCAAGCATAGCTATAGCTACGGTTTATTTTTTAAACGAAGTAGAAAGGAAAAAGAAACGATGAATATGCGAAATTTTTAGTTATAAATCGTATTACAGCTTTATTAAACAGTTTTCAGTAAATTTAAATACGAATAATTACCCCACATTCAGAAAGTTCTGAAGGTAATTTTTTATAGAAATATGTAAATATGTTTTTGACTATATGTTACCTAAGTAGTGCTTCTGATAAGCTAACTATTGAAGATCTCGAATCGCTTATGATAGAAGCTAAAGAATTTAACAATGCTAATAATATTAGAGGAGTTTTAATTTATTCTGATCAAACTTTTTTTCAAATCATTGAAGGAGAATATGATAAAATAAAACTGCTTTTTGAAAAAATATTAAAAGACAATAGAATAGGCATTATGCTATCCTTAAGATATTGGAAAGAGAGTCTTTCCAAACAGAATATAATAGATTTAATAGTAGATATATAACCAATCGCGTCCTAAACGATTAAAAAAGAGAAAGGGAAATTTGTTCCTCAAAGTTACCTTTGTGGAGCAACACAAAAA
>CANLRN010000065.1 GCA_947493495.1 uncultured Aquimarina sp.
GCTTGATTTTTTTGCCTTGCATAAAGAAAAAATAATTCAATGAATTTATACGAATTTTTTAATCACAAATCGTATTATTGTTTCTTAACTCATATTTTCGACAAACTAACAATACAAAAATCCCCCATAAATCAAAATTCATGAGGGATCGTAAAAGAATCTATGAGATACCTTATAGAGTTTAACCCGCTTTATGCAATAGAAAATTTATTACATCATGTAGCTACCGCAAATACTACCGCTACACTGCGTTTTTTAATTTCACCATAGCGGTGCTATGCATAAATTAAGAAAACACTAGTATTTCTTGCATCTACAAGCTTCATGACAACCTTCTATTGCATAAAGCGGGTTTAAAGTACCTTCATAAAACAGTACACGATTCTAATATGCCGGTATCCATACAGAAATACCTGAAAATTAGTTCTCATTATAATCTGATTATTTTTGTTGTACGTTCTACATTGCTACCATCTTTCACACTGACAATGTACATCCCTGAAGACCAATCAGAAGTATCTATTGTGAATGTTGTTTCTCTGGTAGTTGTACTATAAATTTCTTTGCCAGTAATATCCGTAACTTTTACAAAATTGTCGATAACACGCTCTTTTTTTGACTGCTTATCTCTAAGATCGATAGTTAACGAATTTGTAATTGGATTAGGATATAATTTCAACAATTCCTGTTCTGTATTATTTTCTTTTATAAACTGGCCGTTAATGATTTCTCCATATAGAAAATACACTAGTTTTGTTTTTTCATTATCAGTAGAATAAAGAGTTTTAGCATATGGAAACCATACATCGGGCTTATCGTTCAGATTTTCTACGCTTCCTCTTGTATGTATATCTTCTCCTATAGAATCAAAATTAGGGTCATCAGAAAGAAATACTTGTTGACCTTGAAAAATATTATTAAGAACTATTCTCGTTTCGTTTCCTCTTACCCATACAATCCAATATTTTCCTTCACTTAATTCAATGGCTGTAGGGAGTACCAAGTCATAGATCCCTCCGGAAAAAGGATTAGATCTGAGGACATTACTTTTCTCCACAATCAATTCTCCTGGTTTGCCCTGATCATTCTTATAAATCCTTAATATACCTTCATTACCAGGAATAATGAAAGCTGGATCAGAAGGCAAACTATTATCTCCTATTACAATAATTCTTTGGATGATCCATTTTTCTCCATTAGGGATGGTCAGGTGATCTGCAACCTCACTAAACTCTCTTCTGTCAGTAAGAAAAGCATTTGGAATTTCTGATGAGGGTGTCACGTCAAAAATGATATCTTTTGTAGGATCGAATTGGGTAAAAAAGGCTTCCTGGAATGTTCTTATTGTAAATTCTGTAGCTAATTTTTGTCTACCGGATTTTCCTATGATACGGATAGTAGCCACTCCTTCTTTATCGTATTCAGGAATATCCAGATCTCTCTTTTTAAAACGAATATTCAGAAATCGATTTAACTCGAGTCTGGCATCAATAAACTCAGTATTTGTATTTTCTATTGATAATCGTATCACTGCAGGGTTATTAAACCTTTCATCTTTAAATACTTCACCAAGATCAATCCGCAATCCTTCTGGTGTTTGATCAACAGAGAACTCCATATCTTCCGGACGTTTGTTTAGAGATAAAGTAGAAGGACCAGAAGGGCGTTTCACATTAAATTGCTTACTAAACACTCCATTACCGTGTACTGCTACAGCAGTGAACCCATCCTTGCGACTTCTCGCCTGCATCACAACTCCATCTCCAATCTCCTGATTCTCTTTTTGCCATACGGTATAGCTACCAGAGGGTCGGTTTGCATAATAAAGCCCTGTACTGGTACCAGCTAATAGCCCATCTCTATTTCCCAAAAAAGTTACCCATCTCACGGATGGCCCATTTCCAGTTCCATCAGCGTTTTCTTCCAGGTTTCCACTGATATTCGACCAGGTATTACCTGCATCTTCTGTCATAAAAACACTTTTAATGTTATAATTTGAAAAAGATACTACCACTCTATCAGAATCATTAGGATCTACCTGAAGAGAACTAATAAACCCTCTTTCTGGCAATCCTTTATCCGTAAAAATATCTATAGGCTCTGAGGAAACCAAATTTGCAAAATCCATGCGGTATATCTGCCCTTGTCCCGTACCAAAATATAGCTTATTAGGTTCAGGAAATTTAGAAACATCCATGGCGGTAATGACATTAAGTTCACGATCGCCATCGGGAACAGATTCTACAGAAGCTATAGTACTCCAATTGATAGTAGATAAAGATTGAATAGGTGAATTGATATCCGCAGTAGGGATAGAATCCAGATTACTATTCCTTAGCATAGTTCTACCTGCGGGAAGATACATTACATTATCATCATTAGGATCTAAAACAAAAGGAGCTATAAAACTAAACCCATTTACCGGAGGTTGAATCCTAGCATATGAAACCGGATCTCCGTTTTCATTATAATTAATACGTACAATATTACCTCTTTGCGAAGATGAATAACGAGTACGTCCCTTATCAGCAAAAGCATTATAACTACCATCGCCCCCTAATTCTTCTATCCAGGAAGCTGTAGAATTGGTACTATTCGTATACCAGGTACCATTATCCTGAAAACCTGCCAGTAATTCTTTACTATCTGTTTCCGGATCAAAAGAAATAGCATAAGGCTGTGTGGTTAAGTATCCATTATTTATAGAAGTCCAGTCTACAGGTTCTTCAAAACTGGTATTCGCTCTGATATTTTCAGTTCTAAAAACTCCTCCGTCATTCGCATTTAATACCCTATCAGGATTAGAAGGATAAAAAACCAGTGCGTGCATATCCGGATGCTGATCCGGATATAAGGACACATCGTTTTTTGGAGAGTACCCGCCAATCCAATAATTATCTTCTTCTATAAAAGTTTCAAAGGCATCAGTAGTTCTAAATAAATTGGTTCCTCCTACATAGATTACATTAGGGTCTTGAGGGTGAATTTCTAATATCATATTGTAACCTGTCTGTAAATTTAATCCACTTACAACACTTGCAACAGTATTTCTTGGTATTTTACCGGTTAAGTTCTCGATTGAGGAAACTCTATCGTCGGTTAATTTATAACGCAATACACCAAATGTCGAAATTCTACTATTTCCATTAATACCATCATGTCTAAATTCACCTCTAGCAGAATGTGCTAATATATATAGCTCATTTTCATTGACAGGATTCACGGCTATTTTAATTCTATTTGCATACTTTATAATAAGCTCGCTAAAAGCCATTCCATCATTCCCTTCTTCAACATTCGTCCAATCCGTTCCATTATCCGAAAAATAGACCCCGTAAAATGCTCCTATCTCTTGAGAAAAATTTGACACAGGAACCGAGGCAAACAACCTTCCTGAAGGGGCAACTATAATTTCTGTAATACGATCCTGACCACTGGCTAATACTTCTAAAAAAGTATCACCTCCATCCTGAGATCTGAAAATTCCATTGAGAGTGGCTACATATACATCTCCGGTAGCCGGATGTACCACTATCTTACTGACAAGATCAAAAGGAGAGATTCTATTGACAGTATTATCTACGGTATTTGTGAGTAGTTCCCAGGTACGACCACCATCTTGGGATTTATAGATACCATTTCCTGTATAGAGACTAGCTGCGTTATAACTTGCTGAGCTACCGATACGTTCTCCACCCCCATAATACCAGATATGCTGATGACCAGGTCTGGGATCCTGAGCAATTGTAGTAACACTTGGGTTCTGAAAAGGACGTGTAACTTTTCTCCAGTTTTTGCCGCCATCTTCGGATCGCCACATACCACCAGAAACTCCTCCTGCAAGAATTACATTCTCATTGGTCATATCTATTGCTAAGGCACGGGTACGCCCTCCTACGTTATAAGGACCGCGATTTACCCAATTACTACCAGAAAATTTTGCCGTAGTTCTATTAAAACCCAAAGACTTTTTATTTTTTACAAATTTTTGTTCTTCGACATGGATATTATCTGGAATTTTTCGGGTCATAGGATCACAAGTACGATCCAATTCATAGTAAATTCGATCCATAGCTCGATCCCCTGTTTTAAAAGGATTTACTGTATCTTTGACCTGTCTTTTCTGGTCAGCGATTTTTAATTGTTTATATAATTGATGCCCTTTGGGGAACTGAAATTTTGGAGTAGATTGTGCATAGGATGCAACTATACACAAGCACCATATCCAACTAATTTTATATAGATTTTTCATATTTTATTTTTATGGTTTTTAGAGAAGTATCAATTGATATGTTTTGACTTGATCTTTACCATCAAAATCTTATCCAATCGATTCTTGATTTTAAGAAATTACTTCAATTACTGTAACTAATTACTGCTACTAAAAGCGGTTACAATTTTCATTGGTTTTAAAAATTTTGTTCTTAATTAATATAATGGATGTCTAGACTTTGATAAAACGTATTAACTAATTTTTACCCTACCTCTATCCAAAAAAAACTAAAATTTTTTGATATCACCGTGTAACTATTCACCCTTCATTGGGATGTAAGGTTTTTCATAGAATGCATTGATAAGACATTCTAATATAGATTGCTTATTCTTTCTAAGGGTTGAGACGTATCCCCTGATTCTGGAAAAGTAATGGATATGATCTTGCGATCGAAAACATCCCGACACTTTTTGTTTGACCTTGATTATCCTTAAATCACGTTCTGCCTGATTGTTATCAAAAGGCACTAAGGGTTGTTTGATAAATTCAAGAAAGAGGTATTTATGTTTTTCTAAAGCAAAAGCTAAACGTTGCTCATCAGTTTTCTTGAATTTCTTATCATAGCCTTTAACCCGCTTTATGCAATAGAAAATTTATTACATCTTATAGCTACCGCAAATACTAACGCTGCACTGCGTTTTTTAATTTCACCATAGCGGTGCTATGCAAAAATTAAGAAAACACTAGTATTTCTTGCATCTACAAGCTTCTTGACAACCTTCTATTGCATAAAGCGGGTTTAATGAATATGGATTTGGGTTTAGCGAAACGTGTAAAGATTTAGGTATTTACAAAACATTACTATGAAATTGGATGCGGAAATACAGCTTTTAAAATCGGTATTCAAAGGACGTGAAGATATATTTGCCTTACGCTGGGAGAAAGCAAATAAAAGTATGTCTGCCTACTCTTATGTTCCTTATATGTACAGACTTCATAAACAGAGAGGAGGTACATTTAAAGATTATAAAGACAAGACCTATTTGAAGCTTCTCTTTCGCTTTCAAAACAATTGGCGTTTATTTATTTTTTACAAGAACATTTACAAAACTACGATTCTCAATTCATTATTGCCACGCATTCTCCAATGCTAATGGCATATCCAGAAGCTTCGATTTATGAAATTACTGATAGTGATATGAAAAAGACCTCTGTGGAGGAAACAGATCATTATTCCATTACTAAACTCTTTCTTAACAATCCAAGAGCATTTTTAAGGGACAACGACGAAACGTAGTGAAGGAGTTAATCCTGTTTCAGGTATAACAAATACTCTTTTTTATAATAGTTAGATGGAAACAATGGTAGTACGCCTATCTCAAATTATAAATCTATCAAACAACGCTTTCTAAATATAAGAGAATTTTCAGAAATTCTTAAAACAGCTTCAAAAAACGTCCTGATTCGTATAATTTTAATGTTTCCGGAGTTTTTTAGTGCTAAAATCACTCTTTTATTTTTTTGAGATATATACTTTTATCTCTGCAAATTAGAAAAATACAAATAATGAAGAAGTTGTTTTCATTTGATAATATCCCATACTATCCAAAAATTCAATGAATAAAGAATGTTGGATAAGAACAGAGAAAAATTGTATTCTTTAAATATACTGATACTATCATCTTACTGAGTAGTTCTTATGTGATGGGTGAAGTAAGAACTTTTTAGATGATGGATATAAAATCTACTTTATGTAGTTATGTTTGGAGAAAATATAGCAGTTCGGAAATACTACATAAAAGGGCAATATACCTAATATTAGTAGTGAATTAATTAGTATGTAATATATGAAATTATGAAAATAAACGCATTCTTGAGTGTTTTAATATGTTTCAGCAGTTTGTCAGCTCAGAAAAATAACTTAAACACCGTAAGAGATGCTTTTACTGTAATCGCAACAGACGCCATAGCTGCTGGTCAAGCAGATATTGGAGTAGCAACAACTGCTGACACTTTCTCTCAATTCTGGAACCCATCTAAATATATCTTTTCTGATAAAAAATTTGAATTAGGTCTTACTCGAATTTTAGGAAACAGTAACCAGTTTAATAATTTTAACCAGCTAAACTTAAGTTATTATTGTAAAATCGATAACCGAAGTGCATATAGTATAGGTTTTCGAGGATATTCTTATGACATCAATAATTTGCGATTTGTTGAAACCAATCTTGAAGGAACCATAGATGGTTCTTATACATTAAGATTAGGAAATACATTTGCTATGTCTGTTAGTGGTCGTTACATTTTATTGCAAGGAAAAATTTCTACTCCAAATGATTTTAATGAGGCATCAAGTTTATATGGTGTCGACGTTTCTGGATTTTATTACGGGAAGGAAATAGCATATAAAAAATTTAATGGTAGATGGAGAGCAGGCTTTAATTTTTCCAATTTAAGAGGAGAATCTTCAAATGATAATAGGGAGATAGAAATTTATGCTCCTTCAACTTTAAGAATAGGTACTGGTTTTGACTTTATTTTTAATCAAGATACAGTTCTTAGTATTACTACCGAGTATAAAACATTACTTGATTCATATGTTGAGAATGCCAATGGAGAAGCACTTGATTTTGGTATAGAAGGATCAGTTATAGCTTTAGGTTTAGAGCTTCAATTTAGAGAAAAAATAATAACTAGAGCAGGATATTCACTTGGTATAAATCGGCCAACAGACTCTTTTGTATCGGTAGGCATAGGTTTGCAGACAAAAAAAGTTGATTTTAATTTTGCTTACTTATTTATGCTATCAGAAGAAGAGAACCTTTTACGAGAAAACGTGCGTTTATCATTGAGTTTTAATTTAGAAGAAATATTATTTATTAGCGATAATAATTAAAAGCGAACGAAACGAAATTTCATACTGTAAGTATCAGGTTTTCAAAACAGTATATACTTTATAAGGCTTAAATTATCACTACAACTTATACTCTCAGCAGGATTCAAACAAGTAACCTCCTAAACCGGAATAGAAGATTATTATTTGTAATAGTATACGATTTATAAATAACGATTTTGAAGCAAGTTTATGTTGATTTTTGTTTTAATATGTTTAAAAAAAATCATCCAAAATTATATGATAAATAATGTCATAAAATATAGAAAACCTGCCTATGCTAAAAGCAGGGTGTTATAGGTGTTTTAGCCGATTCACATGCTTTTTTATTTTCTCAATATTGATTTAATAAATATTATGTAAAATAGATTTTTTGATAGTCAATTGGTTTTTAGAGAATTAAGTTAGAATCTGCTATCCAAAAGTTCGATATTTGTCCGCTCGGCGCTACTAGAAATAATCTCTTCGTTTTGAAGGGGTTGTTTTTGTTTACAGCCATTCTTTCTTCTTGAAATTAGTGAATTAAGCCCAATTATTGTGTTTATACAAATATTATAGTTACTCTAAACAGGAAGAATTACAGCTATTATACATTGTAAATTGCAACTGCTTTTTCGAATTTTTTTCGAATCCTTTTTCTAAGTACCCTGGGCTGGATTACTTCGATAGTATCACCAAAACCCAGAATCAAACGCTCAAACTCTAAATTTAAGTGAACAGACAATTTAATGATAGTACTACCATCTTCTAGTTTTTCAATGACTTTTTGAGAATGATGAAAAGGTTTAGTGATTACATAAGGTGTGTTTTTTCTGTCAACTTTTAAGATTATCTCTTGGAGTTGTTCATCATTTAATACGGTAACACCAATGGTATTTTTATAATATTCATCACCGTTAAAGTATACATCGGTATAAGGAATTTGTGTATCAAAGTCGATAGAAATAATTCTATCCAGTGCTAAAGTTACTATAGGCTGTTTTTTCTTTGCATTTGGTTTTCCTACCAGAAACCATCGATTATTAAATTCTTTTAGAATAAATGGATGAAACACAAACTCAGAAGCATTTCTAGCTGTAAAAGATTGATAAGTAATTTTCAATACTATTTTCTTAAGGATAGCCTGATATAAGGTATCAAGATGTTCCAAGCCTTTTAGCTTTTCGTTTTTGTCTAGATGAATAATGGCTGACTGATGTGTCTTTTCGGTATATACTTTATCCTCTAATCTTTGAATAATGCCACCAAGTTCAGAAAATAATGAAAAATCTTTAAATTGTTTCAGCATTTCAACAGTTTCGGAAAGCACATTCATGTCATTTTCGGTTAATGGTATATCGGTAATAGAATACTCCTCTTCTGCATATCGATAATACTTCTTGTCATAAACTTCAATAGGTGCATTATATCCCAATTTATCACTACGCATCATCTGTATATCCAATTGAATAGTACGTTTGCTTACATTGATATCTCTACCTTCATACTCATGTAATACGTCAGAGCAAGCTTCGATAAGATTATCTAATGTCCAGCTACGATTGTTGTTTTGTAGACATTTATCTATGGTCTTATAACGAATTAATGCATTTTTGTTTAGTGCCATAATCAAATATTTGTCAAAAAATAAACAATATTTTTTTCTACGCAAAATAATTGCGCAGTATAATTACATCTTTGTATTGTAATTGAAAAAGACATGAAAACAAAACTTAAAAATATAGAAGAAAAGTATAGTGTTACAATAAATTATGCTTGCGAATCAGGTAGCAGAGCATGGGGTTTTGCATCTCCAGATAGTGATTATGATGTACGTTTTTTATATACTAAACCCTTAGAATGGTATCTATCCACATCCGAGAAAAGAGATACTATAGATATCATGGATGGAGATTTTGATGCCGTAGGTTGGGAACTCCGTAAAAGCCTACGGTTGCTTATGAAGTCTAATGTTCCCGCTTTAGAACATCTATTTTCTCCAATACTATATATGGGAGAAGATGCATTGGTTTCAGAATTAAGAAGTATCGCTTTAGAATGTTTTTCTCCTATCGCCTGTATGTTCCATTATTTAAGCATGAGTAAAAAGTATGAAAAAAAATTAGCAGATGAAACAGTAAGATTAAAGAGTTTGTTTTATGCATTACGAACATCACTAGCTGGTAAATGGATATTAGAGCATAAATCCATACCTCCTGTAGTTTTTAGTGAAATGCTATCTATAGTATATGATGATATCGCAAAGGAAATAAGAACATTAATGCATATAAAATCAAAAAATAATGAAGCGTATCTACACCCAAGGAATGAAAAAGTAATACGTTTTGTTTCAGAAACTATAGCAGTTAATGATAAGTATGCGAAATCCTTGCCAACAGGACAACCTGATAGCGCAAGAATAGATAATTTTCTGTTTAAAGAAATAATACGATGAAAACAATTTCTGCACTAAAAGCTTCGGGAAATATAATTTTTGAATGTATAAGCGGTAGTCGAGCATATGGCTTGGCTACTGCTATTTCGGATACAGATATACGGGGTGTCTTTGTATTACCAAAAGAACAATTTTATTCGTTGGAGTATGTTGGTCAGATTACTAATGAAACCAATGATATTGTATACTATGAACTTAGAAAGTTTATAGAACTACTATCAAAGAACAATCCTAATATTTTAGAATTATTGAATGTTCCAGAAGATTGTATAGTAATGAAAGACCCAATTTTTGATCAAATTAAAATAGAACATTTTCTGTCTAAATTATGTAAAAGCACTTTTGCAAATTATGCGTATACCCAGATCAAAAAAGCGAGAGGGTTGAATAAAAAAATTGTAAACCCTGTTGAGAAAGAACGAAAATCGGTTTTGGATTTTTGCTACATAAGAGACAATAAACAGTCGATTTTATTAACGGATTTTCTACTAACAAATAAATTTGAAGTTTCCAATTGTGGATTAGTCAAAATTCCACATATGAAAGATTGTTATAATCTTTTTTATGGAAAAGAAAAAGGCTATCAAGGAATAGTAAGAAATAATGCTAATGAAGTTTGTTTAAGTTCTGTTGCTAAAACAGAACAACCAATTGCCATGTTATATTTTAATGTTGATGGGTATTCATCCTATTGTAAAAAATATAAGGAATATTGGACTTGGGTTGAAAAAAGAAATGAAGAACGCTATAAAAACAATATTGCACATGGCAAAAACTACGATACCAAAAATATGATGCACACTTTTCGATTACTTCACATGGCTGAAGAAATCGCTAAAGAAGGATTGATAAATGTTAGAAGAACGGATCGTGAATACTTATTAAGAATCAAAAATGGAGATTTTGAATATGATGATCTTGTTAATGAAGCAGAGAAAATAAAATCAGCACTAGAGGATTTTTATGATCAATCTGATTTGATGGCGAGACCAGATATGGATAATGTAAACAAGTTATTGATAGATATTAGAAATGAATTTTATAAAAAGAATTTAAACTACGCAAAATAATTGCGCACTTTAATAGAATATTTGTGTCAGAATTATAAACAAGCTATTAAACATTGGCTTTAAAGTAATGCTCCGTCGAACGAGGAGTCGGCGGAGCTTCAAAAAAAGAATTATGGAAAACAAAAAAAATATAACAGGAAAGACATTAATCGAATTAGGTTTTAGATCAGGAAAATGGTTTCCTGAAGCCATCGATCATATCAATGCTAACCAATTAGAAGGAGAAGCAATGCACGCCTATTTAGAGCAATTTAAATCTCCTCCTACAGTTGGATTGCAAGAAAAAGCAGCTCCATTTGCAATTAATATAAAAGCAGAAAATGAGTTAGAAGAAACGAATGTAAATTCTGTAGTGGAATCGATGAATACATTGATGAGAACTCCAACCTTGGTCAATGGGGCAATTATGCCAGATGCTTGTCCAACAGGACCTAATGGTACAATTCCAGTTGGGGGAGTGGTAGTTGCCAAAAACGCAATCCATCCTGGAATGCATAGTGCAGATATCTGCTGTTCTGTAATGCTTACTGATTTTGGTAAAATAACTCCTAAAAAAGTGCTAGATGCAGCACATGCAAATACCCATTTTGGCCCAGGGGGTAGAGATCGAAATACACAGTATAGATTTCCGGAAGAATTATTAAACGATTTTAAAGGGAATTATATGTTGAATAATGAAAAGATGATCCAGGCCGCAAGATCTCATTTAGGAACCCAAGGAGATGGAAATCATTTCTTATTCGTCGGGAAATCAAAAAAAACTGGAAATACCATGATGATTACGCATCACGGGTCTAGAGGGCCAGGCGCTAATCTATACACCAAAGGGATGAAAATTGCAGAACGGTATAGAAAAGAGTTATCACCAGAAACCTTAAAACAAAATGCTTGGATACCTTTTGATACCGAAGAAGGACAAACCTATTGGGATGCCTTGCAAGTGATAAGAAAATGGACTAAAACAAATCATGAAGTACTTCATAATGCTACGCTAGACGCTTTACAGGTTAGGGCTCAAGATCGATATTGGAATGAACATAATTTTGTGTTTAAAGATGGAGATCTTTTTTATCATGCCAAAGGAGCAACTCCGCTAGACACGAAGTTTATGCCAGATATTACTGGTCCTAGATTGATTCCTTTAAATATGTCAGAGCCTGTATTGATTGTAGATGGAGAAACGACGACAACTAATCTTGGGTTTGCGCCGCACGGGGCAGGACGTAACATGAGTAGAACGCAACATAGAAAAAGTAAAGCAGGTAAAACCAACGAAGAAGTATTTCAGGAAGAAACACAAGGGTTGGATATTCGTTTCTTTTCTAATGAAATTGATGTCACAGAATTGCCTAGTGCATATAAAAATGCTGAGACTGTAAGAAATCAAATGGGTGAATACGGTTTAGGTACTGTAATCGACGAAGTATTGCCATACGGATGTATTATGGCTGGCGATTGGAAAAAGAATGCGCCATGGAGAAAAAGAAAAAAGTGATGGAAAATTTGAAATTGAAGATATTTGATGTCTTAACAAATAAGATTTCAATATCTGATTATGAAAATTGGTTATATACTGATCCAGAGATTTTAAATGCAATTGAAACAAATGATCTTGTATATAAGATCATTTGTCTTAATTATAAGTAGGAAAATGTATTTAATAAACTCGAAAAAATTTATCTTAATAATTACAACTATGAGGAATATTTGGTGCTAATGATCGAAATGAATTGCCCGAAACTATTACAGGTAAATGATAACCAAGAGATGTGGAAAATAATTAATACTATCAGTTCATTTAAAGATTGGGATTCAGATTATTCTTTGATTATAGACTTGTTTATATAGAATATGAAGTTGGTTTGTCCCAAAGTGACTTTATAAAAGAGAAGGTTCTTATTGATCATGTTTATAATCTGGCAAAAAACATTCTATTAAAGTTTGAGAGCAGTTCTTTAAAAGAAAAAATGCTTTTATTACAAAATGAAAATATTGAGAGAACTGATATCATTCCTTATTTTAAACCAACAAATGAAAGTTCAATTAAAAACAAAAAATGGTTTCAATTTTGGAAATAAATTATTGAAGAGTTCCTCTTCAAAAGTGTTGTTCTAATACGTGTATTATCTATGGTTTTTATATAAAAATGGTTTCACAGCCTGCCGAAGCAGTATTTGTTCCCTATCTGATAATGGTTCAACCTTAGAAGCTTGTATACATTCTAGTAATTGTTCTTCTGTTCGAACTCCAATTACTGCAGAAGTTGTTGAAGAATGTTTTAGCACAAATTGAATAGCCGTACAAGACATGGAGGTACTTACAGATAAGTTTTTCACTAGGCCAATAGCCTTTTTTACATCTAAAGCAGAATAATTCAAATAATCAGCTGGAGGTTTACCAGCTAATAAACCCTTTGCTATGGAACCTCTTGTCAGCACTCCAATGTTATTTTCCTTTAATAATTTTAAACAAGATTCTTCAGGTCTTCTATCTAAAAGACTATACTGCAGCATTACACTAGATATATTACTACGCTCCACATATTCTCTAATGACATTAGGTCTAATAGAAGAAATCCCATAATATCGTATTTTTCCTTCTCTTTTTAAGGTTTCAAAAGCATCAATGGTCTCATCAATAGGATCCTCAATTGTTCCACCATGCAATTGATATAAATCAATATAATCTGTCTGCAATCGGGTTAAACTATCTTCAACTGATTTAAGGATATATTTCTTGCTTGGATTCCAATTCCAACCGTTCCCATCATTTCGTAATTGATTACCCACTTTTGTTCCAATGAGTACATCGCCTCTAAAATTTTTAATAGCAGTACCCAACATCAGCTCATTTTGACCATTTTGGTATATATCTGCGGTATCAAAATAAGTAATCCCTTTATCAACTGCTTGGTGAATTAATTTCTCGGTATCTCGATAATTTTCTTTAAGAGACATACATCCAAAAGATACCTCACTAATTTTTAATTCTGAATTGCCTAGTTTGCGATAGTTCATTTGTTTATATCTTCTTTAAACTTAATACGATCAAAAATGATAAAAATCATTTTCTGTTACTTGATGATCAATAACTTTTACAAGTAACAGTGTTTATTTTGGTTTCACAAAATCTTGTAAAAATAGTAAAATGTGTGATCTTCGGACTGAAGTGCCGAGAAAGCTGACAATTATTAATTTGCCTAATTAGCATTTTTCTTTCCATTATATTATTTAAACCCGCTTTATGCAATAGAAAATTTATTACATCTTGTAGCTACCGCAAATACTAACGCTGCACTGCGTTTTTTAATTTCACCATACGGTGCTATGCAAAAATTAAGAAAACACTAGTATTTCTTGCATCTACAAGCTTCTTGACAACCTTCTATTGCATAAAGCGGGTTAAAGCTTTTCTCTTATTTTTAGTAATGAAACTCTGATTTGAAAAGTTGCACAGCGATGTCTTCAAATCAGATAGTTGAACTAATCCCGCTGTTTGCTGAATTCGTTTCAATATCTAGCGGGATCTCAGGTCTAATAGCTCGAAGCTTACTCGAGGATTATTTACTAGTAGATACTTATACTTCTTGTTGAAGAGATAGTATTGAGATAGTGCAAATAGAAGCGTATTTAAAATTATATATTAATGCTTATGATTCATGTGATGAGTATAGTAAGTTATTGAATTTGAAAGAAAATAAAGTTAAAACTGTCAATCCAAAGGTAAAATCAATTGAATCGAAGCCTGCCAAAAAGGGTAATGAAACTAAGAAATGGTTTCATTTTTGGAAATAAATTTGGAGCCAATTGGATAATAATCCGATATTTGTAAAAGTTCTTTGAACATGTTCTTTTGAAATTTTATGGGATATGTAACCCAATAGTGAGTTACATAATGTATAAAATTGAAATTATGAATTGGAAAATTCAAAAATTAAGTAATGGAGAAACCATTATTTCAAAAGAACCCGGTAATTCTATGCTACCTATTTTAAAATCTAAACAACCAGTAAGGCTTCAGCCTATCGTTTGGAAAGATTGTAAGGTAGGAGATATCGTTTATTGTAAAGTTCGTAAAAACTGCTTTACACATCTGGTAAAAGGAAAAAATGATAAACGTGGATTATTAATTGGTAATAATCACGGTAGAATTAACGGATGGACAAAAAATGTTTATGGTAAAGTAATAGAAATATTACCGATGTCATAGACATTCATTAACTGAATAAAAATTTAAATTATAAATATGAATCTTAGTAAACTACATATAAAGGACGCTGAAAAGCTGTTTTCAAATCAAGAATATAGGTAGTAAAACTATAAATAGGATATAAAAAGCAAAGGCGTCTAAGAAATTAGACGCTTTTTTTATGATCTTTTTTTAGAAAACTACAGATATCTAATCAAATACCATTTGAAAGATAGCTTTCAGAATAACAGTTGATTACAAAAAAAGCTGCTATCCGTTGAATAACGGACAGGGATTCTTATATTTAAAAACAAATGTAAGATATTGATTTTCAAGTAAATAAATTAAATTTTATTTGCAAAATTCAAAAAATGATTTCATCTTTGCACCGCAATCAAAAATAATTGCAAACACACATTGTTTAATTTTTAAAAACCGAAGTATTATGACTTTTATAAAGCTACCTACTACGACTCTAAAAAGACGAGGTCTTTTTTTGAGTTTGCTTCGGGACTTCACTAGAAAATAACGTTTTACTAGCAATATAAAGAAGTCCGAAGCTCCAAAAGTTTCGGACTTTTTGTTTTATCCTTTGTCAGGAATTTCCTGTCGAATCTTTCCGAAGCAAATACCACCTTAACTAAAGTTTAAAAGGTCCGCATGATTTTATGTATGCTATGCAGTATAGTATCTAAACTCATACCGATCATCAAATATAATGTTATGATGAAACCATTGCATAAAAGAAGTAAAGCAGAAAAAGAAGTGTTACGAATCCACAAAAGGCTAGACCAAATCAGGAAAGAAGAGCAAAAGCTTGGATATATCAAATTAGAAAAACCAATTCGTCATGGATGGTTTAAAGAATTGATTATCACAGAAAATGTAAAAAGATATCGCAATCAAAAATATATACAAGAAGTATACGATAAAATAGAGAAAAAAATATGGGCAAAAAGCAAGGAAGAAGCAGAGAGAAAATGGAAACATCAAGCTTCAAAATATTTAATCAATAAAGAAATACCAACACTAAGTAAAAAACAATTTAATACCCTTAGTGATGGTGCCAAACGATTGAGTGTTCCGTTTCAATATTATACCGAAAAAAGGAGAATACGTACGCGATTTTATATCAAAATACCAAAAGGGTCGTATAGAATAAAGTTCACTAGAGCATATGTAACACATAGTAGAAGAATTGATCCGAAATTGCAAAGCGAAAGAATTTTACTTTTTCAGCAATTGAATAAAACAAGATATTTTGGTGCAGAAAAAAGAGTATTTCCTTGGAAATCATATTGGGATTGGCCCAATTGGAAAGAAAATAAACAAGAAGTGAAGATGAGAATTAGAACATTAAAACATGTTCCTATTCAAAAAATTATTAATGAAGAAATATCATGGGAAAGAAACTAAGCGGAAAAGACTTAATCAAATTAGGTTTTCCAAAAAACAATAGTATTAATGTGACTTTGGGTCATATTAATCGATATCATAAACGAGTAAAAAAAGAACAAATAGTAATCGAAGCTAAAAAAGTGCTACTCAATCCTGAAGCTTATAAAGGGGATGGTGTTTGGGGAAAGGTTGCAGAGAGTTTATCTAATCCTGTCGAAGTAAAAAGACATGCATTAAAAACAACCCGATCTCCTTTTCAAATATATGGCGAGAATGAAATTGATGAACAAGCCAAGTATCAGTTATATGATGCGTTAAAATTAGCTGTAGCAACAAAAGGCGCTTTGATGCCCGATGCGCATACTGGATACGGTTTGCCAATTGGTGGAGTGCTAGCCACAAAAAATGCTGTAATCCCCTATGGAGTAGGAGTAGATATCGGCTGTAGAATGTGTCTTACGATATATCCCATAGCGGTTTCGTATCTCAAAGGAAAGAAGCATCAATTAGAAAATATTCTTTCAGAACATACCAAGTTTGGGATGTATGAGACGCACAAGGTAAAACACGATCACGCTATTTTTGAACGAGATGAATTTAAAAACATTCCACAGCTAAAAAGATTGAAAGATAAAGCATACAAGCAATTGGGGACCTCTGGAGGAGGAAACCATTTTGTAGAATTTGGAATCGTTTCGATTACAGAAATCAATAATGAATGGAAACTCCCAATAGGTGAGTACCTTGGACTATTATCTCATAGTGGATCTCGAGGGTTAGGTGCCAATATTGCAAAACATTATACCTATTTGGCTACCAAACAATGTCCCTTGCCAAAACATGTACAGCAGCTAGCGTGGTTGGATTTGAATACACATGATGGTCAGGAATATTGGTTGGCAATGAATTTGGCTGGGGATTATGCAAAAGCATGCCATGATGATATCCATGCTAGGATTACAAAATTATTGGGATCAAAACCAGTAGCAAAAATCGAAAATCATCACAATTTTGCTTGGAAGCAAGAAGTCAATGGAGAAGAATGTATTGTACATAGAAAAGGTGCCACTCCAGCTGCCAAAGGCGAATTGGGGATCATACCTGGATCGATGACTGCACCAGGCTTTATCGTGAGAGGATTAGGAAACGAAGAAAGTTTACAGTCTGCATCACATGGTGCTGGTCGCTTACACTCTCGAAGAAAGTGCAAAGAGAAATTTACCAAAAGTGAAATCAAAAAGCAATTAAAAGCACATGATGTTACACTTATTGGAGGCGGAATTGATGAAGCACCAATGGCATACAAAGACATAGAAAAAGTCATGGCCAATCAGCAAGAACTGGTTGAGGTTTTAGGAACATTTACACCCAAAATTGTTCGGATGGACAAGTAATGTAATTAAGGTTAGAGCGTTACCCTACGGGTCGGGCTTTCGGCTATATCTTTTATATGTTCCTTTGAAAAAAGGAACTTACAAAAGGATGCCGCCTCAATCCCTAACGCAAAAAAGACAAATAAAATGGAAACAAATAGATTTAAATCAAACATAAAAAGCCTAACATATTTTAAGGATATGATAAATGTTCATTGTCCAAATTGTAATGCAAAAGCTTCATTACATAGAAAATTCGAAGCGTATAGAAGTTACTTGCAAAGAATGTAAAGAAAAGATTAGTTACATTCCAAAAGTTGATTTGGTATATAATTGGAAATTTAAAAGGGGAAAATATAGAAGTTACTCATTGGTTTTCCGAAAGCTTTAAAGGACAATTGTTTTGGGCAGTAAATAATGAACATTTAGAATATTTAGAAAAATTTATTTCGGCGAAATTAAGACAGCGAGGTAAAGAATCTTATGGAATGATGTTAGTTGATAAGCTACCAAAATTCATAAAGAATAAGAAAAATAGAGATGAATTATTGAAATTGATCTCAAGATTGAAGAATAAATGAATCAAAAAATAATACAGATAACAGCGGGTAGAGGCCCAGCAGAATGCTGCTGGGTAGTCGCCCAAGTTCTCAAATGCTTTTTAAATGAAGTACAACAAACTGGATTGTCATATACTATTGTTCAAAGAATAAAAGGTATCGAAAATGGAACGATTCAATCTGTTACACTTCAGCTAGAAGGAAAAGAACTAAATATATTTTTAAGTTCCTGGTTAGGAACTGTGCAATGGATTGGAACATCGACTTTTCGTAAGTATCATAAACGAAAGAATTGGTTTATTGGAATCTATGAATTGGATGCTATTACGTTTCAGGAAATATCAGAAAAAGAGATCACTTTTCAAACCATGAGAAGCTCTGGACCTGGTGGTCAAAATGTAAACAAGGTGAACTCGGCAGTAAGAGCCATTCATAAACCAACAGGAATACAAGTGGTGGCTATGGATAGCCGTTCTCAGCATCAAAATAAGAAGATGGCTATTGATCGATTAAAAGAAAAAATAATAACAAATCAGTTGGATACATTGAAGCAATCATTAATAGATCAATGGGAGAATCACTTGAGTGTCCAACGGGGTAATCCAATAAAAGTATTTAGAGGAACTGATTTTAAAAAAGAAAAGAAGACAAAAAACTTCAAAAACAAACGTAATCAATTAAAACAAGATCTACGTAACGAATTAAAACGATAAGAAAATGGGGTTAACAATAGCAGATAGTTATTATCTAAAAGCACATGCCGCTACTGAGATATTTGGTGGGGATTGGGAGCAAATATGCGAGTCGCTCAATTATGCTTTGTCATATGATGAGAATCATTGCCCTTCGCTATGCTTGCTAGGAGAGATTTACGTGAGAAATCTATTTATGCCAGAAAAAGGGTTTGAATGTTTTGATAAGGTAATTGCAATCAATAGTGATTATGATGAGGTCTATACCAAGTATGCATTATGTCTTATTTGGAGCAATGAGGTCGAAAGAGCAAAAAAACTAATAAAGTTCGCACACTCAGTAAAAACAATAGACAGCGCGCAATTGTATTGGCTTTCATCATATGTCCAAGAAACAAAAAACAACTACAAAAAATGTTTAAAATTACTGAAGAAGGCTAAGAGTGTTATTTATAATGACGATTATCTTTCTTTTATGGAAAGCGAAGAGAAACGGATTAAAAAGAAAATGAAACTTGAACAGCCAAAATCTAAAAAAAAGAATAAGCCTTCTTCAAAAAAGTCAACTAAAAATAAGTAATGAAATGATTACTGAAATCAAAAGCGTTCGGGAAACTGAGCGCTTTTTTTTAGTCAAAACTGGTATAATATTCTTCATTAGAATGTTTCCAAATTGGTTTATTTTCAAGAATAATTTGGAAAAAGACAAAGAAACTACTGATATTTGCACAAATAAAATGGCACAAAATAGAATACATATCGCGTCAAAACCACTGTTTAGCCAGTGTGATTATCGTTGGATTAATGAATTATCCATCCGAAACAGGACGTTATGTGACTATTTTGATCATTTTTTGAGATGATATAAATTAGAAAACTACTATAAAACAGCAAGCGTCCAAGAAATTGGACGCTTTTTTTATGAATTTTTTTAGCATAATGAATGAAAAGTAAATAGCATATAAAGATTAGTATTTGGAAAGTAAGCATCAGGGAGACAGACGATTACTGCAACTATCCAATATCTGTTGAAAAACGGACAGGGATCCCTATATCTAAATTAAAACATAACTATCTGATTATCAGTAAAATAAATTGAAAAATACTTGCAGATTAAAAATAAAGGTTAAATATTTGCATCGCAATCAAAACAAAAAACACATAATCAAGATTGCATTACTATACATAATTTAAAACACATAAAAATGATACCGAATAATTCACAACATATTTTAAATCGCCTCTTTAGTTGGGAAAGAAAATATTGTTCTGATAAGAACATAAAGGGTGTCTATTTTATAGAAAAGATGATTATAAGAACATAACTTATAAAACATCAAGATATATAAGAAGACGCCCGAACAAGGCGTCTTTTTTTATTGCCATAGTTCATTGACATATTGAAAACCAAACACATTGACGTGTAGGGTATTTGGATAAAGCACTCGGCTTTTAACCGAGGTTATGTAGGTTCAAGTCCTACTACGTCAACTTTACGGAAGGACAAGCCAATAGGTGGTGGCCGCAGTCTTGACCCGAGCCAGGCAGGCGAACAGATGAACACCACTAAAAAATAAAATGTAGTGAATAAAACTGTTAGGAGATAATGACTCGTGTGGGTTCGATTCTCACTCCTTCCGCTTTGGAGCGTAGAGAAAATACTGGTTTGTTACGCTCGCCTGCTAAGCGAGTTTACGTCTAGTACGTGATGAAGGTTCGATTCCTTTGCTCTCCGCAATAAAGATACTGTAGCTTAATGGTTAGCACTGTTGAGCTGTTATTCATAAAATAGTAGAGTCTGTACCAAACTTGATCCGGTATTCGAATCCTACCAGTATCGCAATGACAAGGTGGCTGAATGGTTAAGGCTGCAGATTGCAAATCTGTTATTTATGAGTTCAAATCTCATCCTTGTCTCAAAAAACTATGGAAGTATTGAGCAATTGGTTGGCTCACCAGACTGTAAATCTGGTCTTTTCGGAGCTTGTAGGTTCGAGTCCTACTACTTCCACAATATAAAAAGGTTCCTGCCTTTGCAGGAATATAGTACCGTAGCACAATGGCTAGTGCATCCGACTGTCTCTCGGAAGGTTATGGGTTCGAATCCCATCGGTACTGCAATAATAATCTAGAGGTATAACAATGGTAGTTTACCCGCCTTGGACGTGGGAGGTTGTAGGTTCGAATCCTGCTCTCTAGACAAATGTTCCGTTGGTCAAATGGTTAAGACGCCACACTTTCTATGTGGAATTAAGGGTTCGATTCTCCTACGGAATACCATTAACAAATGCAGGGATGGCCAAACTGGCAAAGGCGACTGATTTAGAATCAGGATTTTGAGAGTTCGAGTCTCTCTCCCTGTACAGGACAGAGCTATAAAGGTCTTGTAGACGTTTTTGGCGATGGGCCAGATGATGCGGTGGGTACCCAACTCTCAGCCGCATCGGGTTTAAGCCCCGTGCAGTCTTGGTTCGAATCCAAGGTGGAGTACGACTATGGGCTCATAGTGTAACGGAAGCATCCAAGACTTTGACTCTTGATGTATAGAGCTTGTGTCAAACTTGATTGGGTATTCAAATCCTATTGAGCTTACAAAAAACTAACCTGTGATGTAATGGTAACATACAAGATTTTGACTCTTGAATTGGGGGTTCGAATCCCCTCGGGTTATCAATATGGTGTCTCTAGGGTATCTGGTAAAGCGCCCCGCCGTGAACGGGAGGAACAGGGTTCGAGTTCTGGAGTACACCCAAAAAGGAACTGTAGCAAAGTTGGTCAATGCGCCGGATTGAAGATCCGAAGATATAGGTTCGAATCCTATCTGTTCCACCGATTTTTTAAAACAATGTTTAATCAATTTATCTAATTATTATGAAAATTCACTTTACGATTACCAAAAGAAAAAAGAAAAGTTTGAAGCTTTTGATCATTAAGATGGTATCAAAGTGGGCTTCAAATTATATCAAAGCAATGAGTACCGCTTTGTACCCTCCAGAAACCAAGAATGTCAAAAGTAAAAATGACAGACATCGTACTTTTTACAAATGATTTTTATCTACGCAAAAAGACTGCGTAGTATGATTTTATCTTTGTTGTATAATTAAAACAAACCCTCTGGTTTAATGGGGTATATCAAAGGGTTTGAAGTAGTGCCCTGCTACAAAATAGGGGAAGTAGCAGGGCTATGATAAAGAGCCTCTTTAGCTTAAAAGGGAGAGCTGTGGTAAAAGACCTTTGATCGTAGCCACGGAGTGATTGGATGAAGTTGTTAGTGGCCAGCCTGCTAATGAATAGAATTTGCAGAAGCACCGAAATGAACAAGAATCAGAGTAGGGAAGCGCATTTATAGCCAATCTGTCCGCCAAAAGCGGAAGTACCAGTTCGAATCTGGTAAGAGGTACAAAATAAGTTTATTAAAATATCAAGCAAGTCTCGTTGAGTGTTTCTGTATAGCACCATTGTATGAGGTATTGCAAAATTTGTATGATCACTTCATATACAACTTGACTTGAAGGTTGCGGTTATTTTCCAAAAAGTAGCTACCGGATCTGTCGGTCGTGGGTTCGAATCCCACTCTCATACGTTGAGATAGTTCAGTGGTTAGAACAACAGACAATTAGGTGTCGCGGGTTCGACTCCCGTCATAAACTCGTGGTTTATGTAGCTCAGTGGTAGAGCACTACACTTTTAATGTAGGTTATGGACTGAAAATCCATTTTTCACAAGCTGATCATCTTTTAAAACTGATCGCCAGCCTGTCACGCTGTTAAACATGACAAAAACTGTGATTGTAGATCGGTTGCTATAGTACTCTTGCTATACCAACAGTCTCGAATGTACTTTGAAATATTGGTATTGTTAGTATTTGAAATAGCTACTTTTTTGAATTCAGATTTTAGAACTATATGATCTTCTTTAAGATAATATATTCTTTTTTCTCTTTGCTTAAAACTGGTTGTAGACAATATAACAAACTAATAGTTCCGCACAGGAAAGATGATTTGCTTTCACTGTTTTTTTAGAAAACAAATATTCCGGTTTTTAGAATCGGTCAAAATATACTTTGAGAAATGGCTATACCCGTGGTTCTTTATTAAAGTAGACAAGGCCTCCGTTACAGGGATTGTCATCCAATGAATGTTTAATTTAAAAAGTAAAAAATGAAAAGAGTAAGAATTAATGCGGGCAAAGTAGGTTTAGTTTTCAAAAAAGGAGATTACCATCGTGTAATTACTAAAGGAATCCATTGGTTAGGATTTACTGAAAGAATACTACAGTATGATCTAACCAAACCTTTTGCAGCACCAGTAGCACTGGAACTCTTACTACAAGACAAGGAGTTGGAGGCCATGCTACATCTCATCGAGGTAAAAGATAATGAGATTGTGCTAATGTATGAGAATGGGAATTTCAAAAATACTTTATCCGCCGGTCGTTATGTGTATTGGAAAGGGTTGATCGATTATGAATTTGCTAAGGCAGATTTAAGTAAGATCTATATCACCGAAAAGATTGATAAATCACTTTTTAGCCACTATGCATTAACCAAATATATCAGAGTTTTTGAAGTAGCTGCTTATGAAAAAGCAGTATTGATTGTAGACGATGTGTATGCTAAAACATTGGAAAGTGGTACATACCGTTTCTGGAGAAATGATACCTCCATCAAGATTGCTAAAGCAGATTTACGTCAATTACAACTAGAAATTGCTGGTCAAGAATTGTTAACCAAAGATAAGGCAGCAGTTCGTGTTAACTTTTATACTCAGTATAAAGTGACTGATATAGAAAAAGCTTTGTTAGACAATAAAGATTATGAAAAGCAATTGTATATCGCCATGCAATTAGTATTACGTGCGTATGTAGGTACATATACTTTGGATGAGCTTTTGGAACGTAAAGAAAGTATCGCACAAGCGGTATTTGAAGATACCAAAACGGAAGCTTCAAAACTAGGTGTGCAACTCCTAAACTGTGGTATTCGTGATGTGATCTTAACTGGTGAAATGAAGGATATCATGAACCAGGTATTGGTAGCTCAAAAAAGAGCTCAAGCCAATACCATTACCCGTCGAGAAGAAACAGCTTCTACCCGTAGTTTGCTAAATACAGCCAAACTTATGGAAGAGAACGAAATGCTTTACAAGCTTAAAGAAATGGAGTATGTAGAGAAAATTGCCGATAAGATTGGCGAAATCAGTGTCTCTGGAGACGGTGGTATGGTAAAACAATTGAAGGACATATTCTCTGTGAATAGGTAGGTGTGAAAAGAATGCATTAGTTTTTATAGCTGGTGCATTTTTATTTTAAACCTGAATTCGATATAAGAATCATAGATAAAAGTCAATAAATTCTCTCGGGTTATATAGCACTTAGTACCATGTTATTTTGTTTAAGAAATTGATATATAGTATTTTATGTGATTAATACGATTTACGAATAAAAATTTCGCATCTAATGACATTCTTTTTCTACTATATTTTCTTCATAAAATGAAACAATAGCTATGACTATTTCTTTAATTTGGTTCATCAATCTAGCGAAAAATCCTTGCCATTATTTTTACGAAATTCTCATCCGTAAATCGTATAACTTCATTTTTCTTAGATCGAACTCAGGTTTTAAGGCTACATATAATTTAGCAAAGTAATAAATTCGTGACATATTAAATGAGATCATTTTACTGACTGTAAATTATTGGAGTTGATGGCATTAAATTTCAGAAATATATGATTTACAGAGATTTCTCATACACTCTAGTGGGATTGTTCTATTTACGCACTATTCTTTTTATAGGTAAAATGACTGTTACCTTCGTTCCTAAAGGTTTTTTATCAGGGGAGTACATGTCTTCATAACTTACTTTCGATCTATGATGCCCCATTTTTTTTAAAATATTCATACGTTCATTCGTATTAATTGTTGCTATCGAAAGATGGTTTTGTGGTCTATTTTTTTTGATTTCTTGAGCAGCTTTTCTCCCAATTCCGTTATCCTGTATTATACAAATAAGGTATTCTTTTTCTTTTGTAACCTCAAACTTAATATACCCAGGACCTTTTTTATTACTTAGCCCGTGAAGTATCGCGTTTTCTATGATAGGTTGCAGCATCATAGCTGCCACCATTTCATCTTTTTCCAATAAGTCTTCATCAATTTTTTCGATATACTCAATTTTATTTCTAAATCGCATAGTTTCTAAATGAACATATCTTCTCACTAAATTTAGTTCTTTACTAAAAAGAACAAAAGAGCTCCCTGAGTTTTCAAAAATAGCGCGAATAGAGTCTGAAAACTTTGTTAGATAATCATATGCTTCGTACTTCTCTGATTTTAATATAAAGTTCTGTATGCCACTAATGGTATTAAAAATAAAGTGTGGATTCATTTGAGATCGAAGTAACTCCATTCTAATTTCTGTAAGTTTTTTTTGACCTTCTGCCATATTAGCTTTATTTCTCAAAAAATAAAATCGCATTAGGACTATTGTAACTATAATCACCGCCCCTATTATTTGCAAAATCGTTCTGATTTTTTCGGAAAATTGATCTTCATTTGTTTTTTTTTCGAATGATAAATTTTCAAGCTCTTTTTGTTTTTCTTCAATGATTATATTAGACTCTAGATTTTTAATTTCTTTTTTAATCGATCCGTCATAAAAACTATCTTTGATTGCGACATAATCTTCATGAAGTTTGAGTGCAGATTTATAGTCCCCCATTTTTTGTTTTAATTGATAGAGGCCCAATTTACATTCTAGAAAAACAGACTTTAGTTTATGTTTTTCAGAAATATCTAGCGCTTTTAATAAATACTTCTCAGAAAGGTCATAGTTCCCCAACTCCATATAAACCATTCCTAATGTATGATATGTATCTGACCCCAATGATTGTATATCTACAGACCTAAATTCTAATGCTTTTTTGGCATATACAATACTTTCTTCATAGTTCTTATTTAAGTATAAATTATAAGCAATATTATTATTTGCCAATCTTAAGAAGTTTCTGTTATTCAAAGAATCAGCAATTTTCACTACCTCTTCTAGATAATTAAAAGAACTATCATAATTCTTCAAATCTGATTCAACCTCTCCTAAGTTTAACAAAACATTTAATGAAAGTTTTACATCTTCAAGTTCTTTAGTTATATCTAGCGCTTTTAATAAGTATATTTTACTTTTCTCTGGATCATCAATATTGAGATGGATTGTGCCTAAATTGTTATAAGCAAGATACTTCTCAAATTTATACTTTTCTTGATTGTCAATATGTTTAAGGATATAAAAAAAACCTTTTGCAGCCTCTTTTAATTTTCCTGTGTTTTTATATAATAATGCTCTATTATTTACTGTTGCTAAAAAACTACTCGTATCTCTAGATTTTTTACTATAGTATTCTGCAGAATCATAATGTTTTAATGATGATTCTAGTTCTCCCTTTTTATATAATAATGAAGCGATCTTTAAATGAGACCATCCGAATAATTCTTCCGATTCAGAATACTTAGATTTTTTGATAAATAACCGAAAATAATATAGAGATAAATCCATATCCTTCTTCATATAGCGATCCCCAAGATCATAATACGCTTTTATTTTTTCAGGACTTTCTGAATTTAGAATATTTTTTTGCAAAATTTTAAGTTCCCCTTTAACTGTATCTAATGGTTGTTCTACAGATTGCGCATTGATAGAGACAATACAAAGAAAAAATGCATATCGAAAAAATAGCATGCTCAGGGGTTTAGGGTGGCAAATAGTAAAACAAATTAAGAATATTTTAATGAATAAAAATCATTTTAACTTATTATAAAGAATCAGTAGTGTCTACTTAAAACAAATTGATGGATAGTTGTTTATATTCTAGCTCATTGATAGGACTATAATTTACGTTTCTAAACCCGCTTTATACATTAGAAAATTAAATCCTTTTTGATGTTTATCGCTTTGGTGTGAATCAACTAATTTTTTGAATCTTGATTTATCAAGTTTACTGATTATTTGAGAAAACAAGGTTATATTAAGCATCAGAGAAAGGTGTTTTTTGTGTTGCATCACAAAGGTAACTTTGAGGAACAAATTTCCCTTTCTCTTTTTTAATCGTTTAGGTCGCTGGCGTATAAAATATTTTGGTTCTTTAGGATATCCTTTAAGTCTGTTAAAAAATTTTCTACTACGTTATCAGCAGTTATTATTTGTTTACTTATCGAGTTCACAGGATTAGAGTTTGATGTTGATTGTTTGAGCTTCCCCCCATGTTTAGGACAAAAAACTAGTTATTTATAATGGTTAACATAATGTTAAAAGAGGGGGTTCTAG